>CANNIZ010000012.1 GCA_947505245.1 Pseudomonadota bacterium | reverse complement strand
TTTCGTTTTTCCATGGTGCCCACCTCTCTCGCCTCTCGGCAGGTGTCCACCAAACTGGATCAAGGTCACCACCGCCCCCAACCCTCTCACGGCCCCTCGCGCGCGACGCCGCGGAACTCGATCGTCCCCGTCAGGGCGATCTGTCCGCCCTCGATGTGCTCCGGCGACCACTCGGCTTCGTTCCACCAGGTCGCCGCGCACCCGAGCCGCAAGAAGTCGTCCGCCGAGTCGCCGGGGTCGAAGAACACACCAGTGGCCGACGGCCGCATGCTGAAGCCGCCGCGAAATTCCACCGTGGCGCCCGCCGCCACCGGAGCGAACTTGGTGGGATCGAGGAGGAACAGGTGCACCCCGTCGGACGAGGGGTTCGCTGTGGGGCCGTGAAACACGCGCAGCTCGCTCGTCGCGCCAGTGACGTGCACCACGTGCATCGGCGTCAACGCGCTGGAGAGAACGATGCCGTTTTCGGTGCCGTTGTGGACCACCAGGTACACGGTGACAGCGGGCGGCTGAACGATGCGGACCACGCATTCGAGCGTCACTCCACCCGTGGTCGCAGGTGGGAGGCGGAGTTCAACCGCGACGTTGGAGGTCGCCGACTGCGGCGCTTCCTTTGCCCCGCAGGACATCAACATTGTGAGGACCCACCAAGTCATCCCGTACCTTGCCGCCTCATTTCAATAGGCCTGATCGACCGGAAGCGAAAGGGTGATCGCGACGAAAGCCAGGCTGCCGTCGACCTGTCGATCGCAATCGCTCGTGACCGGGTCGCCATTCGCTGGGGTGACGACGATCTTGATGACCGGCGGCTCGCCGAAGTAGCGTTCGTCGATGAGGTAGCCCGTGCCGTCCCGAGAGAACGAGAGCTTGGAGAATTGGCCTCCGGGTGGACCGTCCATGCTGCCGTGCGTCTCGGTCGATTCCCACTTGAACGCGTCCTGGAGCGGCTGATCCCTGTCAGGGTACTCGAGTTCGACGGCGCCGGGCTTGCCATAGCGGTAACGCAGGCTCTCACCGCGCGAACACAGCGACAACAAGCGGTCGGAATTCGTCCCGCAGGTCAACAGCGCCACTTCGCCTTCGAAGCAAAGCGTACCGTCGATCGCCGCAAGTTCCGCCGGGCGAGGCCCGACGCCGCCACCCCCGCAGGCGAGGGCGAGGGGCCCCGCAAGGAGGTATACGACACCAACAGGATGCTGCCTCAAGCCGTCACCCCCTCGAGATCCGCAACTTCGATCGCCGCGAACGCCGACGCTACCACGGCCCGCTGGGGCAACCAGCGCCCTGCCACCTTCTGCACCATTGACCGGGCGGCCACGGTGGGAAACCTCATATCCACCGAGCCCCGGAGCAGTCGTGAGTTCGACGACCACCCGCCGTGAACCAGCCAGACTGATCTTCCGCGCTGGGATCCTCGAGCGTTACGCTGACGTGCTCACCCCGGCGGTGCTGGACGCGCTGGACGCGATGGCCTCGCTGAACCGCGACCGGCAGCGCATCATGCGCGAGCGCATCGAGCGCCGCGAGCGGCGGTTCCGCGAAAAGACCCACATCGACTTCCTCGCACCGGACGCGGTCATCCCGCGCACGAGCATCACGGTGCAACAGGCCCGCGACGGTGACTTCGACGGGTCGGTCATCCCCCACGACCTTACGCGTCAGTGGATTCAGGGGACGGGCCCGGCCACCCGGCCGCGTTCAACTGTCGCTGCCGGGCTCCGAAACGTGGCGTACGCGCTCCTGTCTGGGGCCGACGGCTGGATGTTCGATGGGGAGGACGCCCTCGGCCAGGTGTCGACGATGTCGCTCGACAACCAGCGAAACCTCAAGCTCGCGATCGCGCGGGCCGCGCCGTTCGTGGACGTCGCGCGCGAGGTCGCGACCGAGATGAACACCTGGGCGAAGGGCTTCTTCGGCCGCGCGATCATCGACGACGTCGACCGGCAACTGGACGTCACGACGCGCATCTTCCGTGCGCGCGGCCTGCACCTGGACGACCGGCACGTGCGCGATGCCGATGGCTCTGGCTTCTCGGCGTCGATCGTCGACGCGGCCACGTACGTGGTGAACAACCACGCCGCCCTGCGCGCCCGCGGGTCGTCGCTCGTCTTGTACCTGCCAAAGATCCAGACCTGCGAAGAGGCGGCGCTGTGGAACGACCTCCTCACCGCGCTCGAGGTCCACGTCGGGCTCGAGCGGGGCTCGATCAAGACCTACGTGCTCATTGAACAGCTCGAAGAAAGCTTTCAGCTCATGGAGATCCGCGCTGCGCTGGGGCTCCGGTTCGTCGGCTTCAACACGGGGCGGTGGGACTACATCAACAGCGTCGCTGACGCGCTCGCGTGGGACCCGGCGTTCCAGGACCCGAACATCGACGCGATCACCATGACCTACGGGTACATGCGGAACTACGAGGATCGCGTGCGCCGCGCGGTGAACACGCCGGACCGGAACGGCCGCTGCGCGCTGTGGCAGGGTGGCATGGAGCCGAACATCCCGGTGGGGTCGGAGGTCGGGGTCGCCGCCGGAATGAAGCGCGCGGTCGCGGGCGCCGAGCGTGAGCAGCGCGCCGGCGCGAGCGGAAAGTGGGTCGCTCATTGGAAGATGGTGCACATCGTTCGCCCGGTTTGGGAGAAGGTGGGCGAAGCCAACCAGGCGGGCCGGGCGTTCCCGCCGCTCACGTACACGCCCGAAGACGCAGCCGGGCTGCGCCTCCTCGAGCCGGCGCCTCGCACCGTTCGCGGAGCTCGCGACCTGCTCAGCGTGGCGCTGCAGTACGGCAACGCGTTCGGCCGGGGGATGCAGGCCGCCGCATTGAAGCCCGCCGATTTCTTCGGCGACGACGACGTGCTGTACCTGATGGAGGACATGGCCACCGGCGAGATCCGCCTGAGCATCCTCTGGGAGTGGCTGCACAAGCGCGCGGCGTTCACCGAAGGTGACGCTGGTACCGGTGTTCGCGCGGGTGATCGGCTCACGCCGGAGCTGTTCGAGCGCCTGCTGGGCGAGGAGTACGGCAAGCTGCTGGCGGCCCGCAACAAGGACGTCCACGACGATTCGAAGGCCACGACCTTGCCGATCGCGCGCGAGATCGTGCGCCGGTACGTGGAAAACCCGGCCAAGGCCCCGTGGTACGTCGACCTGCTGAACCTGAACCTCGACAACGAGGACCTCGCCGTCGCCTGTGAGCGCGTGGATGCCTACCTGTCCGCGTTCGCGCGCGACGGAACCCGGCTGACCGAGAACCTGGATTTTGTCGCACCAACGAGCTGACCCGTCACCCAGAGGAGAGCGCCATGAGCCGCCACGAGCAGGACGTCGCCGAGCTGAAGCGGTGGTTCAACAGCCCCCGTTTTCGCGGACTGAAACGAATCCACACCGCGCGTGAGGTTGTCGAGCAGCGCGGAACGATTCGCCCCGACTACACCGTCGCCCGACAGGCGGCCGAGGGCTTCTACACACGCCTTCGGGAGCTGTTTGAGAGCGGCCGGTCCATCACCACGTTCGGTCCGTACTCGCCGGGCCAGGCGGTGGCGATGAAGCGCGCCGGCATCGAGGGCATCTACCTCGGCGGCTGGGCGACGAGCGCGAAGGGCTCCGTCAACGAGGACCCCGGTCCGGACCTCGCAAGCTACCCGCTGAGCCAGGTCCCGAACGAGGCGGCGCCGATCGTCCGCGCGCTCCTCACGGCCGACAAGAACCAGTCGTTCGCGCGTGCGCGGATGACGGAAGAGCAGAAGAGCGCCACCCCCGAGATCGACTTCCGCCCGTTCATCATCGCCGACGCCGACACCGGTCACGGCGGCGACGCCCACGTGCGCAACCTGATTCGGCGCTTCGTCGAGGTCGGCGTACCCGGCTTTCACATCGAGGATCAGAAGCCCGGCGTGAAGAAGTGCGGCCACCAGGGTGGAAAGGTGCTGGTCTCGTCCGACGAGCAGATCAAGCGCCTCACCGCCGCTCGCCTTCAACTCGACATCATGGGCGTTCCAGGCATCGTCGTCGCCCGCACCGACGCCGAATCGGCGACCCTGCTGGACGGGCGAAGTGACGATCGCGACCAGCCGTTCATCCTCGGGGCCACGAACACCGATCTGCCTAGCTACAAAGCCTCGTTCCTCGCCATTCTTCGCCAATTCCTGCGCGCCGGCGTCGAGGAGCTGAGCGGCCACGAACTGTATGCACTCTGCGATGCCGAGTTCGCCGCAGCCGACGAGTGGCTCGGGAAGACCGGGCTGAAGAAGGACGTCGCGCAGGCCGCTGCCGCGTTCCTCGAGGCCCCGTATACGGGCGCTGACGCCGCGTTGGACAAGGTGTTCGGCAAGTTCGTGGACGCCTGGCAGCAGGAGGCGGGCGTCGAGACCTACGCCGACGCCGTCGCTGCGCGGATGGCGTTCCGCGCCAACGAGGGGCAGCCGCTGCCGATGACGCCGGACGAGTGGCGGTCGTTTGCGTCGACTGCGGGCTTTTTTGAGGCGCGCGAGAAGGCGCGCGCGATGGGTGTCGAGGTCGCCTGGGATTGTGAGCACGCAAAGACGCCGGACGGGTACTACCAGATCCGCGGCGGCATCGAATACGCAATCGCCAAGTCGCTCGCGGTCGCCCCGTTCGCCGATCTCCTGTGGATGGAGACGAAGACCGCCGATCTCCACGATGCCAAGCGATTCGCCGACGCGATCCATGCCAGGTTCCCGAACGCGATGCTCGCGTACAACCTGTCGCCGTCGTTCAACTGGGACACCACCGGGATGAACGACGCACAGATGCGAGCGTTCCCGGTCGAGCTCGGGAAGATGGGCTTCGTGTTCAACTTCATCACGTACGGCGGCCACCAGATCGACGGCCACGCAAGCGAAGAATTCGCCGCATCGCTCAAGGCCGACGGGATGCTCGCCCTCGCGAAATTGCAGCGCAAATTCCGCCTCGTCGAGTCGCCGTACCGCACACCACAAACCCTGGTCGGAGGCCCGCGCGCGGACGCGGCTCTGATGGCCCTCACCGGCCGCACGTCGACGACGAAGGCGATGGGCCACGGCTCCACACAATTCCAGCACCTCGTCATGACCGAGGTCCCGCCGAAGCTTCTCGAGCAATGGCTCCAGCTCTGGCGCAAGCGTCACGACTACCGCGACGGCCTCCGGGTGCAGCTCCGCCCCCACACCGTCGGCTCGCACCTGCTCGAGCTCGCGATCCTTTCGCCGGGCGGGGACAAGCTCGCGAACGTCGTGTTCGCCGACATCCAGGATCGGCATGGAAAGAACATCTGCTCGATTCGTGACCAGAACACGTTCGACACCGGCTTGCGTCGCAAGCGCCTGATGACGCTCGCGCACCTGTTCCTGATCCACCGCTACAAGGTGGGGTCGATCCATTTCGTCACGCCGACGGACGACAACCAGCGGCAGACCGAGCGTATGCGTGCCCACGGCATCTTCTCCTCGGTGACCGAAGAGGTCGGCGAGATCATCGTCGCCGATGTCGACGCGCAGCGGGTCGCCGAGCTGCTGGCCTCCGACGGTGTGGCACTGGCGAAGCTGATCGCGGAGTAGGGGCCCGGCGCGGCTGCGTGCGCTTACGGCGCAGCCGCGCGCTGCACGGGTGTGGGTGACCACCGCACGCCGATCCACACGCTCGGGTCGAACAGGGCGGGATCGTCGATGGCGGTCACGCCGGCCCCCGCGGTCAATGCGACGCCGTGGTCGCCGACGCGACGCGCGACGTCGACCTGCGAATGGAGGGTGCGCGCGTAGGCAATGACGCCCTCGTCGGCCTCGTCCTGGCGCAGTCGAAGCGCGAGGACGGCGTCGACGGTCCAGCGCTCGCCGATCGCGCCGATTGCGGAGAGGTCGAGGCGGCCGAGCAGTTGCCCGCCTTCGGAGAGCGCGTCGGCGTCGTCAAGGTAGACGCCCGACGGCGAGAACTGCGGCCGATGGAGGTCCTCATCGATGCCGCCAAATCCGCCGATGAACCGCGCGCGGGCGTTCAGATCCCACCGCCCGACCATGCGGCCGATCTCGACAGAGGCCCGCACCTGGGTCCCGAGCACGGCCTCGCTTTGTGCGTCGTTCGAGGTGTTGGCTTCGAACGTGCCGCGCAAGCGAAGGTGGGTCGCGCCCGGCCGCCACGTCCATTGGGCACCCAGCTCCGCCATCGAGAAGTTGAACAGCTCGTTGGACAGGTAGCGGCGATCGACGGCGGTGAAGACGCCCTCGAGGCGATGGTCGTTCACCGTCGCGCCGGCGTCGCCGAACGCCTCGAGCCGCGCGCTGCTGGCTTCAGCGTGGAACGGGGCCACGTCCAGGGTCGCGCGGGCGCCGAGGTCGACGTGGCCGGAGCGGCCCACTTCTGCAAGCAGGCCCGCCGAAGGCGTGATCTCGAGCAGCGAAGGCTCGGACTCGGGCCCGTACGCGTAGGTGAAGCCGCTCAGGCCCATCCAGGGGCCGCTCGCCCACTCGTGGTGGACGTCGCCGAGGATGCCCACCATCGCCGCCGGCTCGGACTCCGGGTACGCGCCCTCCTGTTCGACCGTGGCCTCGGCTGCCCCGCGCGCCCCGAGGCGCAGCTCGAGCGAACCGTCCGAGGCGTGGGCAGCGGTGACGAGAGCGTAGATCACGGGATCTCCTGGGCGAGCGCGGAGGCTCGTAGCGCATCGGCCGCAAGAGCGCGGCTCGATGCCACGTCTCGTCGCGCGGCGGCTTCGATCGCTTCGCGCTCGAGTCGCCCGGCGGCGACCGTGACGTCGAGGCTGGCACCGTCGATCGGACCTGTGCGGAGGCGAAGTCCCGCGGCCTCGGCGACGTCTCGTCGCGCGATGCGGTCGGCGTCCGCGGCGTCGTAGCGAGCGACCAGCGCGAGCGTCGCGGCCTGGTCCGCGATGTCGAGGAGCAGCGCGTCGCGCAGCTCAGCGTCGTCTGCCGCGCGGGCGGCCTCGAGGCTTGGTACGAGCGTCTTCAACCGCGCGTCGAGGTCGCCGAGGTAAGCCCCGAGCACCTTTCGTGCGTGTGGGTCCGTCGTGCCGCGCGCGAGGGCCTCGAACAGGGCCTGCTCGGCCTGGATCTGGTCCGTGCGCGCGGAGTCGGCAGCAGCGGCCAGCAGCGGCTCGTCGATGCTCTGCAGGCGCTCAGCCTTTTCGCGGTAGGTGGCCATCAGCTGAGCCAGCTCCGTGCGCTCTGAGCCGCTCGCACGGGCCCTCGCGATCTCGGCGGCCGCGGACTCCACGTCCTGCTGAGCGACCAGCCGGGCGCGGTACGCGTCGGTGGTGGGGTCGCTTGCGCGCGCGAGCGCGATGAGCAGGACGAGGATCGTCATTCGTCGATACCGTACTTCTTGAGCTTGTACCGGAATGCGTTCCGCTCGAGTCCGAGCGAGGTCGCCGCCCGCGCCTTCACGCCGTCATAGCGGGAGAGCGCCCTTCGAAGCGCGGCCTCCTCGACCGTCTCGAGCCAGGTGGTCAGGTCGAAGTCCCCGTCCGGGAACCGCGGAGCCCCGATCGGCGCGGCCTCGGCGAGCTCGCGGGGCAGGTCGTCGGTGGTGAGCGACTCCCCGGGCGCCAAGACGGCGAGTCGGGACGCGAGGTTGAACAATTCGCGCACGTTTCCCGGCCAGCGGTACGCGACGAGTCGGTCGAGCACGCTGGTGTCGACAGCGAGCGCGGGACGGCCGACCTGCGCGCAGGCCGCCCGCAGCGCGTGCCCGAACAACGCGGGGATGTCTTCCGAGCGCGCTCGCAGCGGCGGCAGCTCGATCGCGATCACGTTCAAGCGGAAGTACAGATCCCGGCGAAACGTCTCGCTCGTGGCGAGGTCGCGGTGCGTGGCCGCGATCACGCGCACGTTCACGTGACGATCGCGGTTTTCTCCGACGCGGCGCAGCGTGCCGTCTTCGAGCACCCGCAGCAGACGCGTCTGGGCGCCCGCCGACAGCTCACCGATCTCGTCGAGGAAGATCGTCCCTCCGTCGGCGGCCTCGAACAGACCTTGTCGATCGGTGGTGGCTCCGGTGAAGGACCCCTTGGTGTGGCCGAACAGCTCGGATTCGACGAGGCTCTCGGGGATGGCGCCCGCGTTGACCGACACCAGCACGTTCTTGGCGCGCGGGCTCTTGCGGTGGATTCGTCGGGCGAACAGCTCCTTCCCCGAACCGGTCTCACCGAGCAGCAGCACCGTCGCGTCGCTGGAGGCCGCGCGATCGGCGACCGCGAGCGCGCGCTTGAGGGGCGCGGATCGGCCCAGGATCGGGTCCTTCTCGTCAACGCTGGACGTCGCGGCGTGCAGCTCGCGAACCCGCGCCGCGTTGCGCACCTGGACCGTCATCTCCGCGAGGCGGACGGGCTTGGTGAGGAAGCAGAACGCGCCGGCTCGCGTGGCCTCGACCGCGCGTTCCACCGACGCGTACGCTGTGACAAGGATTACGGGCAGGTTGACGTCGAACGTCCTCACCTCGCGCAGCAGCTCGATGCCGTCGAGGCCCTCCATGCGCAGGTCGGTGATCACGACGTCGATGCCGCCGCGTCGGATGATCGTGAGCGCCTGTTCGCCGCTGCCGGCCTTGTCGACGGTGTACCCCTCGTCCGTGAGGGCTTCCGCGAGGGCTTCGGCGGAGGGCGCGTGGTCGTCGACCACGAGGACATGGCTCATCTTGGCTCCCAAGTGGCTCGGAACACAGCGGGCTGCCGTTGGTGCAGGACGAGGTCGCCGCCCAGGGCGCGGCAGATCCGCCTCGATTGCGGCAGACCGAGCCCGACGCCCGCGGCGCGCGTCGTGTGAAACCACTCGAAGATCGTCGCGCGATCGGCCTCGGCGACCCCGGGCCCGTCATCTTCGACCTCGAGCTGCGCGCCGTTGCTTCGGATGACCACGCGCCGCGCGCCGGCCTGGTGGGCGTTCAGCAGCAGGTTGCGCACGACCTGACGCAGCAGGTCAGGGTCCGTCCGGGTGGTCGACGGGGACCCGATCGGCTCGAGTTGGTCGAACAAGGCGGCGTGCTCGGCGATCACATCGCGCACCAATTCGAGGACGTCGAAGTCCTTCACCTGGGGCTGAACCGGTCGCGACAGGTCGAGGAAGCGCTTCACGATGTCGTCGATCTCGACGATGCCCTGGTGGGCTCGCTGAGCCAGCACAGCGCGGCGCTCCGCGTCCACCGGGCCCCCGAGGCGCTCCACGGTCATCCCGAGCGCGTGCAGGGGGTTTCGGACCTCATGGGCGACGGCGGCCGACACCGCTTCGATCTGGCGGATCTGCTCGGTGTGCGCCTTTATCAGTGCCTGATCGCGATCGGTGATCGCGCCGAGCAGGCGGCGCGCGGCCTCGGCGACCCTGCGGACCTCGCGCGGGCCCTGGACGTGGATGGTGTCGGGCGAATCGCCCGGGGCCGCTCCAGACAGCTCGTCATCCAACCGGGCGAGCGGGCTCGCGACCGCGCGGGCGAGCAGCGCGCCGAACAACAGCGCCACGGCGACAGAGGACGCGCCGACGACAAGCTGTAGCTCGCGCAGTCGGTCGACCGCGCCGAGCGTCGCTCCTGAGCCCTCGACACCCACGACCCAGCCCGGGTGACCCGGAAGTGGCGCGTAGGCCGCACGGTACGGGGCGCCCTCCGACCGGTACAGGGGCCCCACCACGGCGGTTCCGCCGGCTGCGGTGAGGATCAGGTCGGCGTCAGCGAGGGCTGCGATGAACGTGTGGTCGCGATCTCGGACGATGATGGTCCCGATCGACGGGTTGATCAGGGCTGCATCATGCAGCTTGCCGGCGTCGGTGAGGTCTCCGAGGCGCTCCCGAAGCTGGTCTGTGCTGCGTGAGCCGCCGACCGCGGCGATCGCGTCGACGGGGACGTTCTTGAGCGCGACCGCGATGACGCCTGCCTCGGACGCCAATTGGCTGCCGAGCGCTTCGTCGAGCGCCGTGGCCAGTGCACCCGATGACAACAAGGCGAGCGCGGTCGCGGCGACCAGCCCGGCAGCGGCGGTCGCGAGCCAGGCGGCGAGCCAGGCTGGCCACCCTGACGACGCCAACGGTGGCAGACGACGCGCGACGGGACCTCCTCACGTCCATCAGCAGTAACCGTGCCGTACGCTCGAAGGGCGCCATGCTCGATGGAACGCAGTGCCATCGCGCCGATGACCGAAAGATTCCTTTCGGTGGTGGTTCATTTCTTTCGCACCCCGCACGACATCGCATGGACGAACGTGGGCGCGTGGCCGCTCTGCGCTGGCACGAGGCGTGCACCGGGTGCCCGACAACAGGGGGAGACATGAGGTCGTTCGGTCAGATGCTGGTCGGGGCTGTCGCGCTGATGGGCTGTCAGGGAACACTTCAGGGTGACACCAACGGTGACACCGCGGGGGACACGGCCGGCGACACGAGCGTGGACACCGCCTGGACGCCCACCTGCTCGTCCGGGGAGCACTGGACGTTTGGGAACGCTGGCTCCGCGAACATGCGCCCTGGGCATGACTGCGTGACCTGCCACGCGACCAGCGAGGGGCCGAATTTCGGGATGGCTGGGACCGTGATGGGCGCCGTACACGACGAAGACGACTGCGATGGCGTCTCGGGCGTCATCGTTCACATCACCGACGTCCACGGCACGACCACCAATTTCACCACCAACCGCGCCGGCAACTTCTACAACCGGGGCTCGTTCGACATGCCGATCACGGCGAGCGTCGAATACCAGGGACGAATCGTGGAGATGGCCTCCGAGGTGAACTCAGCGGACTGCGCGTCTTGCCACACGGTGGCGGGTGACAGCGGCGCTCCGGGGCGAATCGTCGCGCCGTAGCGCGTGCGCCTGTTGACGGGTTGTCGGGCCCGTTGTTGACCTCGACGCGTGGTTCGCGCAGGATGCCGGCCACGGGAGGTTCACATGAAGGTCGTGCGTGCGTTGTTTGTCGCGGTCGGGGTCGCTGTGTCCGTTGGCACCGCCCTGGCCATGCCCAACGAGGTCTTCCAGGGCAAACCGACGTTCACAGCGGGCGCCGCACTCGGGGCCTACGTGTGGCACGACGCAGACGGGCAACACGTGCGGTTCACCACCGTCGAGAACAAGGTCGTGCGGCGCTTCAGCGGCAAGGTGTGCGGCCAGGAGATCGCCGCCGTGCAGCCTGTCCGTGCCGATGTTGGCGATGGGATACGCGTCGGGCCCGACGGCCACTGCGTGATGTTCGACTTCAAGACGAACGCTGGCGTCGATGGCTTCGACTTCCGCATGCCCGAAGGTGACCTCGTCTACGATCTGAACATCGACGGTGCCCCGATGCCGGTGAACAAGGTCCACATCGGCAGCACCGGCACCAGCCCGAAGAACAGCCCATTCTCGCTGAACCGCGACGCAAAGTAGAAATGGCTCTGCCCACGTCTCGTCGCGATCGGGTGATCGGCGGCAACTGGAAGATGAACCTCGAGCTCGATGCCGCCCTGCGGCTCGCGGGCGATCTCCGCGGGAAGCTCGGCTCTCAGCGCGGCGCGCGGTTGCTCGTGTTCCCGCCGTTTCCGTACCTGTTCCCCGTGCTCGCGAAGCTGCGGGACAGCGCGTTCGAGGTGGGCGCGCAGGACGTGCACGCGAAGGCGAGCGGCGCGTTCACCAGCGGAGTATCGGCGTCGATGGTGCGCTCCCTCGGGTGTACGAGCGTGCTCGTCGGCCACTCAGAGCGACGCAGCGTGTTCGGCGACACCGACGCGATCGTCGCCGACAAGCTCCGCGCCGTGCTCGGTGAGGGGCTTTTCCCGGTGTTTTGCATCGGGGAGACGCTCGCTGAGCGTCAGGCGGGGCGCACCTTCGACGTGTTGGCGCGCCAGTTGACGGTCCTTGAGGCGCACGCGCCAGCGGCCCTCGCGCGGCTCGTCATCGCCTACGAGCCGGTGTGGGCGATCGGCACGGGCGTCACGGCGACGCCGGCCCAGGCACAGGAGGTCCACGCGCAGATCCGCGGCTGGGTCGCCGGGCACCTGTCGGCCGAGTTCGCGGCGCGGGTACCCATCCAGTACGGCGGCAGCGTGAACGGAGACAACGCGGCGGCGCTGCTCGCCGGGCCCGATATCGACGGCGCTTTGGTCGGTGGCGCCAGCCTGGACGTGATGGCGTTCTCGAAGATCGTGCTGGCGGCAGCGCGTCCGTAGACGGGGCCTCCCCACATCCTCGTTCCGCATGTATAGTCCCGCCGCTTCGAACAGCGGCCAGAGGGTTCCCGGCAGATGTCGTCCCAGGTGATAGCGCTAGCGTCCGATCATGGCGGTTTCGCCTTGAAGGGCGCGTTGGTGCGGCACCTGGAGTCCAAGGGACTTCGCGTGCTGGACGTCGGCACGCACTCGACGGACGCCGTGGATTACCCGGTGTTCGCCAAGAAGGCGGCGGAAGCGGTGGCCAGCGGAGCCGCGCGCCTCGGGGTGATCGTCGACGGCGCGGGCATCGGCTCGTGTATGGTCGCGAACAAGGTAAAAGGCGTGCGCGCGGGCATGGCGTTCGACGTCGCCACCGCGAAGAACGCGCGCGAACACAACGACGCCAACGTGCTGACGCTCGGCGCGGGCTACCTCGACGAAACCGCTGCGAAGGCGATCGTCGAGGTCTTCATCTCCACTGACTGCACGGTCGATCGTCACAAGAAGCGCGTCGCCATGATCGACGCGTTGGACGGATCGTCAACATCCGAGACTTCGCTCGCCGGCGGCTCGCTGCGCGCGGACTTGCAACCAAAGGGGCCCGGAATGGCAACGGACGAGACGGCGCTGGTCGAGCAGATCACCCGCGCGTTGATGAAGAACCCGGCGCTCCTCGCGAGTCTTTCGGGTGCTGTAGGCGGAGGCAACGTCGCCGCTGGTGCGCCAGGCAACGTCTGCATGACGTGCAACGACTGCAAGAAGAACTGCGCCGCGCAGGCGCCCGACGCGGTGCGCGGAATGGTCGCGAGCCACGGGGCGATGCGCGTCTCGAGCCGCCTCGGCACGCCGGCGGTGCCTCCGGACATGGCGAAGCTCATCGATCACACGCAGCTGCGGGCGGAGGCCACGTACAAGGAGATCGACCAGCTGTGCGCGGAAGCGCGCCAGTACGGGTTCATGTCGGTGTGCGTGAACCCGATCCACGTGAAGCGCTGCGCCAAGAACCTCGCCGGCTCCGGCGTGCTCACCTGCACGGTCGTCGGGTTCCCGCTCGGTGCCACGCACCGCGAGATCAAGGCGCTGGAAGCGCGCCGGGCGGTTCGCGAAGGCGCCCGCGAGATCGACATGGTGATCAACATCGGCGCGCTCAAGTCGGGCGACCACGAGACCGTCTACGAAGACATCGCGCTCGTCCGCGAAGCTGCGCACGACGGCGGTGCTCTCCTGAAGGTCATCCTCGAGACGGCGCTGCTCACGGACGACGAGAAGATCGTCGCCTGCAAGCTGTCGAAGCGTGCCCGGGCGGACTTCGTGAAGACGTCCACGGGCATGTCGAAGGGCGGCGCAACCGCGCACGACATCGCGCTCATGGCCAACGCGGTGGACCACAAGCTCGGCGTGAAGGCGTCGGGCGGGGTCAAGTCCGCCGCGGACGCGAAGGTGATGATCGCGGCCGGCGCGACGCGAATCGGCGCTTCGGTCGGGATTCAGATCATCAAGGAAGCCAGCGGGGCCGCACCCGCGAAGGGCGGCGGCGCCGCGAAGTCTGGCTACTAAGCACCTTGTGTTAGGGTTCGTTCGTTCAAACTAAGACCTCGGAGGTAGTGATGTCGGAAGCGTTGGGCATGATCGAGTGCCGGTCGTTCGCAGCTGTGGTTGAGGCCGCTGACGCCATGTTGAAGGCCGCCAAGGTCGAGCTCGTCCAGTACGAGAAGACCGGTGGTGGCTACGTCACCGCCGTCATCCGCGGCGACGTCGCAGCCGTGAAGGCAGCGATCGAAGCCGGCGCCAACGGCGCCGCACGCGTCGGTGAAGTCGTCACCACGCACGTCATCGCGCGTCCCCACGTCAACGTGGACCTCGTGATGCCGCTCGGTCGCAAGAGCGACGCCGAAAAGGCCATCGCCGGCAAGGGCGGAAAGTAGCGTGCTGCTCGCGAAGGTGGTCGGGACCGTGGTCTCGAGCCGCAAAGACCCGAACCTCGAGGGGTTTACCCTGCTGCTGCTGCGGCAGACGAACCCCGAGACGCTCGTGGACGGCGCCTACGTCGTCGCGGTCGATGCGGTAGGCGCTGGCGTGGACGAGTACGTCTTGTACGCGTCGGGCTCATCAGCGCGGCAGACCGAGGTCACGAAGAACCGCCCCGTGGACGCCGTGGTGATGGCGATCGTCGACCAGTGGGTCGTCGAGGGGAAACAGGTCTACGAGAAGAACAGTCCGCAGCATGGGTACTCTGACTGAGGTGACGTGTGAGTCAGGCTGGCATCGACCCCGCCGCGATCCGGCGCCTCGCAGAGGCGTTGGCCGCAGAGATCTCCCGAGGTTCGTCATCGTCGGGTAACGCCGCTGACGGCGGCGCAGACGCGCTCGGCGACGGCGTGTACCCGTCGATCGACGCGTGCGTGAAGGCCTCGCGGACAGCGTTCTTCGCGTACAACGCGATCCCGCTCTCCAAGCGCATGGCCATCATCGACGCGATCCGCGCCGTGTGCCGTCGCGAGGGGCGCGCGCTTGCGCAGTTCGCCTGGGAAGAGACCGGCCTCGGCCGCGTCGAAGACAAGGTGATCAAGAACGCGCTCGTCACGGAAAAGACGCCGGGCCCCGAGATCCTCGAGCCGATCGCGCGCTCGGGGGATCGCGGCCTCGTGTTGATCGAGCCCGCGCCGTTCGGCGTGATCGGCGCCATCACGCCGGTCACCAACCCCACTTCCACGATCATCTGCAACGCGATCGGCATGCTCTCCGCGGGCAATTCCGTCGTGTTCAACGTGCACCCGTCCGCGAAGCGCGTGTCGGCGTTCACGGTGCGCCTGCTCAACCGCACCATCGTCGCCGCGGGTGGTCCTCCGGACCTGCTCACGTGCGTGCCGAACCCCACCGTGGCCGGCGCGAACGAGATGATGAAGCACCCGCAGATCCGCCTGCTCGTCGTCACCGGCGGCGGCGCGGTCGTCGAAGCGGCGATGAACTCGGGCAAGCGCGCGATCTGCGCCGGCCCCGGAAATCCGCCGGCCGTCGTCGACGCCACGGCAGACCTCGATCAGGCCGGCCGCGACATCGTGATGGGCCACAGCTTCGACAACAACGTGATCTGCGTAGACGAGAAAGAAGTCATCGTCGTCGATGCCGTCGCGGACGCGCTGAAGGCGTCGATGGTGCGCCACGGCGCGGTGCTGCTGCAGCCGAGCGACCTCCCTGCGCTCGAGAAGGCGATCTTCACGAAGATGGCGGGCCCGCGCGGCCACGCCACGATCGACCGCGAGCTCGTCGGCAAGGACGCGTCGGTCATCCTGAAGCGCCTCGGCAAACACGCGGGCCCCGAAGCGCGCTGTGTGTTGATCGAAGTCCCCAACGATCACCCGCTCGTTTGGACCGAGCAGATGATGCCGGTCCTGCCAATCACCCGCGTCCGCACGGTGGACGAGGCAATCGACCTCGCGGTGGGCGCGGAAGGCGGCTGTTTTCACACCGCCACCATGCACAGCCACGACATCGACGCGCTCTCGCGCATGGCGCGAAAGTGCAACACGAGCATCTTCGTGAAGAACGGTCGCTCCGTCGCGGGTCTCGGCGCCGACGGTGAGGGGTGGACCTCGTTCACCATCGCGTCGCCCACGGGGGAAGGCCTCACCACGCCGCTGTCGTTCTCGCGCTGGCGGCGCTGCACCCTCGTCGATCGCTTCCGGATCGTGTGAGTGAATGAACCCCGCCAGATCCCCGGCCCCGCCCTCGCGATGCTCGACGTGAGCGACATCCCGCGTGGCCTGCACATGCTCGACGCCCTCGTGAAGGAGGCGGAGATCACCGTGTTGTCGGCGGGAACCATCCACGACGGGCGCTACCTCGTGTTGTTCAGCGGTGAGGTCGAACCGGTCGTGCGCGCCTTCGACCGGGCACGTTCGGTGGTCGGGGAGGCGCTGTACGACGCGGTGATCCTCCCGTGGGCCGATGAGCGCATGGCGCCCGCGATCCTCGATGGAACCGAGGGCCCGCACGGCCGCGGTGACACGCTCGGTGTGCTCCAGACAGGCTCGGCGCCAACGCTCGTGCGCGCGCTCGACGCGGCGCTCAAGGGTGCCGAGGTCGATCTGATCCAGATCCGCGTGGCCGATGGCCTCGGCGGAAAGGCCATCGCGACCCTTTGCGGCGAGACGCACGACGTCGAGGCGGCCGTCGACTTGGGTGACCGCGCGGCGCGTCGCGGGCGTCCGGACGGGTGGTCGTCGGTGGTGATTCGCAACGTCGACAGCGCGGTGCTCGCGCGCGGTGGGAAGCCGTTCCACCGGGAGTGGAGAGGATGAACAGCAAGGCCCGCAGCGCCCGCGTCGGAAGTGGCTGTAGCGCGCCCGCAGCCCGGCCGTGCCGGATCCAGCGGAGGGCGCGCGTCGTTCGAATCATGGGCGGGCGCGAGGACCGCGCAGCCGCGCCCCTGCGCGGCGGAGTACTGTCATGAAGATCGGACGCGTCATCGGGAACCTCGTCGCGACCATCAAGGTCGACGGCATGAACGGCCTGAAGCTCCTCATCGTGCGACCGCTCACCGCGGGTCTCGAGCCGGACGGCGAGCCGTTCGTGGCGACCGACGCGTCGGACCAGGCGGGTGACGGCGCGCTGGTGACCTACGAGGCATCGCGCGAGGCTGCGCTGCTGCACGCGCCGCGGTTCATCCCCGTCGATCACGCGATCGTGGGCATCATCGACCAGCACAACCTCGAGGAAAAATAGATGCTCCTCGGACGCGTCGTCGGCACCATCGTGGCTACGCAGCAACACGCGTTCTACCGCGGCCGCACGCAGCTGATCGTGCGTCAGGTGCTGCCGAACGGGAAGTTCGACGGCGAGAAGTACGTCGTCGCGGTCGATCTGGTCGGCGCGGGCGTCGGCGAGACGGTCATCGTCGAAGATGAAGGAAATGGCGCCCGCCAGATGCTGCACGCCGAGCCGAACGGCCCGGTGCGCACCGTCGTCGTGGGCATCGTCGATTCGGTAACGAACACCTAGTTTTGGCCGCCGCTCGCGCGCGGCTTGGGGGTACTCATGGCGGGTAAGGAAAAGGGCGGCTTCGAGCTCCGGACGTTCATCTTCATCGACCAGCTGCAGCCGCAGCTCGCGCAGTTCATCGCGAAGGACAACCGGGTGTACGACCCGAAGGAGTACGACGCGGCCATCCTCCTCGAGCTCGCGCCGGCGATGGAGATCCATCGCATGATCGATCTCGCGCTCAAGGCGACGCGCGTTCGTCTCGGCTCGGTCGTCACCGAGCGCGTGTACGGCACGATGCAGATCCAGCACGAAGACCAGGGCGAGGTCATCGAGGCCGGTGAGGCCGTCCTCCGCGCCGCTGGCAAGACCAAGTACGACCGCAGCAAGGTCGAGGTCGTCACCAACATGGTCATCCGCGGCATCCAGCAGGACCACGCGATCTACTTCACGGGCACGTCGTCGGGGAACATGATCCTCGCCGGCGACTCGGTGCTCATCCTGGAATGCACGCCGGCCGCGTACGTGATGATCGCCGCGAACGAAGCGCTCAAGGCCGCCAACGTGCGCCTCACCACGGTGGCCCCGTTCGGCGCTACCGGTCGCCTCGTGTTGTGCGGCACCGAGTCCGAGATCGACACGGCTGCAGCCGCCGCGATTCAGTGCCTGACCGCGCTGAACGCCGAGATCGACGCGCACAAGGCTGGCAAGTAGCTAGGTGCGCCTGACCGCGACCATTCGCGGCGCGTCGTACACCTTCACCTCCGTGAAGGAGGTGTTGGCGAAGGCGAACGGGCCGAAGTCCGGCGATGATCTCGCCGGCGTTTCCGCGCGCGACGCTGTCGAACGGGTCGCTGCGCGCGCGGTGTTGTCGCAGCTAACCCTCGCCGAGCTGCGCGAGAACCCCGTCGTCCCGTACGAGGAAGACGAGCTCACGCGGCTGGTCGAGGACACGCTGAACGAGAACGCGTTCGCGGCCGTGAGTGCGCTCACCGTCGGGCAGTTCCGCGAGTGGCTGCTCGACACCAAGACGTCGGGGAGCACGATCCGCTCGATCGCTTCGGGGCTCACGCCCGAGATGGCAGCCGCCGTCGCCAAGCTGATGAGCAACCTCGATCTGATGGTCGCGGGCGCGAAGTGCGAGGTCGTCGTCCGCGCGAACAACACGCTCGGCCTGCCCGGGCGCACCTCGTCGCGGCTGCAGCCGAACCACCCGACGGACGACGTCGAAGGCATCCTGCTCACCACGCGCGAGGGCCTGTCGTACGGCTGCGGCGACGCCGTCATCGGCGTGAACCCCGCGACGGACACGCCTGAGTCGACCGCCGAGATCTTGAAGGCGCTTCACGACGTGCGCGTCCGCAACAAGATCCCGACGCAGCACTGCGTGTTGTCGCACGTCACCGTGCAGATGAAGGCGCTGGAATTCGGCGGCCCGATGGACCTGATGTTCCAGTCGATGTCGGGCTCCGAGAAGGGCAACCGCGCGTTCGGAATCTCGGTCGCGCTGATGGACGAGGCCTACGCGCAGATGAAGGCGGGCCGCTCGTCGACCGGACCGAACTTCATGTACTTCGAGACGGGCCAGGGCTCGGCGCTGTCGTCGGCCGCCCACCACGGTGCGGATCAGGTGACGCTCGAAGCGCGCTGCTACGGGTTCGCGCGGCGGTACACGCCGTTCCTCGTGAACACCGTCGTCGGGTTCATCGGCCCCGAGTACCTCGCAGACGGCAGGCAGATCACGCGCGCGGGCCTGGAAGACCACTTCATGGGCAAGCTGCTCGGCGTGCCGATGGGCTGCGACGCCTGCTACACGTACCACGCAGACATGGGCCAGGACGAGGTCGAGAGCCTGAAGGTGCTGCTCGGCGCGGCCGGTTGCACCTACCTGATGTCGCTCCCGCTCGGCGACGACATCATGCTGAACTACCAGTCCACGTCGTTCCACGACATCCCGAGCGTGCGCGGCCTGCTCGGCAAGCGGCCTGCGCCCGAGTTCGACGCGTGGCTGTCGTCGGTGGGCATCATGGACGGGGATCGGCCCGGCGAGCGGTTCGGCGACCCAAGCGTGATCCGATGAAAGAGTTCGTGGCGCTCCCGTCGCGTACGCGCACGCTCATGGCGGAGCTTCGTTCCCGACTCGGCGACGAAGGGCCGCTCCCGCCCGCCCCGCCGATCCCGGTGATCGCCCCGCCGCCGGTGCGCGTGTTCCCGTCGCCCAGGTCGCGCAGCCGGTTCGCGGAGCAGGCGGCCGCGCACACCACCGCGATGATCGGCATCGGACACGTCGGCACGCGCTACGCCACCGACGTCGTGTTGCAGTTCCAGGCCGAGCTGGCCGTGGCGCATGAGGCCGTCCACACCGTGTTGCCCGAGGACTGGGCGGCGTCGAAGGGCCTGCTGTCGTTGAAGTCGCGTGTAGCCGATCACCACCAGTTCCTGCTCCGGCCCGACCTCGGCAGGCGCCTGGACGAGGCGTCGCTCGGCAAGCTTCGATCGAGCGCGAAGCGCGGCGTCGACGTGCAGCCGATCCTCGCTGACGGCTTGTCGGCCGTGGCGACGATGGGCTCGGGCATGACGCTGCTCGAGGCGTTCAGCGCGGAGTGCAGCAAGCGCGGCTGGAGCGTCGGCACGCCGATGTGCGCGCGGTTCGCGCGGGTGTGGCTCGAAGACGAGATCGGCCAGGAGGTCGGCGCGAAGGTCGCTGTGATCCTGCTCGGCGAGCGCCCCGGGCTCGGCACCGGCGACGGGCTCTCCGCGTACCTGGTGTACGACCCGCGCATCGGCAAGACTGACGGCGATCGCAACATGATGTCGAACATCCACCTCCGCGGAACGCCGCCGGTGGAGGCCGCCTCGCGCCTCGCGGTGCTGACGGGGGCCATGCTCGAACAGCGCACGTCGGGTGTTCCGCTCGATCTTTCGCCCCTCGTGGCCCAGCTTGGGGACGCCGGCGGGACGGGCTACCGCGCACCTCAAAAGCGCGTCCGACTGGTGGAGACTTCATGATTCTGGAACCGCTCCCGCCGAAGGTCCTGTCGGTCCGGCGCATCCCGAACGCCGATCCGGCCGTGCTGTTGGCCTACGGCGCAGATCCTGCGCGGCATCGCTCGCTCGGCCTCGTAACGTGCGATCAGGACGACCCGACCTACGTGGCCCTCGACGAGGCGACCAAACACGCGCGCGTGGACGTCGTGTTCGCGAAGTCGTTCTGGGCAGGCTCCAAACACGCCTCCGGCAAGCTCTCCGGCGAGATCCTCGGCGTGCTCGCAGGCTCCGATCCGGACGAGGTCGACGAGGGGCTCGCCGCGTTCCTGCGTTGCATCGAGCACGACGCGTGCTTCTTCGCGGCGAACGACGACGCCAGCATCGCGGTGTTCCCGCACGTGATCAGCTCGCTCGGCCGCTACCTGTCGGCGGAGGCGGGCCTGGAACCGGGCCAGTCGATGGCCTACCTCGTCGCGCCGCCCATCGAAGGCACGGTGGCGCTCGACGCGGCGCTGAAGGGCGCGGACGTCCGCGCGGTGAAGATCTTCCCGCCGCCGAGCCCTACGAACTTCGCGGCAGCTTGGCTCACCGGCTCGCTCGACGCGTGCGAGGCCGCCGCCGTCGCGTATGCGGAGGCCGTGGTCGCCGTTGCCCGCGGCCCGATCGAACGTCTGCCAGGGCGTCGGTGACGTCGCCTGCGGGTCCTGGTCCGCTGCCGATCGGGACGGAGATCGGAAATCGACATCGCTTTCGCCTCGACCGCTGGATCGGGGGTGGCTCGTTTGGTGGCGTGTACGAGGCCACGACGATCGAGTGGCGCGACGCGGACGTGCCCGATCGGGTCGCGGTCAAGGTGCTGTCGTCCGATCTGTCGGTCAAGGTGCAGCGCCACGCGCTGGCGCGGGAGCTGTCGTCGCTGCTGGCGATCCGCAGTCGACGAATCCCACAGGTGTACGACGGCTCCGTGGAGCCTCCGAGCTTCATCGCGATGGAGCTGTTCCCGAACGGGACGCTCGACGACCTTCAGCGCCGCATGGGCCCGCTCGACGAACACGAGACCGTCAGCCTCGCCGAGGGTCTGATCGAAGCGCTCGACGCGGCCCACTCCGCCGGCGTGCTCCACCTCGACGTCAAGCCCGCGAACGTGCTCCTCGGTAGCGACGGGCAGTTCGTGCTCGCGGACTTCGGCGTGTCCCAGGCGTCCCGCATGGGCGATCTGCCGATGGCGGGCCTCGGAAGCCAGGGCTGGCAGGCGCCCGAACAGGAGGCTGGTGGCCGCGAGCTGTTCGATCTGCGCACCGACCTGTTCGGCGCGGGCGCGACGTTGTGGTCCGCCCTCACCGGGATCGACCTCGCGAGCCGCCAGGGCCAGCTCGCGCGCAAGCGGGCCGCCGGGTCGCCGCTCGTGTTGCCGCCGATCAATTTCATGCGCAAGCCGCCGATCGCCGAGGGGTTCGACGCGATCGTCAACTCGTTGATCGCGCGCGATCCGTCGGATCGGCCGGGGAGCGCCGGCGCGGTGCTGAACCAGTTTCGGGCGCTGCGCGGCGGCACGTCGGTGCGGGTCGCTCTGCCGGGGGCAGAGGTGTCGACGGACGAAGCGCGGCGCGTCGTTAGCGGGCTCGTCGACCCGCTCGTGACGCGAATGTTGGGGCACGATCTGCGCGGGATCCGGCGCCTGGATGCGGAGCAGGCGCTGTGCCTGCAAGGCGAGCGCGGACACCACGCGTTCGTGCTGCTCGCGGGGGAGTTTCGCGTGCTGCGCGACGGCACCGAGGTCTCCCGCGTGATGCGGGAAGGGGAGCTGCTCGGCGAGATCGCGGCGCTCACCGGTGAGCCGCGCGGCGCGGCCCTCGTAGCCACCATGCCGACGTGGGTGCGCGTGCTCGACGCCGCCCAACTCGAGGCGCTCGTCGCCGCGAACCCGGCGCTCGCGGTGCGGTTGATCCGGACCATGGCGGCCCGCTTCAAGCAGCTCGACACCCGCCGGCCGGGCTGACGTGGACGTCGTCCTCTCCGACCGGACTGTCGTGCTCCCCGCCGGAGAGGTGCGGAGCGCCGCCGGCGTCGAGCACCTGTCGGACCTCGAGGCGGCGCTGTTCGCCTACCTCGCAGCGCGCCCGATGCAGGCGGTGAGCCGCGAAGACCTCCACCGCGACGTTTGGGGCTACGCCAGCGGGGTGCGGAGCCGCGCCGTGGACTTCACGATGAACCGCCTTCGGCGGAAGATCGAGGTCGATCCGGCCGCACCGAAGCACCTGCTAACCGCGCGAAACCACGGCTACCGGTTTGTCCCGGCCCATGTCCCGGAGCCGGCCGCTGCCCCCCGCTCCGAGCCTCCGCCCGGTCGCGCGGACGCGCTCGCGGACCTCGCGGCGAGGCTCGACGCAGGCGCGCGGCTGGTCACCGTGTATGGGCTCGGTGGAATGGGCAAGACGTACCTCCTGCGAGCGTTTGCCACGGAACGCAGCGCGGTGTGGGTGAGTGTCGGTCGAGGTGTCAACGCCGAAGAGGCCGTCCGCAGCGCGCTGGGCTTGCCGGCCGATGGCGGGCTCGTCGCGCTCGCGCGGTCGGTGGCCGCATCGGGTGCGCGCGTGCTGGTGCTCGACGATGTCGGGGCGGAACATGGGGCTGTCGTCGACGCTTGCGCGACGTCTGCCGTCCGCGTCGTCGCGAGCGCGAGGCTGCCGCTCGGTCTGCCGGGTGAACACACCGTCGCGCACGGTCCGCTCGCCGAAGACGCCGCCGTCGCGGTGTTGACCGCGAGGTTGACCGAGGTGCGCGCCGCCCCGTCGCTCGTCGAAGCGCCGGCGGTGCGCACGTTGGCGCGCCGGTTGGGCGGCTGGCCGCTGGCGCTCGCGCTGGCCGCCAGTCGGGCGCGGGTGGTGCCCCTCGCGGTCCTTGCGGAGCGGCTCGATCCGCTCTCGCTAAAGGACGGCGCCGGAAAGGGGCTCGACGCGATCGTCGGCGAGGCGCTGGACGGCCTCGAGCCCACGCTCCGCGACGCGCTCGCGCAGGCCGCTCTCGTCCCGGGGCAGCTCTCGCTCGACGCTGCGGAGGCGGTGATCGACGTGCCGTCCGCGGTGCTGGACGTGTTGGACGGCCTCTGCCTGCGCGCCCTGCTCCAGGCCGAGGAAGCGGAAGGGAGCGGGCGACTCGCCATGCCCGAGCCGGTGCGCACGGCCGTGCGCGCGCGGTACGCTGCCGATCCGCGGCTCGCAACCTGGCGCGGGCGGAGGCTCGCGTGGGCGGCGGACCACGCGGTGGCGGTCGCGGCAAAGCTCGCGGCGGGGCGGCCGTTCACGGTCGATCTGGACGCTGAGCGCGCGACGGTGCGAGCGATCTGGGACGAACGCGGTGCACCCACGGTGGACGGGGCGCGCCTTGGCGCCGGCCTCGTGCCCTGGCTCGCGTTGCGGGCGTCATGGAGGGGCCTCGACGCGTTTGTCGACGCCGTAAGCGCCGACGCCGAGGTCACGGGCGATCCGCGGCTGATCCGCACCGTCCATGTCGAGCGCGCGAACGTGCTTCGCCTCGTCGGCCGGTA
Organism: Pseudomonadota bacterium; assembly: GCA_947505245.1. Lineage (GTDB taxonomy): Bacteria > Myxococcota_A > UBA796 > UBA796 > SYKL01. Next base: position 79,858 of record CANNIZ010000012.1, on the reverse strand, counting down.
CGCAGAGGCCCTCACCGCGTGTGACCGCCTGCTCGCCGAGTCCGATTCTGCGGGGCTTCGGTTCGTTCGCGGCGCCACGCTGCGTCGTATCGGCCGCGTCCCAGAGGCCAGGGCCGACCTCGATCAGGCCGTGACGCTCGCCGATCTCGTCGGGGACGTGATCTCCGCCGGGCGCGCGGAGACGGTGGCCGCGCTGATCGCAGACGAGGCTGGCGACGCGGCGTCGGCTGAGCGGCTCGCGCGGCTCGCCGTCCGCCGCTTCACCGACGCAGGCGCCGGGTTGTACCTCGCGTCAGCGCGCGTGAACCTCGCCGTGGTGCTGCGGCACGCCGGGCGTTTCGAGGCTGCGCGCCACGAACTCGAGGCCGCGGACGCGGGCATTCCGGCGTCGGGGAGCGTGCGCCTGCGCGCCACGGTGCTTCACGAGCGCGCGCAGGTGGAGCTGGACGCGGGCTGCCTGGACGCGGGGGAGGGGTTCGCGCTCGACGAGCTCGCGACCGCCAGGCGGTTCGGGGATCGCGCGGGCTCCGCGTGGCCGCTGTCGAACCTCGGTGTGCTCGCGATCGAGCAGGGCCGGTTCGGGCTCGCAGCTGAACGCCTTGCCGAGGCCCGCGCGGTGCATGTTGACGTCGGCAGTCGCCCCGGCGTGATGGCCGCAGACGCCAACCTGGGCATCCTCGCCCTGTTCGAGGGCGACCGGCCTCGCGCGGCTGCTCTTCTCGAGGCTGCGCTCGCGACCGCGCTCGAAGTGAGCCAGCCGCGCCACCTGCCGACGTTGCGGGCGTTCCTCGCCCTCGCGGAGGGTGCTGAGGTTCCGTTCCCAACGGTCGGCTCGGCGCAGGACCTGCGACTGTTGGCTCGCCTCCGCGGTCAGTAGGTGAGCTCGACCCGCCCGTCCGAACCGGCGCCGAGGACCTCGCCGCCCTGGCCGGCACCGTCGGCGGACGCGAGTCCAGGCGTCTTGCCCACCCCACCGAGCAGTACGGTGGCTGAGTTCTCGGCGGGCGACCAGCTCGAACCGCCGCCACCACCGCCGCTGCAGTACGTCCAGATGAACCCGGCCGATCCACCGCCGAACTTTCCGGCGCCGCCCGCGCCGCCGCCGCCGTTGCCCTGGCCGCCGCCGGCGTGCCAGCCCGAGGGGCCCTGGCCGCGCTCGCAGGTGCCCCAAACGCCGCGCGCTTCGCCGCCGCGTCCCTCCGTGCCTGTCTCGCCGCCGCACTGGTAGGCGGCGGTGCCGAGCGTGGTGCCGCCGACGCCGCCCGCCGTCGCGGTCGCTCCGGCCCCGCCCGTCGCCTGCTGGCAGTAGCTATCCAGGCCGAGGATCAACGGTTGGCCGTCCTGTCCGAGGTCGCCGCCGCCTGCGCCTCCAGCGCCGCCCGTGGCGCATCCCGAGCAGCCGTCCGAACCGCCACCACCACCACCGGCGGCCACGAGCAGCGTGTCCTCGGCGCGCAACAGCCAGCTGGCTCCGCCGCCGTCGCCCTGGTTGACGCCACCCTCGGCGACCCACACCGCGAGGGCCTCCCCGGGCGTGACGGTGACGCGCGTGGAAGCGAACGCGCCGCCGCCGCCGGTCCCGCCGCGCTGGTTGCCGCCGGCGCCGCCGCCGCCCCAGGCGTGTACTTCGACGAGGTAGACGTTGGCGGGGACGATGAAGGTGTGCTCGCCGGGCTCCGCGAACGCGGCCGCGTTGTCGAACACGGGTTCGGCCGTCTCCCGGGCCGTGTCGACGGGGTCGGTCGTCGACGTGTCGGCGGTGCTGGTGTCCACCTCGGGCGCGTCGGTCTCGTCGGTGACGACGACTTCGCCGCTATCGAGCACCGGCTCGTCGGTGGGGTGCTCGAGGTCGACGACGGCGACTTCGATGTTGCACGCGACCAGCAGGCTTGGGAAAAGGAGCGGGAGCAGGCGGGACATGGAGCCTCCTTCAGGGACGCCGGTTTTGTAGCCTCCCCCTCGACTCGGCTCCCGTTGCAACGTGTTGCAGCGAGCCGGCTACCCGAATCGGATAGACGTCGTAGGAACCCACGAGGCATTCCTTCCATGAACATCGTCCTGCTCGCGATTCTCGCCGGTTGCCCGTCCCCTGTCGCGGAAGTACCGCCGGCTTCACCGCCCGAGGGAATGCCAGCCGCTCCCGAGCCGGTGGGGTTGGTCAATCAGGTGATGGCCGCCTCGGGTGGGCCCACCGGCGCGGTGACGGAGGTCCTCGTCAGCGGTGGCTACACGTACGTCAGCGTAAAGACGGCGGATGGCAAGGATGTTTGGGCCGCGGGCCCAGAGACCAAGGTGGCCGTTGGCGACAAGGTCACGCTGATCGGCGGCATGATGATGAAGGACTTCTCGAGCCCCACGCTCGGTCGTAGCTTCCCAGAGATCCTGTTCGTAACAGGCATCCAGGTCGGTGATGCCGTCGTGGGCGCGCCGGAAGCCGCGGCGCCGATGGGCGCGGTCGGCGGGTCGACGGCCGCTGGTGCGGTTTCGACCGAAGTCATCGCGGCCCCGGCAGGTGGCGTTTCGATCGGCGACCTCGTCGGAAAGCGCGCCGAATACGCAGGCAAGACCGTGACCGTCCGCGGCAAGGTCATGAAGTCGACGAACGCCATGGGCAAGTGGTTCGTCCATCTGCAGGACGGCAGCGGCGATGTCGCGGCCAAGACGAACGATCTCACCGTCACCTCCGCGACGAAGGCCGACGTGGGCGCCGTCGTCACCGCGTCCGGCACGCTCGTCGTCGATAAGGACCTCGGCGCCGGGTACGCGTACGAAGCGATCCTGGAAGACGCCACGTTCACGCCGTAGGGCGTCTCGTCAGTCCTGGCGTCCGTGGACGATCGTGGTCGTGTACACCTCGGTGACCTCGACCATGCCGAGGCAGCGGGTGGGATCGTCCAGGTCCCACAGGCGGAACCACGTGCCGATCGCGGTCTCGAACTCGGTCTGGCCCGCAGCCTCGGCCGTGCCGACGTTTGACTCGCCGCCGCTCGCGTCGATTGCGCCCACCTCGACGCGCGTGGAGGTGTTGTTCGTGACGATCAGCCGCGCGGGCTCCACCGCGGGCGCTGAGCTCACCGTGCCCTCGAGGTCGCAGGAGTCGTCCACCACTGCGGGTCGGACGCGGCGATCGACGATCTGAGTGGCGTCGAACGACCACGTCCCTTCGCAGGTGATCGCGGACGTGGTCGCGTCGGGCGTGAGCAGTTCATCGCCGGTCGTGCCGACGGCGTCGACCGTTCCGAGGAGGTGCTCGTCGCTGTCGCGCGTGCCGGTGAGTGTCATGTGCAGGATTCCCCCGTCGCCGAGGGTTTCACCGGCTGGATCACACGCGAATTCGCGCCCGTCGATCGGGCAATCGATGAAGTCCATCTCGGTCCCCGCGTTGGCGAGCTGCGGCGTGAAGCGCAATTTCTGCCCTGCGACCGACTCGGGATCGTCGGGATCCGGCACGTCTTCCTCTTTTACCTCGCTCCACCAGCGGTTGCCGAACCACGGGGGGACCGCGCAGTCGCCCTCGATGGGCTCGAGCGTCACGTCCCAGACGCGGTTCACGTCGGTCAGGTCGTCCGCGCATGCGAGCGTGAACGCGACGGGGAGGGCGAGGGTGGCGACCCGGAGGGCGTTCTTCATGGCGTGGGCCTCCGCCCGTCGTTGCGGTTCGAACCGCCCTCGCGTGGCCACCCCGTGCGCGCGAGGTGCACGTTCGGGTCGTTGAGTCGCACGACGCGCGCATAGCCGTCCCAGGTGGCGCCGTACCACCCGTCATGCAGCACGGGAGGCCCCGACGCGATCGATCCCCACGCGAAGAACGCGTCGACTTCCCCACCGCCTTCGTTCAGGATGTGCACCTCGTCGTCGGCGTGGACCCACAGTCGCTGGTGGTCGTCGATCGCGGGCCAGCCCATCGACCGACCGTCCCTCGTCCACCGCGCCTCGCCGTCGGGCCGGAGGCGCTTGAGCGTGTCGTCGCCCGTGAGGGATCCCTCCGTGCTCAATCCGATCTCCGTCACCACCCAGTCGTCGTCTTCAGCGACGAGCACGGAGAGCGAGGGCTTGTCGAGCGGCACCTCCCGCAGCAATTCCCCTGTGGTGGGGTCGAACACCTGGACTGCCGGGCCCGTCGCGGTCACGGCGGAGATCAGCACGGTGCCGTCGTTATCGAGGGACAACGTGTCCTGCGGCTCGCCGGTCGGAACGTCGAACACGATGGAACCGGTCGCACTGACACCGACGAGGTGCCAGGTCCCGTCGGCGCGCGTGACGGTGGCGAACACGGTGTCGTGGTCGTCGGTGATGAGGCCGAGCGTAGCTGCGCCCCCGATGCCGATGCGGAACACCATCGGCCCCTGCGGGCTCAGTGCGACGAGGTCGTCGCCGGCGCAGGTGACGTAGGTACCGTCGGCCAGCACCGTCGTTCCGCACGCGCCCCACGCACCGAGGTAGTACGTCGCCCACGGGCCGGACGACGTACCGATGGCGAGGGTGTCTGCTCCGCGCTGCATCACGCGGTCTTCCGCGTCAAAAGCAGGCCCCGCCTGGCACGGCACATAATAGGGGTCGAAGAGGGTGGTGGAGAAGCCGAACACGGTCTGTGCGGTGTTGCTCACGGCCGCCTGGCAGTAGTAGTACGTGTAGGCCGCGTGCTGCTCATCGACGGTCGCGAGCAGTCCCGAGTCGCTGAACACGACGGGAAACCGGGTCGACCGGACGTCGATCGTGAAGCTGTCGTCGTCTGGTGCGAGGCCGCCGCCCCCACACGCGGCGAGTACCAACAAGAGCGCGAACCGAGGCATCGGCCCTCCACCGTGACCCTACCTCAGCGGACTCGCACGTGGTTGTTGACGGTCCGCCGCAAACGGTGCACAGTCTGGGCGGGGCCGGACCGGGTAGCGCTATGACCCTCCGGATTTTGTTGATGATGTCTCTCGCCGCGGCGGGCCTTTCGCTCGTGGGCTGTGTGAGCGACGGCGGTTTCTCCAGCCTGATCGGCGCCAACGGGCACGATGGCGAGGCCTTTGGCGTCGGCCATCGCCCGCCCGACGTCGGCCCGCACCCCGGTCACCCCCCGAACAACAGCCGGTGGGGGCACCTCGACCCGGGCTCGCTGCCGGACGTGTACTTCGCGGTGGCCTACACGACGGTGCCCTACGGCTGGTACACGTGTGACGCCTACTGCGACGCCGACCAGGCGGAGGTCCCGTACTACCCCTACGGCGAGACGCACTACGCCGTGATCGATCTGAAGGGTCAGGTCGTGTGGGACGTTCCCGCCCTGTCGTCGGGCATGACGTACGAGCACCTCGCGCTCGCAGCCGCAGGCCCCGGGCAGTTCTCCGTGACGGCGCGGCCCTGGTACACGTACGACGCCGAGGCCGACGCGGACGGCTGGTACGCGGGCACGAATTGGGAGGCCTACCGCCTCGACGCGCTCACGATGTCGACCGAACGGGTCGCGCACTTCGACCTCGAACGTTGGGTCACGCACATCGATCGCGCGTCGGTGGACGTCGATGTCGGCCCCGCGGACGGCACGCTGCACCTCGGGATGTTTCCCTCCGATCCCGAGCGCGCGCTGTTCCTCGGCACCGACACGTACAGCTGCGACGCGACCGCGCGCGGCGTGCGCGATCTGCGATCTGTTCACCTGAACGACGGTGAGGCGAGCGCCATCTCGTACGACGCGGCGTCGTTCCTCCCCAACCCCGACGCCCATTGGTGGGCGTGGGGCTTCGACGCGTCGGTGGACGAGGACGGCGCTCCGGCTGCGTTGATCGGCGTGACGCCGTGGGATTGCTCGGCGCTCACCGGCGACCCGCAGGTGGTGATGTGGAGCCCCGAACGCGGTGCTTTGTGGACGGCCGACCTCGGTCCGAACACCTGGCCGTTGGACGCCGAATTCGACCCGCGCGAGGGCGGCGGAGCGCTGTCGTTCGCGGTGGATCCGGTGGACGGCCGCGCGCTGTGGCGCGTCTTCGACGCGGACGGGCGAGCGCACGGCGAGCTCGGCGACGAACTCTACAATTGGCGTCCGGGGCCGCTGCTCGAGCACGCGTCTTCCACGTTCGTGGACGTCGGGACGCGCTCGAGCGACGGCTTCGACCAGATCGAGATCCGCAGCGACGGTCGCGTCGTGTGGCGGATCGACGACCTCCGTTTTGGCGTCGGACGGCAGGCCGTGTCCATCTTGGACATCGTCCTGCTCCCGATGTGAGCGTTCAGCGAGCCCAGAGCCGGCCGTTCTGGTTCCACCCGTTGACCGTGGTGTAGCACCCGTTGCCCTCCGAGGCGCCCGCCTGAGCGGCGTAGTTCGTGTGGCCGGCCGAACACGAGATCGCGTCGGAGAACACGTACCCGGAGCGGTTCGCGGTGCACTCGAATGTGCCGTTACGGTCGCTGTCCATGGACCACGCGAGGGTGTTCACCTTGGCCGACGTCCAGGTCATGACCGTGTTGGTGACGAACGCGTTCTTGCTCGTGCCGCAGTCCCAGCGCCAGGGGCCCGTGGTGATTGCGTTGATCGCTGCGTCTGAGAGCTTTGCCGCGTTGGTCGCGATGGACACGTCGCTGACAGCCGCGGCCTGATCGGCGTGGAAGATGCTGTTGCCGCGCACGTTGACCACGCGCGTCCAGCCACCACCGTCGGCGGTCATGTCGCAATACGCGGGTACGTTGCCGGTGCCTAGCGGGTTGATCTGGTACACGCCGTCCGGCGCCTGGGAGGCTTCCGTGAGGATGTCCAGGCACGACACGGCGCCGAGGCAGCTGGTGGTGCCGAGGAACACGGAGGCGCTGGTGTCGTCGCAGTCGGTACCGCCCGTCGCGACGCTGTCCGAACCGTCGCCATCGGCGTCGAGGCCGTCCGCGCCGTCGCAGTTGCGGTCGACGCCGTCGGTCACGTCGGTCGATACGCCGGGGTTGATCGTGTCGTCCAGGTCGTTGCAATCGGTTCCGCCGAGCAGGCGGTTGTCAAAGCCGTCGTTGTCGGCGTCGGGCGGCGCGTCGCTCGCGCAGCCCCAGGTCTGTCCGAGCGCCCCCTTGAAGGCCGTGATCGCGCGGGTTCCGGTGTCGAAGCCCCACAAGCTCGCGACGTGGTCGCCGAAGAACAGGTCGTTCGTGCCCATGGGATCGCCGCACGAGCCGCTCATGGTCTTCGTCGTCGTCCCGACCGACCGGTAGCTCTTGTGGCGGACGTCGATTTCGTAGAACGCGCCATTACCGGCGACGAACAGCTTGCCGCGATCGAGCGAGCCGGTGATCAGGTTCGGTCCAAGCGGCAGCGTAACGATCGTGGCGAGGGAGTTGGAGCTGGGCGTGTAGGCGACCAGCGCGGGGGTCGCCCGCGTGGTGATGAAGATGCGTTCGTCGCCTTCCATGTGGAAGGCGTCGATCACGCCGCCGGGGACGGCTGCCACGATCGTGGACAGGACGCCGGAGCTCGGGTCGACGGCGACGATCGTGCCCGTCCCAACGGTCGCGAGGATGCGATCCGCGCTGACGTCGTAGTTCAGGCCATGAAGGTTCATCAGCGTCGGGTCGGTCACGAGCGACGTCACCGCGTGGGTCGCGGGGTCGACCTTGAGGATCCCGCCGCCGTTGTAGTTGCTGGCGTAGATCATGCCGTCCGGGCCGACGGTGACGTCGATGCTCTCCTGGTTGAGGTCCGCCGTCCAAAGCAGCTGCTTCGTGATGCGGTCCACGGCCCAAAGGTCACCGGAGTAGCGATCGACGGCGTACATGACGGGGTGCCAGTCGCCGTCGCCGGCGCAGTCGTCGTCGAGCCCGTTGCCGGGGCGATCGAACGTGTCGGGGTTCACGGCGCTGCGTGTGTCGTCGCAGTCCGTCGCGTCCTTCACGAAGTTCGAGGGTGCCGTACATGCGCTCCCGGTGACGCTGGGATCGCCGAAGCCATCGCCGTCCGCGTCAAGGTAGAGCGGCGTCGTTTCGCTCGCTGGTACCGCGCCGTCGCAGTTGTTGTCCTTCGCGTCGCAGATCTCGGCCGCGCCGGGGTAGGTCACGGCGGAGACGTCGTTGCAGTCGTCCTGCGACGCGACGTACCCGGTGGGCGCTGTACAAGGGGCCGAGGCGACGGAGGCGTTTCCGTGCCCGTCGCCGTCGGCGTCGGCGTACACGAGCGTCGTCTCGTTGGCTGGCACCGCGCCGTCACAGTTGTTGTCCTTCGCGTCGCAGATCTCCGCCGCGCCTGGCTTGCTCGCCGCGTCCAGATCGTCGCAGTCCGTGCTCGTCGCGACGTAGCCTGTCGGCGCAGCGCAACCTTCGGTGGTGGCCTTTCCGCCAGCGCCGTCCTGGTCGGCGTCGAGGTAGTACGTCTTTGCGTCGGTTGGATCCTCGTCGATCACCGCGTTGCAGTTCTGGTCGAGCGTGTCGCAGATCTCGCTCGCGTCAGGGTTGATCGTCCCCTTCGTGTCGTCGCAGTCATCGGCGTTGGCGACGGCGCCGGCCGGCAGTTCGCACGCGGTCACGCTCGCGCCCGAGTCGCCGAACCCGTCGTTGTCCGCGTCGGTGTAGAAGGTCCGCTCACCGAGGGCGCCGGCCTCGTCTTTCGAGCCGTCGCAGTTGTTGTCGATGCCGTCGCACGATTCGACGCCAGCGGGGCTGATCTCGGCGGCCTTGTCGTCGCAGTCGTTGCACGCCGGCCAGCCGTCTTCGTCGGCGTCGGCGAAGCCGCTGCTGCCGTCACAGTTGTAGTCGATCGGGTCGGAGCAGTCGTCTTCGGTCGCGCCGGGGTGGATGTCGGCGTTTGCGTCGTCGCAGTCGCCATCGTCGGCGACGTAGCCGGCGGGGGCCGCGCACGCGGTGACGCTCACGCCGCTGTTTCCGACCGTGTCCGCGTCAGCGTCGACATAGAACGACGACGCGTCGGTCGCAGCGTCATCGACGGGGCCGTTGCAGTTGTCGTCCACGCCGTTGCACACCTCGGCGGCGTCCGGGTTTACGCTCGCGTCGGCGTCGTCGCAGTCCGTGAGCACGTCGAAGCCGTCCGCGTCCTCGTCGGGCTGCTTGGAACGGCACGCCGCGAGGCCGAGGGCGAGGATCAGGGTCAGGTGTTTTCGCATGAGGGCTCCCGTTTGGAACCGGCGGGTATCCTGCATTCGTAGGACGCGCGACCGTCACGTGCGTGTGACCACGGCCACGAACATGCATCGTCGACGTTGCAGACGTCGGTATGCGGGCGAGCGCCGGCTTCGACCAGATTGAGATCGGCTGCGAGGCCAGAACGTGACCCCTATCGGCTATCCTGCGCTCCAAAGGAGGCTCTCCATGGCGTCAATCGAATCGTTCCTGCGTGTCCTTGAAGATCCAGCCGCCGCGGCGCCCATCCCGCTGGGCGGCGGTCCCGTGGATAAAGCCCTCCGCCTGCTGTTCGTGCAGGTCGCGTGCAGCGACGGGGTCGTGCAGGAAGCGGAATTCAGCGTGCTGGAGCGGCTGTTGCCCGACATGAGCGCTGGCGAGGTGCTCGAATGGGTGGCGGACGCAGCGTCCACGCCGCCGGACTTCCAGGCGCTCGCGACAGTCGTACCGGGAGACGCCGATCGACGAGCGGTGATCGAGTTCGCCGTGCGCGTCGCCTGGGCCGACCGCCACCTCGCTGCCCGTGAGCGGACGTTGCTCGCGCGCCTCACGTCCGACCTCGGACTCCCCGAAGCGGTGCTCGACGAGACGCTCGCGCGAATCATCGGGCGCGGCCGGGCGGTCGGCCCGGGTGAGGTGACGACGGCGCTCGGCAGCATGTCCTGGAAGGTTCCCGCCGACGCGGAACTCGCCTTGCCGTCGGACATCTCGGCGGTGGTCCCGGCAGCCGAGCGACTCGTCGCGCGGCTGGTCGTGGACGGGGTCGCCCAGGTGGCGCTGTTCACCGGCGGGTTCGCGGCCCGGTTCGCTGAGGGCCCCGCGTTCGTGCCGTGGGACGACATTCGTCACTACACGCGCGTGCCGACGCTCGGCGCAGCCGTCGCCGTGAGCGACCACGACGGGCACAACTTCAGTCTGAACGACCCGCGGTTGCGCGAGGTCGCGGTGCTGCTCGACCGCCTGTACCGCGCGCCGACGTAGGGCGCGCGACCCTCAAAGTTGCGTGACCAGGGCCTCGAGCGCGCGCGCGATCCGCGGGAGGGCGTGCTCGCGCCAGCCCGGATCGGTCGCGAGGTCGTTGCGGACCTCGAGCTCGAGCGGCCTGCGCCCGTGGGCGGCGGCAGCGCGCGCAGCGCTGTAGATCAGCCCGTCTTTTCCGCTCCACGGCTCGTTGTGCCACGCCCTCAGGCCCTGCTGCTCGAGCGCGTGGACGAGCCGGTGTCCGAGGTCGTCCTCGGCGTGGTCGTACAGGACCGCGACCTCCACGGCTCGGCGCTGGCCTTCGTAGATCGGGCTGAAGGTGTGGACGGAGAACACCAGGCGACCCGGATGGTCGAGGGCGGCGCGGTCCACCGCGGCGTGAAAAGGCCGGTGGTAGCCGGCGAGTCGTCGCTCGCGATCGTCGGGCTTCAGGTCGACGTTGAGGGCGATCGGGAGTCCGTCCGCGACGTCGCGGAACAGATTCTCGGTGCCTTCGGCGCGGTTCGGGTCGCACAGGAGCCGGGTGAACCGCGACAACACGGCGCACGCGCCGACGGCTCGGGCGAGGTCGGCGCACACCTCGGCCGCGCCGGGGTCCCAGGACCAGTGGTCGCCCACGAGCCTCCGGTCCTGGTCCGGCCACTCCCAGGGCTTTGGAAGCCGCATCGAAGCGTGTTCGCAGGTGAGCAGGGCCGGAAACAGGCCCCCCCGGGACTCCAGGATCTCGAAGGCGTCGTGAAGCTCGACGGTGCGCATGAGAAGGGCTAACTCGCCGCAATGATCGTTGTGATGGCGCTGTTGGCCTGCGAACCCGTACCGTCGCCCCCGGCCGCTCCGACCGCGGCTGAGGCGGCCGAAGATCTGCGAATCTCGGTGCAAGCGTGGCGCCGCGTGCCTGACGATTCACGGCGGGGCTCGGTCACCCACGCCGTCGAGCGCGCCCTCTCGGTGCCGGAACCGTCGGCGGAGCTTGATCTCGCGATCGCCGACGCCCAGGCGAACATCGCGCTCGATCCGCTCGAGGCGCTGCCCCGGTTCGAGCGCAGCGCGGCGTCGATGACGCGCGGTGATGTCGATCATTGGCTTGATGCGCTGCTGCGCGCCGGTGACCTGCGGCGCCTCTCCGCCGAACACGAGCGCTGGCTTGGCGGTCCGCTGGACCTCGACCACCCGCTCGCGAAGCGGATCGCGGTGGAGTCGACGGTACAGGCGGAGCTCGGCTGGCGGGACGCGGTCGTCGCTGTGGTTGGGGCCCGGCTCGTGGAGTCCACCGCCGCGGCGCCGCGAACCGTCATGGACCTGCCCACACCCGGCGCTCCCGCGCTGCTCGAGGCGCTCGGCTACGTATCCACCGAGGCGTGGTCGGTCGCGGCGGCGAGGCCCGCCAACGATGGAGATACCTGGCTGATCGACGGTGGGCGGTCCACGCTGATCGACGTCGCGTCCGAGGTGACGGACCTCGCGGATCTGCGTCGGCCCGGCGTCGTCGTCGCTCTCGAGGCGGATGACGCCGCGACGCTCGTGGTCGGAAGCGGGTTGGCGACGTTCGCGTTCGAGGTCTCGCGCGGACATGTCGTCGCGACGACGGACCCGTCGAGGACGGCCACGCTGGTCGGTGCAGCCAACGCGATGGCCGCCGGGCGGCTCGTCGGGGAGGTCGGCCTGCGCGAACGCATCCTGCTGCGCGATGGCGAGGCGTTTCGGGCGGGGCGCTGAGGCGTCAGCTGGACGGATGGGCGAACGCGACGACCACCGCTGGACGTCCAGCCACCGTGAACGTCGTGCCCGGCGTGTCGAGCGGCGACCGGACGACGGCGAGCCCGAGCAGGTCGTCACCATCGGCGATCGGGCTCGTGAGCACGCCTGCGACGGCGTCTCCGGCGACCAGTTCGGCGCCTGACGGAACCGCCTCGACCCCGGCGACCCGCACCCCGACGAGGTGCTTGCGAACCTGGCCCATGACGTCCACGCGGTGTACGACCTCCTGGCCGATGTAGCAGCCCTTGTCGAACGCGAGGACCTCGTCTTTCAGCGAACCAAGCTCATGGACGAGCGCACGCCCCGGCACGTCGATCGGCCAGCGAATGCGTCCGGCGCGCACGCGCGCCCGCTCGAGGTCGTCCCAGGTCCCGACAATCGCGCCGGCGGCGTTCAGGCGCGCGCGCAGCCCCTCCGCCCGCTCGGTCGGCGCGAGGATGTCAAAGCCGGACCCAGCGCCTCGGTTGCGGCGAAGGACCTCGACGCCGTCGACCGTCGCGAACCCGTCGCCGGGGACGGGCAGGCCCGCCTCACGTACGATCGCTGCGGCGTCCGGTCCCTGAACGGTGAACGCCGTGAACTGCGCGGTCTCGTCGGTGATCGCGACATCGTCGAACACGACGTACTTTGCGTACCGGGCCTCGAAGTCTTCGAACGTCGTGCCCTCGACGACCAGCCGGACGACGGACTCTTCGGCGAGGTACAGGTCCATCAGGCCGACGAGCTTGCCCTTCGCGTCACAGGCGGCCGTGCGCTGCCCCCCACCGACGGGGAGATCGCGCACGTTGTTGGTGAACATACCGTTGCAGAAGCGGCGCACGTCGTTGCCTTGCAGGCGGACGATCGCGAGCTCCCGGAGCGGTGCCAACTGGCTGGTCAGCTCTCTTCCTCATCATCGAACGCGATGATCGTGGCGCCCGAGCTGCGCGGCACCGGCGGTGGCGGCGCCTTCGGCTTGTCGCCCGGTGGCGGCGGCGGCTTTGCGGACGGCGGCGGCGGAGCTGAGGGTGGCGGCGGTGGCGGCGGGGCCGCGTCCTTCAGGCCAGGCGGAGGCGGCGCTACCACCGTCGCGGCGTCGTCGTCTTCGTCGGGCGGCTTCGGGCGAGGAGCAGGCGGCGGCGCCTTCTCCTTCGGCTTCTCAGCCTTTTCGGGCGGCTTCGCCTCGATCTTGGCAGGTTCCTCTTCCGGTGGCGTCGCGCCTCGTCGCATGAACAGCACGATCGCAACGACGAATACGACGAAGACGACCACGCTCACCAACAGGCAAACGAGGGACAGCAAGATCGGAACGATGTATTCCATACCCATTTTGGGCTCCACTGGGGCGCGCGGTATCCTGGGCCAGGGGCCCCGTCACGTCAAGGGACTTCGTCGTTGGGGCTGCGTTCGAGGGAATCAAGGCGGCGCAGCACGGACTCCACGGGCTCGCCCGATCGCCAACTCTGCTCGGCTTCGTCGACGGAGCCCAGGAGCGCAAGCTCCGCGTCGAGCGGACGTCGATGGGCGCTTCGCCTGAGCTCCGCGAGGCGCAACTCGACGCGCGCGGTGAGCAACGGGTGGCGCGGGTCGGCCAGGGGACGGGCGGCCGCGATCGCGACGACGAGCACGAGGGCGCCGGGCACCGCCGCGGCGGAGGGCCAGAGCACGAGCAGCGCGGCCGTCGTGAGCAGCAACAGCCCGCCAAGCACCTGCAGGGGCGCGCTCTGCGGCTGCTCGCGGGGCGGGAGAGGCGTCGTCGATGTGGGCAGGGTGTCGCGGAGGTCGGTGCGGCAGCGCGCCGACAGCGCCCAGGCGACCGCGAGCGCGACGAGCGGCCCGAGGGCGGGGAACACGACCGCGCCGGCGATCGCGCCGATCACGATGGTCGCGAGATCGATGCCGCCCAACGCGACCCGCACGGGCCGGACGTGCCAGCCGCGCTCGCTGAGCCTCCGGGCGAGGTCGCGCGCCGCCTCCTTGGACAACCCTTCCGCGAACCGGACACGGCCGCCGGTGGAAGGGTCGTTGCCGTACACCATCCACGCAGATCCCGGTCGCAGCGGCGCGATCCCGTGCGTCGCCCAGCCGAGCCTGCGCCGTTCGAGCGCGTCGAGCACCACATCAGCGCTCGCCGGCCTGCGGGCCGGATCGATCGCGAGCAGCGCGAGGATGAGGTCGCCGAGCCATCGAGGCCCCTTCGGGCGCTTCGGAGCCTCCTTTGGCGGACCGGCGAACGCGGCCTGGCCGGTGAGCGCGCGGTACATCACCAGACCGAGGCCGAACAGGTCGCTTCGCACGGTAGCGGGGCCGCCTGCGAGGACCTCTGGTGCAGTCTCTGACGGGCGCCGAGGCGCCTTGTCGCCGAGCGCTGCGGCGCCGAAGTCGTACAGCCACGGCCGATCGCCGACCAGCACGTTCGCCGGGCGCACGTCGCCGTGAATCACACCGATCGTGTGCGCTCGAGCGAGAGCCGAGGCCACCGCGCGCCCGATCTCGCGTGCGCCGCGCGCCGAAAGCGCGCCAGTGGACGAAAGGGGCGTGCCGTCGACCCAGTCGGAGACGAGCGCGACGCCCTGCTCATGGGCCCACACCCCGAGCACGCGTACGACGTGCGGGTGTTCGATTCGCGTCGCGACGCCGGCCTCTGCGAGCACGCGCTCACGCGCTTCGGGCTGGTCGATCAGGTGGGGATGCAGCAGCTTGACGGCGACGCGCCGCCCGGTCGTCTCGTCGAGGGCGCCCCACACGACCCCAGACGCGCCTTCGGCGTGTGGGGACTCGTCCAGTCGGAACCGATCGGCGACGCGGGTCATTCTTCCCCTTCGCGCGATCGCGCCTGGGCCGCCACCCCGACGAGGTACAGCACCGCGATCACCAGCAGGTTGTCGCCGCGATCGGCGGCGGTAGCTACGAGCACGGCCCCGACCGCCGGCGTGGTGAAGGGCAGGGCCCGGTCGAACACGAACGGCATCGCGACGGCCCCAGCCAGGCCGCCGACGGGGACGGCCCACGGCGGGGCCCCGAGCCACGTTCCCGCAGCGAACGCGATCGTGCCGCCGACCACGGCGCCGATCACGACGAGGCCGATGCGGTGGACCCAGGTGGTGATCGCGACGGAAGCCAGGCCTGTGAGCAGGGCAATGCCCGCGAGGACGCGCGGGTCGGCCCCCTCCGGGGCGAGGGCGACGACCGCGACGGCCCCGGCGCTGAACGCCGAGAACCACAGGGCGGGCCGGTAGATCGCGGCTCCGCGCACCAACACGGCGAGACCGATGACGCCGAGGGCCACGCGCGCAAGAAGCGCGGGGGTGAGGTCCATTGTTACCGTTTAGAAGGCGATTTTTCGGGCTCGAAGACGTACAGCGTGGCGCCTTCGCGCGCGAGCAGCAGCTCTTCGGCGACCATTCGCTCGAGGACGACGGGGTCGGACTCCATGAGCGACAATTCTCGTAACAAGCGCTGGTTTTCGCGATCGAGTGAAGCGAGATGGGCGGAGTGCCGCGTAAGATCGGCCTTGAGCGTGCTGCGCGTGACGAGGCCATGGCGGCCCCACACGGTGGAGAGGGCGATACCGACCAGGAGGATGGCCGGTACGACCGCGAGGATCAGCCGTGGCAGCGTCGCCGGCCCTGGTCGGTACACCCGTGCGGCAAGGCGTCGCAGCGAGTGGAACGAGCGGGCCGGCGTTCCGTTGGGAGGGAGCGGCTCGGCGTTGGACATTTTGGCGGGGGAGGAGGAGGGGGCGGGCGGGGTGACGCAACTGTACCGCGAACAGAGAAAAGTGCAAGTGATCGGCGATCAATTTCGATCGCCTTCGATCACGAATCAGGTTCGAACCCGGTTTTCGATCGCGTCCTCGATCGGGCGGGGGATCGCTGATCTCCGTTGTGATCGGCGAACGCCGGCTTTCGATCAACCGGCACACCGACCGCGATCGTCGCGCTAGGGGACCTCACCCTCGGTCGCAATTGCAAGCCTTGAAAGGCCTTCACCACGCGCTGCATCCATGACCGCGACGACCTTGCCGTGGGCCGAGCTCTCGTCGGCTTTGATCACGACGAGGGTGCTCCTGTCCTTCGCGGCGACTCTCCTGAATTCGCGTCGAAGTTCGGCTAGATCGGTGACTTTGTCGTTCAGGTAGAGGTCGCCGGCCTTGGACACCCAGACGTTGAGGTCGTCTCCGGCATCGATGATCGCCGTCGCGGATGATCTTGGAAGATCGACTTTAATAGCTGATGTTTCGTCGTGCTTCGCCTGTTCCTGGTCGGGACGGCGGAACGTCATCGACAGCAGCAGGAACAGCACCAACTGGAACACCACGTCGATCATCGGCGCGAGCTCCATGTGGAGGTCGTCGCGACGCTTTCGTCGGGTTCCGAATTTCACTGCGGCGCCTCCACAGCGCCGATCGGGGCCTTCTTCTGCGTGACGATGTCGAGCAGGAGGAGCGACGCCTCCTGCAGGTCGCCGACGAGCGCGTCGATCTTGGATTGCAGATACCGATGCGCGATGAGCGACGGGATCGCGACGGTGAGGCCTGCGAACGTACAGACGAGCGCCTGGGCGATGCCGCCGGCGATCTCTTCGACCGAGCCGTTGCTGCCCGTGTCACGCACCGAGTTGAACGTGACGATCATGCCGCCGACGGTGCCGAGCAGGCCCAGCAGCGGCCCCAGCGCGCCGATGGTGCCGAGCACCCACACCCAGCGCTCGAGATCGGCGGCTTCGCGCTCCCCGACCTCTTCGATGCGCTCCTTCACCTCGGAGCGTACGGTTCCGCGCCAATCCAGCGCGACCTCGAGCAGGCGGGCGACCGCGCTGTTGCTCGCCGCGCAGGTGGCTCGCGCCTCGTTAAAACGTCCGTTTTTTGCGTGTTCGAGTACCTGCTGCACGACCGCGCGCGGCGCCACCCGACCCCGGCGCAGCGCCCACAGGCGCTCGAAGAACGCGGCGAGGGCGACGACCGACGCGCCGCCGATCGGCACCATCACGGGCCCGCCGTCGATCAGGAACTGGATCACTACGCCTCCTGCACGTCGATGTTACCCGACTCGTTGTGTCCACGCGCAGACGAGCGGCAATAGCGGTCCTCGTGGGTGTCGCCCTCGCGGGGGTCGCTCTTGCGAGTACGGGCGTCGTTCGGTACCTGGCTTCCCAGGCTGGTTATCAGGCTCAATACCTGTGGGGACGGGTGCCGCTCGCGGGAATTTCCGAGGACCCCCGCTGGACCGAAGTCCAGCGAAAGCGGCTCGCGCAGATCCCCGAGATTCAGGCGTACGGCGCGCGAATCGGCCTGCAGTCGAACGCCAACTACACCGTTATCAACCCCGACTGGTCGCGCACGATCTGGAACGTGTCGGCCTGTGATCGGGCGTCGTTCACGCCGGTCGCGTGGTCGTTTCCGATCGTCGGCACCATCCCGTACCTCGGCTTCTTCGACCGCGGCGACGCGGAGGTGTGGGCCACCTCGTTGCGGGGCCAGGACTATGACGTGTACGTCCGCACGGCGGGCGCGTTCTCGTCGCTCGGTTGGTACGACATGCCCATCGTCCCGGACATGCTGAACTGGTCCGAGCAGCGCCTGTCGGACACGCTGCTGCACGAGACCGCCCACGCGACGTTGTGGATCCCCGGAAGCGTCGAGTTCAACGAGTCGTTCGCGAACTTCGTCGGGGAAAAGGCTTCCCACGGCTACCTCGTCGACAAGTACGGTGCAGGCTCTCCAGAGGTGGTCGCCGCCGAGGCGGTGACGGCGGACGGAAGGCGCATGAACGCCGTGTTGCACGAGGTGTTCGTCGAACTCGATCGCGACTTCAAGGACCCCGCGCTCTCCCGCCGGCAGAAGATCGCCGAGAAGGAGCGGCTGTTCGCGACGCTGCCCACTCGCCTCGCCGGGGCCGGCCTCGCGCGACCCCAGCGTCTCGTTCGGTGGGTCCAGCAAGGGTCCTGGAACAACGCCCGGATGATGCAATTCCGGGTCTACAATCGCAGCCCGGAGCAGTTCCAGGCGGTGCTCGACGCCCAGGGCGGCGATCTTCTCGGTTTCATCAAGCGAATCGGTGAGATTACGTCAGGTCACCGCGATCCGTATGCCGCGCTCGAGGGCGCTGCTGCCGCAGGGCCCGCGCGGGCGTCCGAATCTTCGAACTGACGATCGCCTCGTCGCAAAGCGACTCCGCGCGAAAACGTCAAGAAGTTTGGACGGCGTCCGGCGGAGCGTACGGTTCGAATCCCGCGCCGACCCGGTTCGTCACGCTCGTTGACAATCCCCTGACAAGGGTGGTTCCCGACGATCCGAAACGACCTGAGACGAGCCATGACGACCCGTGCCGAATGCTGGCACGTGCCTTGCTCTTGTACTTCTCAGCACGCCCAAGGAGACTCCCATGAGCCAAGCCGTCAAAGCGAAGCGCACGCAGGATGAAGGCCAGGGCGAGGCGCTCCTGAACAAATACCTGCGCAGCATGGGCGCGATCCCGCTGCTCAATGGCACGGACGAGGTCGAGGTCGCTCGCCGCATCGACATGGGCGGCCCCGACGCCGAGATGGCGAAAGCTGCGCTTGTAAAGGCCAACCTGCGCCTCGTCGTCTCCATCGGCAAGCAGTACAGCTACCGCGGCCTCCCGCTCGCCGACCTCATCCAGGAAGGCAACCTCGGCCTGATCAAGGCCGTCGAAAAGTTCGATTGGACGCGCGGCTTCAAGTTCAGCACCTACGCGTCGTGGTGGATCCGCCAGAGCATCATCCGCGCGATCGAGTCGCAGATCCGGACCATTCGCATCCCGATCTACAAGCTCGAAGTCGTGAACCGCATCAACCAGACCCAGAAGATGCTGTTCCAGCAGTACGGTCGCGAGCCCAGCGTCGTCGAGATCGCCGCGCACCTGGAGATGGAGGTCGAGAAGATCGACGCCATCCTGAAGATGACGCGCGAGCCCATGAGCCTGGACGCGGAAGTCAGCGAAGACAGCGACTCCACCGTGATGGACTTCGTCGAGAACCTCGACACGCCGGCCCCGTCGCAGGCGCTCGAAGACGCCTCCCTCCGCGACGAGATCGACACGGTGCTTTCGAGCCTGTCGCCGCGCGAGGAGAAGGTCATCCGCATGCGCTACGGCATCGGCGAGGCCACGAACTACTCGCTCGAAGAGATCGGCACGCGGTTCGCGCTCACCCGCGAGCGCATCCGCCAGATCGAGATCAAGGCGCTCCGCAAGCTGCGGCACGCCAAGCGCCGCAAGAACCTCGAGTCGTTCCTGGACGCGTATTAGCGGGGACTTCGCTCGGCTTCGCCTCGCTGCGCGCTTCGCTTGCGGCGGTGACTACGCTAGACTCTCGCGGATCTCGTGCAGGTAGACGATCTCGTGCATCGCCCACGCGAGGACGATCAACACCCCGACCGATGCCACCAACCGACCCACGGCGCCCCCGAGGGGTCATCGTGCCACGGAAAGGCCGATCGGATCAAGCTCAGGTGATGACGAGCTGGGCGCCCTCGATGCGAGCGGCCGCGCCCCACACGACCGCGCGGTTTCGCGCTCCGTGGCCGACGGGCAGCATGCCGAGGACGGGCACGCCCAGGTCGTAGACCGCGTCCACGAGCACCTCTTCCAGCGCGTAGCCGGTGCCGGGCCCCGGACTGCACTTGTCGAACTCTCCGAAGCAGACGGCCGCGACGCCATCGAACGCGCCGGACTGCCGAAGCTGCTGCAGCACGCGATCGATGCGATAGGGCGCCTCGCCGACGTCTTCCAGCACGACGATCGCGTCGCGCCAGCGAGGCTGCCAGCGCGTGCCGCACAGGGCTGCGAACATCGTCAGGTTGCCGACCACGAGCGGTCCTTCGGCGTGCCCGGGCACAAAGGCTGTGCCTTGCAGCGGGGAGACCGGCACTCCAGCCAGCAGGTCAAACAGCGCGTCCACGCTCGCCGCGTCGGTGATCGGCAGCGAGTGGGGCATGGGGCCGTGGACGCGAGGCACGTGGGCGGGCAGCGCCTGGAGCAGGGCCGTAACGTCGGAGAACCCGATCACCGGCCGCTCGTCGAGCCGATCGTAGGGGATGCGGTCGAGCAGGCGCGTCAGGCCGTAGCCGCCGCGCGCGATCCACACCGCGTCCCAGCCGGGTTCGGTGAGGGCCTGGATCAGGTGGGCGGCGCGGGTCGCGTCGTCGGCGGCGAGGAACCGGTAGGGCGCGAGCATGGCGGGAAACGGCTGCGGATCGAGGCCATGGGCCCGCGCCAGCGCGAGGCCCGCTTCGAGCCGCACCGGGTCGAAGATCCCGCTCGGCGCGACGACGGCGATTCGAGCGCCCTTTCGCAGCGGCTTCATGCGACCCCCACCGGCGCGGCGACGAGGTCGATGGCCGAATACTTTCCGCGATCGTCGCGGGTGATTCGCGAGAGCGCGGTGCGCGGATCGTGCGTGTAGAACAGGCGTCCGTTCCGCGCGACGAGGTCGGCGAACAGGTGGTCCTTCTCTTCGATCAGCAGCTCGGGAAAACGATCGTAGCCCATCGTGATCGGCACGTGGACCCACGGCGTCCCCGGGACGAGGTCGCCGCCGAACACCACGGGGCCATCCGGAAGGTCGACCTCTGCGAGCAGCAGCCCGGGTGTGTGTCCGTGCGACAGGTGGAACCGCCAGCCCTCGCCAAGCAGGGCCGATGAGCTTCCGTCGACGATCTCCAGGCGGCCCGAGGCCTCGAGCAGCGCGTTCAACGGGGGGACGAACGAGGCCCGATCGCGCGCATGGGGCCGCTGAGCGCGCTCCCAAGCCTGCTTTCCGACGACGAAGCGCGCGTTCGGGAACAGCAGCCGGGCCGGGCCGCCGTCCCAGGCTGAGAGCAGCCCACCGGCGTGATCGAAGTGCAGGTGCGACAACACGACGACGTCAACGTCGGCGTCCGTCAGTCCGACGGCTGCGAGCGAGTCGAGCAGCACGTGCCGCTCTTCGGCCACGCCGTACCGTGCTCGGAGTTTGGGCTCGAAGAACACGCCGATGCCGGCTTCGCAGAGCACGACGCGATCGGGCTCGCGCACCAGCATCGCGCGGCACGCGAGCGGGATCCGGTTCTGCGCGTCGGGAGGGCTCCACGCCTCCCACATGGGCCTGGGCGCGTTGCCGTACATCGCGCCCCCGTCGAGGCGCTGGGAGTTTCCGAGGACCGCGGTGAGATTGCGCATCGGTTCCCTTACCGCGCGTGGCCGGGTCCGGGTAGGCTGCGCCGGGAGGTGCCGGTGCAGGTGAGCGCGGCGGGCTCGGGGACCAGCCGGATGCCGTGGGTGTCCGTGGTCGCGGCCCTGTTCGTGCCGCTGGTGGTCACGGCGGTGGCCCACGTTCTCGACCCCGAGGCGGAGCGCCAGGCGCGCGTGGACGCGCTCGTGGAGGACGTGGACGCGCTTCGGGGGGCCCTCGTCCGGCAGGCCGCGGCGGGCCCCGTCGGATCGTGCGGGAGCGAGGACGCCGCCCGCACGGCGATCGAAGCCCACGACGCGGGCTGGCACGCCGCTCCGTGCTGGTCGATCTTGGACGCGTCGCCCACGACGCTCCACGCGATGTGGATCGTGAACGGCGGCGACGACTTCGCGGTGCACGGCATCGCGGACATCGACGGCGACGGCGAGCTGATCGAGGTCGTCGCCACCCGGGAACACGCGGCTGAGCGGTGGACCGCCCCCGGCGTCCTATGACGCGGTGAGGCCCACCCCGGCGAGGAAGCCGACGGGGTCGAATGCGGCGGCTGCGCTCGTCACGCCGATCGCCTTCGGGGGAGCGGCGAGCAGGCGCGTCGCGGCTTCGACGGTAAGGGCCGCCGTCGTGG
This sequence comes from Pseudomonadota bacterium, assembly GCA_947505245.1. Taxonomy (GTDB): domain Bacteria; phylum Myxococcota_A; class UBA796; order UBA796; genus SYKL01. The sequence continues at coordinate 58,230 of CANNIZ010000012.1, read as the reverse complement.
CGTAGGGATCACGTCCGTCGACGCGCCGCGTCACCTCCCGTGCGCCGGAACGCGCTCGCGCGAGCACGATGAACCGGGCTGCTTCGCGCTGGGACGCGGACGGCTCGCGGACGCGCGTGTCGACGAGGTGATCGACGAGCCGTCGCACGGGGCCCAGCGCCAGCGCGCCGAGCAGCGGGCTCGCGAACAGCCACCGCGTCATCGCGGGCGGCACGCCCATCCAGGAGCGCACCGAGCGGACGCGCGTGTGCCGGGCGAGGTGCAAGGCCTCGCCGCCGGGGACGCTCACTACGGTGCGAGGCTGGTCGTAGCCGGGGACCGCGACGGTTCCGCTCGCGAGGTGCTCCGGGACCAGCACCCCGTTCTCGAGCCGCACACCGCCCTCGCCGGCGACGTGCAGCGCGCTCTTCGCGGTGCCGTGCGAGACGCTGCCGCCCATGACGAGGTAGTACACGTCGACGTCGGACGACCCGTCCATTTCGGCAGCTGCGAGCGTGGCGACGCACTCGCCGAGCGCGTACTCGTAGGCACAGGCGCAGATCACCGCGACGTTGGCCGCCTTCGCCGCGGCGTCGTGGCGGTCGAGCATCGCGCGCATGAAGCCCTGCTCGCCGGTGGTGTCGATGTAATGGGCGCCGAGAGCGATCGCCGCCTTCACGACGGGCTCCCCGAGATCGGTGAACGGGCCGACCGTGTCGATCACCACCGTACAGCCGGCGAGGGCGCGCGTGAGACCCTCTGCGTCGGTCGGCGACGCGACGCGGCGCTCGACGTCAACCGCGAGGTCTTTCGCGAGCGCGTCCATTCGCTCGGCGCTGCGCGCGATCCAGATCGCAGGCACGCCGCGCCGGACGAGCTCGCGCGCGACGAGCGAGCCGGTGAACCCGGTGGCGCCGATGAGGGCGATCACGGCGTGTCCGTGTCCGTGTCCACGGGCACGTCGGTGTCCGTGTCTACGTCGGTGTCGATCGGCGTCGGGAGCACGGTCAGGACGAGCTCATTGGTGGCGCCAAAGCTGTTGATCAGGGACACCGGCGCGAGGCCCGGGGCGACGTCGGGGACGGTGAACGCGAGGGAGGGGGTGCAATCAGCGCACTCCGCATCGCAGGTCGGGCACGCGTTGGCACAATCGCAGGCCTCACGCACGACGCAGGCGTCACACAGCTCGCAGCGCGTGGTCGTCCCCAACTCTGCCTGGACGCCCGAGACGCGCACGATCGTGTCGTCGGAGCCGGTGAGGGGCCCGCCGAGCAGCTGCACCACGTCTCCGACGTGCGCTTCGAGCGGGCTGAGCGTCGCGCCCACCGCGCACTCATCGACGTTCGTGGACGTGCTCGACCCGCTGGTGGGCAACACGCAGCTGATCAGCGAGGCGAACAACCCGGAAAGGACGATGAACCGCATGCCCGGGCTCATAACTCCGTCGTCAGGTCTTGGAGCGTGGCCTGCCCCGCGACGGCGCCCGTGTCTTCGGGTGTGGTCCCCTTGAGGAACGGGTAGCTGCGCCCGCCGGTGGCCCGTGCGCCGGTGTGTTCGTCGATCTGCGCCCACTCGATCTCGCCGCCGGTGCGGAACGGCTTGCTGTTCGATTCCTTCGGCGCTGCAACCTTCATGTACTCGTTCCACAGCGGGATCGCGGTCTTGCCGCCTGTCGCGGAGACGCCGATGCGCCGCGGCTGATCAAAGCCCATCCACACGGCCGTGATGATGTTCGGCGTCATGCCGACGAACCACACGTCCTTGTTGTCGTTGGACGTGCCCGTCTTTCCGGCGGCCGTGAGGCCGAGCGCGCTCGCCGGGTGGCCCGTTCCCTCCTGTACGACGCCCTGGAGCAGCCAGTTCGTGATCGTCGCCACGCCCGGGTCGATCACCTGCGGGAATTCTTTGACCACGTGCTTTTCGAGCGCGTCGCCGTGCCGATCGTCGACCTCATCGACGTAATAGGGCTGAACGAGGCGCCCGGTCGTGCCGAACACGGAGTACGCGCGCATCAGCTCTTCCATCGTGAGCGCGGCGGAGCCGAGGGCCATCGAGTAGTCGCACGCACGGCACATGTGTACGTCTTCGGGCTTCAGGTTCGCGCGGTGGCGCGTGTTCGTGTCCGTGTCCGTGCGCGGCGGGTAGTGGTCGAAACAGATGGTGCTGTCGACCTCCTCTTTCACCCACGGGCAGAGGTGCTCGTTCTCCGGTGTCGTCACGTAGTCGGGCGGCAGCTCGTTGGCGGGCGGGCCTCCCAGGCCGAGCTTGCGCGCGAATTGGTAGACGACGTCGCCGTTCATGCCGGGGTCGGTCGTCTCGATCACGCGCACGGTGCAGGTGTTCTTCGACGCGGAGAGCGCCATGCGGAGCGTGATGTTCCCCATGTACTCGCCGCCGAAGTTGTCGGGCTTCCACACGAAGTCGTCCGCGGTCGCGAACGCGAGCGGGGCGTCGGTCACGACGGAGCCGGCGTTGATGCGGCGGGTGTCGATCGCGGCGGCGTAAACGATCGGCTTGAACGTGGAACCTACCTGACGACGAGCCTGCGTCGGGCGGATGAACTGGCTCTCCGCGAAGTCCGAGCCGCCCACGAGCGTTCGCACGGCGCCCGTGTCGAGGTCGAACGACAGGAGGGCTGCCTCGATCTCGGGGTCCTGCCACAGCTTCGCGGCGATGAAGTCCTTGGTCTCACCGGGTGTGCCGACGAACGCTTTGGCGATGGCCGGCGCCTTGGTCGACGGGTTCGTCACGATCACCTTCACGACGTCGCCCTTGCGGACGAGCGGGCCGTCCGCCTTGCCGTCGCCGTCACCGTCGACGTTCGCAGTGAAGTCGTTCGCTTCGCGATTCCACAGGCGATTTGGGTCCGCCAGGTAGGCCCAAGGCATCCACGCGATCGGCACGATCACCTCGTGTACGCCAACGCCCACGCGGACCCACTTCGTCTTTACCTCGAGCACGACGCCGTCGTAGGTGTTGCCGGGCTCGAGGATGCTGCGCGGCGACTCGGGGACGCGGCCCGCGGAGTCCTGGGCCTTCGCGAAGGCCGTGTTCATCGCGGCCTCATGCTCGGCGCGTCGCTTCTCGATCGCCGCGTCGTCGGGCAACGTCTCCATCTTGTCCCGCCGAAGGCCGATCCTCTTGTCGATGTCTTCGACGTGCTCGACGAGCTTCTCTTGCGCCAGCCGCTGAAGCTTGAGGTCGCAGGTGGTGTGCACCTGCAGGCCGCCGTTCAGGACGGCCTCCTCGCCGTACTTGTCGACGAGGTAGCGCCGCACGTGCTCGGTGAAGTGGGGAGCCTTCTGGAGAAAGTCGTTCGAGCGCTCGACGATCTGCAGCTTTTCGGCGTAGGCGGCGTCCGCCTCGGCCTGCTTGATGTACCCGTTCTTCACCATCTGCTCGAGCACGTACGCCTGGCGTTCCTTGGCGAGTTCGAAGTGCTTGTGCGGTGAGTACTGCGACGGGGCCGGAGGGAGGCCCGCGAGCATCGCGGCTTCGCTCAGCGTGAGCTCGTTTGCGTGTTTGTCGAAGTACACGCGCGCGGCGGCTTCCACGCCGTAGGCGCCCGAGCCCAGGTAGATCTCGTTCAGGTACAAGTAGAGGATGTGGTCCTTGTCGTACACGTCCTCGATGCGCCACGCGAGGATCACCTCCTTGATCTTGCGGACGATGGATTTTTCTCGGGTGAGCAGGAAGTTTCGCGTGACCTGCTGCGTGATGGTGGACGCGCCCTGGGCCTTCTTTCCGGCCGCAGCGTTGCGGAGCACGGCGCGCACGATGCCCATGTAGTCAACGCCGCCGTGGGTGCGGAAGTTCGCGTCTTCCGCTGCGATAAAGGCGTTTTGCACCTGAGCGGGGATCTGCTCGAGCGGCGTCACGTACCGGCGCTCTTCGTAGATCTCGCCCATGATCTCGCCGTTCTTGTCGTAGATGATCGTGCTCGTGGCGGGCTCGTAGGCTTGCAGCGCCTCGACCGACGGCAGGTCTTGCGAGAAGTACCAGTACCCGCCGCCCGTGCCTGCGAGGCCGGTGCAAAGCACCACGGCGGCGATCGGCAACCCGAGCGCGCCGAGGCGCGCCATACAGCCCACCGCGGAGCGCTTCTTCGCCGGCACCGCCGATTTCGCGGGCGCGGGAGTCTTCTTTTCCTTCGCGCTCGCCTTCGCCGCGGGGGGGGGCGTGGCTGCCTTCTTTGGAGGCGGGGACCACTTCACGTCGACGTCCTCGGTCTTCTGATCAGCCAGGGTGACAGGCTCTCCGGCGTCGCCGTCGGGGCCGGGCACCTTCGGCATCGGGTTCTGCGAGTCGGCCTCCGGCAGGTTGCCCGGCAAGGCGCCGTACGGCGTGCGCTGCGAAGGCACGGTGCGGTCACCGAAGCCGAACACCGAATTCGGATCCTGGCTGACCTGCTGCGTCGTCTCGACCTGCGTTCCCACCGCGCTCGGGCGGTCAAACGCCGCCGGCGCGGGCGGAGCGGCCATCGGCACGAGCGGGGCGGGCGCGACGGACGGGTGCGCCGGGGGTGGTGGAGCCTTCGGAGCGCGCCGATCCGGGGCCGGCGCGGCGTTCAGCGTCGATGCGCTCGCTTCTACGCGCTCGGGTGCGGGCGCCTCGCTGTCATCGAAGAAGACCTGCGCCGTCTTCTGCGAGCCGCTCCGGAACCGCATTCCCCGCGCGGTGAGCTTGTCCATCACCTCACTCGGCCAGGTGATCAGCAGCGCGTTTCCGCAGCTGCACATGACCTGGTCACCTGCCAGCGGCAGAGGCTCGGTGATCGGCATCTGGCTGCCACAACTTGGGCACGTGAGCTTCAGGGCCATTGGAAACCGGGGAAGGCAGGGGCGGGAAGGGGATCTATCGCGTAGCTTCCGATTCTACACCTCCGCTGCGGTTCCCGGGTCCCCCTCCGTCGTGTGATGTCAGGGCTCGTCAGCGCGGTTGACCGCGTGGGCATGCGCTCCTACGATGTGACTGGAGCGTGAAATGAGCCGGTTCCTGCGTCCGCTGGTGGTGTTCGGGGTGGCCAGCGTGGCCAGCGTGGCGGCCTTCACCCTCACGGGCGGTGCGAACGCCAACCCGTCGGCGAGCGGTCCCATCGTGGACGCCTACGCCGCGGGTGGTGGCGCTTACGGCAACCTGGCAGAGCTCGAGCTCCTCGAGTCGACGCTCTACTACGTCGAAGAGAGCTACGTCGATTCGTCCCGGGTCGACTACAACGACATGTACGCGGCCGCCCTGCGCGCGGTGGAGCGGCGTGTCCCCGTCACCATGTTCCGTCGCGAGCCTGGGGGCACGCTCGTGCACGTCGAGGTCGGCGCCACCCGCACCGTGCTCGACGTCCCAAAGATCCAGACGCGAAAGGATCTACAGCGCGAGCTGCAGCGCGTCGCCGAGCTTCTGCAGCAGAACCTGACGGCCGCGGACATCCCGATGGGCGAGGACGAGGTCGGCGACCCGTTCGCGCAGATCGAGTACGCCATGGTCAACGGCACGCTCGGAACGCTCGACCCGCACTCCCGTCTGCTCCCGCCCGAGGCGTCCAAGGAGATGGACGTCGACAACCAGGGCGAATTCGGCGGTCTCGGCATCACGATCATGGACGATCGCGGCCGGCTCAAGGTCGAATACCCGCTGCCCGGCACGCCGGCCGACAAGGAGGGCATCCTCGCGGACGATCAGATCGTGCGCATCGACGGCGTATCCACCATCAACATGTCGCTCGACGAGGCGGTCTCCCGCTTGCGCGGGCCGATCGGCACGCCCGTCACGATCGAAATTGCGCGCGAGGGTGCGTCGGACCCGATCGAGAAGACGATCGTCCGCGCGCGAATCGAGCTCAAGCCCGTCGATGGGCGGCTGTTGGACGGCAACATCGGCTACCTCGTCGTGCCCGGTTTCCACGCGCAGGTCGCGGCCCAGGCGTCGGCCGAGCTCGCCGAGATGGAGCGCGAGAGCGGAGGCCTCAAGGGCCTCATCCTCGACTTGCGCGACAACCCGGGCGGGTTCCTCACGCAGGCGCAGAAGCTTTCCGACATGTTCCTCGACCACGGCGTGATCGTGAGCCAGGTCGACGCGTCGGGTCGAAAGATCGAGGAATTCAGCGCGCGCGCCACGGGCACCGAACCCAAGTACCCCATCGCCGTGCTGGTGAACGCGAGCTCGGCGTCGGCTTCGGAGATCGTCTCGGGCGCCCTCCGCAACAACGAGCGCGCCGTCATCATCGGCGAGCGCACCTACGGGAAGGGGTCGGTCCAGAACCTCCACGCGTTCGCGGACGACAGCAAGCTCAAGCTCACGATCTCCAAGTACCTGACGCCCGGTGACAAGAGCATCCAGGCGGTCGGCATCCCGGCCGACATCGAGCTCATCCCGTCCATCGTCTGCGAAGGCGTTGCTTGCAGGCCCCCGTCGACCGAGAACGACGGCGACGCGAACGACGACGGCAAGGCCGATCGCACGGCGCTGCTGTACTACCGCGAGCGCGTGCATCGCGAAGCCGACGCAGACAAGCACCTCGAGCAGGCGACCATCCGCCTCGAGGAGCCCGCCTACTCCATGCGGTACCTCCGCGCCGTCCAACTCGAGCGTCGAAAGACTGCTGAGATCGACCTTTCGAAGGACTTCGAGGTGCAGTTCGCGCGTGACGTGTTGCTCGCGGCGCACGGCAGCCGGCGCGCAGACGTGCTCGCGTCGGCAGCCCCGGTGGTGGCCAAGTACCAGAAGGAGGGAGACACCTCGCTCGCGGCTGCGTTTACGACGTTTGGCCTCGACTGGACGACAGGTCCCGCTGTCCAGAAGGCGGATCTCGACGTGAAGTTCGACCTTGGCGCGGACGGCGTGATCGTCGCCGGCGAAGAGGAGAACGTCGTCCTCGAGGTCACCAACCGCGGCACGGCGCCGATCTCACGCCTGTCGGCGATCGCCACGTTCGAAGGCGACTACAGCCCGCGGGAGTTCTTCTTCGGCAAGCTCGCGCCAGGCGAGACCCGCCGCTACGAACAGCCTGTAGCGCTGAATGTAGGCCACCCGACGGAGCTCGCGCCGGTGCAGTTCTCGTTCCGGGACGTGTCGGGCGTCGAGATCGCGCACCGCCAGGCGCGCCTCCCGGTTCAGGGTCAGGCGTTGCCGCGAATGGTGTGGCAGGCCGCGCTGTCGGACGTCGCCCCAGGTGGCGACGGCGACGGCATCCCCGAGGTCGGCGAGAAGCTCACCGTCGGGATTTCGGTCACGAACAAGGGGCTGGGCCCCACGCACGACGCGTTCATGCGCATCAAGAACGAGAGCGGGCGGGCGGTGGACATCACGCGCGGAACGGCCGAGCCGGGCATCGTGCGGACGAAGGACGGCGCCGCCTGCGCGGTGGAGCAGGCTGGCGTGGACGGTGGAAACGTCGTCGGGGACGCAAAGGACCCGCGCGTGCTCAAGGGGGACCCCCCGAAGTACGCGACGGGCTGCGTGCGATCGCTCAAGCCGGGCGAGACGTGGACGGGCTCGCTCGAGGTGCTGATCAAAGAAGCGCCGGAAGGCGGAGTCGAAAAGATTCAGTTCGAGCTTGGGGATGCCACGGCGTACGACCACGCGTCGATCGTGCGCTCCGAGTTCTGGACGTACTTCACGCAGCATGAAGACATCGAATTCTCGGCCGGGAAACCGTTCACGGTGCCAGCTGTAGGAGTGCCGCCGATCATCGCGGTGACGAACGCGCCCGAGATCACCGTCGATCGCGACCACGTGAGCGTCTCCGGCGTGGTCACCGATGACTCCGGTCTCGCGCACATCGAGGTGTGGAACGCCGGCGAGAAGGTGTTCTACGAAGGTGGCACGCGCGGCAGTGTGGTCAAGAGCGTGCCGTTCACCGCGGATCTCACGCTAAAGCCGGGCTTGAACACCGTCACCGTGCTCGCGACAGACGACCAGGGCTTCACGGCCACGCAGTCGGTCGTCACGTTCTGGATGGCGCCCGATCTCGCGTCAGCCGCGGTCGTATCGACGGGCCCGGCGCCGACGCTGCATCGCGTCCCGTAGGGGTCAGTCCAGGGGCTTCCAGAACAGCGTGTGGTTCGTGTAGTCGTAGCTGGCGGCGAACTGCTTTCCGCCGGTGGTTACGACCTCGTTGAAGAAGCCCACCGCGGCGTCCGCGCCGCCAAGCGTCTCAGCAGACCAGCCGCTCTCACCTTCGGTGGCGAGCTTCATATCGTTGGTGCGGCCATCGAAGTAGGCGACGGCCATGGCGCCGTTGCGTTCGAAGATCTCCGCGTCCGAGCCGGCGAAGTCACCCTGGACGGCGACGTCGGTCTCGAAGCTGCCCGCTCCCTCGCGCTTGGCGACGAGGAGGTCGCCGTTGCCGCGGTCTTCGAACGCGACGCGAATGCGCGTGCCGTCCGTCCAAAGCGAGGGCCATTGGCCGACATTTCCGCCTTCGGCGTGGTAGATCGTGGACGCGGTGTAGGCGCCAGCGAAGCCTTCGAGGAACCGCAGATCCTGCTGAGCGGCGTCGTAGTACGCGATGTACTCGGTGCTGTCCTGGATGAGCAGGTTCGCGTACATGCCGACGTTCGCTTCGCGGTGCACTGGCGCGCCGGCGGCGTCCAGGCCGTCGTAAGGCAGGCCGACAGCCGCTTCTTCGGTGGACCACGCCGCGCCGTCGAACCGCGAGACCTGGAGCGTGCCGCCGTCCGCGTCGTAGTGCGCGACGACCGGATTGGCGTCTCCGTCGAGCGCCAGGGAGGCCCATTGGCCCATGTCGGGGTGCAGCCCCGTGCCGGAAGCCGCGACCTCGCTGCTCCAAATACCGTCCACGCGGTGGGCGACCTTGAGCGCTCCGCGCGCGTAGTAGGCGATCCACGTCGTTCCGTCGGGTGCTACCGCGAGCGAGGTGAACTGGCCGAGGTCGCCGGGATCCAGGCCTGAGCTGTCGGCGAAGCCGTCGACTTCTTCGTGTTTCCAGCGGACCGCGCCGTCGGACTGCAGATCGCCGATCGCGAAGCCGACGCCACCCGCGGTGACGTCGTAGTAGGCCATCACGGGATCGCCGTTGGGCGACACGCCCATGGACAGCCACTTGCCGTAGTCGTCGGCGTTGTCTTCCCACGTCTGCGCGACGAAGGTCTGGTCGCTGCAGGAGCAACCGGCGGCGACGAGGAGCGGGAGCCTGGTCAAGATGCGGCGCATCACGCCTCCGTAAACGTCTCCCAAGGTGCCCGATCTACGCGCCAATGTCAATCCGATCGCGCGGCGACGGCGCGTTTCTGCGCCTCTTTGAGGTGCCACAGGCCTCGATCTGCCGGAATGACGTGGTCGAGGTCGATCTGTCGATCGACGCCCGACGTGACCCGGCCATCGGAGAGGTGGAGTCGAAGCTCGCCGAGGCGCATCCCCTGGGTGTGGGCGCGGACCCAGATCGTGTCGGCGTCACCGAGGACCTCGGCGCGCTCGGTGAAGTCGTCCGCCTCGATCACCACGTCCACGCCGGGGATCTGACGCACGATCTGCCGGGTCGCGTCGTCGGTGTCGAACGCGAGGACGACGACCACATCGGCCGCCAGGGTGGGGACGAGCAGGGTGAGGGCTGCGACAGGGTCTGCCACGTCCCAGCCGGCGACATGTTTCCACGTCGGCCCTGCGCTGGTCACCGCAGTCACGGCGACGGTGAGGCCGCCGGCCGTGAGGATGTGATGGGTGGCGAGCCCGGGACCGTTGAGGTTCGCGGACACGGCGGGCTCGGGCAGGTCGGTACCTGCGAGGTACGGTGCGTCCCGCCACCCGACGCCGAGCACGTCCCAACCGCCCTGTGCGAGGCCCTGGACCATGAACGTGTTCCGCGCGGGGACGTGCTCCTGCAGCGTCCCGTCGGGGTACATCGCGTCGTCGAGCCAGCCGCCGACGTCGAGTAGCAGCGTGGGGACGTCGGGATCGCGACGCTGAATCCTCTTCCGGTAGCCCACCGCACGCGCGGCCGATCCGCGAGGTCGGACGGCACACCCGCAGGTGTCGAGCGAGCCGCGCTCCTCGGCGGTGTACAGCAGGACGAGATCGGCGCCGTCCCGGGCGGGCAGGCGGTCGGCGAGACGACCGGTCGTCAGCGTCTCGGTGCGGACCTCGATCGCAGGCGGCGGAGGGAGCGCGGGTGCGTCCATGCTTCCCACCTACCCGGTCCGCGCATACAGTGTCTTCTCGGAAGGAGTTGTCTTGGCGATTCTTCGTGTCGCGCAGATGGGGCACCCCGTCCTGCGAATGGTGGCAGAACCGGTTGACGAGGAGATGCTCGAGTCCGAAGCGTTTCAGGAGTTCTGCGACGACCTCCTCGAGACGATGATCGAGTACGACGGCGCCGGCCTCGCGGCGCCCCAGGTGCATGTTTCGCTGCGCGTCGTGGTGCTCACGCTGGACGACGAAGCCGGGCCGGAGTTCTTCGTCAATCCGGTGATCACCCCGCTCGCCACGGAACTGCGCCGCTCTTGGGAAGGCTGCCTGTCGGTGGAGGGCATGCGCGGCGCCGTCGAGCGCCCCGCCCACGTGCGCATCGAAGCGCTTGATCGCGACGGTACTCCCAAGGCCTACGAGCTTCACGGCTTCCCGGCGACAGTCGTTCAACACGAGTGCGATCACCTCGACGGCGTGCTGTACATCGACCGCGTCGAGCCGAAGACGCTGATGTTCCAGCGCGAGTACCGGCGGTTCGGACCCTACAGCGACTACGCACGCGAGATGGGCACGAACGAGCCCGAGGAAGAGGACGAAGAGGAGGTCGCTGGGGACGAGACGGTCGAGATGGACCAAAACGGAGGCGGTTGATGGGACTCCTTTCCTGGTTCTTTCCGACGCGCGAGCAGCGCATCGAACGCGGCCAGAGCGCGCTCACCGCGGGCAACTGGCGCGACGCGCGGGATGAGGTCGAGGGCCTCGACGGGAGCGACGCCGACGGCATCCGGCGGGCCGCCAACAACGGGCTCGCTCAGCTGAACCTCCAGGCCGCGATCGACTTCGCGCAGAGCGGCGGCGACGAGCGCGTAGCAGAGCACCTCGCGCTCGCTGAGCAGCTTCACCAGGGCGGCCTCGAGGCGCAGTTCCAGGACACGCGGCGGCAGCTTCGCCAGATCCGCGATGAGCGGCGTCAAGAAGACGCGAAGTTGAAGGCAGACGCCGCGCGCGCGAACGCCGTCGATCCGCTCGGACTCGTAGGTCGGGGCGTGCTGCGCGACTCGCCGCGGCTGCCGGATCTGTCGCCGGACGACCACGAGCTGGAAGCTCGCAACGCGCTGATCGTCGAGAACTACCCGCCAGCGCTGCGCGCATCGGCGGTGACGATGGGCCACGACTTCGTCGGGGCGGTGCTCGCGTACGAAGACGGTCGGCCGGACCTCGCGCTGCAGGCGTTGCTGGCGCTGCCGGACACGCAGCCGCTCGTGGTGTACGAGCGCGCGCGGTGTGCGATCACGCTCGATGACCCGCGGTCCGCGATCGCGGGCCTGCGCGCGTTCGCCGAGCTCGCGGGCGGGCATCAGATGATCGGCGCGGAACATACGGCCACGATGCTGGCCTCGCTGCTCGCCCGCACAGGTGACCTCGAGGGCTCTGAGCGGGTGCTGCTCGACAACCCGATCAAGGGCTCGGAGGTGCTGCTGGCGCAGGTGCTGCACGCGAGCTTTCGCCGCGGTCGCACGTGGGGCAGCGTCGACGAGACCTTGCTCGCGCGCGCGGAGCGATCGCTGCTCGACGCGATCGCGCGCATCGGAAAGAAGCCCGAGCTGTACGTGCTGCTGTCCGATATCCGCCTCGACGGTGGACATCGCGTGCCCGCCATGCAGGCGCTCGAGAACGCGTTGTCCGCGTGTTGCGACAACCCTGCGAAGTGCGGGTATCGGCCGCCGGACCCGGCGATCAAGCGGTCGTTGGCGACGTTGTACTTCGAAGACGGACTCGAGACCGCGCGGGCTCTCGAGCTCGCCGACGACGCGCTCGCGAAGGTGGAAGCGGCCTCGTGGGAGGACACGTACCTGGATGCCCTCGTGCTCCGCGCGCAGGGCGATCCGGACGCCATCACGGTGTTGACCGAGATCGCCGAGCGCGTGCCCGCCGAAGACGCGCGGCGGGAGCGCGTGATGCGCCTGATTCCGGCGCGTTGACGCGGGGGCTGCTGGCGTTCGCGCTCGGGTGGAGCGCGCTCACCGTGACCCTGCTCGGCGCGTTGCTGCCGCCGGAGCCGCCGTGGATGGTGGCCGCTGCGGGCCTCGCGACCGGCTGGGTCTGCCTCGCGGGACTTTCGGCGTGGCAGGTGTGGCGCACGGCGGATCGGCGGTGGGCCGCGCTGCTGACCTTCGGCCTGTGCATGGTCGATCTCCCGCTGCTGATCGCGCCGGAGGGGCCGCTGTTGCACGTGCTGCGGGCGCGGCACACCCCGGACGAGCCCGGCCCGCCTTCCACGGCGAGGCTGGTGGCGCGGGCGCTGTGGGACGCGTTCGATGCCGGTGACGTGCACCTCGTCATGTTCATCGGCATCGGGTGGGCCGCGGGCTACGTGCGGCGGGGGCACGGTGAGGGCGTCGCGGCGGGCCTGATCGGCGCCGCGGTCGCGGCCGAGGCGATGCAGACGCTCGCGATCGACCGCATCGTCGCGCTCGACGACGTGCGCCTGAACCTCACGGGGGCGCTCATCGGCCTCGCGACGGCGCGTGCGGCCCAGGTTCGGCGGGGCTAACCTTCCGGATGCCTGCTCCATTTCCGCACCTCGACCCGCCCGCGCGGGGCACCGTCCACCAACTCCGGCACGAATCGTCCGCGCTCGTCGGCAACCCGTGGCGCGATCCCCACGTCCGCGACGTGTTCGTGTACACGCCACCGGGCTCGGACGGCCGCGGTCTGCCCGCGGTCCTGCTGCTGCCGGGCTACTCGGGCACGGGCGAGAAGCTGCTCGCGCGCGGGCTCTCCGACATGCCAATCTCCGCCCGGATCGACCGCCTGATCGCCGCGGGATGTCCCCCGTTCGTCGCCGTGATGCCCGACGTGATGACCTCGCTCGGCGGCTGCCAGTACGTGGATTCGCCGGGGATCGGAAACTACGCGACCTGGCTCGCCGACGAGCTCGTGCCGTACGTGGACCGCACGCTCGGAACGAGCGGCCGGTGGGGCGTCGCCGGGCGGTCGAGCGGGGGCTTTGGCGCGCTCCACCTCGCCCTCGAACGGCCGGGTCGCTTCGACGCGGTCGCCTGCCACTCCGGCGACCTCGGCTTTGACCTGTGCTACCTCGCCGACCTCGTGCCGGCGCTGCGCGCCTGGACGGCAGCGGGCGGCGTCGAGCGGTTTGTCGCGGCGTTCTGGGCGAAGGACGAGCCGTCGGCCGTCGACTTCGCGGGCCTCAACTGGCTGTGCATGGCGTGTGCGTACAGCGGCGACGCCGACCGCAAGCCGATCCCCGCGCACCTCCCGATCGACGCGGCCGGCGTGGTCGACTTCGACCTCCTGCGCAGTTGGTCGCGCTTCGACCCGTGTGTGCGCGATCTCGCCGCCCTCCGGCGCCTGTCGCTGTTGTTCGTCGACGTCGGTGAACGCGACGAGTACGGGCTGCAGTTCGGCGCCCGGCGGTTCAAGCGCCGCCTCGACGAGGCCGCGATTCCCGTCACCTATGAAGAGTACGCTGGCGGCCACCGCGGGAACCTCGCGCGGTGGGACAAGAGCCTCACCGCGCTGGCAAGTGCATTTCGCTGATTCCGGCAGTCACCACGGCGAGCGCAGGATTCGCCAGCGGATCAGGAATCGTTCGAAGTCCGTGTTGCGGTAGCCAAAAGGGACCACGGAGAGCGGCAGAGGCTCCCCGGTCGCGGCGTCCTTTGCAGCGCGGAGCTGGACCAGGGTTCGCGGGCCCGGTCCGGTCCTCATCCAGGTCTCCAACGGCACGACCAAGTCTCCGTAGGGGTGGGCCACCACGACGAGGATTCCGGAAGGATTGGACATGTACGCGGCCTCGCAGGGGGAAGCGCCGCACCGAGCTCAGAAGGTGAACTTCATGTAGCCGTTCGTCATCACGCCCAGGTCGAAGCCGATCGTGTAGCTGACGTCCGCGTCGAGGCCGACAGAGAAGTGCGAGAGCTTCGTGTAGTACTCGAACGTCGGGCCGCCGAACACGACGGGGTGCGGGCCCTGGTGCACGGCGAGCGTCGAGTTGAACGCGGGGAACACGTCCTGCGTGGCCCCGAGGGAGCCGAGCAACATCGGGGCGAACATGATGCCGCCGCCGGCCCGGACGCCGACGCCCACGCGACGGTTGGGGTAGATGCTGTACTCGAAGTTCGCGAGGCCCGAGAACGTGCGTGTGTCGCCCTGGATGGCCGCCGCGGGGTTGATCTGGCCCGCGCGGATGCCCTGCGAAGCCGTGACCCAGTTCAAGCCGTTGTGGACGCCCTGGTTGAACGCGACTTCCCAGGCCATCGAGTTCTTCTCGTTGTCCACGAAGTCCTGCCCGACCACGAGCGAGAGCGACGTGCCCGCGCGCAGGACCGAGCCATACGGCGTGCCGCCGTACGTGAGCAGGTACGACGTGGAGCCGATCGCCGACTTCAGGTAGAAGCCGCGCTCGATCTCGCGTACGAGCTCGGCGCGCACGGGCTTCGTGGAGTCCGTCTCTTCGTCCGTGGTGGGCTTGCGCTTGCCACCGGGCTCGTCGAGATCCTCGTAGTCGTCTCCCGACGCAGCGAGCGCGGTGAGGGGCGAGAGCGAGAGCAGCAGGGCAAGAGTCCAACGCATCGGAAATCCTTTCTGGGCGGCGTAGTGCAGCGCGCGGCCGCCTGAGGCGGCGTAATAAAGGGGTCTTACTTGATCTCGTCGACCGAGTTCTTCATCTCTTCGTTGAAGTCCTCGCGCAGGCGGATGAGCGGGTTGAAGCTCGCGCGCTTGCGGTCGAGCAGCAGGGAGCCTTCGGGCTTCACGAGCTCGCCGTTGACGTCGACGGATTCGAAGTCGATCTCGGTGCGCTCGCTGTACTTGATGCGGCGACCGGTCTCTTCGTCGACTTCATCCTGGGCGTAAGCAGCGGAACCGACGACGAGAGCGAGGGTGCAAGTGAGAAGGCGAAACATCGCGACCTCCAGAGAACGTGTTGCGAATGAAGGAGTTTACTGCGGAGCGGGGACGGGCGCTGGCGTCTCGGCCGGCGGCGTGGGGGCGGGAGTTCCCTCCACCGGCGTCTCGGACGGCGCGGCACCCGCTGCGCATTCATTTACCATCGGGCCGTAGTAATCGGTGAACATCGACTTCACGTCGGTGGCCATGCCGGTGTCCTTGTCGGTGATGACCTGATTGGCCTGCTCGATCATCAGGTTCACTTCTTCCTGAACCTCGGGCGGGCACGCCTTCACCTTGGTGGAGACTTCCGTGACCAGGGCTTGCAGCTCGGTGAGGGCCGCCATTGCGCGCGCTTCGCGCTCCTTCTTCTCGGCTTCCAGGCGCTTCTGCTCGGCGATACGAGCCTCCTGGGCCGTCTTCTCCTTCGTGATCTCTTCCTTGAAGGTGAAGACTTCGTCGCTCGGGCTGAGGGAGCCGGCCTTCATCGCGATGTAGTCGTCGAGGTAGGCCTGGGCGCGCGTGAAGTCCTTCGTGTACTTCGAGTGCAGCGTTGCGGCGTTGAAGTACGCGACCTCGTTCTGCGGGTCGGCCTTGATGATCTCGTCGTACATCGACGCGGACTTCGTGAAGTCCTTGTTGCCGCGCAGCGCGACCGCGAGGCCCAGCTTGGCGTCGAGGGACTGCGGGTTCACGTCCACGGCCTTCTGCAGGCACGCGAGCGCGAGCGCGTAGTCGCCCGAGTTCAGCGCGACGAACCCGAGGTTCATGTTCGCTTCGAAGTTCTTCGGATCGAGCTTGAGCGCCGTCTTGAACTCGGCGATCGCCTCGGACTCCTTCTTCTGCAGGAGGTACGTGACGCCGAGGTTGTTGTACGTGCCCGTGTCGCCTTCGTTGAGCGCCAACGACTTCTCGGCGCACAGCGCGGACATGCTGTAGTTGCCCTGCGAGTAGTACATCGACGACAGGGCGCGGTAGACGGCCGCGTTCTTCGGGTCCTTCAGGAGCACGTCCTGGGCTTCCTTGAACGCCTCGTCGTACAGCTTGCCGGAGGACAGCGCCGCGATCAGGTCGTTTCGGACGTCGACGCGGTCGGCGTGGGCGGCGATGAACGCGCGGTAGAGCGCGATGGCTTCGGGCGCCTTGCCGTTGTCGGTCAGGACGCGGGCGAGCGAGAACATCGCCTTGTCGTAGGCGGGGTCCCCGTCGAACGCGAGCCGGTAGTGCTTCTCGGCGTCGGCGGGGTTGTTCATGACCTCGGCGGTCCAGGCGGCGTTGAAGTGCGCCTTCGCGCCGTCGCCCTGCTTGCCCTTGCCGTCGAACAGCTCGGCGGCGGTGGTGAACGCCGTGTACGCCTGCGTGTACTGGATGATGCCGTCCTTGTCGGGCGAGCTCAGCAGGCTGACGCCAAACTGGTACTGCTTGACCGGGTCGACCTTGTCTTCTTCGGTGATCGTGGGGCCGCCCTTGGGGCAGCCGGCTTCGATCGTTACGATGCCGACAGCGAAGAACGAAACGAGCGCGAGGTTCGCAAGCGAAGCGCGCAGCGAGCCGAAGGCGAGCGTAGCCAGAGGTTGCAGTCGCATCAGAGTTCCTTCTCGAAGTCGTAGTGGTGCGAGCCCGTGGACGTGTAGTGGGGCTCTTGGACCTTCTCGAACAGGCCCGGGTAGTCGTCGGGGGCGAGCACACCGAGGCGACGGGTCGCGAGGGCGGTGTCTTCGTCGTACAGCGTGAGCTCGTACGCCTTGCCGAGGGCCGCGGAGTAAGCCGCGATGGCCTTCTGCGTCTGCGGGTAGACCTTGTCTTCGATGGCCATCTTGTACATCTCGCGCTGATCGGCGTCGAGGTAGTACGGAACGGACGACGTCTTCAGCGTCTCGCCCATGTTCTCGTAGATCTGGCCGAGCTTGACGAGCGACGCGAGGCCCCAGTGGCCGGCGCCGGTCTGGATGATGGCTCCGTACCGTGCCTCGATCTTCATCAGCGCGCCGGCCTTCGCCTTCAGGGACGTCTCGATCGCCTTGTCTTCGGCCTTGCGCGACGACGTGCCGCCTGACCCCGCGATCTTCAGCGCCATGTACTTGTCGAACTCGGGCTCGGCGAGGATGAACATCATCTCGGCGACGAACTCGGTGTAGGCGCCCGGCTGCAGGCCGGCCTTTACGGCCTTGTCGTACAGGTCGACCGTCTCGGTGTAGACGACGATGGCCTTCGCCTTCTGGCCCTGAGCCTCGAGCATCTTGCCGTAGCGGATGCGCGCGAAGTACGTGTAGTCAGGCGCCACGTCCTTGCCGGCGGTCTTGTAGAAGTCCGAGTACTTCGTCGCCGCGTCTGCGAAGCGGCTGTTGTCTTCGTAGATCTTCGCGATGGTGAACTTCACGTCGGTGACGCGCGGATCGGCGGCGAACGTGACCGTGAACTTCGTGTAGTCCTCGATCGACTTCTCCCAGCCGCCGCTCGCGCGCCGGAACACGGCGGCCGAGTACAGCGCGTCGCCCGCCTGCTTCTGCACGTCCCCGGTCTGCTCGCCGACCGGACGCTTCTGGTACAGCGCGAACAGCTTCTCGTAGTATTCGGCGGCCTTCCCGAAGTCCGCGATCGTCTCGTAGTTGAACCCGAGCGCGCCGATCTGATCGTAGTAGTACTTGGTCTTGGTCCCGAACTTCGGGTCGTCTACCAGGATGTGGCGCGTCTTGATCTCGTCGGCCGTGCGGCTCGTCTCGCGGTAGTAGACGGTGGCGTTGTTCAGCGCCTGCCCGGCGACAGGGGACGCGGGGAACTCGCCATAGAACGCGATGAACGCGTCAGCGGCCGCGCTCTTGTCGTTGTTCTTCGCGAGGTTGACCTCGATCACCTTGAACGAAGCGCGCTCGTAGATGTCGTACACTTCCTTCTTGAACGTCTCGTTCCCGAGGCCGGGCTGCTCATAGTAGAACTTCGCGTTCTTCTTGAGCTCGTCCCAGTTCTCCTGAATCTTGAACTGGTCGAGCATCAGGTGCGACGCGTCCATCGCCTGGGTCGACTTCGGGTCCATCGCGATCACGCCGTTGAACAGGGCTGCCGCTTCGGGGTAGTGCGCCTTGTTGTACAGCAGGTACGCGGACTTGTAGATGATGGCGATGTTCTTCGCGTCGTTGCCCGGGTACAGCGAGGCGTACTGCGCGCAGGCGTCGATCAGCTTCTGTTCCCACTCGGTGAGCGGGATCGCCTCTTTGCTCGGCGTGGTGGGAGTCGGGTTGGTGACCTGCTCCTTCTTGATCATCTCGTCGGCCGCGAAGATGGCGGACTCGGCGCAGAACTTCGACTTGTCGCCCTTCGGGTCGAGCTTGACGACGGCCATGTACTCGACGAACGCCTCGTCGTAGCGCTTGACCTTGTACAGGAGCTCGCCGAACGCGTAGTGCATCTCGTAGGCGTGCGAATTCGACGGGAATTCCTCCAGGTACATCTTGTACGACTTGTAGGCGAGCGCGTAGTACGCCTTCGCTTCGTCGCCGGTCTTTAGCTTGCGAGCGTACTCGTGGTACTCGACGGCGGCCTGGCGGACCTGCAATTCGACCGCGTCACCCGCGGTCTTGAGCGCTTCGGGGTTCGCCGCGTTGGCCTTCGCCCACGCGCTCGACTTGCCGTAGGTCTTGAGCATGGTGGAGACCTCCGACAGGATCTCCTCCTTCTTGCCCATCTTCTTCTCGGCCTTGATGATCTCGACCTGGTAGTTGGGCGCTTCAGGGCCGTTCGGGTTTTCGGCGATGAGCTTGCGGTAGACCGCTACGCACTGCTCCCATTTGCCCTGTTCGAAGAACGTGGCGCCGATGCGCTTGAGGGCCTTCAGGTACAGATCGGGCTTGCCGAGGCTCTGGAAATACGTCTCGGCGTCGTCGAGCTTGTCGGCGTCGGCGAAGAACCGGACGAGGTCGTTGAGCGCTTCGTCCTGAAGCTGGATCTTTGACTTGTCCTGAGACGCCATGCCGAGCTTCACGACGGTCTGCATCGTGGCGATGGCGTTGTCGTACTCACCGACGTTGTAGTAGCACCAACCCAACTTGTACGTAGCGAAGCCGTACATGTCGGTGTCGGGGTAGGCGGTGGCCTTCTTGTAGGCGAGCAACGCCTTGTAGGCGTCGTTCTTCGCGAAGTGGTATTCGCCGATCTGCACGTAGCTGTCGGGCACCCACTGCGAGTCCGGGTACTGGCGCACCACGTTGGTGAACTGCTCCCAGGCTTCGTCCTTGCGGCCCATGTCGTTGAGCGCTGCGGCCTGGTAGTAAACGGCTTCATCGGCGCGCGCGTACCGCGGGTAGGCCTTCAGGATGGCCTGGTACAGCTTGATCGCCTTGTCCTGCCACTCGTGCGAGACGGTGTTGTTGGCCTTGACCGAGTCCAACACGCAGCCTTCGGTGTTGAAGCACTTCGTGTACTCGAGGTCGTAGGCTTCCATCTCACCGAGGTAGAGGTAGCGGCCCTCTTCGAAGTAGAGGTCTGCGAGACGCAGCATCATCTCGGCCTTCTGGTCGCCTTCGACGCCGCCTTTCGACAGCAGGCCCTTCAGGAACTCGATGGACTGCTTGCGCTTTTCCTGCGCGAGCTTCTGGTACTCCTCGCTCTGGTCTGTGCCGGACGTCGCCTGCCGGGCAGACAACACGCGGCGCGGCTCCTCCGCGTGAGCGACGCTCGACGCGAGGAGGGAGGACAGAAGGATGGCGATGAAACTGGATTTCATGGGGCGCAATCTCACTTCTTATTACACTGGGATTCTTCGGTGTACCGGTAGTACCCGAGCTCGTCTTTCCAGAATTCGCCGTTGAACGGCCAGTACACGATCTTGGTGGACGTCGCGAAGTCGATCTTCTGACCGGCCTGCGTGTCGACGTCGGCCTGGGACGACATGCGAATCGCGGAGGCGCGCTCGGCGTCCACGACCTCGAAGCGGATGATCTCGGCCTGCGTGCCGAGCGAGTCGATGTTGTCCCGCTCCTGCTTCATCTCGTCGATGAGCACGATGCCGGCGCGGCGCTTGAGCTTGATGCGGTCGTCGGCCATCACCTCGTTGAGGTGGGTGCCGAGGCCCGTCTTCCAGGCGTCCTTCTGGGCGGCGATGAGGGCTTCTTCTTCGTCCATCATGTCCATGTGACGGACAAGATCGGCGAGGTCGCGGTTCCGCAGAATGCGCAGGAACAGTGACTTCGTCAGCTTGCTGCCCTTGTGGGGCTCGACGAAGTACTGGTCGTAGGCCTGATCCGCGAGCTTGCGGCCCTCTTCGCTGTCGTACTTCTCGAGGAATACGGTCATCTCGTCGCGCATCGGCGTGTAGCGTTTCTGGTAGTCCACCAGGATGCGCTCGGTCTCGGCGAAGCCGCAGAGGTTGTAGAACGCGAGCGACCGCAGAATGTCCGCCTCGGGGAGGAACTCCTCGTCGGCGTAGTAGGGCGAGCGGATCGTGAGCAGCAGGCCGAGCGAGCCGTTCAGGTCGTTCTCCCAGAACTGCGTGTAGGCGCGCTCGAACAGGCTCTCGGACCAGTACGCCGAGTCGCGGCCGACGCTCGAGTAGAAGTTGTCGGCGTTGTCGAACCGGTCGAGCGCGAAGTAGATGCGCGCGATGTTCATGAGTGCGAGGTCCTTCAGGTCCTCGAACTCCTTCTTCTGGCGGTCGTCTTCCGGAGCGATGTCGCTCTGGTACACGTCGCGGAACGACTTCACGGCGCTCTTGAGCTTGCCGCGCTCGTTGTGGATGACGCCTTCGTAGTACTTGGACTTGAGGTAGAGCTCGGACTTGGCCGACACCTGCTGGAAGTACTTGGACGCGTCGGACAGCTTGCCTTCCTCGTAGAGCTTGCGGCCCATGAGGTAGTACAGGTTGTTCTTTGCCTGCCGCGGGTACGACTCGGGCGGGATCTTGTCGACGAACCGCAGGATCTCGGTGTCGTCACCGGTCATCGCTGCGATGGTGACGAGCTTGGGCAGGGCGTACTTGAAGTACGGGTTCTTCGGCCCCTTGCGCACCACCTGCATGAAGTAGTGCTGGGCGCCGTGGAACATCTGCAGGTCGTACAGGCTCTTCGCGAGGTAGTAGCTGCCGCGCGACTCCTCTTCGGGGCACTCCTTCGCCTCGAGCATGTCGTAGATCGACTTGCTGGACGTGAGCAGCTTCTTCGCCTTGTACAGCTTGATCGCGTCTTCGAGCGTTCGGCAGGAAGACCCGCTCGTGTCGCCTTCGGCGCCTTCTTCCGGGGCGGCGTCGGTCGGCGGGGTGAACTTGTCGGGGCCACCTTCGTCGCCTTCATCGGCGGGCGGCGGGTTCGCCTTGGTGGGAGGGGGCTCGCTCGTGGTCGCGGCGCCGCCCATCTTGCGGGCCGTCTGCACGACCTCGGCGGGGGCGCCACGATCGACGAGGCACTTTACCTCGGTGGTCGAGAAGCGCGTACCGGAGCCTTCCATCGCGGAGACGACGACGTTCGTGGGGACGTTGACGTCCACCATGCTCATGATCTCTTCGCAGGTGAGGGCCCACGCGGGGCTCGAAGCAGCGAGGGCCAGGCCAACGGCCAGGGTTCGGATGATCATGGTTACTCCAGACCCGGGAAGAAGAAGGACATCGACGCGAGCATCATGAAGTTGTTCTTCATTTCGAGCGTCGTGCTCGCGATGGTCTCGATGTAGACGAGCGAGCGGCCTTCGAGCCGGAACGCGAGGTTCTCGTTGAAGATGACGCGCACGCCGCCACCGAAGTTCGTGGTGGGGTGGATCTGGGCCTTCGTGGCCACACACAGCGGATCTTCAGGGCACTGCAGCGCGTCGAGGTCGTCCGTGGTGTGCACGACGCCGGTTCCGAACGCGCCGAAGATGTCGAAGTTCACGATGCGACCGCCGGTGACGGCGACCTTCCCGTAGATGGGCGAGAACTGGAAGTTCACGTTGCCGTAGTAGTTGATCTTCGAGATGTCCGGGCTGACGCGGTTCTCGTGGATGAGTTGCTGGGTGACGGCCTTGTAGTCGCCCTCGCCGAAGTCCGGTGAGAACGAGCCCATGGCCTCGATCGCGAACACTTCGGTGACGTGGTACGCGAAGCTCGCGCCGAGCAGGTACCGATTGATGAACGGGTCGTTCGTCACGAAGCCGATGTGCGGCGCGGCTTCGTAGCGGCCGATCTTCAAAAACGTCTTGCGCTGAAGCGTCTTGATGATGCGGCGCGTGCGCTCCTCTTCGCTTGGAAGGGACGTGCTGCTCGAGCCGTCTTCGGGTTCGCCCGCGTCTGCGACGGCGGCCTCGGGCGCGTCGCCGAGGACGACATCGTCAGCCGCGAGGGCCGGGGCGCCGACGAACAGTGCGGAGAGTGCAGGAAGAAACAAGTGCATGGGCTTCTTTCCTAGAAGTTGTAGAGGCGCGGCTTCATCTTCGGGAAGAAGACCGAGACGCCGACGGAGGTGACCAGGTTCGTGTAGAGACGGCTGCCCTGGACGGGTACTCCGTCGTTCGGGTCGTAGTCGGGCAGGCCGTCGACCCAGAACATGTCGCGCACGTCGAGCTTGAGCGCGACGCTCTGGGTGAGGAACACGTTCAGCCCGACGCCGATCACCGGGGTGATCTCGACCTCGGAGCCGACGAAGTGGTCGACGACGATGGCGGCAGGGTCACCCGCGCAGTTGCTGTCCGTCGGGCCGTTCGGCGCGCAGGCGTAGTGGTTCGCCTTGGACGCGAAGCCGATGGCAGCGACGCCGTAGAAATCGAAGTTCAACACCGTCTCGCCGACGAGGTTGATCTTGCCGTAGATCGGCGCCCAGCGAGCGCCAAAGTTGGCCGCCAGCGTGACCTTGTCCAGCGGCTGCTGGAAGTTCGCGTCGCCGGTGCCGGTCTGCGCGATCTGGACGAGGGTCTTGGTGAGGCCCTTCAGATCGCCCTCGTCGAGGTCGGGCGAGTAGCTGATGTTGCCCTCCGCCGCGAGCACCTCGGAGAAGTGGTAGGCGACGATGACGCCACCGACGAACCGCCGAGCGAAGGGGTTGTTGGGGACGTAGCCAAACGCCGGGGCGATCTCGAAGCGATTCTCCTTTAGGAAGAACCGGTTCTCGATCGAGTCCTGGTGGCTCGTGGTTCCCGACCGGAACTCACGAATGGCTTCGATGCCAGGGCTTGCGGCCAGTGCGGGGGTGACCCCGAGGAAAGCCGTAAGCAGGAACAGTGACGACAACATAGGACTCCTGCGGCCCGATTCAAAACGCGGGTCAGGCTAGCACGCCGCTCCGCATGCGTCCTCCCTCGCGGGGTGTTCGCGATGCGAACGTGACGCCATAGCATGTAACGTGCCAGTGCCCATTGACGATCGAACGCCCGGTTCGGGATCGGGGTGCGGCAAAAGTGTCGCACAGTTGTCAACGGATGGTGAAGTGCTGGGCCCGGAACGCGAGGCCCCCTCGCCGATCGCGCGCGATTGCCCAGCAGGTCGCGTCTCCCGCCTGTTCGGGCACGAAATCGGCCTGGGTGAACGGGTGGAGCGTATACGCCTCGCCGAGGCCGGGGACGGTGCAATACCAGTCCACGTACGGCTCCTCAGTGCGCTCTTCGGTGACCCCTTCCGAGTTCAGGTACTCGTAGGTCTCGATCGCGTCGTCCGGGATGACCACGCCGATCTCGTAGTACTCGCCGACGTCGAGCTCGACGACGGCATCGTCGGGCACGGTCATGCCGTCGACGGTGAACTCGGTGAAGGACGGGTTGTGGTTCGGCGTGCTGGCGTCGGACACGACGAGGCGCTTGTAGGCGACCTCGACCGCGTTGAAGTCGACCTCCGCGGGGTCTTGGACCATCAGCGCCGCTGGGAACGCAGCGAGCTCGACCGTGACGTTGATGCCCTCGCGACGCGCGGTGTCGTCGAGGCCGTCGAGCAGCGATGCGTCGGGGGTGTACGTCGGCGCGAAGCCAGGCTCGAACCCGATCACGCCGAGCGCCGCGAGCTCTTCGGGGGTCGCGTCGGGCGAGATCTGCGAAAGGTCGACGAAACAGCCAGAGCCGCCGGACTGGTCGGGCGGGCAGGCGAGCCACGCCTTGAACGGCAGGTCGTTCTGGGGGTCGGCGACCAGGGCTGTGAACGTGACAGGCGTGCCTGGCGCGACCTCGGGCGGCTCGGCGACGATCGCGAGGATGCGGAGGCGCTCGACGAACGTCGTCGGTGTGAGGTCGCGCGGGCGGGCGTACTTGTTGTCGCCGATCACGCAGCCGGCCAGCAGCAGGAACGCGAGGGGGAGTGCGCCAGATGGTCGCGCCGCGGGCGCGGTCAAGGCGCACCGAACCCGGCCCTCCGGGCCTTGGACTGCTTCCAGTTCCTCACGCTTTGACCGCTGCGGCATCTTCATGGGTAGAACTTCGCCTCCACGCCGATGTTCGGGATGAACGGCATCCCGCGAACGTAGGCTTTTTCGGATCCGTCGTAGTTGTAAACGGTGAACTCCGGGTTCACGCCGCGGACCGCGTTCATCAGGTCGACGTACGTGGATACCTGCCACAGGCGGAAGGTCCACAGCCGGTCGAGGCGGATGCTGGTCTGGAAGTACGACGGCAGGCGCTCGTCGTCGTAGCCGGACGCGCGGAACAGGTTGTACGCGTCGCCGTCGACGTCGAACACGCCGGCGTTGTAGCCGGTGTCCGGGTTGCCCGACACGTACTGCACCTGCGCGGATACCGAGAAGTCCATCGGGAGGTCGTACCCGCCCTGGGCCGAGAAGATGTGCGGCTGATCGAACTCGAACCGGTACTCGTCACACGTCTCGCAATCCTTTCGCAGCGCGCGCGAGTACGTGTACGACACCCAGCCGAAGAACGGGCCGGTCTTGGCGTGCCGCAGGATGAACTCGGCGCCGTAGGCCTTGCCGGTGCCCCCGTTGATGAACGGGTTGTCGCCGCGACCCGACCACGACTCGTCGAACACGATCAGCTCGGAGAGGTCTTTGTAGAAGCCCTCGAGCTCCCATTGAAGGCCGGGCGTCACCTGGTGTTCGATGCCCACGGACGTCGCGAACGAGCGCTCGAACCGCGTCTCCGGCGCCGTTGTGCCGACGCCGACCGACTCCTGCGGCTGCGGAGGCTGGTGGTACAGCCCGGTGCTGCCTTTCAACGTGAGGGTCTTGGTGGCCTTGAAGCGCGTGAGCAGGCGCGGATCGACGGCGCCGATCGTGTACGGCGGCGCGTCTGCGCCGCCGGTGATCGAGCCCTTGTAGGTGAGACGAACCAGATCGGTGCGCACGCCCGGCTGGATCATGAGCCGCTCGAGGTCCTTCAGGGGGCGCAGCGTGGCCTTCAGGTAGAAGTCAGGCCCCCACGCGTCACCATGACCCTCGAGCGCGACGGACTCGCGTTCGTCGAGCGGATCGAGGTCATCGATGCCGAACGGCGAGGTGAATTTGAACTTCCAGAGGCCGCCGATCAGGTCGACGCCGGGCACGATCTCGACGGAGGGAGCTGGCTTCCAGTCGCCTTCGGCGCGAAGCTCGACCAGGTAGTTCCAGGAGTCGAGCGTGAGCTGCCCGCCGAGGTCGGTGCGGCCGTAGTCGATGCCGAAGGACGGCGTGACGCGGTAGGTGAACTTCTCGGACAGCTTGTGTTCCCAGTTCACGACGGCGCGTTCGGTAGCGTACTCGATGAAGATGTCGCCCTGCGTGTCCTGGTCGGTGCCTTGGGCCTGGCCGGGGGGCGTCGCGATCCTCAAGATGTCGTTGAAGCCGTACACGAACGCGGAGAGGTGCTTGTTCTCGCCGAGGTTCGGCACCCACTTCGCCTGCCAGTCCCAGTACCGCGGCTTGATCGAGAGGCCGGACTTGATCACGTACGGCAGGAACACGTCGATGTACGAGCGCCGCGCACCGAGCGCGAGGCCGTGGTTTCCCTTCTTGTCGACGGTGCCTTCGTAGTAGATCTGGCTGTCGAGGATGTCGGTTCCCCAAATGATCTTGTCATCGGTGAACTTGGACTTCGTCTTGATGTCGACGACGCCACCCATCGACCGGCCGTACTGCGTGCCGAAGCCGCCGGGGAGGTAGTCGACGCTCTCGATCAGGTCGGGCGACAGCACCGACGTGGTGCCGGTGAGGTGGTAGATCAGCGGGATGCGCACGCCGTCGACGTACACGCCGGAGTCTTCGGGGTTGCTGCCGCGGATGACGAGCAATCCGGTACCGAACGGGGAGCGGGCCGCGCCGGGAAGGGTCTGTACGACCTTCACGGGATCGCCGAAGGTTCCGGGCACCTTGCGGACCTCGTCGATCGTGATCGTACGCCGCGTGACCTCCTGCTCCTCCTTCTTGTAGATGCCGACGGCCTCGTTGTCGCGGTACTCGAGCGCGCGAATCCACAGGCTCGCGGTGGTGGCTTCGCCTGCGACCACCTCGATCGACTGCTCAAGCGTGACATGTGCGGGTGAGAGCACTCGGAGCACGTAGTCGCCGACGGGTACGCCGCGGATCTCGAAGTGTCCGGTGGCGTCGGTGACGGCGGTGTACGGCGTGCCGTCAGGGGCGGTGACCCCGTCGACCACGAGCGTGATGCTTTCGAGCAGCCGCCGCGTACCCATCTCGTGGACGATGCCGTCGAGGTTGACCGGCGCGGGAGCCACCTCGGCCGGAGGTTGATCCGGGGGAGGTTCGGCGACCTTCAGCACGAACCCGTAGTCGAACTCGAACGCGACGGGGACGGGCCCCTCAGCGGTGGTCGCGGGGGTGAACCGCATCTGCTTGACGGCGGCGAGCGCGGCCTCGTCGAACCCCTGGCCGACGGGGGCGTCGATGGTTGCGTTCATCACCGCGCCGGTCTCGTCGATCTCGACCAGCAGACGGACGGTGGCTTCTACCCCTGCGGCCTGCGCTTCGGGCGGGTAGGGCGCCTCGACGTACACGTCGATCCGCGGCATCTCCAGGATCGGCAGCTCTTCGGGGACCGCGTTCGGATCGGCCGGTGGTGCGTCTTGTGCGAGGGCGCGCGACAGCGCGAGGACGAGCAGCAATGACATCGTTTTCGGCTATTGCGCGGCGCGAACCGTGTCGACCGCGCTCACCGGGCGGCGAGCGGGTCGAAGACCTCGGCAAAGCCAAGGTCAACGAAGTCCCGGACGTTGCGGGTCGCCAGGTGAGTGACGCCGTGCAGGCGCAAGCCGACGGCGAAGCGAACATCGAAGATGCGTGTGCGTGCGAATCCCGCCTGCCCGGCGCGGCGCCAGACCTCGTCCATCGCGGTGGTCGCGTGGTCGATCAGGCGCCAGCGAGGGTGGCGCCGGAATGACGCAACGGTGTGGGCGGCCTGCGCCGCGGAGAGGGGCTTCTTCACGACAGCCGGGTTGCGCAGCAGCACGTAAAGTTCGACGAGCGACAGCTCGGACAGTACGGTGTCGGAGTCGTCGTGCCGTTCGGTGAGAAAACGCTGGGCACGTTGGCACTCGGGCGCGTTTGCGTTGAGCGCGTACAGCAGGATGTTCGTGTCGATGGCCGTTACGGTGCGGCTCACCGCTCGTTCGCCAGGCGCCGCCAGTCCTCAGGCGGGGCCTCGAAGGCGCCGAGCTTGAGGGGTTCGGGGAGCTTCCACTGGGGTTCGGCCTGCTGCGGGTAGCTCGTGAGCAGCAGTTCGACGCCGCGCCGCACGGCCTCAGCGAGGGTCCAGTCGTGGGCCTCCGCGAGCGCCTTCAGCTGGTGGTACATCGGGTCAGGCAGCTGGATTTGCGTACGGGTCATGCCATCAATCTTACAGCGCTGGAGGATCGGTGGCAAATGATCCAGGGGTGCGTCAGTTGGCGACCTGTTCAAAGCGGCAGGAGAACGGCACCCCAGTGACCGCGGTGGCAACGCCGTCCTGCAGGTAGGGCGTCCACTTCGTCTTCTTGCAGTGTGCGATGCAGGCGGCGTCCGCGGTGGGATGCAAGCCCTTGATGACCTCGACCTTCGTGACGTTTCCGGCGGTATCGATGGTGAGTTCGACTTCGACGCGGCCTTGGACGTGCGCGTCGATCACGTCCTGCGGGACCTCCATCAGCTGGCCGGCGCGCAGCTTGGGCGGCTTGCTGACCTGCGTGTAGGGCACGAGCGCGGTCTCGGTGGCCTCGGAGAGGTCCATCTTCCCTTCGTTCCTGGTCGCGGTGGTGGTGCCTGCGCTCACCTGGAGGCCCGTGTTGCCGCCAGGAGCGAACGACGTTGCGGTGAGTCCCTTTACGACGCGCGGCGGCTTCGCTGTCGGGGGCGGAGCGTTGACGGGCGGCGGCGGCACGTCGGGCGGCTTCTCGTACTTGACCGGCTCCTTCGGCTTTGGGGGCTCGGGCTTTGGTGGGTCAGGGGGCTTCGGCGGCTCGGGGGGAGGCTTCGGTGGCTCGTCGATCTGCATCGCCATCTCGATCCATGCCGATGGCGTCCGTTGGGAGACCGGGATCTTGGAGACCCCGTAGGCGAGCAGCCCGTGGCCTGCGACCGACACGAGCACCGCGAGCGCGAGCCAGCCCCAGCGCGCGCCGTCCCCCGACGATTCGAGGGCCGCGGCTTTCACGGAGACGTTCCTTCACCGACGCTCGCCGGATCGGGGCCGATCATCTGCGTCTTGTCGATGTTCCAGGCGTACTTGGCCACGCCTTCGCCGCGCAGCAGATCGACGAGCCACATCACGCGTCCGTAGGCGACGGACTTGTCTGCGGCGATCAGTGCGATCACGTCGTCCTTGGACTTTGCCTTCGCGGCGCGGATCGCGTCGACGAGCTGGGGAACGGTCACGGGCTGGCCGTCGAGCAACATGCCGCCATCTGACAACAGCGTGAGCCCGAGGTTCGTGCCTTCGGGGTTGGGTTCGCCGGTGGCTGCGTCGGGCAGGTTCACCTTGATCGACTGCTTGATCATGGCGGGTGTGGTGACCATGAAGATGATCAACACGACGAGCACGATATCGACGAACGGCGTGATGTTGATGTCGGCGATCACGCCGTCATCTCCGCTGCCGAACTTGCTACCCACGGCGCAAACCTCGACGCGCCCGCGTTTGGACCTGCGCGCGGCTCCGGAGCGCGCTGCGCGTAGGGCCGCCTCCCGGAGCGTGGGCGGGCGCGGCGAGGTGCGCAGCGAGCCGAAAGGCGAGCGTAGTCATGAAGTGGACCCTGAAATGCGCGCGATCACCTGCTCGGCGAGGCTCTCGGAGACGGCGAGGCGGTTGCGCACCCAGCGGCCGAAGGTGTTGTACAGCACCACGGCGGGGATCGCGACGATCAGGCCGACGGCCGTGGCGACGAGGGCGCCTGAGATGCCGGCCATGACGGCCTTGGTCGCGTCGGCCGAGTCCATTGAAAGATCATGGAACGCCTGGATGATGCCGAGGACGGTCCCGAACAGGCCGATGAACGGCGCGTTGCTGCCCACCGTGCCAAGGAACAGCAGGCCGCGCTCCATGCGCAGGCGCTCGGCGACGGTGGTGCCGATCATCGCCTTCTCGACGGCCTCGGGGCCGCGGTCGGCGACCTCGAGCCCGGCGGCCAGTACGCGCGCCTCGAAACCCGTCAGCTTGGTGATGCGCTCGCGGAAGTCAGCGGCGGAGCCACCTGCGAAGAAGGCGTTCACGGCGGTGCCGAGCGCGCGCCGATCCGTGCCGTCGCGGAGCAGGAAGATGGTGCGCTCGAGGCTGATCGCCACGCAGCCGAGCGACAGCGCCACCAGCACCCACAGGACCCATTCGGCCCCGAGCAACGCAAACGACATGATGCCCTGGTGCAGCACTCCGCCTCCGACCGCACGTGTATCCAGACGCCGGGTTGTGCGCCGGGTCCGGTCACCCCGCGTCACTCCTCGATGGGCTTCATCCACACGGTGGTGGGCGTCAGTCCGAGCGAGGCGAGCGCGCGTTCGTAGCGCTTTTCGAGGTCTGCGCCGAACAGCAGGTCGGGGTCGAGGTCGGTCCACAACCACGCGCCTTCACCGAGCTCGCGATCGAGCTGGCCGGGCCCCCAGCCCGCGTAGCCGAGGCACAGGAACAGGTCGGCCCCTTCGCCGATCAGGCGCACCAGGGCTTCCTGGGAGCGCGTGACCGCGAGGTTCGGCAGGATGGGCCAGCCCTCCTCCTCGGTGACCAGGCCCTTCGTGATCACCGTCCCGGACGTCGACTCGACGGGACCGCCCCAGCCGACCGCGTCTTCCGCGTACTTCGCGAGATCGAGATCATCGGCGATCGCGAGCACGTCCTTGATGAGATGGCCCGTCGGACGGTTGACGACGACGCCGATCGCGCCGTCTTCGTCGTGGTGCCACATCAACACGACGGTACCCTCGAAGAACGAGTCCTTCAGTTGCGGCGACGCGATGAGGAGCGAAGGCTTCACTAGGATGGAACCTGGAGTTCCTTCGCTGCCTTGACGAAGACGGGCTCGCCCGTACCTGCGACGACCTCTTCCGTGATCGTGACCTCCGACAGCCCCTCGATCGACGGAACGTCGTACATCACGTCGAGCATCACCGTCTCGATGATGGCGCGCAGACCGCGCGCGCCGCTCTTGCGAGCGTGGGCCTTCTCGGCGATGGCGCGGATGGCGCCGTCGGAGAACTTCAGCCGCACTTTTTCGAACTTGAACAGCTTCTGGTACTGCTTGACCAGCGCGTTCTTTGGCTCGCTCAAGATGTGGACGAGATCGTCCTTGGAGAGGCCGTCCATGATCGCGGTGACCGGAAGCCGACCGATGAATTCGGGGATGAGCCCGAATTTGTCGAGATCTTCGGTGGTGGTGCGCGACAGCAATTCCTGCCGCTCCGCGGGCGGACGCTCTTCGACGTCTTCGCGATCAAAACCGACGGAGCGGCGCCCGATGCGCTGCTCGATGATCTTGTCGAGGCCCTCGAAGCTGCCGCCGACGATGAACAGGATGTTCGTCGTGTCGATCGTGACGTGCTCCTGGTTCGGCAGCCGCTTGTTGCCTTTGACCTGGATGTTCGCGTGCGTGCCTTCGAGGATCTTGAGCAGCGCCTGCTGCACGCCTTCACCCGACACGTCCCGCGAGACCGAGGACGAGAACATCTTCTTGGCGATCTTGTCGACTTCGTCGATGTAGACGATGCCTTTCTGGGCGCGCTCGATGTTCTGGTTGGCCTGGTTGTACAGGTTGAGGACGATGTTTTCGACGTCCTCTCCGACGTACCCCGCCTCCGTGAGCGTGGTGGCGTCAGCGATCACGAACGGCACGTCCAGGAAGCGCGCGAGCGTCTGCGCCATGAGCGTCTTCCCGGTGCCTGTGGGGCCGATCAGGAGGACGTTGCTCTTCTGGACTTCGACGTCGCCGTCGCTCTTGTTCGAGTAGATCTCGAGGCGCTTGTAGTGGTTGTACACCGCTACCGCGAGGCGTCGCTTCGCCGCGTCTTGCCCCACCACGTACTGATCGAGGAACGCCTTGATCTTGGCGGGGGATGGCGTGCCAGAATTGCCCCACGCGACCGGCTTTTGTTGGCCGTTCTCGCGGATGATGTCCAGGCACAAGCGAATACATTCCGAACAAATGTAGACGTTCGGACCTGCGACGATCTTGTCGACCTCACGCTGGGGCTTGTGGCAGAAGGAGCAGGAGAGACCAGAGGGGTTCGTGTACTTGCCCATGCGCTCCCCGGGAAGGTGGCAGTTGGGCGCTGCCTGTCTACTATAGGCATGCAACGGATCGCGGTCAACGTCTTTACACCGCGTGCTAGCATGCGGTCCGCATCTGGCGGAGGGCATGGACTACTACGAGATCCTCGGTGTCGCTCGGGAAGCAACCGAACAGGACATCAAGAAAGCGTTCCGGCAGATCGCGCGCGAGTGCCATCCGGACGTGACTGGTGACGATCCCGTCGCTGCCGAACGGTTCAAGACCGCCCGGAAGGCGTACGAGACGCTGATCGACCCCGTGACGCGGGGGCGCTACGACCGGCGTGGTCAGAGAAAGTTCGGCGGAGGCTCGTTCTTCGACGCCTTCTACAATCGTGCCGGCGGTGGCGACGCCAGCAAGGGCAGCGGCGGCAAGGGGGCCGGAGGTGGTGGAGGCGCTCCCCACGACGCCGGCGGTAGCCCCTATGCGGGTCGAAAGGCGAAGAAGAACCCGAACAACAACCTGGACCTCGAAGACCTGTTCCGGGACTTTGGTGATTTCGGGCTCGGGCAAAAGGGCTCGGGGCCGTCGGCGAGCCGCAAGCCCGAACACACGCCGCCGCCGCGCCAGAACGCGCCCGAGGGCGGCGCAGACGTGGAGATTGACGTCGAGGTCGACGCGCGCACAGCGAGGGACGGTGGCACGGTCACCGTGGTCTACGGCCGTCTGCAGCGCAACGCGAGCTGGCGTCCGGGTGCGTTGGATGCAGGCGTCGTCAAGCTCCAGGACATCGCGGACATCCGCATCATTCCCGGCACGCCGGACGGTGAGACGCTTCGCGAGAAGGGGCTCGGCGACGCCGGCGCCTACGGCGGGCAGTACGGTGATTTGATCGTCCACGTCAAGCTCGTCGGGGCCAAACAGCGCCCCCGTCCGTCCAGCGAGCGCCCCGGTTTTGATCCACCCACCCAGGAAGAGCCGCGACCGAGGCACCCGGGGGCGTCCTCGCGCGACGCCGAGGCCCCGCGACCCGATCCCACGCCCCCCCGCGAACCAGACGTCGCGCCGCCCCGCGAGGCGAAAGCCGAAGAGCCCGCATCGCGCGTCACGCCCGATTCGACCGGCACCGCGTCGGTCGATGTGTCGATCGCAGAGGCGATCCTCGGTGGCCGCATCCCGCTCGACACGCCGCAGGGGCGCGTTCGGATCTCGATTCCGCCAGGGACGAGCTCGGGCACCAAGATGCGGTTGAAGGGCAAGGGCGACGGAGGCGTCGATCTGTTCGTCGTCATAAGGATCGTCGTGCCCTCCGGGCTCGACGAGGAGAGCCGTCG
Source organism: Pseudomonadota bacterium (assembly GCA_947505245.1). Lineage (GTDB taxonomy): Bacteria > Myxococcota_A > UBA796 > UBA796 > SYKL01. Next base: position 25,314 of record CANNIZ010000012.1, on the reverse strand, counting down.
GTTGATCGAAGAGTTCGCTCGCCTCAACCCCGGCCTGCCGCGCGAGTGATGCGGTGGGCGTGCCTTGCCGCGAGGGTGGTCGGGGCTTAGGGTTCGCGCCATCGGAGCCATCATGAAGGAACAATCCGGCGAGCCTGAACCCATCGGCGAAGACACCAAGCAGCCGGCCGAGTCGACGCCGGCCGACGCGCCTGTGCAAGAAAACAGCGCGCCGCCGCCGGTCGTGGAGCCGGTCGTGGTCGAGGTCGTCGAGCCGATCAAGGTCGACTCCCTGCGCGCCGAACTCGACGCGACCGTCGCTCGGTTGCGCGAGACCGAGGCTCGGTTGCGCGAGCGCGAGAGCAGCCTGCGCGAGGTCTCGAAGGCGTTTCGGGACCTCGAAGGGGACATGGACGCGTTCCGTCGCCGCGCCACGGTCGCGGCGGATCAGCGCGCGGAGCGCCGTTCCTTCGACGTCGTCGAGCAATTCTTCGAGCCGGTGCGCAACCTTCGGCGGTCCGTCGACGCGAGCACCACGGATCCTGCGGCTGTGTTGGACGGCATCCGTATGGTCGCGCAGCAGTTCGACGCCACGATGACGCGCCTCGGCCTCGTCGAGATTCCCGCGCTCGGAGCAAACTTCGATCCCTCCGTGCACGAGGCCCTCGCGGTGTCTCCAGTTGCCGACAAGGAGCAGGACAACAAGGTGTTGTTCGTTCATGCCGCCGGCTACCGCATCGGCGTGAAGGTGCTACAGCCTGCGCAGGTCGTGATCGGCAAGTTCGGCGAGCCGACTCCGGAGGCGTGACGCCATGCAGGAGATGCAGCTTCGTGTCGGCACCATCATGGTGGTGGCGCTGCTGGTCATTTCGCTGATCGTTCGGTTCTGGGAGCCTGACGAGGCTCCCTCGGACGAGAATGCGTCGGTTCGCGTCTGGAAGGTCGATCGCGCTCAGATCGACAAGATCGAGCTCGACCGCCCCGAAGGGAAGATGATCTTCGCCCGCGAGGGCGACGATTGGCGCTTGGTGGAGCCTTACCAGGCGCTCGCCGACGAGGCCGTGGTTTCCGACCTCGCCGCCGATCTCGAGCGCGTCGAATTCGGGTACCCGGTCGAGGGTGCCGATGCGGGCAAGCTCGGGCTCGGCGACCCGCCGGTGGCGCGCGCCGTGGTGACGCTGAAAGACCAGGGAACGCGCGAATTGGTGTTCGGGAACAAGGCGGTGGACAAGCGAAAGATGTACGTGCGCACGTCCGACGGCGCCGTGGTCGCGGTCACCGCCGACATCTCCGCGCTCGCGCTGCGCCCCGACGAGTTTCGCGATCGCAACGTGATGCGGTTCAAGCTCCCCGACGTCACGAGCGTCACCATCGTCGGTCCGGAAGGCACGCTCGACGTGTCAAAGAAGGACGGTCGCTGGTGGCTCGGCGGGTTCTCGCGGGCGGACGATCGGAAGGTCGAAGACCTGCTCCTCGCGCTGCTCGACCTCCGTTACGATCAGATCGCCGATGCGTCGGTGGTGCCTGTCGTGGACGGCGCGTTCGACGTCACCGTGACGTTGGCCGACAAGACGAAGCGCGTGCTGCACGCGGAAATGCCGACCGCCAAGGACGAGCCCGTCGTGATCTCGGCCGAAGGGGGCCTTACGGGTCGCGTCACCGGCGAGGTGATCGCGTTCCTCGGCCAGGGGCCGCCCGACATGGGCGATCCAGCGGCGTTCCCGATCGACGTCACGGTGGCGACGGGCATCGACGTCGCCCTCGGCGGGTCTGTGCTCTCGCTCAGCCGCAGCGGCGATGCGTGGCAGATCGACGGCAAAGAGGATCCCCGCGTGGACGCGGTGCTCCAGGCGTTGTCGGAGGGCAGCGTGCATTACCGCGCGGCCGCGGTGCCGGCGGCTACCGAGAAGTACGGCTCGATTCACGCGACGCTTGGTGAAGGCGCGCGCACGTACGACGTGTTCCAGCTCGTCGATGAGAGCTTTCGCGTCGTGCAGGACGAAGGTGGCGGAGGGCCGTACCTCGTACCTGCCGATCAGGTCGACGCGATCGTCAACGCCCTGAAGTAGGGCGAGCCCGCCGCAAGCCGAAGGGGCGCAGCGAGCTTGCGAGCGTAGCCTCAGGCTCTACCAGGTCATCATCCGGCGCCAGCGGCCGGCGCTCTGCTTGACGCGGCCAGCGGTGCCGAGGTCGCGCATGACGCTCAACACTTCGGGGTTGGTCATGTCCGGGTAGTGGGCGCGACCGCGGTGCTTCACGCCGGCGATCAACACGTCTTCGCGCAGACCCTGCTCCATGTAGTCGTCGAGCCGCTCGAGCACGGTGTCGCGAATCCACTTCTGGCGGTCCTGATCGACGAACTTGACGGGCGCGGCTCGGCTCGGCTTTGCAGCTTTCTCGCCAGGGGCTGCGCGGGGCTTCGGTGCGGCCTTGGGCGCGCCTGCCGTCGGAGGCTCGGCCTTCTTGACCCGATGAATCAGGGGCTTTCCGGTTCCTGGCACGACGACCTCCGCGGGTTCCTGGCTCCAGCGGTCGAGCAGCGCCTGAACGCGTGCCTTCAACTCGTGGCGTTGATCAAGTTGGGGCATGAAGTGGTTGCGCAGGACCACCGGAATGCGTGCGGGCGGGAGCGCCTCAAACTCGGTGAGCAGCTCCAGGAACGGCTCGCCATCGGGCAGGTCCGCGATCTCGGGGCCCATCCGTTCGGTGAACGTTTGGAGCTGCTTCCGCAAATTCCTGGGCAGCGACTCGACTTCGGAAAGCGCGCACATGTCTGCGACGGTACCGACCGTGAGCTGCACGAGGGCGCGCCTCAGCGGCTCCTGAACGATGATGTCAAGGGTGACGGGATCTACGGAACGCAGGTTGTCGATATTCACTCGGCGGGTCACGACAGGCTCCTGTGGAGAGACTGGGATAACGCGTTGGCGGAGGTCCGGTGCGCATTACCCGCGTTTACACGCGAACGGGCGACAAAGGGGAGACCGGGCTGGTCGGCGGCGCTCGCGTCCGCAAGGACCACATCCGGATCGAGGCGGTCGGCACCGTCGACGAGACGAACACGCTCGTCGGCCTCGCGCGGACGTTTTTGAGCACGCTGCCTTCTGAGGAGGCCAGGGCACGCCTCGATGGCTTGTTGCGGCGGATTCAGAACGACTTGTTCGACGTGGGTGCGGATCTCGCGACCCCGGCGGCCAGCCGATGGCCGACGATGCGCCGCCTCGGCGACGAGGACATCGCGCGGATCGAGGAGTGGATCGACGTCCTGAACGCGGACGTGGGGCCCCTGACTGAGTTCGTGTTGCCCGGCGGAGGGCCAGTCAACGCGTTCCTTCACCAGGCGCGAACGGTGTGTCGGCGCGCCGAGCGGATCGTCACCACGCTGATCGACGAGGAGCCTGACGCGCTTGGAGCGATGCGCTACCTGAACCGGCTGTCGGATTTCTTGTTCGTCGCGGCCCGGTGGGCTGGGAAGTGCGCCGGCGAAACTGAATACCTTTGGGAGAAGTAGTGGCCTACGAGATGACCGTCCGGCGCAAGCTCGCCATCGCTACCTGGGGCCCTCCGAGCGAAGGCAACATCTACGGCAAGCTCACCCTCGATGCGACCGAGGCGCTCGCGTACCTCGAGCATCTGCGCGCGACGACGGGCGAGAAGGTGAGCATGACCCACCTCGTCGGAAAGGCCGTGGGGATGGCTCTGAAGAAGGCGCCCGACCTGAACGGTCGCATCCTGTTCGGGCGCTACGTGCCGCACACGAGCGTAGACATCGCGTTCCTCGTCACGCTCGATGACGGCAAGAACCTCGCGAAGGCGAAGGTGTGCAACATCGACGAGAAGCCGGTGAACGACATCGCGAAGGAGCTGCGCGAGCTCGCGGAACGGCTGCGTACGGGAAAAGACGACGCGTTCAAGAAGTCGATGGGGCCGGTGAAGATGATGCCGACGTGGCTGTTGCGGCCGGTGCTCTACTACACGGGCTTCCTCGCGAGCGCGCTCGGCTGGTCGATCCCCGCGCTCGGCGTGGAGCCGTTCCCGTTCGGCGGGGCGATCATCACGAGCGTCGGCATGATGGGCCTCGACGAGGGGTTCGCGCCGCCGACGCCGTTCGCGCGCGTGCCGTTGTACGTGTTGATCGGCGCGGTCCGCGACATGCCGGCGGCCATCGACGGGCAAGTCGTGGTCCGCAAGCAGGTCGTGATCTCCGCGACGATCGACCACCGGTTCCTGGACGGATACCAGGGAGCCGTGTTGGCGAAGGCGGTTCGCGACGTGTTCGAGAACCCCTGGAAACTCTCTGGAATGGACGGACGGCCGCAGGGGTCGATCGCGTCTGAGGTGGCAAAATGAAGCGCGTCGTAGCAGTTCTGGTCGGTCTCACGCTCGCAGGGGTCGCGGTCTCCGCGGATCCCGCTCCCACCACGCCCGCCGCTCCGCCGGTGGCCCCCGCGGCTCCTGCCGTGACGTCCGCATCGCCGCCGGCCGCCGCCGCGGTGACCGCGCCCGAGAAGGCCGTCGCGTACCGCCAGGCGGAGATGTCCCTGATCGGCAAACACATGAAGGCCACGCGCATGATCCTCTCGGGAGAGGTCGCGCGACCCCAGGACCTCGTGCGGCACGCCGAGGGCATCCACGCGGGCTCGATGGACCTCGCCGCCCTGTTCCCGGACGGCACAGGTCCGGCCAAGACCAAGACCGAAGCCAAGGCCGAGATCTGGTCGAAGCACGCGGACTTCGAAGTCGCCGTGAAGAACTTCCAGGACGCGAGCGCGAAGCTCGTCGAGGTGGCAAAGACCGGTGATCTTGTCGCGACGAAGGCTCAGCTCGACAAGGTCGGCGAGACCTGCGGCGGCTGCCACGACACGTTCAAGATCAAGGACTAGCGGTCCCCGTGGAGCCCGCGGCGGAGGTACTCGCCGGTGATCCTGCTCGCGGCGAGGTGATCGCCGGGCTGGGAGCCTGCGGTGCGTGTCACACCGCCGAGGGCGGCGAGCCGTTCGCGGGGGGCTACGGGATCGAGACGAAGTTCGGCACGTTCTTCGCGCCGAACATCACCCCGGACGCCACGACCGGAATCGGCGGGTGGTCGTACGACGACTTCGTCCACGCGCTGCGCGACGGGCGGTCACCGCGCGGCCGACCGTACGTGGCGGCGTTTCCGTACGCTGCCTACACGCGGATGTCCGACGCGGATCTCGCGGACCTGTGGGCCTACCTGCGGGGCGTGGCGCCGGTCGAGGCCGTGGAGCGCGCAAACGAGGTGCGGTGGCCGTACGACACGCGATTTGCGACGGCGGCGTGGCGCACCTTCGAGTTCCGTCGCGAGCCACCGGCCGAGGATCGCGGTGAATACCTCGCGACCGGGCCAGGCCACTGCGGGGAGTGCCATACGCCACGCAACGCGATCGGCGGCCTTCGCGCGCGACGCGAGTTCCAAGGGGCGGACGACCCTCCCGAGCCGTCCCCGGATCTGACGGCGATCATTGGCGAGGGGTGGTCGCAGAGCGACGTGGTCGAGCTGCTGACGAGCGGGATGGCGCCCGACGGGGACATGATCGGCGGCGTGATGCGCGGCCTCGTCGTCGACGGCACGTCCCGGCTTTCGGTGTCCGACCGCGAAGCGTTGGCCGCGTATGTGCTGTCGCGTGCCCCGAACCGCCACGCGAAGCCAGACGCCGAGCCACCGTCGGACGGGGAGGACTGGTGATCCCGGTCCTCTACGAATCAGCTGGGATCGTGATCGTCGATAAACCGGCCGGGGTCCCGACAATTCCGGATCGGTTCGGCAGCGACTGTGTCCAGGCCGTGCTCGGGCGCGAACGCGGCGAGCGGCTGTGGGTCGTTCATCGGCTGGATCGCGAGGTGAGCGGCGTGCTTGTGTTCGCGCGCACGGCCGAGGCGCACCGGACGCTGTCGATGGCGTTCGAGGACCACACCGTCCACAAGACCTACGAGGCGCTGACCGACGGCGTCTACGCGGCTGGTGAACATCGGTTCGAGAACAAGCTGTTGCGTGGAAAGAAGCGCGCGTACGTGAGCCCGCACGGTAAGCCCGCGATCACGCTCGCGACGTGCCTCGGCCCCTCGCGGCAGGGGCTGCGCTGGCGCCTTCACCCGGTCACCGGTCGCAACCACCAGCTTCGCGTGCACCTCGCAGGGGTCGGCTGCCCGATCCGGGGTGACGCATTGTACGGTGCGACAGCGCCGTGGACGGACGGGATCGCGCTGCGCGCCGTCGCGATCGACCTGCCTGCGCTCGGTGATGAGCCCGCGCGGACGCACACCGCGACGACGTTATTCGAGTCGAAATGACCGCGATCGGCGCGCGTCTTCCCTGGCAACAAGGAGGACGACGCCATGGTGATCATCGAGCTGTTCGCAGCGACCGCGCTCGGCGCAGGCGGGTACACGGGCCGGGTGCTTGTCGACAACGAGTCGGGCACGGCGGTGACGCTGCAGGTTCCTGACCGGGAGCCGCTGGTCGTGGCTGTGGACGAGCAGGCTGTGTTGTGGCTGCCGTACGGGCAGACGACGATCCGCGCGACCTACGAACAGTTCGGTCGCGCGCGTACGCTCGAGGTCGAGACCGTCAACGTGGTTCCGCGCGAGACGGCGTACGTACACCTGGACGCGACCGCAAAGACGCGCCTGCGCGTGGTGAACGACACCTGGCTCGCGGCCGATCTGTACGTGAACGGTTTCGTGCTCGCGCACCTCGAGCCCGGCGAACGCGAGATCGTCCGCGTCGACGTGGGCGCGGTGGACCTCGAGCTTCGCGACGACCGCGGGCACGTGCTCGAGCGCGAGCGGCTGTCGATGCGCCCGTATGCGGACAACGTGTGGACCGTCGATCTTCCGCGCACGTCGCCCGTCCTCGTGTCCAACGACAACGGCATCCCGATCACCGTGGAGGTGGACGGTAGGTACGTCGCGTCGGTCGGCCCGTGGGACGACGTGCGAATCCAGGTGGCGATCGGGGTTCATCGCGTGGAGGTGTTCGACGCCCGCGGCCGGCTGGTCGAGGATCGAATGGTCGACGTGTCGCCTTGGGAGCCCGTGCGAATCGACGTCGACGGTCCCCCCGCCGCCCCCGCTCCGGTTCGTCCGCGTCCCCCTGAGGTCCACGAGCGTCCCCACGACGAACATGACGGCTACAGCGGCCACGAAGGGCGCGATGACGACGATGTTGGCGAACACTGCGCCCCGCGCCGGTGAAGCTCACGGTAAGATGAGGGCAGGAGGGTCGGTGAGAGGTCTCGCGCTCGCGCTCGCCATGTTGTTCACCTCGGACGCGTACGCGGCTGTCGAGCAGCCCGTCGGGGTGTATTGCCGGCGCCACGCAGGGTTCGCGGTGGGCGCTGTGTACGCTCCAGGCACGTGGGAGCGCATCGGGAAGGCGCCGTTCTTCGCGACGGCGTCGCCGATCCTTGCGGGTGCCTGCGCGCTCGACGTGGGGCCTGTGTCGGTGGCCCTCGGAACCGAGCTTCAATTCACGTACGTGCACTACGAGCGCAACGACCCGAACAAGTCGCTGTCGACGGGGTGGTTGACGGTGAGCGCTGCCGTGACGGCGGGGAGTGATCAGTTCCGGGCCGGCGTGTACATGGCGGGGGCGCTGGTGCCTGTCGGCGCCGGGCTGGAGATCGATTGGCTCCCTGGGAACCCACAACGCGCGCGCGACGGGTTGCAGGCGAAGCTCACGGGCTTCTGGGTCGAGCAGCCGAACTTCCAGTTGATGGTGAATTACACCGTCGCGATGGCACGAATCCCCTAGGAGCCTTTGCGGCACGTGAACAACGACCCGAACGAGGCGCGCTTCGCGCCGTTTTTCGTCGCGCAGGCGGCGGCTGCTGTCGTCGACAACGTCGCCCGGGCCGCGGTGATCGCGTGGGCGGCGTTCGGCGGGCGTTCGCCGTTCGGGTTGCCGGCCGACGTCGCGACGCTGCTCGCCGCGGCGACGTTGGTGTTTCCGTTTGTTCCGCTGATGGGCGTGTCTGCGGACCTCGCAGACACCGGTGACCGTCCGAAGCTGGTGCGCGCGCTGGCCGCCGCACAGGTGCCGCTCGCGGCGGTTTGCGCCGTGGGAATGGTAGCGGAGTCCCCCGAGCTGCTGTTCCTGGGCCTCGGGTTGCTCGGGGTTCGCGCGGCGCTGTTCGGAGCCGTCAAGTACGCGTTCCTCGCGGACCTGGTGCGAGACGAGCAGCTCGTATCGGCTTCGTCGCTCGTTCAAGCGTCGACGTGGATCGCCGTACTCGTCGGCGGGGTCCTCGGCGTGGGCGTGGTGGGGGTTCCCTGGTTGGGAGGCGCCATTGGTCCGGCGGAGGTTGCGCTCGCGATCGTCGTCATCGCGGGGCTCGGCGCGTGGGCGGCGAGGGCGACGGGGAGCACGCCTCCGTGCGGTGTGCCGCGGGACCGGCGGAGCTGGCTTACGTCGGCGGTGGACGCGGGTCGTCGGACCCGCGGCGACCCTTATGTGTTTCGGGCGATCCTCGCGCGCGCGTGGTTCTGGGCGGTGGGCGGTGTGGTCGTGGCGGAGCTCCCAGGGTGGACGACGTCGGTGCTCCACGCGCCGGCCGAGATCGCGACGGTTTGGCAGGTCATCCTCGCAGCAGGCATCGGTGTTGGTGCCGTGCTCGCACATCGGCTGTCGCGCCTGCGCGTCGAGCTGGGCCTGATCCCGATCGGTGGGGTCGCCGTCGCCGCCGGGTTCGTGGCGCTCGCAGCCTTGGGGAGCCCCTGGACGGCGTCGGCGGCGCCGATCGGCATCGCCGACCTGTTCGCTCGCCCCGGTGCGTGGCCGTTGTTCATCGCGCTGTTTGTGGCGGGGCTGGGCGGCGCCCTGTATGCGGGTCCCCTCTCGGCGTACGTGTTGTGGCGCGCGAAGCCGATCGACCGTGCTCGCGTGGTTGCCGGCGCGAACGCGATCGACGCGCTGCAGATGGCTTCGCTGACGTTGTTGTGGGGCGGCCTGCACCTCGCCGGCATCGGCCCGCTCGGCACGTTCGCGCTGCTCGGCGCGGCGACCGCCGTCGTCGCGCTCTACGTGACCACGTTCGTGCCGGACTTCCTGCTCCGGTTCCTGGCGTGGGTGGTGTCCAATGTCTTGTACCGGCTCGAAGTCAGCGGCCTCGAGCACATCCCACGCGACGGACCTTGTGTCGTGGTCGCGAACCACGTCACGTTCATCGACTGGTTGATCATCGGCGGCGCCGTGACGCGACCGGCGCGGTTCTTGATGTACGCGGGCTATTACAAGAACCCGGTCGGACGGTTCATCATGGATCAGGCGCGCGTCATCCCCATCACCAGCGCAAAGGAAGACCCTCGGCTCCTGGAAACGGCGTTCGATGCGGTCGCCCGTGAACTCGACGACGGAAACCTCGTCGCGATCTTCCCGGAAGGGAGCCTGACGGCGAATGGTGCGATCGACCGATTTCGGCCCGGGATCGAGCGCATCCTCGCGAGGAACCCCGTTCCCGTCGTGCCGGTCGCGCTCAACGGGCTGTGGGGGAGCTTCTTCTCGCGCCGGGACGGACCAGCGATGAGCCGTCCGCCGAGGCGCTTCTGGTCGCGGGTGTGGCTGGCGGCCGCCGAGCCAGTCCCCGCCGCCGCGGCGACCGCCGCCACGCTCGAGTCGCAGGTGCGGGCCATGTGGTCGCGGCGACCGGAGTCGCCGTGAGATCGCGCTTCGTCGGGATCGCTGGCGCGCTGGCGTGGGGCGTCGGGCGTGTGGTGCGCGACCGGTTCGAGCGACCCGTTCCAGAACCCGCGTCGGTGATGGGCGACGCGCCGCCTTTTCCAGCGGATCGCCCGCTCGTGGTGGCGTGCTGGAACATCCAGTACTGCGGGGGGCGGAGCGCGGCGTTCTTCTACGACGGCGGGCCGCGCGTACACGTCGACGAGGCCGAGCGCGACGCGACGCTCGCGGCGGTGGTCGCGGAGCTCCGCGCGATCGACGCGGACGTCGTGCTGCTGCAGGAGGTCGACGTTCGCAGCGATCGAACCGGTCGCCTCGATCAGCGGCGCGCCATCGCCGACGCGCTCGCGGTTCCGACGTACGCGTACGCGCCCTACTTCGACGTCCCGTACGTGCCCGCGCCGTTTCGCGAGCCGCTCGGACGCGTGCGCTGCGACCTCCTCGTGTTGTCGAAGTGGAAGCTCGCGTGGGCGACGAGGCACCCGCTGCCGATGCTCGCCGAGCACCCGCTACGACGAGCCTACAACCTGCGTCGCGCGGTGCTCGAGGTGAACCTCGCATGCGCAGGCGGGCGGCGCCTGTCGCTGATGAACGTTCACCTGTCGGCGTTCTCGTTCGGCGACGGCACCCTCGCGCGCCAGATGGACGTCATCGACCGGCTGTGCGCTGAGCGCGAACGCGAGGGCGTGCCCTGGCTGCTCGCTGGCGACTTCAACTCGTTGCCGCCGTGGGACCCGCCGGCGCGCCTCGACCCGGCTCATGCGCCCGAGTACCGCGACGCGACGCCGCCCCTCGAGCGAATGTTCGAGCGGTGGAACAGCCCCCTCCCGAGGGACGCGGAGCTTGCACGCTTCGGAACCTATGTGCCGATCGGTTCGAACGGGCCGGACCGCATCATCGATCACGTGTTCCACGGCGCGGGCCTGCGGGTGGCGGACCACCAGGTTCACCAGGGACTCGGCCACGTCAGCGATCACCTTCCTCTCGTCGAGCGGATTTTGCTTGATTTCCAGCAGGGCCCATCGCTACAGTGACGAGCCCCTTGGAGGTCTTTCATGCGCACGTTTTCGTCCGTCTCCATCCTCGCGATCGCCCTGTTCGGGTGTACGCAGAACCTCTATGACGAGACGGACACCGCGGCGGATGCCGACACGGACGCCGACACGGACGCCGACACGGACGCCGACACTGACGCGGATACGGACGCCGACACGGACGCGGATACGGATGCCGACGCGGACACCGACACGACCATCGACACGGGCACGTTCGATTCAGGGTGGGACACCGGCGGCTGGTACACCGGCAACTACTTCGATCTCGACTTTTCGGGCACGGGCTACACCATGCACAGCGGCCGGATCTGGTGGCTGGCCGTGTACGACACCGATGGGCTGTTTGTCGACTACGACGACGGGATCGTCGCCGAAGATGGAACCATCGATGCGTTCCTGTATGGGGCGCTTGATCTTGATGTCGCCTACCGCGTCGATCTGATCGCGGACGCGAACGGAAACCGCCTCTGCGATGTGGTGCCCGATGACCACGTCTGGCAGTACGATGTTCCCGCCGTCACGGCCGACGTCTCACTCGTTGATGTGCACTCGACCACGTTCGCGAACGACGCGGCCGTGTGCGACGGGTGGAAGACCTGGCACTACGACCTCGACTTCAGCGGGACGGGTTTCACCGTCCACGCGGGTCAGGACATCCACTACGCGCTCGTCGATACGAGCCTGGAAGAGGTGTACTTCCGGGCGGATGCTGTCGTCGCGGCGGATGGCACGATCGCGGTTTCGTTCCCCGAATCGTTCGCAGGGTCGACGCCGTACCTCGATCTCATTTGGTACATCGAGTCGAACAGCACGCCGGGCTGCCAGCCCCTGACCGACGCGACGCCCGACCATCAATGGTCCAAGAACATCCTGAACTATTATGATGACGTCGCGATCACGTATGCCCACGACACGGCGTTTACGGACGTGTGCTGGGCGTTCGCGCCGTAATCTGCTCGCGCATGCGGGTCTGGAGCGCGTCGAGGACGGGCACGAGGGCGGGGTGCTTGATGACCGCCGCAGCCGAGCGAACGAACTCGTCCGTGGGGTGGCCTTCAGCGGCGTACACGAGCGCCTGGACGGCCATGTCGAGTCGATCGCACTGGCGTACGAAGCGCCCCTCGTCGTCTTCTTGTGCCTCGTAGGAGGTGAACAGGTTGGCGAGGTCAGGTCGACCGAGCCCGTCAGTAAGACCTCTGAACGCAGCTTCCTCGAGCTCGGCCTTGTTCGGTATCGCATCGTGCGGCGTAAAGTCGCCCGTGCGAACCTCGGCGAGGTCGTGCACCACCGCGTACGCGAGGGCGCGATGGCGGTTCAGCTCGGGCGGGCAGAGGGCGAGCACGAGCCACGCGACGCCCCAGGAGTGCGCTGCGACGGTCTCACCGTCTTTCACACCGACCCTGACCCAACCGGCGCGCGCGAGTCGCTTGAGGCGCACAGCCTCGGCGAGCACGTCGAGCGTCGAGCGCGGGGTCACGTCTCGTACGGCAGCCACGGATAGTCGTTCCAGGCTGGTTCAGGCGTGCTGAACGTGATGTCGATGTGCTGCGGCGTGCGCGTCACCACCACGTTGTCGGGGAAGTAGGGCTCGAGCGCGGCTTCGACGTTGCGATGAAAGCTGCGGTCGAGGTGCGGCACCGAGCGCAGGATGATGCGGGCCTTCGGCGGCGTCGAGATGCTCGCGAGGAACTCGACGTACGACACCATCGCGCGCACGGCCATGGCGGGCGTGGCGCGCTCGAGGATGAGCGCGAATGGAAGCCCCTCTTCGGGCGAGAACCAGAGGCGCGCCTGGACCGGGAAGCCCGAGGCGAGCATCTCGACCTTCTGGATGGCGTCTTCGAGCCAGGGATCGTCGACGGCGCCCCACTGCGGAAAGTGCGTCGCGTAGCGCTGCTCGAAGCCCTGGCTTGAAAACGGGGCGGCCTCTTGCTTCTGCAGCGCCGTGGGCACGGCCTTGAGCGGTGCGGCTCCGAAGCCGTCGTCTTCTTCCATCTCGGGGATGTCGAACACGGAGGCTTCGGCTGGCGGCGATTCGACGTGGTCTTCGTCGGACAAGGTCTTGATGCGGTCGGGCGGCAGCGTCTGGACGCGATCCTGCTTGAGCTTGCCGATGGGCGTTCCGGCGCGCGGCACGGCCCCCAACGGTGTCCCCTGCGCCCGCTCGGGCTTGAACGTGGAGGTGGGCATGGCGATGGGCGGCGGCGGCGGCACGCTGGACGGGTTGTTGTAGGACGACCCGCCTCGGCTGGGCTGAGCCGGCTGGCTGTTCATGCTGCCCGGACGGGTGGGCTGCGCGATGTAGCTCGGCATGCTGTTCTGGCTGCCGGCGCGCGTAGGGGCGACGTAGCTGGGCATGCTGTTCATGCTGCCGGCGCGGGTGGGGGCCGCCGTCGGGGTGACACCTCGGGGCGCGCTCCCGCCGGGGGTGGCGGATCGGGGCCGGGCGCCCATGGGCGTCCCACGTACGCGATCCATAATCGCCTTCTGGCTCGACAGGCGCTTGACTTCGTTCAGGAGGCGCTCGTGATCCCGCTGTTCGTTGGGTAGCAGCGCGCAGTCGCGTGCCATTTGCAGCGCAGCTTGGGTAGCGCCGATGTACGCGACGCCGAGGCACAACGAGAAGATCCCAAGGACGACGGGCAGCGGAAGCCCGACGGCCTGATCGAGGCGCTCGAGGGCCGGGGGGATCTGCTTCGGCTCGAGGATGAGGGTGAGGGCGGCGATAAACACTGCGGCGCCGAGGCCGAGCACGGACATCACGATGAAGAAGACTCGGGCAAGGAGCGCGGGGTGGAACGGCGACACCGCCCGCAGGCGGGCCATGAGGGTGTCGAAGTCGGCGCGCTCTTCAAACTCCTTGAGTCGGTCTCGGGCCTTCTCGAGCTGAGTGCCCATCTCTTCTGGAGTTTCGAAAAATTCCATCGTGCGGTTCCAACTGCGAGCCCGTGGAGCATACGCCAGGAGCGGGTTGCATTACTGAGCCGTTCAGGCATAGCCCGGCGCGCCCGCCTCGTCACGTGGGCGCGCGTTCCACTTCGACTTTGACGGGGAGGCCGAGCACCTCAGCGAGCGGTGCTGTCCGCTGGACGGCGGCCCAGCGCTCAAGATCGCCCGGGTCGCGCGTCCAGGCGCGGATCAACAGCTCTTTGCCCAGGACGACTTCGAGGTGCACAACGTTATGGTTGTGTCCGCGGTCAAGGCCATCGGCCAGGCGGACGAACGCCGAGAGGACGCGCGTTCGTTGCTGGTCCCGGGCGGGGAGGGCTGCAAATTCGGGATTTCGAAGCTTCGGCTTCCCGCCGCGGTGGTAGCGAACGAGGTTGCCGAGGATGGCCACCTCTGGAGACGTGAACCCGGGCATCCGCGTGTGCCGAATCAGGTATTGACCGTGTCGGTGGTGGTCTTCGCCGTCGATGTGGTGCCCAACGTCGTGCAGCAGCGCCCCAAACTCGAGGAGGCGACGGTCCTCGAGCCCCAACTTGTGCAGCACGGCGGTGGCGTCGAACAGCCGCACCGCTACGTCTGCGGTCGCCCGGGCATGTTCGACGTCCGCACCGTACTTTGCGAGGGCCGCGAGCACCGACCGGCGACGAGGATCCGCGACGGCGCGCTCGATGTCGAGCTCGGGGCGGTGATGCAGCACCCAGTCGACCACGAGGCCGTCGCGCAGCGAACGCTCGGACGTCTGGATGACGTCCTTCTCCGTCGCCTTCATGATCTCGCGGATCAGGATGGCCCCGGCGGGCAAGGTGCGTTTTCGCTTGTCGTCCATGCCGGGGATCTGCGACCAGGTGTCGGCGGGTCGGGTCTTGAACACGCGAATCAGGTCTTCGAGCTCGGCGCGATGCAGGAGGAGCCCATGTTCGTGCTCGGGGATGGATTCCCCGCGGCGCAGGGTCGCGATTCGTGCGAGCGCGCGGGCCGTGCCGCTCGTAGCCACGATCGTACCGAAGTCCTGGGGCCGAACGCGCTGTCGGAGAGGCTGCAGGAGTCGCTCGCAGTGGTCGCGGACCTTCTTCCGCTCGTCGTCGTCGAGCGGGGTCTTGGTAAGGAACGCGTCGGCGAGGCGGATGTGGCCGAGGGGAAGGCTCTCGGTGACGAGCGCCTGTTCGGAGTCACACAGCACGAATTCTGTGCTTCCGCCGCCGAGGTCGAAGAGCAGGACGCGCCCGGTCGAAAAGTCGAGGTCGGCCCGCGCTCCGAGCCAGATCAGGCGAGCCTCGTCGAGGCCCGAGATGACGCGCACGTGGATGCCCGTCCGCTCCTTGACCAGCGCGCAGAACTCCGCCCCGTTCTCGGCCTCGCGGACCGCGGAGGTGGCGCAGGCGTGGATGTCTTCGACCTGCAGGGACTCGCAAGCCTTGGCGAACGTGGTGAGCGCCGCGAGACCGCGGTCCATCGCCTGCTGCGTGAGGCGGTGGGCGGCAAATTCCCCAGCTCCGAGCTCGACCTGTTCGCGGGCGTGCTCGACGACCGAGATCTTTCCGTCCGGCGACACCATCGCCACGAGCAGGTGCACGGAGTTCGTGCCGACGTCGATCGCCCCGATTCGCACGGCTAGACGTCCCGGCCTGCGTAGGGTTCCGGTGGCAACGGGACCCCCGCGAGTTCGGCCGCGCGGACCACCGCGCCGACGAGCGTGAACTCGTCCGCCCCGCGCGCGCGTCGGAGCGCCGCACCGAGCTGATCGGCGGCGGTGTGGGGCCGGGACTTCGCCAGGACGAGCCTGGCGAGCACCTCTTCGCGGACGCTTCCCCGCGAGACGGCGAGCGCGAACGCCTGCTCAGCGAGCCGCGCCGCGTCCTCCCCGGTCGCCAGGTTTGCCGAGCTCAGTAGCGCTTCGGCGTCGTCGGGCGAGGGGGCCTGGCGGGGCGTGATCGACGCCGGAGGTGCGCGCTTCTTGGTGCGGGTGTGGTTGGCCACCTGCTGCAACGCCCTGACAGCCGCGACCCCGTCGTCGTCGTCGAGTCGCTTCACGGCCCGTAGCGCCTCTACCATCGCGGGCTGCGCTTCCTCGAGGCGCTCGGAGGTGACGAGCGCCTGCGCGTAGAGCACGAGCACCCGAGCGCGAACGTCGACCAGATCCTGCGCGGCCGCGAAAGCTTCGTCGTGGGCGACGACGTGGAGCGCATCGACAGCGGCCGTAGCGTCACCGCGGCGCAGCGCGTCAACGCCGCGCTTGACCGCGTCGGCGAGGGCGTCCGCGTCAGGCACTGGGGACTTCGAGCGCCTCGAGCGCCAACGCAGCGGCGGCGGCTTCGATGTCGTCGGGGACGGGCTGCTCGCCAGCTGGCAGCGTGGCTTTGGCCATCCAATCGAGCGTCAGACCCAGCACCGCGTAGTGAAGCAGCACGGGCTCGGGGGAGCCCGAATTCAGCACGATGTTCAGCGGGTGACCGCCGCCGAGGACCGTCACACGGGGGCCGCCTTCGAGGTGGTATCGGATGACGTGGTCGGCGACCTGGTCTTCGCGTTGTGCGGCCTGCTGGATGGTCTCGAGCGCGATCTCGTCGCCGCCGTGGCCGGCGTTCGCGAGCACGAGGCCATCCCTCGCTTTGGCGACGACGTCAGCGGTGATCACGCGCGAGACGCCCGTGGCGGTGACGGCGATCTGGGCGCGCGCGACGGCCTCTTCGACCGTTGGCGTTCCGAAGCCGTCGTAGTGTGCGAACAGGCGCCGCACCGGGTCGAGTTCGACGACGTCGACGAGCATGCCGGCCGCGCGGCCGTAGATCGCGAGGCCCTTTCCGACGGGGCCGTAGCCGAACACGGCGACGCGGCGGCCAGCGAGGTGCATGCCCGTGAGGCGGCACACGGCCTGCCAGAACGCTTCACCGACGCCGTGGCGGTTCTCGACAGCCTTCTTGAGCCGCCCGTCGTTGATGTTGACGACCGGGAAGGGGATGCGGGCCTTGGCTGCGCGCTCGCGGAGGCGCGTGATCCCGCTGCGCGTGACCTCGACGGCCCCGCGGACCTTCGCGGCCTGGGCGGGCCGCTTGTCGAGCAAGGTGCCGATCAGGTCGAAGCCGACGTCGACGAGGAAGTCGGGGTTGTGCCCGAGGGCCTGCAGATGGCGATCTTCGCCGTCTCCGCCAGTGTAAACGGAGACGCCCTGGTTGCGGATGAACTCGACCGTGCCGGGATCGGTCGTCGCCGGGTTTGCGGCGCTGAGCACGAACGTGCCGCCGCCGAGCGCCATCTCACGAACGAGGTTTCCGGTGATCGTGGTGAGGTGGAGGTTCAGCGCGATGGTGCGCCCTTCCCACGGGCGGGAGGCCGCCCAGCGGTTGCCGAGCCTCGGAAGGATTGGAAAGAACGAGTTGAAACGCCCAATTTCCCCTTCCGCACGCAACGCGCGGTCCTCGCTGGTCGACATCTCGCCTCCGTCGCGGCGGCTAACGCGCGGCGCCGACCATCGCACGCCCGACGATTCGGTGGTTACGCTGGCGGCACGTGTGGAGGTCACCGTGTCGACAGCCCTTGCCATCCGGGAAATCCCGCTCCCATCCCTGGTGGACCGCCTGGAACCGCTCGCTACGGCGCTGGACGGCGTCAGCCACGAGGCGCGCGTGAATTTCGTGCGAGGGCTCGGGTGGGGCCAGCTCACGGCGATGTGGGACCACGCGAAGGACACCGAGCTCAAGGTGGCGGAGCTGCTCGTGGACGACGGCGTGACCATCTGCGAGGGAAAGAACGCGCTTCCGGTGTTTTGCTGGTTTCAGAAGCGCTTTGCGCGCGTAGGAGACGAGATCGTCGGGTACAACCACAACTCGGCGTTCGTGACGTGGTGGGTGGGTCCCGGCCACTTTCGCGCGTACGACGCGCCCGACAAGCCGGGCGAGGTGTGGATCGACTACCGGACGCTCCCGAAGGAGAGGCATCCGGAGTTTCCCGAGCTCGCGAGCAACGATCGCGGGCTGTTTCCGCGCGCGACCTACGGCGGCATGGTGGACAAGCTGCGACGCGTGAGCCGGAGCGTGGTCATCGGTGACAGCTTCGTCGGCGAGCGCCAGGAGAAGCCAAAATACGTGAAATTCGCGCTCGTCATCCCAGAGACGAAACGTGGGTAGCCTGCCGATCGCCGAGGTCGTGGTTCACCGCGACGGAGCCCTCGTGCATCGCCGGGGCCGACTGAACGTGATCGCGGGGGCGGTGGTGGTCACCGGGCTGCCGATGATCGTCGATGAAGGCTCCGTGCGGGTCGAGGTCGTGGGCACGACGCCGTCGGGTTGGCGCCTGTCGATCGACGTGAGCGGCCTTGAACGCGGCGCGGAACCTGAGGTCGATCGTGCGCTCTATGAGGCGAGGGCGTGCGTGGCGCGCCTCGAGGCGAAAGACACGGCCCTGGCCACGACGCGGGCGATGGTGTTTCGGGTGTTGCCAGGGGCTCCGTTCCCGGAGGAACAGCCGACGGCGTCGCGGCTCGTCGCGTGGGGGCGAGTGGCGGCCGGCCTCGCCGCGTGGGCGGCCGAGCTCGATGAGGGTCGCATCGCGCTCGTCGAGCGGCTTCGCGAGGCCCGCGAGCAACTTCACGTTGCCGAGCAGCGCGCTGCCCAGGCGAGCTCCGAGGATCGGTATCGGTTCTGGGTGCCCTCGAATCGACTCGCGATCGCGGTGGAGGGCGAGGGCGAGCTCGAGGTCGCCGTGTCCTACCGCGTGGACGGCGCCGCCTGGGTGCCCACGTACGCGCTGTTCGCCGACGCGGGCCTAAGGAAGGCGCGCTTCCTCGCGCGTGCCCTGGTGGCGCAGGCCACCGGCGAGGATTGGCGCGGCGTGAAGCTCGCGTTCTCGACGGCGCCGTCCGCCCGCGTGCTCGACGTTCCAGACCTGCCGGCGCTTCGGCTCGGGAAGCCGCAGCCGCCTCCCGTCAGCCCATGGCGGGAGCTGCCGCCTGGCCTTGACGCTCTGTTCCCGGCCGATCTGCACCCGCTGTCCGAGGAGCTCGACTTGCTCGAGCTCGCCGAGCCCTCACCGGCGGTGAGCATGGCGTTTGCGATGCCGCCGCCAGGTGCGCCGCCGCCGCCACCCAGTCCCGCGCCGCGGGTGCAATCACAGTCGATGCCGACCGCGACGGTGGCCGCGTCGATGCCGTCGCGCGGCTCTCCCAAAGGGGCCGGATTGCTGGCCGGGTTCGGGGCCAGCGTCGGCGCCATGGTGAGCGCCGTCGGCGACCTCGCCGATGATGGTGCGACGGCCGCACCTTCGGCCGCTCCGTCAGCTGCGCGTCAGTCAGCGAAGCGCAAGATGGACGCGAACCTCCCGGGTCCCCTCGAGGTGAACCCCGATCTGCTCGACTACAGCGCGCTTCGGCTCGGGGCGTTCGACGGCTCGTCCGACAAGCGGGGCCGGCTCGCTCCGGTCGATCCGGCGGATGACCTTGGTCTGCCCGCTGCGGGCACGTCAGCGGTCGCGCGGGCGCGGGCGACGCAGCGCGGGTCGCGCGATCAGCTCCGCTTCGACGGGCTTGCCGGCGCCCATACGCTCCCTGGAACGATCGACGAGGCGGCCTATCGGTACGATGCGGCAGGCGTCGCGGATGTCCCGTCGGACGAGCGGTTTCATGCCGTGAGCCTGTTCGAGGACGAGCTCATCCTGGACGTGCGCTATCGGGCGGTGCCGCGATCGGATCCCCGCGCGTTTCGCACGGTGCGTGCGCGACTCACGCACGCTGTGCCGCTCCTGGCCGGTCCGGTGGACGTCCACGTGGACGGTGCGCTCGTCCTGGTCGCCGCATGGGCCGGCAGCGCAAAGGGGGGCGAAGTCGTGATCGGACTCGGGCCCGAAGAGGGCCTGAAGGTCGCGAGGAACGTCCGTTACCGCGAGGAGTCTGCCGGGCTCATGGGCGGGTACCGGCGCATCCACACCGAGGTGGACGTCGAGATCGCGTCGTCGCTCGGGCGCACGGCCGAGATCGAGCTGCTCGATCGTCTGCCGATCACCGACGACTCGGAGATCACGGTGGAGCTGGTCGCGGCTTCTCCAGCGGCCGACGTGTACAAGGGCGATGACTCCAACGGTCCGATCCTGCAAGGGGGCCGGCGCCAGCTCGTGTCGGTGCCGGCCGGCGGCAAGGTGAAGGCGAACCTGCATTTCACCGTCACGCTCGGGTCCAAGCTCGAGATCGACGGCGGGGAGCGGCGATGAGTGCGATTCAGGCGCCCGTTACGCGGGTCGAGCTGTTCGAAGACCGCGCAGCGATCACGCGCCTGGTTCCGGTGCCGGGACCAGGTCGGCACACGCTGACGGTAGCTGGCGTCACGCCGCTGATGGACGAGCGCTCGCTCGTGTTCCCCGGTGACGGCGTCGTCGTCGAGGAGGCTCGCGTGCGGCGCTGGGCCGTCGTGCAGAGCGCCGCGGACGGGGAGCTCGCGACCGGCCTCGAGGCGCGCCGCGTGGCCCTGGTCGCCGAGGTCCGGGTGGCCGAGGCCGCCGTGACGCGGAGCGCGGACGTCGCGCGCCACGCGGAGCAGACCCTGGAGGCGGCGCTGGCGACGGTGCCGCGTCTGATGCACCGCGAGGATCCGACCGAGGGCGCGTCGGCCGTGCGCGGGCTCGCGCAGGGCAGGGCGGACGCGATCGAAGCGGCCTGCGGTCCACGGCTCGCGTTGGACGCGGTTCGGCGGGAGCTCGCGGACGTCGAGCGACGACTCGCGATCGCGCGCAGCGGCCGCTCCACGTGGCAGGCTGAGCTCGTATTGAGCGTGTTCGTACCCGAAACGTCGACGGCGCGTCACGTGATCGTTCGTTGCACGGTCCCCTGCGGCGTCTGGAGGCCTTCGCACCGCGCGACGCTCAAGCGGTCGCCGAGCGGCCTGCGAACGGCGTGGGAAGTTGGCGCCATCACCTGGAACGCCACCGGCGAGGACTGGAACGGCGTGGAGCTGGTGTGCTCGACGGCGCGCCCCGGCGAACGATCGGATCCACCCGTGCTCACGGATGACGCGATCCGGAGCCGGAAGAAGGACACGACGGTGGTGGTCAGCGCGCGCGAGGAGGTCGTGGAGGTCGCGCGTCATGGCGCGTCGCGCAGGGCGCCGAGCGTGCCCGGCGTTGAGGACGGCGGTGAGCCGCGAACGTTCACCGCCCCTCGGCCTGTGGACGTGCCCTCCGACGGTCGGCCCGTCGCGGTGCGGCTCGAGACGTGGGAGGTCGACGCGAGCGGAACGTACGTCGCCCACCCGGAGCCGTCGGCGCAGGTGGTGTTGCGGACGAGGCAGACGAACGCGGGCAGCCGCCCGTTGCTCGCGGGTCCCGTTCAGCTGTTTCGCGAGGAAGATGGGCGGGCGTATGCCGTGGGACGCGGCCGCATCGGGTTCGTCGCGCCGAACGAGCCGTTCCTGTTGGGCTGGGGCAGCCATGACGGAGCGCGGGTGACGCGCTCTTCGGCGCGCAAGGTGGAGCGCGCGCGCCTGACCGGCTGGCAGACCTGGACGTTCGAGACGAGCGTTCGCCTCGTGAACCTCGGCGGCACGTCGGTCGCGGTCGAGCTCAAGGAGCGCGTGCCGATGAGCGAGATCGGGGACGTGAAGGTCGCGCGCCCGACGTGCACGCCGGCGGCGGATCACGGACCTGATGCCGATGGCATGCTGGTGTGGAACCTCGTGGTGGAGGCGGGCGGCAGGCGCGAGGTAGCGATCAGCTACGTCATCGAAGCGGCGTCGAGCGTTCAGCTGCCGTTCTGAGCGCGCTGCTTACGACGCCAGGATGCGTTCCGTGGCCTTCTGGCGGCGATCGCGGCGGACGAGCTCGGCGAGAAACACGCCGACGAACACCGCGTCGGCGGTGGCGAGGTCGTCGTTGACGACGACGTAGTCGGCTTCACGCGCACCTGCGAGCTGCTGCCCGACCTGGGCCATCCGTCGCCGGATCACGTCCTCGGAGGTGTCCCCGCGGGCGCGGATCCGCTGCTCGAGCGACGGAATGGACGGCGGGAGGATGTAGATCCACACGGCATCGGGGCGGCGCTGCTTCACCTGTCGTGCGCCCGCGACGTCGATGTCGAGCAGGATGCTGCGACCCTCCGACATGGCGGCTTCCACGGGCGCGCGCGGGGTGCCGTACCGCTTGTCGTACACGGCCGCGTGCTCGAGCAGGGCGTCTTCTGCGACCAGGGCTGTGAACTTTTCGGGGCTGACGAAGTGGTACTCGCGGCCGTCGGCTTCGCTCGGTCGCGCGGGGCGGGTGGTGGCGCTGACCGAGAATTCCAGGCCTGGAATGCGCGCCATGGCCTTCTTGATCAGCGTGCTCTTTCCGACGCCGGAGGGGCCTGACACCACGAACAACACGCCCTGGTCGGGGCGCTCGAGGGCGAGCGTCCCGAACACCGGCGTCGCGTCATTCGACATTCTGGGCCTGTTCACGCATGCGCTCGAGGACGGACTTCATCTCGACCACGCGGTGGCTGATCGGGTGTTCGGCGGCCTTCGAGCCGATCGTGTTCACCTCGCGGTGCATCTCTTGTAGGAGAAAGTCGAGCCGCCGACCGACGGCTTCGTCGCCGTCGAGCGCCTCGGTGAACTGGTCGCAATGCGACTTGAGGCGCGTGAGCTCCTCGGAGATATCGGCCTTGTCGGCGAGCAGGGCCGCTTCCTGTACGATGCGGGCGGCCTCGTAGCGGTCGCCGATCATGCGTCGGATGCGGGTCTCGAGGCGCAGGCGGATGCGGTCGTTGATGCCGGCGGCGGCCGCGTCGACCTCTTCGATGCAGCGCGACATCTCGGCGAGGTTGTACAGCAGGTCCTTGCGGAGCGCTGAGCCTTCCGCTTCACGCATCTGCGTGAGGTCGGCGATCGCGGCCTGAAGGGCCGTGTCGCAAACGTCCCACTCTGCCATGACATCGACCGGGGCCTCGGTGATGGTGAGCACGCCCGGCTGGCCGAGGATGAAGGACATGCCGACCTCTTTCTGAGGTGCGGCGTGCATCTCAGCGCCGATCTCGCTGATGATCCGCGCATACTCGCGCACGAGCGCCTTGTCGCAGAGGATCTCGGCCTGCAGACCCTGCACCGAGCGGCGGACGAACGCGTCGATCCGGCCGCGTGTGAACGGGTCCTTCAGCACGTTGTTGATGCGCGGCTCGAGCGGCAGGTACTCGCGCGGACAGCGCACCTGAAGGTCGCGGAAGCGGTTGTTGACGCTGCGAAGCTCCACCACGACGGTCACCCGACCGCTGTGTGCCTCTCCACGTCCGTAGCCGGTCATGGACCGTAGCAAGTCGCCTCCGAGTTCCTGGAATCGGCGGCTTAACTCAGCGCGACCCCATCCGCGAAGCCTGGCGCGGGAACAAGTGCACCTTGGGGCTCGCGGCCGCCAGGGACGCGCTCGCCCAGCAGCTTCCCGACGAGCCGTCATTGCACGTCCGGGTGCAAACCCAGTTCGTGTAGGTGAGATCGCACACCCCGCCGGCCCCGCAGTCGAGGGTTCCGCCGCCGTCGCCGCTGTATTCGACCTCGCGGTCGATCGTGCAATCTTCCGACGACGACGACGACTCGATGTGGCTCGTCCACGTGCCGGTCACGTCGTATTCGTCGTAGCCCTCCTGGTGCGTGGACCCGTCGTCCCACACCCAGTCTTCGCGCGTGTTGCCCGCGCCGTCGTCCGTGCGGTCTTCGGTGTAGTCGACGCCGTCGCTCGTGAGGTCGACCGACTCCGTTACGGTCAGATCCGACTTCCAAACACCGGTGTAGACGCCCGGTGTGGTGAAGTCGTACAGCGGGCCCGTGCGCGTATAGTCGAATTCCGATCCGACGAAGCGCCCCTCGGTCACCCACGCGCGTTCGTGGATATCGAGCTCGGTGGACTCCACTGTGCAACCGGTGCGCACGTCGCGCTTCATGACGGACGAGGTCTTGCCGAGGGCGTCCGTCGTCTTCCAGATCGCCTCGATGTCGAGGTCGCCGGTGGTGGCGGCGTAGCCGTACCCCTCGACGCGGGTGCTCGCGCGCCAGTAGTCGGGCTGGTACTCCAGCGTGTAGACGAAATCACCGCTCGACAGCTCGTAGTTCCCGAACGCGCGCGTCGCGAGGGGCCCGGCGGGATCGACGTCGAAGTCGCCTCGACCGCCGCCGGCATCGACGTACTCGGTGAGGCCGCCCGCCCACGTGAGGTAATCGGCCTGGCAGGTGGGTCGCGACACCTCGAGGCGGGGTTCGGTGACGCAGGCGATCAAGGCCCAGACGAGCATGAACGGCTCCAAACAGGTCGCTACAACGTTCCCGGGCGGCGGCCGTGTGTCAAGCCAACGACCTGTCAAGGCGATAGCGAGACGGTCGGAGCGATCATGAACGTGCTCGTGCTGTTGATGGCGTGCAAGGCTGACCCGCCCGCAGACCTCGTGCTCACCGGGGGAACCGTCCACCTCGACGTCGAGTCCTCGACCGACGCGCTCGCGATCCGCGGCGGCGTGGTGGTGGCGACGGGCGCCGACGCGCTCGAGCTCGTCGGCAAGGAGACCGAGTCGCACGACCTCGGCGGCGCGCATGTGTACCCGGGCTTTCACGACGCCCACGTCCACCTGCTCGCGGGGAGCTTCGCGCTCGATCGGCTGCTGTTGCTCGGCTCCCCGTCGATGACCTCGATGGCGAACGCGGTCGCCGACTACGCGCCGGAGCACCCTGAAGAGCCGTGGGTCGTCGGGTACGGCTGGCTCTCCGAGAACATCGCCGCCCCGGACGGGCGGCCGATCAGCGCGGTCCTACCCGATCGCCCGGCGCTGCTCGTGTCGAATTCCGGTCACGAGGCGATCGTGAACGCGAAGGCGCTCGAGATCGCGGGGATTGATGCGAGCACGCCGAACCCGCCTGGCGGCACGATCGGGCGCGACCCCGACACCGGCGAGCTCACGGGCTGGCTCGCCGAGACCGCGGTGTCGCTCGTGTCGCCGGTGGTGCTCGAGGCGTACGACGACGCGCTGCTCTCGGCCGCGTTGCCGGCGCAGATGGAGCAATTCTCGAGGGCGGGGATCACCGGCGTGTCCGAGATCCTCGCCGTTCCCGGCATGCCGATCGGGCGCCCGTGGATTTACCGGGACCTCGAAGATCGCGGGGAATTGCCGCTGCGCGTCACGTACTACATGCCGATCTTCAAGCTCGACGACGTCGCGACGGTGGCGGCGGAGCGCGGTGATTACGACGGCAACCTCGTACGCTTCGGCGGCGGCAAGGTGTGGGTCGACGGTTCGATGGGCAGCGCGGAAGCGTGGCTCGAGGAGCCGTATGTCGATTCGACGTCGGTGGGATCGGCGTATTGGACGACGGAGGACCTCACCGCCGTCGTCGATGCGGCTGAAGCCGAAGGCATGCCGCTCAAGCTGCACGTGAACGGCGACGCGGCGATCGACGCCACGCTCGACGCGTTCGAGGCGGTCGCGACGTCGCGCGGTGGGCTCACCCAAACACACGTCCTCGAGCACTGCGTGTTGCCCGACGACGACGACATCGCGCGGATCGTCGCGTTGGGCATGGTGGTGAGCGTGCAGCCCACCCACTACGTCGCGGCCATGTTCGGCGATACCGCCGACGCGCTCGGGGATCGCTTCGACCACGCCTACGACTACGAGCGCCTTCGCGCGGGGGGCATCCC
>CANNIZ010000011.1 GCA_947505245.1 Pseudomonadota bacterium | reverse complement strand
TACGCTGACGGCACGGTCGCGCACGTGTACCTCGCGCCCGACGGGCGTTGGCGCGTGCCGGCGCGGCTTGATCAGGTCGATCCTGCCTACCTCGATGCCCTGACGGCGTACGAAGATCAGCGGTTCTGGTGGCATCCGGGGGTGGATCCAGTCGCGATCGTCCGGGCCGCGCTGTCCGACCTTCGCGCCGGCGCCGTGGTCAGCGGCGGCTCCACGATCACGATGCAGCTCGTCCGCATCGTCGAGCCGCGCCCCCGCACGCTCGCGTCGAAGATCGTCGAGGGGGTGCGCGCCGCCCAGCTCGAGCTGCGCATGTCGAAGCCCGAGATCCTCGAGGCGTACCTCACTTTCGCCCCCTACGGACGCAACGTGGAGGGCGTCGAGACCGCGTCCCTCGCGTACTTCGGGCACACGGCCGAACGGCTCGAACCGAGCGAGATCGCGGTGTTGCTCGCGGTGCCGCAGGACCCTACCCACCGCTGGCCCCGGCCGGATCACGCGGCCGCGCTCGCGGCTGCCCGCGACCGCGTCGCCACACGAATCGGACTCGTCGACGCGACGCGAGCCGACGTCCCCGTCGAGTCCCACGCGATGCCGCGCGAGGCGGCGCACCTCGCGGCCTGGCTCGCCGGCCGCGCCCGCCGGGAGGGGGATGTCGTCACCCACCTCGATCGCGGCGTACAGGGGATCGCCGAACGCATCCTCGCCTCGGAGCGAGCGCGGTTCGACGACGAGGGAATCCACAACGGCGCCATCGTGGTGATCGAGCACGCGACGGGCAACGTCGTCGGGCTCGTCGGCGGGTTCGACTTCTGGGATGCCGAGCACGGGGGGCAGATCGCCGCGTTCGACGAGCCGCGCTCACCGGGCAGCGCGCTAAAGCCGTTCATCTACGCCACCGCGATCGACGGCGCGCTCGTGTTACCCGATCAGCTCGTCGAAGACGTGCCGATGCGCTGGGGCAGCTACGCCCCCGAGAACTTCGACGGCCGCTTCTCCGGCGTCGTGCGCGCCGAAGACGCGCTGTCGCGCTCGCTGAACCTCCCGTTCATCGCGCTGCTCGCGCGCGTCGGCGTCGAGCCGCTCCTCGGCGAACTTCGCCGACTCGGCGCCCACCACCTGGACGAGCGCCCCGGTCACTACGGCCTGTCCGTCGCCGCCGGCGGGATCGAGCTCACCCCGCTCGAGATGACGGGCCTTTATGCAGCGCTCGCCGAGGACGGCGTCCCACGGCCTCCGATCGTGATCGGCGCCGCGCCGGAATCGGGTCCAGCGGCGTTCTCGAGCGGCGCGGCGTTCCTGACCCGTCGCGCCCTCTCGCTACGCGACCGGCCTGACTTCCCGACCCGGCGCGTCGTCGGCGGTCTATCGCCCGCGATTCACTGGAAGACCGGCACGAGCTACGGCTGGCGCGACGCGTGGGCGCTCGGCTCGGGCGCCACGTACACGGTCGGCGTCTGGCTCGGGAACCTCGACGGCGCTGGTTCACAGCACCTGATCGGCGGCGAGGCCGCGGGGCCGCTCCTGTTCGACGTGCTCGAGGCGCTCGGTGAGCTCGGACGCGACGCCTCTGCCCGTCCGCCGCCCGACCTCGCGCCCGTCGAGGTGTGCGCGCTCTCCGGACGCGTTCCAGGCCCGTCCTGTCCAGAGCGCAAGTACGTGCTCGCGCGCACCGAACGGACCCCGACCGAGCCCTGCCCCTACCACCAGTCCATCGAACTCGACGACGCGAGCGGCCTCCGCGTCGGGCCTGCCTGCCGCGCCGGGCGCTCCACCCACACCGAGACGACCGTGGTCTGGCCGGCCAACGTGCGTCGCTGGCTCGAGGGACGCGCGACAGACGGCCCGCCCGCCTGGGTCCCGGGCTGCGCCGTCGACGCGGGCCGTGTCACGATCGTTTCGCCCGGCGAGGGCCGGGACGTCGTGTTGATCCCGGGTGTCTCACCGACGGACCAGGAGGTGCCGCTCGAGGCCGACGGCGACGGCACCCTCACGTGGTTCGTCGACGGAGCGCTCGTCGGAGCCGCGGTCGCAGGCGAACGCGTGTGGTGGACGCCGTCGGAGGGCGAACACGCGGTCGCGGTGATGGACGACGCCGGCACCACCGCGAAGCGAAATCTGCGCGTTCGCCGCGCCACGCGTTAAACCTCGCGCGCCATCCCTCCCGAGGAACCCCCCATGAGCAACCGCCCCGAAGCCCTCCCCTACGTCGCCACCAAAGACTCCTACGACGACCTCCCCGAGCTTCCAACCGACGCGATCGAGCAGCTCCCCCTGCTCGCGCTCACCGAAGTGCCTCGCAGCGCGATCGCAGCGCGCGCGCTGGACTTTTACCGCGCCGGCAGCCGCGACACGTTCGGCAACTGGCTGCGCGCCGAGCGCGAGCTCCGCGAAGAGGCCCGAGCGCGCTTCTAGGATCAGCGCAGCGCGGCCTTCTTCTGCGCCTCGGAGATGAGCTGGTCGCGCTTCTTCTTGGCGGTGTCCTCGAGCGCCGTCGCCTTGCTGTTTGCCTCGCGCTCAGTCGTCTTCGCCTTGGCGTCGGCCTGCTCGTTGAGCTTGCTGGCAGCTTCCCGCGCGGCGGCCTTCGAGAGCGGGTCCTTTGCCTTCGCCACGAGGTCGTCGCCTTGTCGCTTCGCTTCGGTTCGGAGCGTGGCGCCCGCCTTCTTGCCCGCAGCTCGGAGCGCCTCCGCCTGCGTGTGCGCCTCGGCCACCAGCTTGTCGCCTTCGATCGTCGCCTTTCCAACAAGGTCGTCGAGCACGGCCGTCACCGCCTGTTTGACCTCCTCGACGGCCGCCGCCTTCAGCGCGCCAGCGGTCACCTTGATCTTCGGCGCGTCCCACGGGCCGGTAATCGCGACGTGAACAGGCGCCTCGGCGCCCGCCGCGCCCGCCGGCAACAGGTCTGCAGGCAGGCCTTTGGTCGGCAGGTTCACGTCGAGCCCCAGGTCCAGGGTGCGCTCAAGCACGCCGACCTTTCCCGCGAGGGTCGCAGGCGCCGTCCCGAGGCGGATGGGAACGGGCTTCACCGCCATCTTGCCGTCGAGCAGGTCGAAAAGCAGCTCGGCGCCGTCGACGTTGACGTCCTTCATGTTCGCGCCGCCGAGCGCCGTGGCGATGGCGCCAAGCGACGCCGGCGTCATACGGATGCCGCGCGACAGCACGCTCCCGTTCGAGGTCAACGTGGCGAGGTCAGGGGTGCCGTCGCGGCCAAGCCGCGTCTTCCACGACATCACGGCGTCGAACTCGCCGCTCGCAGCCTTCGCGAACGGTACCAGGCGGGTCAACGTCGGGAACCCTTCTGCCACGCGCGCGATGTCAAAGTCCTTGAGGTTCAGGCTGAGCTTTAGATCGGCAGCTTCGCCGTCACTCGCCGCGTAGTCGCCGCTGACGCCGACGCGACCACCGAGGACGCCCATCGACAGGTCGTCGAACGTGAGCACGCCGTTCTTGACGCGCACCTTTCCGCGCACATCGTCGGCCTCCCACCCGCTGGCGAACACCTTCGTGAGCGCGACGCCCAGCGTCAGGTCGAGGTCTTTGGGCACGGGGACGAGCACCTCGTCCGATGGCGCGGCAGGGGGCGCTGCCGGGTCGCCTTCGAGGGGCGCGGTGTCGAACAGCTTTGAAGCGACCGCGAGGTCCCCACGGAGCGGGTTCCCGACGAGCATGTACGGGACGACGTTCTCGAGCGAGCCCGTGACCGATACGTCGGAGCGATCAAAGCGAACCGCGAGCGCGCCGATCTTGGCTCCCGGCCCCGCGAGGGTGAGGTCGAGATCGTCGATCAGAAACTCGACCGCTGGATAGTCGACCGTGTGCCAGGTGAGCCCCTTCGCGCGCACCCTCCCGCTCGCGGCGATCGCGTCGGCCGCCTGCGCTTCGAAGTCGCTGACGCGCCCCTTCAGCGCGACGTCAAGGTCCACTGATCCGGTCGCCGACTGGCCCTCCATCGGCACGGCCCGACCCAGCTCTGCGAGGTCGACCACGCCCTTGCACGCGAGCTCGACGTCAGGGTCCGAAGATGGGTGCCGAATCACCATTCGGCCGTCGACACCCGCTCCGCCCGAGGTGAACACGAACCGCGAAACGTCGACCTCGGTGAGGTCGGTCTCACCCTCCGGGTGACGGATCTTCACGTCCACGCCAATGCCTTCGACCGACGATGGGAGGCCCGGGTACTGGAACCGCGCGTCGCTCACCCCGAGCGACACGTCAAACGCCGGGAGGTGGTCGCCGCTGGACGCGAGCCGACCTTTCGCCGTCCCCGAGAGCGCGAGCGTGCCGCTTGCCGTGACATCCTTCATGTCGCCCGTGTACGCCGTAGGCAACAACGAGAGCAGCGTCTTGAACGACGTGTCGGGCGCGCTGAACGACAGGTCGACGAGCTGATCCGTGCCGTCGGCGGCCACCGTGCCCGCGAACCCGAGCAGCAGGTCGTTGAGGACCACGTGGTTGTCTCCGAGCGTGGTGACGGCGGTGTTCTGGTCGATTGCGAAGTCCACGTCGGCGGAACTTCGGACGCGGTTGAGCAGCGTGATGCCGCTCTGTTCCAGCGTGAGCGCGGCGACGGTCGTATGGGTATCGAACGCGAGCGTGTCGTTGGACAGGGTCCCCGCCGACGTGTGCCACAGGTCTTCCACCACGACGTGGGTGTGTCCTACGCGATCGTCATAGTCGAGCGCGAGCCCCTCCACCGTCACGTCGCGCAGATCCACGGCGTAGGAGGACGACGACTCGGCCGAGGCGGGAGCGGGCTTCGCGATGTCGTAGTTCGCGCGACCTTCGTCGTCGATGATGACGTGGATGGCTGCGTTCTTGACGGTCACGCCGTCGACTTGAACCGCGCCACCCCCGAGGACGCTGAACAGGTCGAGGGCGACGTCCACCTCGCCGACGCGCGCCAACTCGACCCCGTCGAACGCGTCCCGCCCGACGACCGAGACGTTCGCGAGGTGAAGTCCGACGGACGGGAACGTCTTCAAAAGGCTGACAGACGGTGGGTCGAACCGCACCGTCGCGTTCAAGGAAGCGTCGAGTTGTTCCTCGAGCAGGGCCGTCAGGCGTCCGCCGAACAACGCCGGCGCCAGCGCCAGCGCAGCGACCCCACCGCCGATCAGTACGACGGGGACCGCAACGGCGATCGTTCCAGCGACGGAGCAGCCGGCCGCGAGCTTGCGTTTGTCCATGAACACCTCAAATCGCGGTGACGATATCCCGTTGGCGCCAGCGACCTGCCTGCGCCACAGCGACGCTCCACGACGGCGCGCGGATCTCCATGACCACGGCTGTCGCCGGACGGATGGAGATGAGCGTCCCGGTCAGCGTGTGGACGAGGTACTCCCAATCGGGGTTATGACCCACGATAAGCACGGTCGACACGTGCACCTGCGCGAGGGTCGTGAGCGCCGAGTCGAGCCCGCGCACGTACATGCCCGGCAGGTAGCGCGTCGGAATTGCCCGACCGAACGCCCCTTCCATGCGCTCCCACGTCTCCCGCGCGCGCCGCGCGTCGCTGCACAGCACCAGGTCGGGGAGCAGATTGCGGGCCGCGAGCGCGCCACCGACCTCGCGCGCCTCGAGGCGACCCCGGGCGTCGAGCGGACGAGCGTGATCGCCCATCGGCCCGTCACTCGCAGCCGCGTGCGCATGACGCATCGCGACGAGGATCATCCCAGGCGCCAGGGTCGCATGAATCCAGTTAGCCTGGGCGCCATGCCACGCGCCACTGACATCCGACTCGCCATCGCCGCCTGCGTTCTGGCTGCCCTTCACGTCCTACGCGCCCTCCCGCGGCTCGATTCGGTCGTGGACGACGCCTACATCTCAGCCCGCTACGCGATGAACCTGGCACTCGGGAACGGGCTTACCTACAACGTCAACGACGCCCCGGTCGAGGGGTACACGAACCTGCTCTGGGTGTTTCAAACGGCGCTCGGTTGGAAGCTCGCGGGCAGTGACATGGGCGCGATGCACGCGCTGCTCGTGTATCCCGGGCTATTTTACGGCGTTGTCGGCATCGCCGCATCGGTTTGGCTGACGCGCGTCCTCGTCGAGCGCCCCACGTGGCTCGCCTTGCTGCCCGCTTTCTGGCTCGCGATCGACCCGCACTACGCCGTGGTCGCCACGAACGGCATCGAGTCGAGCCAGTTCATCGCCTTCGTGCTGGCTGCCAGCGCCGCGACCTTCAGCTTTCGCAATTCAAGCGGCGCAGCGCGCTTCGTACCTGGGCTCCTGTGCGGACTGCTCGTCGCCGTACGCCCCGAGGGCATCGCTGTCGCGGGAACCCTCGCCGCCTACGAGACGTGGCGCTCGTGGTCGGACGGACGCGCTCGAATCGGCTCTGCAGCGATCGGCACCGCGCTCGGTGTGGTCCCCGTGTGGCTCGGACGCGCCGTCTACTTTGGCGCTCTGGTGCCGAACACCTGGAACGCCAAGGACCATCGCGACCTGCTCGGTCAGCTTCACTACAACATCACCTACCTCTGGCCCGACCGGCAGTTCTGGTTGGCCGCGCTGTTCCTCGGGCTCATCGCGCTCGCCCCCCCGTTCAAGTCGACGCGCCTCGCCGTGCTCGCCCTCGCGCTCGGTCTCACTGCCGTGGCCTTCCAGGTGGACATGTGGATGCCCGGCGGGCGTCTCTTGCTCCCCGGCGTCACGCTCGCGCTGTGCGCGTTCGCTTCGCGGCTCGCCGAGCTTCACCACACGACCGCGTCGCCGTCGGTCGCGGTTCGGCGGGGGCTGCTGGTCGCGTTCGCGGCGTCGTTTGCGGCCCCCCTGTTGAACGGACCCGTCGCGTCACGCCCCATCCGGTACGACGGCTGGCACACCCTGCAGCCCGGCAACGGCACCGAGATCGCGTCGCGGTTCATCGCCGAACACGCGCCACCGGGCTCTCGGATCGCGATGCGAGACGCGGGCGCAATGGCGTTCTTCGTCGGCCCGAACCTGACCGTCCTAGAGACGCACGAGCGCGCGCTCACCCGTCGTCACCCCGGCGGCGCAGACACCGACCCGCGCACCTTCGTGCCGGCGGACGTCGAATTCGTCGTGGTCACTTACCGCTATGCCGATGGCATCGAGATGCACGCGGACAACGACGCTGCAGTGCTCGATCTGCTCGGCCGACCCTACCGGTTCCTCGGTCGGGTCAACCAGCATTGGCACCGCGACTATGAGTTGTACGTGCGACCGGATCTCGCGTTTCCCGATCTGCCGCCGTCGATCGTGATCCCGAGGGAGCCCCCGGCTGACTTCCTCGGCCCCCCTACCAATTGACGCGCTTCCAGCTGTCGTCGCCGTCGCGGACGATCTCGAAACCAGGCCAGTAGTTCACGTCAAGCACGAGCGCCTGCACCAGGATCTTGCCGTCCAGGCCGACCGACTTCACCTTCACGACAGACCCCTCTCCGAGCCCTTTCACGACCGACACGAACGTGTTCAGGTCGGGGATCACCGTACCGTTGACCTCGACGATCCTGCGCGTCGGCCGAAGACCGTACGTCGCGCCGGGAGAGCCGAACCACAGCCACGCGGAATAGACGCCGGTCGGCTCGACCTGCTGCTGCGTCCCGACCTCGAGGTGCGGGGCGTGGACGATGAGGCCAGCCCACGACACGATCCGATCCGTGCCACGACCGTCCGTTGGGGCCGTGTCGACGGTGAGATCGAGTTCCGCTCCGTCGCGAAGCACGTGCAGGTTCACGGAGTCCTGGGAGGTGAACGCCTCGAGGTCGCGCACCCGCAGCATCGGCTCGCCATCGACGTCGAGCAGCAGATCGCCGTCGCGAAGCGCGAGGTTGGCTGGCATACCTGCGGCGACACGCCGGATCTCGAGCACCTCGCGGCGGGACGGATCCTTCGCGAAGATCGTGTCGGCGCGCACCTGCGAGAGGCCTCTCTCGCGGGCCTCCACGAGCGACGTGGGTACGACCTCGAAGCCGAGCGCGCGGTAGGCGGGGTCCTGTCCGGCGCGGATTGGATCGACGATGCGCTTGAGGTACCGCGACGGCAGACCGTAGAACGTTCGGTCCCCGGTGGCCTGGTCCACGAACGAAGCCCACATCGCGACGACGCGGCCTTTGTCGTCACACAACGCACCACCGAGCGACGAGACGTTGTCGTACATCGAGATTCCCTCGACGTTCGCGTCACGAAACCGCGGCGTCCCAGCAATGCCGAGATCAAGTGCTTCGTAGGTCGACACCCGCGAGCGGCGCGCCGACACGCGGTAGTCCGAGTCGATGCCCACCTGCCACAGCTTGTCGTCCACCTCGACGTCATCGTCTGCGAACTCGACCGCCGTGACAGGGGTATCGCCGAGCAACGCGGGGTCGTACTTCACGATCGCGAAGTCGTGCAGCGGGTGCAGGTAGACCACGTGCCCAGGCACCCGGACGGCGCCCGCGAACGTGAGCGTCATGTCGCCGATCACGACCGGGACCGTGTCGCGATCGACCACGACGAGGCCTCGCTGCGCGTCGATCACGAGCCCCGCTCCGAGATAGTTGAACTCCTTCAGCCCGGCCGTCGGGTAGGGGATGTCGAAGTCAACGACCACGAACGAAGAGCCGAGCGTCCGCGCGACCTTCGGCCCGTCCACGTCGAACGACACGGTCGCGGGTACCTTGTCCTTCGACTGCGGCGGGGGCGGGCTCGCCACGCACGGCCACAGCCCCGACGCGTCATTTCGCGTACATGAGCGCGTCGGAAACCAGGTGCGCTCGATCGTCGCCACCGCGATCATCGACCGCCGCGGCTCGTCGATCGGGTGCCAACGCAAACGCACCTGCTCACCGTCTGCGCGCGTCTCAACCTCGGCGCGGAAGTCGTCCACGTCCGACACGGGCACGCCGTCGGCCTCGGTGATGACCGCCCCCTCGGGCACGTTCGCGAGACCGAGCCAATAGCCGGGCGCTGCGACGTAGACGCCGTCCTGGTTCACGCCGTGGTTCTTCGCCTGGTGGAACGAAACGTCGTGCAGGATGGATCGCCCGGTCTCGAGGTACCGATCGGGCGCGAGCGCGTGCAGGTCCTCGACGAGGACGTCGGCCTCGAGCATCTTTTCGCCCCGCCACGACACCACATGGACGGTCTTTCCAACCTTCGCATCGAGCAGCGCCTCGAGCGTGACGAAGTCGCCGATCGGCGTTCCGTCCACGGACTCGAGCACGTCGCCCGACTCGACCACGTCCGCGCCCGACGTCCCCGGCACGCTCTCGGACACCACGAGGAGCCCCGTCCCGTCCGGCCAGCGCGCGCGAGCGCGATCTTCGACCGCCGCCGGGAGGCCGAGGCGCTCTGTCTCTTCGAAGTGGTGGTACTCGTACACGATCCCGAGCGTCCCGCGCGCAACGCCCTCCCCGCGCTCGAGCGCCGCGAGCGCCGTCACCACGCGGTACAGCGGCAGGTAGAAGCTCGACGCAGCCCGATTGCTCCCGCCGGCGTTGAGCGCCACCACGCGCCCGTCGATGTCCACGACCGGCGAGCCGGACGACCCGCCCGACGTGTTCGACGCCGCCTGAACGTAGAACGTGTTGAAGTCGTTGTACGTGTCCGAGCCGTAGTCGGGTGCCTCGCGATCCAGCCGCGCGAGTGTGCCGTCGAGGATCGACAGCTTCTCGCCAGCGTCGTTTCCGATCACGCGGATTTCCATGCCCACACGTGCGCCGTCAGGGGCGAGGTCCAGCGCTACGACCTTCTGGTGCTCGACCTGCTTGGGGTCGAACTTGTAAAAGCCGAAGTCGTGGATCGGGTCGCGGTAGATCGGGATGAGATCGACCTCTTCGTGGTTCTCGAAGATCGCCGTCGCGACCACGGGACCGGCGTGCACCATGTGCCGGTTGGTGAGCAGGATCCCCTTCTCAGCATCGACCACGAACCCGGTGCCAAACGAGGTGCCCGCGTCCTCGGTGTCGAAGTCGCGCGTCTGCGTGACGCGAATCGCGACCACGGCCGGCACGACGCGATCGATCGTCGCCTGCCAGCTGGCTTGCGCGGCCGCGGACGCCGCCGGGGTCGCGACGGGCACAGGTGCGGCGAGGGCTACGGTCAGGGCGAGCGCGAGCATCGGGACTCCAACCCGCGTCTCTGCCGCGGCATCCCCTTCGGCTAATCCGCCCGCGCCGCGATGTCCGAGCGCAGCTGGGCGCCCGCGAACCGCCAGCCATCGACCACCGCGTAGGCGCCGCGACGAGCAGCGCCGACGTCTGGTCCGAAACCGGTGACGCCCAACACACGCCCCCCGCTCGACACGAGCTGCTCCTGCACCCGACGAGTTCCTGCGAAGAAAACCTCGCCACCAGTTGGCTGCTCCCCGACCGGGACGACGACGCCGGTGTGCGGATCGTCGGGGTAACCCTCGGCCGCGAGCACCACGCAGCATGCAGCTCCAGCGCGGAACCGCGGGCGGCCTGAGGGGACGTGACCGATGGCCGCTCCGTACAGCCATGGAAGCAGATCCTCGTCCCACAACACCATCAGCGGCTGCGTCTCGGGGTCGCCGAACCGGGCGTTGAACTCCAACACCCGCGGACCCTCCGGCGTCATCATCAGCCCCGCGTACAGCACCCCTCGAAACGGCGTCCCTCGCGCCGCCATCGCCCGAAGAACCGGGACGTGGACCTGCTCACAGAGCGCCTCGAACGACGCGACGTCCACGAGCGAACACGGCGCATAGGCCCCCATGCCGCCGGTGTTCGGCCCCTGGTCGCCGTCCAGCAGGCGTTTGTGGTCCTGCGCAGAGAGCATGGGCACCGCGCGCTCGCCGTCGCAAAGCGCGAGCAGGCTCACCTCGGGTCCGACGAGCAGGTCCTCGAGCACGACCGTTCGTGCTGCGTCTCCGAATGCCTCGCGCATCCCGAGCAGCGCCGCCACCGCGTCTTCGCCCGAGGCGCATACGACCACACCCTTTCCCGCGGCCAGGCCATCGGCCTTCACGACCACGTCTCCGCGGCGACAGCGCGCGACGGCCGCCTCGAACGAAGCTTTGTCGTCGAGGTCGGCGACCAACGCGCCCGCTGTCGGGACGCCGGCTTCGGCCATGATCTCCTTCGCGAAGGCCTTTGACGACTCGAGCCGCGAGGCCGCCTGTGACGGGCCAAAACAAGGGATCCCCACCGCGTCGAGCCGGTCGACGAGGCCAGCCGCCAGCGGCCCCTCGGGCCCGACGACGACGAGGTCCGCGCGCGCGCGCACGGCCACGTCCACCATTCCATCGATCGAAGACGCCGCGTCGACGACCCCGAGCCCGACGAAGCCGGGGTTCTCGTGTGTAAACACGAGCCGGGACAGCGTCGGAGACTTCGCGATCCGCCACGCGAGCGCGTGTTCGCGCCCACCACCACCAACGAGGACGACGTTCATGTCGTCCGGACTAACAAGGCCGGTGCCGAGCAGCGGACCCGGTTACCGACCGGGGCCTGGAGGGACCATGCTCACCCTGTTCCTTGCCGCCGCTGCCCTCGCGAAGGAGCCCGCCGACCCCGACGTGGCCCTCGCCCTGACCGCGCATCCACCCGACCTCGCGTCGTGTTTCAGCGGCGTCGAGGGCCACTTTGAAGGCAGAGCGTCGCTTCAGTTCACGATCGACCAGGCAGGAAAGCCGTCAAACGTGGCGATCGATACGGCCGACGCGCCGTTTCCGGAAGACTGCGCGCTGTCCTACCTCCGCGAGGTCGCCTTTCCAACTGAGCCGCACACGATCGGCCTGCTGGTCGAAGTCGGCGTGCAGCGCACGGCAATTTCGTATGGAGACCGGCTTGGCGGGCTGCAGCTCGAGGCCGCCACGCGTCCGCGGGTCGTCGCCTGCGCCCTCGCAACCCCGGGGGAGACGCCCGATCCCGCGACGGGTGCGGTCGTTCAATACGCAGTCGGCCCGTCGGGAAAGGTCACCTCGGCCGACGTCGTGTTCGGTGCTTTCACCGGCGAGGCACTCAAGACGTGCGTCCTCGACGCCTACCGCGGCGCGAAGCTCCCGAAGACGATGCACTACGGCGCGATCATCGTGTGGGAACCGCTGCGCTGGACGAAGGACGACGTCCAATAGGCCCCAAGGCTCCGGTCAGTGCCGGAAGTGCCGCACGCCGGTGAACACCATCGCGACGCCCGCCTGATCGGCGGCAGCGATGACCTCGGCGTCCCGGATCGAGCCCCCGGGTTGGATGATCGCCGTAACGCCCGCCGCGATCGCAGCCTCGACCCCGTCCGCAAACGGGAAGAACGCGTCCGATGCGAGCACCGAGCCGCGCGAGCGCTCACCGGCCTTCGCGACCGCAAGCCGCACGCTGTCGACGCGGCTCATCTGCCCGGCGCCCACGCCCGCCAGGGACTCCCCGTCGACGTGGGTTGTCGCGAGCACGATCGCGTTCGACTTCACGTTGCGAACTGCGCACCACGCGAACTTCAACGCGCGCGTCTCGTCCTCGGTCGGCGCGCGACGCGACTTCACGTCCCACGCGATCGGCGCGCCGAGGTCCCAGTCCTGCAGCAGGTACCCGCCCTGCACGCGCTTCACGTCGAATCCCGGGGGCTTCTCGGCCGCCCAGTCGGCCGGAAGTTCGAGCACGCGCAGGTTCTCGCGCGCCTTCAGCAACTCGAGCGCCTCCGCGTCAAACCCCGGCGCGACCAGCACCTCGTAGAACACCTTGCTCGCGCGGATCGCCCTCACCGCGTCCCCATCCAACGGCCGGTTGAACGCGGCGATCCCGCCGTACGCGCTGACCGGGTCGCCCGCGAGCGCGCGCCCATACGCCGCGATCACGTCCGGACCGGTCGCCCCGCCGCACGGGTTCGCGTGCTTGACGATCGTGCAGGCCGGACCGTCGTACTCGAACACCGTCCGGATCGCACCGTCCGCGTCCCCGAGGTTGTTGAACGACAATTCCTTTCCCTGGTGCTGCTTCGCGCGCGCCAGGCTGCGCCCACGCGGCGCCCCATCGCTGTAGAACGCCGCTCGCTGGTGCGGGTTCTCGCCGTACCGGAGATCCTGCAGCTTGCGCAGCGGCAGCGCGCCCTCGAACGGCAGCCCGTCGTCGCCCGACTGCCGGGCCAACCAGGACGAGATCACCGCGTCGTAGCGAGCCGTATGGCGAAACGCCTTGATCGCCAGCTCGCTTCGCAGCTTCCCGTCAACCTGGCCCGCCGCGATCGCCGCCCCGACGCGGTCGTAGTCCGCCGGATCGACGATGATCACCACGTGCCGATGGTTCTTGGCCGCAGCGCGCACCATCGTCGGGCCTCCGATGTCGATGTTCTCGACCGCCACGTCGAGGTCGTCGTTCCCCTCCGTCGCGCGCTCGAACGGGTAGAGGTTCACGGCGACCACGTCAATCCACGGGATCTCGTGTTTTGCGGCCTCATCGGCGTGGCGCGCGCGGTCGCCGAGGATGCCGCCGTGGATCCGCGGGTGCAGCGTCTTTACACGCCCGTCCATGATCTCGGGCGCACCGGTGTGCGTCGACACCGCCGTGACAGGGATCCCCGCCGCGACCAGCGCCGCTTTTGTGCCACCCGTCGACAGGATCGTGAAGCCGGCGTCCACCAATCCTTGGGCGAACCGCTCGACACCGCGCTTGTCCGACACCGAAACCAATGCGTATCGAGCCACGACGACCCCCAGAAACCCGCGATAACCGACGCGCCGCGGCGGCGTCAGTCAGCGAGCAGGCGGTAATACACGACGTGCACCTGGTGTGGGCCTTCGATGTACCCTTCCACGAGCACGACCTTGCCGAGGTCGCGCCTCAACAGGTCCGTGGCGGCGTCGTCGAACACGTAGAACGCGCGCGTATTTCGGTCCGTGAGACCTACCTTCTTTCCGTGGTCTTCCAACGCTCCAACCCAAACCGGCATCCCGTGCAGCCCCTCGGGCACCGTCCAGTCCGCGACGTGGACGACGCGGAACACCCGCGTCCCGTCGATCACCGCCGTGTGACCGTCCAGGAACGCGAGCGGACGCGCGTCCGGCCGCTCGAGTCCGAGGCGGAAACGGTCGCCTTCCAGCGTATTGAAGACCGTCACGTCCCCCTCGGGCCGCACCAGCCCCTCGGCGTGAAACGCACAGCCACCCGCCGCAATTACCGAGAAGGCAAGCGACTTCAACCAAGGTTTGACGAGTTCGTGGCAGGTCGGCGTGGTTCCACCCGGCTTGAAAGGGTAGATAATACGTGGTCCCCAGAATGCGCCTGCATTCGGGTGCCGTGGGAGCAGGTAGAGCGATGCTGTTGCCCAAGAAGATAGGCCCCTTCACGCTGATGCGACAACTCGCCACCGATGGCGTGTCCGAGTCGTTCGTGGCCATCCTCGACGAACCCGCTGGCAAGCAGGTCGTCGTGCACAGGCTGTTCCCATGGGTGAGCCGAGATCCCGCTCGCTTGCAGCCGATCGAAGCTCGGGT
Source organism: Pseudomonadota bacterium (assembly GCA_947505245.1). GTDB lineage: Bacteria > Myxococcota_A > UBA796 > UBA796 > SYKL01. The sequence continues at coordinate 90,067 of CANNIZ010000011.1, read as the reverse complement.
GCAGGACCTCACCGGCATCCGGCACCCCGGTCTCGTGGCGATCACGGACTACGTGGTGGTCGGCGCTCCTGGCTCCGAAGATCGGTTCATCGTCTCCGAACACGTCGAGGGGGTCGACCTCGGGCGCGTGTTGAAGCGCTGCCGTGAAACGCGAACGCCGATTCCGCAACAGATCTTCCTGCACTTTGCCACCCAGATCTGCAACAGCCTCGAAGCGCTGCACGGCAGGCCCGGCAAGGCGACAGGGGCTGAAAACGTCCTTCACATGGGCCTGAAGCCCGAATCGATCCTGCTGGCCCCAGATGGGAAGCTGCTGATCTCGGGCTATGGCCTCGTGCGCTCGCCCACCGGGCTCCCGAACACCAGCGTAAGCGAGAGCGGCGGCCATGTTCCAGCCGTTCAGTACCTGTCGCCCGAGCAGACGCAGCCGGACCAGAAGCTCTCGCCGGCATCGGACATCTTCGCGCTCGGCACGTTGCTGTACGAGATGTTGACGCTCGAATCGCTGTTTCACGCCGAGTCGAGCCTCCAGACCATCCACCGCGTCCGGCGCGCGGAGGTCACTACCCCCCTCCTCCGCGTCAAAGAGCAGTTCCCAGGCCTCGACAAAGTCCTGTACCGCGCCCTTTCGCTGAACCCTCGTCACCGTTACCAGCGCGCGTTCGTGCTCAGGGAAGATCTCCGCGGTCTGATGTCCGGGTTCTCGTTCAACAACATCGCGGAAGAGACGCGGCTGTTCCTGCTGCCGTTCACTGGCGCGCCCGCGCCTCTCGCGGGGCCCTCGTTGGCACCTCCGCCAGACAGCGACCCCGAGACGAGCTCGCTGATCGACGGGGTGCGCTCCGGGACGCCGTTCGGTGACGACACCGCCTCGCTCATCCGGAAGGCGCAGGGCCGCAACGCCAACACCCTCGTCCCCGACAACGCCGACCTGCTCGATGACGACACCGGCGAGACGAGCGAGCCCTCGGCCGCCCAGAAGTCCGAGGACCCGAACACGGGCTGGACGCGCATGCCCCCGCCGGGGGCCGCCGTCACCACGTGGGAAGAACCGGCAAAAGCTGAAGATCCCAACACGGGCTGGACGAGGATCCCGACACCCGACAAATCCACGCCAGCTCCAGCCGCAGCTCAGCCACCCGTTGCTCCGCCCGTCGCTGCGCCGGTCGCCGCGTCCCCGCAACGAATGCCGACGCCGGTCCGGCCCGCGCCCGTACCCGACAAATCTGCTTTTGAAGACGAACTCCGGACCGAGCCTCGCGCCAGTCTCACGCCCGCACCCGCGCCCGTCGCTGTGGCGCCTCCTGTGGAGCAGGCGTCGCGCAGGGCTGCGAGCGCCCCACCTCCGCCGCGCCGGGCCGAACCCGTCGAGGTCGACGAGGACGAGCCGGTTCAGCAGTCCAACAGCGTTACGACGGGCATCCTCGTCGGAGGAGGCCTCGGCGCAGTCGTCCTCGTCCTGGTCGCCGTAGTCGTGTGCGCAGGCATCGGAGGCGGAGCCGCGTTCTTCGGCCAGACCGCGTCCACGACGCCTGTAACGACCGTACCTTCCGTGCCCGGCACTCCGGTCGTCGGAACGCCCGTCGTCGGAACGCCCGTCGTCGGAACGCCCGCCGTCGAAGCGCCGCCAACCCCCGCGGTGGAGCCGACGGCGAGCGCCACGCCCGAGACGCCGAGCCCCACAGCACCGCCGGCGCCTGCATCCGCCACGGTGGCCGCGCTCACGGCCGCCCCGATCTCGCCGGCGTTCATGCCGGGAACAACCTCCCCGGTCGTGCGATCCCAGCCGAGCACACGCGACGTGGTCGCGGTGACGCCCTCCACACCGCGCACCACGTCGACGTCTCGCACCACCCCGCCGCGAACGACGAGCGTGGCCGCGTTCAACGTCGCGCCGCCCGAAGTCGCGCCGATCGACGATGAAGGCCTGATCGCCGCCGTGCAGACGCCTCAGGCCGGCCCCCTCGCCGACTACAGCGCGCGCGCCCACGAAGGGGCGCTGTCGGACGACGATCGCGCGGCACTCCGCGCCATCAAGGCCGATAACGAAGGCTACAGCCGGTCGCGCGTACTGTTGTACGAAGACGCGAAGGCGCGCGGCGACAACTCGGAGCGCAAGACGTACCTGGACGCGGTGATGGAGATTCCGGAGAACCAGTACAATCCCGCGCTTCTCGCCGAACAGTCCCAGGTGTCCATCGAACGGAAGGACTGGCGAATCGCCCTGGAACGTGCGACCCTTGCAGAGCGGCAGTGGCAGCGGCTCCCGCCGGATCTCGTGTTCTCGCGAAAGGCGATGATTTACGAGTGCCAGGCCGCAGCGTACCAGGGCCTGTTCTACGATTCAGGCGGAGAGGACCTCGACTCCCTCGATCAAGCCGTGCGCGCCTGGGAAAAGTACAAGCGCCACGTCGATGCCAAGTCCCGGACGGATCTGTCGATGAAGGCCGATGATCAGCTGGCGAAGCTCACCGATATGCAGCGGCGATTGGAGTAGTTCGATGAACCTGCACGCGACCGCACGAAAGACGATTCTCCTGGCGCTGTGCGCTGCGGCGTTTGCGTCTTCCGCATTTGCAGGCAAGAACGCCATCGAAGGTCAGGTGTTGGATCGAAACGGTGAGCCCGTGGTGCGGGCCGTCGTCACGCTCAAGCCGGGCAACGTCCAGCTGGTGACCGACGCGCAAGGGAAGTTCCTGATCGACTACGCGCGCGACAGCTCCGGTGCGCGCGTGCGCATGCCCACGAAGGTGGACGTCGAACTCGAGGTATTCAAGCCGGGCTTCCACACGCACGACCTGCAGTTTTTTTACAAGCGCGGTGCCATCGAAGTCGAGCAGATCACGTTGAAAGAAGACACCATCGAGGTCGAAGACGACGCTCAAAACCTCGATCCCGGCCTGTTCTCGGACCGCAGCCAGTCCTCGGGTGCGACGTACGAGGGCCAGTGACAGCCCTGGTCGCTTCCATTTTGTTCGGCTGCACCGGCTCTGCAGGCGTCGCGACGCCGTCTGCAGGCTCCGCCTCGGGCTGGCCGGTCGCCATCGTCACCGAGCCGACGCGCTTCGCCGCGTTGATGGAAGAGACCGATCGCGACGGGTGGATCGCGTTCCACCGCAACGACACGGTCACCGCCTGGCAGGCGTTCGACTCGGCAGCGGACACCGTCGCACGCCAGCGCGCCGCGTTTGTCCAAGCCGGCCTGTACGACGATCTTGACGCCATCTCCGACGACGCGACGAAGCGATTGTTCGCGAGTTGGGATCGCCGCGGCGGTCCTCCCGCGGGTGGAGCCGCCGCCATCGCGGCGCTGAACGAGCGCTGCCATGGCCGCAGCGATGACGCCTGGCGCGCGCGCGCCACGCCGGACGCGCCGGGCGCCGCCTGGCTCAAAGACACCAGTGAAGCTGCGCTGTGGCCGTCGGATCCCGTCGATCCATCCGTGCCGATGGACCCGTTCGCGGCGCGCCGGGTGCTGCATCGCCGGGCCCGCGACGGCATGCCGGAAGACCTCGTCGGCGCCATGATCGGGCCGTTCCTGATCGAGCCCGCCAATGGCTACGATCGCGAGTTCTTCGACCCGTGCGCGATGCGAACGCTGGCCGACCTCTGGCGCGGCCGTGCCGGCGCACCGGGAGTCTGGCAGGACGTCCCTGAGACGTGGTCGAACGCAGGGCTCGCGGGCCTGTTGTTCGCGCCCTGGCTCATGCCTGACGACCTCCGCGCCGACAAGCCGGCGGCCCCCGGGCTGCTCGGCGCGCGGTCCCCGTCGCTCGCAGCGCTCGGCATCCCCGCCGATCTTCCGTCGAATGACGAGGTCGACGCCGCCCGCGGCGAGGCCCACCAGCTCGCAGCCATCATGGACGGCTGGCAACAGGTGCTCGAGTCCGACGCGTCCGACGATGGCAAGGCGCTCCTGCACGATCTCGACCTGTTCGATCGCTTCGCCCAGGACTGGCTCGTCGTGCGCGCCCGACTCGCGCTCGCAAACCAGCACCCCCGGCAGGCGCTCGCCTATGCGCAGGTCGCGCTCGATCCGACGTCGTCGGAGGTCGGCCAGAGCAACTCTCCCGCCGCCTACGCTGTGCTCGCGCGCGCGCTGGTCGCCAACGGCCGCAGTCGCGAGGCGCTCGACGCGCTGACGCCGCTGTCCGAAGCACTTCCAGAGACCGTAGGCGTGCGCGAGCAGGTCGCGGACCTCACCGTACTCGAGGGGCTCGATCGCCTCGGCGACTCGAAGGAGAACTGAGTGAAGACGTCCATTTCCCCCACCTCGGCTGTATCGCTCACGGCAATTTGCGCGATCTCCGCGGTCGCGTTCGGAGCTCCCCTTCGGTACGCGGAAGACCGCGCGCCTTCGATCGTGAACCCGGTGTTCGCCACGACCATGAGCGAAGCGCGTATCAACGAGCTCGTGTTCGAGGGCCTGTTCACCGACGATCAGGAGCTCCGCAGCAAAGGCGCGCTCGCTTCGTCGTTCCAGCTCGCCGCGGATCGGAAGTCGATGACGGTCGACCTGCGCACCGATGTGACCTGGCACGACGGCGAAGCGTTCACCTCCAAGGACGTCGTGTTCACGGTGAACGCGATGAAGGACGCCGGAACGGCCTCCACCGAGTCAGGTCGCGTCGCATGGATCGCCTCGATCGCCGCTGAAGGGGATAGCCGCGTCAAGATCAACTTCACGAGCGAGCAGTGGGCCCCCGACGAGAAGCTGCACTTCAAGATCCTTCCCGCGCACAAATTCACGTCCACCACGATCAAGCGGACGGATCCGTTCCGAACGCAGCCCGTCGGCACAGGTCCGTACCAGCTCACGTCGTTCAACGGCGACAATTCGATCTCGCTCGTGAAGTACGCCGGCTGGTACGGAACCGCAGGGCTCGCCGAGGTCGCGATGCGCGAGGTCGCCGACACGAACTACCAGGCGAAGCTGCTGATGTACGAGTCGCTCGAGGCGCTCGTGCGCGTGCTCCCGCGCGATATCGCCGCGCTCAAGGCCGACCGCCGCGTCGAATTGTACCCCTACCAGACCAACTCCTGGTGGTACGTCGGCTTCAACATGAAGCAGCCCCGGTTCCAGGACCTGCTCGTTCGGCAGGCGATTCACCGGATGGTCGACGCGAAGGGTCTGCTCGAGCCCGTCGGCACCGGCGACCTCGTCACGGGGCCGTTTGTCCCCAGCTCCCCGTTCTACAACCACGACGTGCTCCCTCTCCCGGCCGACCCGAACGCTTCGAAGACCCTGCTCGAGAGCGCCGGATACACGCTGCAAGGCCGGCAGTGGATGGACAAGACCGGGCAGCCGTTGAAGATCCGCCTCACCGCGCCCGAGGGCAGCGACGTCGCCCAGGACGTCGTGATCAACCTGCAGTCCCAGCTTCAGCTCCAAGGTCTTTCGGTCGAGCCAGAGTTCCTCGGCTCCGCCGAGTGGAAACAGCGCATTTGGAAAGACCGGGACTTCGACCTCATCGTCAGCCAGTGGTCGTTCGACCGGAACGAAGACATCTACGAGCAATTCCACAGCAAGGGCACGCGCAATTTCACGTCGTACAACAGCCCCGAGGTCGACGGTCTGCTCGATCAGGCGCGCACGGCGCCCGATCCTCAGCAGAAGCGGGCGCTGCTGCGGCAAGCGCACGCCACCATCGCGCGCGAAGATCCCATGGTGTTCCTGTGGACGCTGGACAGCTATTCGGCCCTCTCCACGAAGGTGAAGAACGTGGTGATCCACCCGTTCTACTTCTTCACCTGGGCCAACGAATGGTCCGTCGCGCAGTGACGGGACGTTGATCTCCCGACCCGCGGCACTCGCACGCCACGCCGCCGGACACGCGCTCGCGTTCGTCGCCACCGTCGCCGGCGCGAGCGCGTTCGTGTTGCTCCTGCTCGAGGCCGCGCCCGGGGATCCAATCGATCTGCTGCCGAACGGTGAAGACGTTCGCTCCGTGCTGGAGCAGGAGTGGGGCCTTGACCAGCCGCTCGTCTGGCGCTGGCTGCAGTTCCTCGCCCGCGCCTGCACGGGCGACCTCGGGACGTCGCTCGCGTACCGTCCGGGCGCGCCGGTGCTCGACGTCATCGCAGGACCGGCGCTGAGATCGTCCGCCTATTTCTTCTCGGCGATGGCGCTGTGCATGGGGGTCGGGACCGCGCTCGGTACGCTCACGGCGGGCCGCGCGCGCTGGCTCAACCCTTTCGTCAGCGTGTTGTCGCTGCCGCCGCTGTTCCTGCTCGCGCACCTTTGCGTGAACGCGCTCAACGGGCTCGCGTGGCGCGCGATACAAGCCGGCGCGATCGAGCGCCCCGACTGGTTCGCGCTGCCCGACCAGGCGTCCCTCTTGCGCACGTCGTTGGCGATCGCCCTGCTCGCCGTGGGTTCGGGCGCGCTCTCCGATGTCCACGGTCAGGTCGAGGAGGTCCTCACCGACGTTCGGAGCAGCGCGTATGTCGATCACGCGCGCGCGAGAGGCAAGCCCGTGCTGCCTCACATCCTCGCGAACCTCGTCGCACCCCTCGCCGGCATCGCCACGAGCCGTGCGGCGTTCTTTGCGGGCGGACTCGTCGTGCTCGAGAAGGTGCTGCTGCTCAACGGCGTTGGCGCCATCTTGTGGCAGGCGGCGCAATTGCGCGACTACAACGTCGCCCTCGGCGTGACCCTGCTGATGGCCACCCTCGTTGCAGGCGTCCGCCTGATCGGCGACGTCGTGCGCACGATCGCCGACCCGCGCCTCAGGCGCACCCGATGAGCCGCTACCTCGCAAGCGCGGTCGTTCTGCTCGTGTTGGCGGCCGGCATCCTCGGCCCGCTGACCGGCTACGATCCAGTCGCAGACGTACACATCGCGGACGCCAACGTCGGCCCTGGCGCGGCCCACTGGCTCGGCACCGATCACCTCGGTCGCGACGTGTTCATGCGCGCCCTGCTCGCGGCCCGCTGGTTCGTGTTGCCCGGAGGCCTGGCGTGCGCGATCGCAGCGGTCGTGGGCGTACCCGCAGGCGCGATCGCGGGCTGGTACGGCGGACCCTTCGAGGCGGCGATGCGGTTCGGGTTCACCGTGATCGCGTCGGTGCCTCGCTTCGTGCTCATCCTCCTCACGCTGTCCATCTACGGCGACGCCCCGCACGTGCTCGCAGCCGCCGCCGGCCTGTCGTTCGTCCCCCTGCTTGGCGAAGCCGTACGGGCGCGGATCGAAGAGCTCCGCAGCGCCGAATACGTGCTCGCGAGCCTCGCCCATGGGCTGTCGCCGATGCGCATCCTCGCCTACCACCTCGTGTGGGCGGGCGCGCGCCACGCCATCGCGCGGCAGCTGTTCGGTCTGTTCGGCTACTTCGTCGTCCTCGAGACCACGCTGTCCTACATCGGAGGCTTTGGCGTACAACAGCCCGAGCCGTCGTGGGGGAACATGCTGGTGTTCGGGTGGGCCGACGACAACGTGTTGAGCGCGTGGACGCCCGTCCTGCTGCTCGTCGCGACCGTCGGCTCGATCGGCCGGGTCGCCGAGATGTTCGCGGAGCGCGCGGATGGGTGAGCCCGCAGCCATTCACACCCTGCCCGCTGTCAGCGTCTGCATGCACGGGCTGCGCGTGGAGCACAAGGGACGCGTCCTCGTCGACGGCGTTTCCTTCGACCTCGCGGCCGGTCGGGTCGTCGCTCTCGTCGGCGCGAGCGGCTCCGGAAAGACACTCACCGCCCGGGCCCTCGTCGGAATGGTGACGCTGGACCCTGGCGTGGTGAGCGGCAACCTCACCGTCTCGATCGGCTCGAAGACGCACGTGCCGTATGAGACGTCGCTCGCGAAGCGCGACTTCGCCGCGATTCGCCGCGTGGTCGGCTACGTGCCGCAGAACGCGAGCGCCGCGCTCGATCCCTCGTGGACCGTGCGGGCGGCCCTGCGCGAGAGCGCGCCCGTCGACGACGACGCCCTTTGCGCCGCGATGTCCCGCGCCGGCTTCTCAAAGCCGCGGCCTGTGCTCGACCTTTACCCCCATGAGCTCTCCGGCGGCATGGCCCAGCGCGTGGTGATCGCGCAGGCCCTGCTCGCCGGGAACCAGATCCTCGTCTGTGACGAGCCGACCACCGCGCTCGACGCCCCGATTCAGGCCGAGATCGTCGCGGAGCTCGCGCGCCTCGTCGCGGGCGGGCTCGGGGTGCTGATGATCACCCACGATCTCCGCCTCCTGCCTGGATTCGCCGACGAGGTCCTGTTTCTCGACCAGGGACGCGTGGTCGAAGCCACAGACGCGAGCGCGCTCGTCGACGGACGCCTGCAGAGCGTCCCCGCGAGGCGTCTCGTCGAAGCCACCCGGCGCATCGCCGGCGGGAGGCTCGGATGACGCCGGTGTGGTCGATCCGGGGCCTCACAAAGCGGTTTGGGACCCTGTTCCGTCCCTCGCGAGCGGCCGTCGACGAAGTCGACTTCGAGGTCGGGGAGGGCGAACGCGTCGCGCTGATCGGCGAGTCCGGCTCCGGAAAGACCACGCTCGCACGCTGCGGACTCGGGCTCGCGCCGCGGAACGGAGGCACGGTTCACCTGTTCGGGAGCGACACCGACACGTTCGGCGAGCGGCGCTGGCGGGAGGAGCGTCGGCGCTGCCAGATGCTGTTTCAGGACCCGCGGGCGATGCTCCACCCCAACCTCACGATCGGTGCGCTCCTTACGGAGTCGGCGCGCGCGCATCGTCCGACGGAGGCCCATGTCACGCTTGTGGCGGAGGTGCTGGACCGGGTCGGCCTGTCCGGGCGTGAACAGGCCCTCCCCAAGCACCTGTCCGGCGGTGAGCAGCGACGCGCCGGGCTCGCTCGCGTGTTGCTCGCACGCCCGAAGCTGCTCGTCGCTGACGAGCCGACGGCCGGCCTCGACGCGGCGCTCAAGGCCGACCTGATCGAGACCCTCATCGATCGCGTCGGTGCGGACTGCTCCGTCGTGCTGATCAGCCACGATCTCGCGGTGGTCGCGTGGGCCTGCCATCGCGTCGTGGTCATGGCCGACGGGAAGGTCGTCGACAGCTTCTCGACCGACTGGCTCCGCGGCGCGCGCACCCACAAGGTCGACCTCACCGGTCGCCACCCCTACGCCATCCGGCTGCTCGCGGCGTCGGGCCTGGTGGCCGCATGATCGCCTCCATGCTCATGTTGTGGGCCGAGGACGCACGTGCCGACGACGTGGCCGGCCACGTGTCACAGGCGAAGTTCTTCTTGAAGAAGGGCTGGTACCCCGACGCTCTCAAGGAGTTGGAGGGCGCCGCCGCCCTTCCGGACGGGGCTATCGACCCCGAGGTCTGGTACCTCATCGCTACCGTGAGGTACGCGCTGCTCGACGTCGCAGGCGCGAGCGACGCCGCCGAGCGCGCTCAGACGTTCGCGCGGGACGATGATCAGCTCTACCAGGCCGCGTCGTATGCGCAGTTTCTCCGCGAGCAGTTCGGGGAGGTCGAGGTCGTACCCCCGTACCCGGGCTTCGCCGGCAAGCTCGATCTGGAGCCGGTGTTTCCGCCGATCGACCCGGAGCTCCGAGCATTTCTTGGGCGCCTGGACGCCAAGACCAGCAAGAAGCGAACTTTCCCTGTCGTGTTGTCGCTTCCGATCGGCGACTACCAGCTCAACGGTGAGCCCGTCACCGTCGTGGCCGGGGAGCGCGTCTCGGTCACGCGCAGCTCGAGCCAGCTCGCGGGCTCGGGCTTTGCAAACGCGCAGCTCGCAAAATTCGAGCTCGGTGTCGGCTTCGCGAACTGGTTCGGCCCTCAGGTCGCGAACCTTCAGCCATCGGTGTCGCTCCACGGCGCCGTGACGCAACCGTTCGCGGGGCTGTTGGCCGGCGTCTTCGTCGACTGGGCGCCGACCTGGTACGACTCGGCGCAGGGGCAGATCCTGTTCTCGAGCGAAGGCTGGTCCGTCGGCGCCCGCCTCGGCTACGAGCTCGCCAACTCCGGCGCTCTCGTGATCCGCCCGTCGCTCGGCTGGCGCCTGACCCAGATCCCGGGCGTCGAGCGCAGCTGCCTCTCCAACGGTGACGGTTTTACCTGCACAAACGACGGCCCGGCCGAGCTCATCGTCTACGGGACCGGCCTCGCGAACGTCGCGCTCGCCGAGCTCTCCATCGACTACATCGACCGTTCACGGAAGAGAACGCTCGGCATCGGCGTCAAAGTGATCGGCGAGGAGGCGTTCGGCCGCCTGCCAGACCATGGCGTCGCCCGTCTACGCGACGGACAAGGCGTCGATTTCGTCCTCGCGGACGACGCGCGCGGGTTCACCGCCACCGGATTTCGCTTCATGCCCAACGTCTCGATCGCCTTTTGAGGACCCCATGACCGCACTTGTGCTGTTCGTATCGCTCGCGTCTGCCCAGGCCCTGCGCGAGCTTGGCTCCCGAGACGGCGCAAACCTCCAGGCGCCAAGCTGGTCGCCCGACGGGAAGAAGCTCGCGTACGAAGCGAACTACCACGAAAAGCAAATCGTCGAACTCTACCAGGGCGATCCAAAAACCGGCTCGTTCATGAAGGTCATGCCCGCGGTCCGTCCCGGCGCGAGCGCGATGACGTCGGGTTTTGGCAGCGCGGCGAAGCCGGGTGCCGTGGTAGACGACCTCGAGTGGTCACCGGCGTCGGTCGGGACACGGTTCGTGTACGCCGCGAGCAACGATCTCCAGGACTACGACCTGTACCTCGGCGGCGGCAGCGCCCTCGCCCCTTCCCCCGGCGCGGACGGCGGCCCGCGGTGGTCACCCGACGGGCGCTGGGTCGTGTTCACCAGCGCGCGCACCGGCCAGGGCGACCTGTACTTGCTCGACGTCCAGGCGTTGGAGCAGCCTCCCCGGCGCCTTTCCGACGACCCGACCGCCAGCGAGCTGTTCCCCTCGTGGTCGAGCGACTCGTCGAAGATCGTCTACGTCGGCCACAGCGCCAACGGCGACAACCTCTGGCTCCTGCCGAACCTCACCGAAAAGGCCGTGCGACTCACCGATTGGGACCGCAGCCAGCTCCGACCCAGCTACGCGCCTGATGGGAGCCGCGTCGCGTTCTACGCGAACCACGACGACGTCGGGCGGTTCGATCTCTACGTCGTCGAACCCAGGCCAGGCGCCGTGCCGACGTTGCTCGCGAAGGGCGTCAAGCCAAACGCGACCGGTCCGTCGTGGACGCCGGACAGCTCGCACATCGTGTTTGTTTCGGATGACGACGAGAAGCTCGACCCGATCGCCGCGGTGCGCGTCGCCGACCCGACAAAGGTAGCGATCCTCGAGCTTGGAACGGTCGGAAACGGTGACCTCGACGTCGCGATGTCCGACGGACGCGTGCAGCTCGCGGTCGTAGCGCAGGGGAAGAAGATCGATCGGGAGCGGTCGTTCGACCGGTTGTTCGTGGCGGACCTTCCTGCATTGCCTTGATTCCCGGCCTGCTGCGCAGGCCTCCCCACCCGCCTGGGGCTTTGCCCCGGCCCCCCGAGTGGGGGCCTTCACCGCATTCGGAATGTGGTCGCGCTCGTTTCCGAATTGGAGGCCTCGGAGTACCTGCCGCGCGCCCTACGGGTCGACGGCGCCCGATCGTCGGCGAGCGCTTGGCGCCCTCGTGCTCCGCATGGGTTCGCTGGCGTTGCCGGAAGTCGCGGCCTCGCTCAAAGGCGGCGAACCCACGCTCCACACGAGGGTCGAGGACTGCGCGCGAGGCGTCGTCGCGGGACGCTTCCGTCGAGGACGTTCGACCAATAGGCCGCCTCCTGCCACGACGATCGGCCGGTTGGGCCGAAAACATGTCCCTCGCGCGAACGCGGGTCCGCCGCCCTACGAAGACGCCCAGACCCTCCACAACGCCAGCGGACCTGCGCGAGTGCGAGGGTGGGCAAGCGCCCAGGAACCACGTGGGACAACAACAACGGTTTGGCGCGCGCAAGCGCGACGACGCCTCATGCGTGAGAGCCCGGATCGCCCTTCAATAAAGCAGACAAGGCCGCCGTTGCTCGACGAACGCCGCCAGCTGCGGCTTCCACACGCTCATCAACTCCCGGATATCGCCGCCGGCTTCCAGCACGGTCCTGAACTCCGCCGATCCGGTGAGCAGGTCGATGGCCGGCGGATCCGAGACGAATTCGTACGGTTCCTTCCGCCAGCCGAACCGCTCCGGATCCGCGTTGCGACAGGCCTCGACGACCACGAGCCCCAACAGGAACGCGTCGAGCTTCCGTCGGTTCGTGACGTGGATCTCGATTCCCGCACAGTGCTTGCCTGCGTGCTTCTGAAACCCAGGGACGAACGCGTCCGGACGGAACCGAACGCCCTCCAGACCGGCCTTCGCGGCGCTCGCCTCGCAAAGCGCCGTCAACCGCTGCGGATCGAGCCAGGGAGCGCCGATACGGTGAAACGGCCGCGTGGTCCCTCGCCCTTCCGAAAGGTTCGTGGCCTCGATCAAACACGTGCCCGGGTACACGGTCGCCGCGTCCAACGTCGGCATGTTCGGCGACGGAAACACCCACGGAAGGTCCGTTTCGTCGTACCACTTCGTGCGGTCCCAGCCCTCGCACGGCACCACCGTCACGTCGCACGCGACCTCGCAGTTCTCGCCGAAGAACAGCGCGAGCTCACCCACGGTCATGCCGTGCCGGACGGCGATCGGGTAGGCGCCGATGAAGCTCTCGAAGCCGGGCTGAACGAGGTTCCCCTCGATCGTCACGCCGTCGATCGGGTTCGGCCGATCGAGCACGATCACGCGCTTCCCGAGCCGACCGCAGACCTCCATCAGGTACCCGAGCGTCGCCTGGTACGTGTAGTACCGCGCGCCTACGTCCTGGACGTCGAACAGCAGCACGTCCAGATCCGCGAGGTCCTCCTCGCGCGGGTGCAGCGACGCCTCGGTCGTCCCATACAACGACACCGTCGGGAGGCCCGTGACCGGGTCCTTGTGTTCGTCGACGGTCTCCATGTCTTGCGCGGTCGCGCGCACGCCATGCTCCGGCCCGAACAGGCGCACGAGCTTTACGCCCTTCGCGAGGAGCAGGTCGATCGCGTGCCGAAGCTCACGGTCGACGGCGGTGTGGTTGCAGCACAGCCCGACCGCGAGGCCGGACACGAGGTCGAGACGGGAATCGAGCAGCACTTCGAGGCCGGAACGCACGGGAACCTCCCCCGTGTTGTTACCATACGAGCACGCGAGGTGCGTGATGCGTTGGCTGTTGATGGCCTTGATCGCCTGTTCGACCACGGACGCTGCGGGTCCACCGACGTTGCCGTCGGTCCCCGAGACCAGGCCTGTCACGCCGGAGCACGGCACCGAGGCGATCGCCGCGCGGGACGCGACGATTCGCGGTGACCTCGACGCGATTCACGCAGCCGCCGCCAAGCTCGAAGGGCGGCTCCCCTGGCCGAATTTCCCGGCCACCTACGACGCGCGGCAGGCCGCCGTGAAGGCAGCCGCCCACGACGCCGCGAACGCGACGAACGTGTCGGACGCCGCAGAAGCCGTCGGCCGTATCGCGCAGGCGTGCGGCGAATGCCACGCCGAAGCCGGGATCGCGCCGATGCGCTCCTCGCCGCCCGCACCCGACGCGGCGGACGGGATCGCGGGGGAGATGTCGCGCCACAAGGCGGCCGCGGAGCTGCTGTGGCTGGGCCTCATCCGTCCCGACGACCAGGCGATCAAGGACGCCTCCGCGCTGTTGCAGGCGGGCCACATCACGACGCCCGGTTCCGACGGCGATCCCAACCTCGGCCAGGCCGAACGCGAGCTCGACGCTGGCGTACACGAGCTCGCCGACGTCATGGTGTCCAACCCGGGCGGCCGCGGCGCCAAGTACGGGCACGTGCTCGTCACCTGCGCCACCTGCCACCTCGTCACAGGCGGCGGCCCGAAGTCGCTGTGATCGCACGCGAAACGCCAATTCTGGCGGCGCTCGACGCCGTCGGCGTGCCCTACGCCGTGCACCGCCATCCACCCGTCCACACGGTCGACGAATCGATCCAACTGCGCGGCGACATCGCCTGCGTCCACCTGAAGAACCTGTTCCTCCGCGACAAGCGGGAGCGGATGTGGCTCCTCACCGTGCGCGAAGATCGTGAGATCGACCTCCGCGCCGTTCGTTACCTGCTCGGAACCAGCGGCAACCCTTCGTTTGGGAGCGCGGACCGTCTCCGCCGAACGCTGGGCGTCGAGCCCGGTTCCGTCACGCCGCTCGCTGTGGTCCACGATCCGTCCGCGTCGGTCGCAGTCGTGCTCGACGCCTCCGTCCGCGGCGACGTCCCCGTCGGCGTCCACCCCGGGCACAACGCAGCGACCGTCGTGCTCACCGCAAACGACCTCGAGCGGTTCCTGATCGCGCGCGCTCACCCGCCGACCTGGCTGGTCCTGCCTTAGGCGCCGGCCATCGCCGCGAGCGTGTTGACGGTGCGCCAGTTCCGCCAGGTCGACACCGTCCCGAGTCCCTTGTCGAGCCACGTCGCCGTGAACTTCGTGTTGCCGGCCCCCACCGCAAACGCGAAGTACACGTCACGACCCACCACGCGGAACACGTCTCCCGGGGATCGGTCGGAATCGAGCTTCGCGACCGCCGCCGCCGTCGGGACGTCGCGCAGGAACGCGACGTGCAGCTTGTTTGCATCGTCACCCAACGGATTCGACCGCAGCGTGGCCTGGAGCTCGGTCGCTGTCCGCACGATGATCGGCGAGGCAAAGCCGAAGCGCTCGACGATGGCCGCCTCGAGGGCGGACACCGGCGGCTTCTTCGACTCGAACACCACGTTGCCGCTTTGGATGTACGTCTTCACGTCCGTGCAGCCGTGATCCAAAAACAACTGCGCGAGATCGACCATCGGGAGCTTGTGATTGCCCCCGACGTTGATCCCGCGCAGAAGTGCGACGTGTCGCATGAATGCAGCGCTGCGGCGTCTGCCTACGCGACTTCGTCCGACGCGACAGCGTCCGACTCGTCCCGGAAGCTCATGCCGAGCTTCTGGTAGGCGACGAAGCCCGTACCGGCCGGAATGAGGCGACCCATGATGACGTTCTCCTTGCAGCCGCGGAGTTCGTCCGTGGCGCCCTTGATCGCCGCCTCGGTGAGCACGCGCGTCGTCTCCTGGAACGATGCGGCCGAGAGGAAGCTGTCCGTCGACAGCGACGCCTTCGTGATGCCGAGCAGCAGGGGCTCCGCCTTCGCGGGGATACCACCCAACGCCATGATCTGGCGGTTGATGTTGTCGAAGCGGTGCTTCTCCACCATCTCGTCGACCAGGAAGTCGGTGTCACCGACCTCGCGGATCTTCACGCGCCGGAGCATCGTGCGGACGATGACTTCGATGTGCTTGTCGTTGATCTTGACGCCCTGGAGGCGGTAGACCTCCTGCACTTCGTCGACCATGTACCGGGCCAACGCGCCTTCACCCTTGATCTTCAGGATGTCGTGCGGGTTCGCGGCGCCGTCCATCAGGGCCTCACCGGCGCGGACGTAGTCGCCCTCGTTGACGGTGATGTTCTTGCCCTTCGGGATCAGGTACTCCTGAACGTCGCCGCTCTCTGCGGTGACCACGACGCGGCGCTTGCCCTTCGTGTCCTTGCCGAACGACACGGTGCCGTCGATCTCGGTGATGATCGCGACTTCCTTCGGCTTGCGGGCCTCGAAGAGCTCGGCCACGCGGGGCAGACCGCCCGTGATGTCCTTGGTCTTCGTGGTCTCACGCGGGATCTTCGCGAGGACCTGCGCCAGGCCGATGTCTTCGCCGTCCTGCACCATGACGTAGGCGCTGACCGGGAGGAAGTAGCGCGCGATCGTCTTGCCCGATTCGTCGCGAATCGTGACGCGGGGCTTGAGATCGGTGTCCTTGAAGTCGCTGACGACGATGCGGGACAGACCGGTCTGCTGATCGATCTCCTCCTTCACGGAGCGCCCATCTTCGATGTCCTCGTACTTCGCCTTGCCCTTTACGGTGGAGAGCATCGGGACGGTGAACGGGTCCCACTGCGCGATGCGCATCTTCGCCGCGACCTTCTGGCCGTTGGTGACGAGGATGTTCGCGCCGTAGGGGACGCCGTAGCGCTCGCGCTCACGACCCTTGACGTCCATGACCGTGATCTCGCCGTTGCGAGACATGGCCACGAGGCGACCTTCGCGATCCGTGGCCGTGGCGAGCGTGTCGGAGAACCGAATCACGCCGCTGGTCCGCAGCTCGAGGTAGCTCTCGGTGATGCCGCCCGTCGCCGTACCACCGATGTGGAACGTGCGCATGGTCAGCTGGGTACCGGGCTCGCCGATGGACTGCGCCGCGATGACGCCGACCGCTTCGCCGATGTTGACCAGGTTGCCACGGGCAAGATCGCGGCCGTAGCACATGGCGCACACGCCCCAACGCATCTCGCAGCTCATGACCGAGCGGATCTTGACGCGCTCGACGCCCGCCTGAACGATCTTCTCGATGCCGCTCTCGTCGAGCAGCTGATTGCGATCGGCCAGCATTTCGTCCGAGTACGGGTCGACGATCGGCTCCGAAGCAACGCGACCGAGGACGCGCTCGCCGAGGTGCTCGATGATCTCGCCACCTTCGATCAGCGACGTGATCTCGACACCTTCGGTAGTGCCGCAATCGAGCGCCGTGATGATCGTGTCCTGCACGACGTCGACGAGACGACGCGTGAGGTAGCCGGAGTTCGCGGTCTTGAGCGCCGTATCCGCGAGGCCCTTACGAGCGCCGTGGGTGGAGCTGAAGTACTCGAGAACCGTCAGACCTTCGCGGAAGTTCGACGTGATCGGGTTTTCGATGATCTCGCCGGACGGCTTGGCCATGAGGCCGCGCATACCGGCCAGCTGCCGGACCTGTGTAGCCGAGCCACGGGCACCGGAGTCGACCATCATCCAGATCGCGTTGAAGCTCGCCTGCTGAACGACCTTGCCGGACGGCTCGGTGTAGTTCTCCACGCTGATGTTGTGCAGCAGCGCGTCGGAGATGTCGCCGGTCACGCGCGACCAGATGTCGATGACCTTGTTGTACTTCTCGCGCGGCGTGATCAGGCCCTCGTTGTACTGGACCTCGGTCTCGCGGACCTCCTTCTGGGCGCGCTCGAGCATGGCCGGCTTGCTCGCCGGAACGACCATGTGATCGATGCAGATCGAGATGCCGGCTTCAGCCGCCATCCGGAAGCCGAGCTGCATGAGCGCGTCGGCGAACAGCACGGTCTCCTTGGGACCGCTGACGCGGTAGCACCGGTCGATCAGCTCGCCGAGGGCCTTCTTGCCCATGTTCCGGTCGACGATGCTGAACGGGAGCTCCTGCGGCACGATGTCGTAGAACATCACGCGGCCGACCGTGGTCTCGACGAGCTCGCCGCGGGCTTCGACCACGTCGGACTGGTGCTCGTTCGTCCAGACAGGCAGCTTGTTGTCGAACCCGAAGTAGCCGACGGGGGCGATGACGAGCGCGATGTCTTCGGCGTACGTCGTGCGGAGCCACTTGAGGCACGCGCGGAGCTTGGTGATGCGGTGCGCCACGTTCAGACGCGCATCGATGAGCACGCCGTTCTTGTTCGTGGGCACTTCGGGCTGAATCGACGCCACGACGCGCCGCGCGCCGCGGATCTCGGGGAGCTCGTACACATAGAGCAGGGTCCCGTCGATCGTCTCTTCGCGCACGTTCGCGCCCTGGGGAGGCAGCGCGGAGAACTTCGAGGCGAAGCCCTCGGTGATCTCCGTGCGGTTAGCCGCCGAGAACGCGAGCACGTCCGTGCCGACGAAGCGCGAAAGGTCGCCGAGGCCCGTCGCGCGGCCCTTGTACTTGTCGGCCTTGCCCTTGGGGTCGTCCAACAGCGCGAGGTCGAGCATCACGGCGGTATCGTCCGTGGCCTTCTCCTTCGTGAAGTCGCGGCCGTCCTTGGCGCAAACCGCGCGGACTTCGCCGCCGAGCGCCGCGAACTCGCCCATGTTGATGACGTTGCCGTCATCCACGAAGCGATCGACGTGACCACGGTGACAATGCCAGAGCTCGCTCTGGCCGCCCACGTCGACACCGACGACGAGGTGGGCGTCCTTGAGCTCGGGCAGCGCGAAGTTCAGGCGTCGCTCGAGGGGACGGGACGGCATGCGGACCTTGACGCGGGCGTGCAGATGCACTTCGCCAGCGTCGTACGCCACGAGAACCTCTTCAGGGCTCGAGAACGTGCGGCCTTCGCCGGGAGCGCCACGGCGCTCGCGGGTCATGTAGTAGCTGCCGAGCACGACGTCCTGCGACGGCTGGATGATGGGCTTCCCATGAGCCGGCGACAGGATGTTGTTCGTCGACATCATGAGCACGCGGCACTCGATCTGCGCTTCGATCGACAGCGGAACGTGGACGGCCATCTGGTCACCGTCGAAGTCAGCGTTGAACGCCGTACAGACGAGCGGATGCAGCTGGATTGCGCGGCCTTCGATGAGGACCGGCTCGAACGCCTGGATACCGAGGCGATGGAGCGTCGGTGCGCGGTTGAGCATGACCGGGTGCTCGCGGATCACGTCCTCGAGGATGTCCCAGACCTCGTCCCGCTCCTTCTCGACCATCTTCTTGGCGGCCTTGATCGTCGTGACGAAGCCGCGCTCTTCGAGCTTGTTGTAGATGAACGGCTTGAAAAGCTCGAGGGCCATCTTCTTCGGAAGACCGCACTGGTGCAGGCGCAGGTACGGACCGACGACGATGACGGAACGACCCGAGTAGTCGACGCGCTTGCCGAGAAGGTTCTGGCGGAAGCGGCCTTGCTTGCCCTTGAGCATGTCTGAGAGCGAGCGGAGCGGCCTCTTGTTCGGGCCGGTGAACACCTTGCCGCGGCGACCGTTGTCAAACAACGCGTCGACGGCTTCCTGGAGCATCCGCTTCTCGTTGCGGATGATGATCTCGGGTGCGTTCAGGTCCTGAAGCCGCTTGAGGCGGTTGTTCCGGTTGATGACGCGACGGTAGAGATCGTTCAGGTCCGACGTCGCGAACCGGCCACCGTCCAACGGGACGAGCGGGCGGAGGTCCGGCGGAAGGACGGGAACGACCTCGAGCATCATGTGCTCGGGTCGGTTGCCCGAGTCGCGGAACGACTCGACGATCTTGAGGCGCTTGGCGTACCGACGGCGCTGAGCCGCGGACGACGTCTCCTTCATCTCGGTGCGGAGCTGGTCGGAGAGCGCGACGACGTCGAGCTCCTGCATGAGGTCACGGATGACCTCGCCGCCCATGCCGACTTCGAAGGACCCGTACCCGTAGGTGCGGATCATCTCCTGGTAGTCTTCTTCCGAGAGGATGGTGCCCTTCTCGAGCGTCGTCTCACCGGGGTCGGTGACGATGTAGCTCTCGCAGTAAAGCACCTTCTCGAGGTCCTTGAGCGAGATGTCGAGCAGGTTGCCGATGCGCGAAGGCAGCGACTTCAAGAACCAGATGTGCGCCACCGGGGTGGCGAGGTCGATGTGACCCATGCGTTCGCGACGGACGCGCGCCTGGATGACCTCAACGCCGCACTTCTCGCAGGTGATCCCGCGGTACTTCATGCGCTTGTACTTGCCGCAAAGGCACTCGTAGTCCTTCACGGGTCCGAAGATGCGCGCGCAAAACAGACCGTCGCGTTCCGGCTTGAACGTCCGGTAGTTGATGGTCTCAGGCTTCTTCACTTCGCCATGGGACCACGACCGAATCTTCTCGGGCGACGCGAGGCTGATTCGCACCGCGACGTAAGAAAGGGGGTTTTTCGGCTTGTCGTAGAGGTTGTACATCTCGCGCATGCGGACGTCTCCGAATCAGGAAAGGAACAAAGGGGGAGAGGGAGAACCGGGGCCGCCCTGAGGACGAGCGGCCCCGAAACCGAAGCCCGGCGCTAGGCGCGCAGGGCGTCCTTGTCTTCGATGAGCTCGACGTCGAGCGCCAGGGCCTGCATTTCCTTGACGAGCACGTTGAACGACTCGGGCAACCCTGCCTCGAGGACGTTCTCGCCCTTGACGATCGACTCGTACATCCGCGTACGACCGGCGACGTCATCGGACTTGACCGTGAGGAACTCCTGCAGACCGTACGCCGCACCGTAGGCTTCCATGGCCCACACTTCCATTTCACCGAGACGCTGACCGCCGAACTGGGCTTTGCCGCCCAGGGGCTGCTGCGTCACGAGCGAATACGGCCCGATGCTGCGCGCGTGGATCTTGTCGTCGACGAGGTGATGCAGCTTCAGCATGTACATGATGCCGACGGTGACGCGGTTGGCGAAAGGATCGCCAGTGCGGCCATCGAACAACAGCGTCTGACCATCACGATCGAAGCCTGCGACTTCGAGCGCGTCCTTGATTTCGGACTCACCGGCACCGGCGAACACCGGCGTCGAGAGGGTCACACCCGCCTCGTACTTGCGTGCGAACGTCTTCAGTTCGTCGTCTGCAGCCTTCTCGATGAACTCGAGCACGTCCTTGTCGCGCTTGAAGATCTGCTTCAAGTAGTCCTTGAGGGTCTTCTTGTCGTAGTCCTCGAGGATCTGCCCGATCTTCACGCCCATTCCGCGGGCGGCCCACCCGAGGTGGGTTTCGAGGATCTGGCCGACGTTCATGCGCGAAGGCACGCCGAGCGGGTTCAACACCAGGTCAACGGGCGTTCCGTCGACCAGGTAGGGCATGTCCTCGAGCGGGAGGATCTTGGAGATGACGCCCTTGTTGCCGTGACGGCCGGCCATCTTGTCGCCGACGGACAGCTTGCGCTTGATGGCGACGTAGACCTTCACCATCTTGATGACGCCGGGAGGCAGCTCGTCGCCCTTCTTGAGGCGCTCGATCTTCGCGGCGTACTTGTTGTTGATCTCGTCGAGCTTTGCGCGGATCTGGTCGGTCAGCTTCCACACGGCCTCTTCGGTCTTGTGGTCGGAGACACCGACGCGATCGTAGGTCTCGACGGGGATCTTGCGCAGAGCCGCGAGCGTGAATTCCTTGCCTGCCGCGATGATCTCGTCACCCGTGTTGGGATCCGTGATCGCCGCTGCAGCCTTCTTCTTCGCCAACAGCTTCCACAGCTGGCGGAGAGCGGACTCCACGATCGTCCGGCGCGTCTCTTCGCGATCGCGCTCGATGCGGTTCACCGACTGCACTTCGATCTCGAGGGCGCGTGCGTCCTTCTCGGTCGATTCGCGGTTGAACACCTGCGCGCCGATGACGGTGCCTTCGACACCGGGCGGAACGCGGAGGGACGTGTCGCGAACGTCGCCGGCCTTCTCACCGAAGATCGCGCGGAGCAGCTTTTCTTCGGGCGAGAGCTGCGTCTCACCCTTCGGCGTGATCTTGCCGACGAGGATGTCGCTCGACATCACTTCGGCGCCGATGCGCACGATGCCGGAATCGTCGAGATTGCGGAGAGCTTCATCACCGACGTTCGGGATGTCGCGCGTGATCTCTTCTTTTCCGAGCTTCGTGTCGCGAGCTGCGACCTCGAATTCCTCGATGTGGATGGTCGTGTACAGATCTTCGGCGACGAGACGCTCATTGATGAGGATCGAGTCTTCGAAGTTGTACCCACCCCAAGGCATGAACGCGACGATCACGTTCTGACCAAGCGCCAGCTCACCGCGGTCGGTCGCAGGACCGTCCGCGATCACGTCACCCTTGCGGATGCGGTCCCCGGGCTTGACGACCGGGCGCTGGTTGATGCACGTGTTCTGGTTCGAACGCATGAACTTGGTCAGGTTGTAGATGTCGACGTCCGCGCCGATCTCGGAGATGTCCACCGAGTCCGTCTTGATGACGATACGCGAACCGTCCACCATCTCGACGTGACCGTCGCGGCGAGCCGTAACGGTGACGCCTGAGTCGCGCGCCACGACGCGCTCCATGCCGGTGCCGATCAACGGGGCTTCGGTGCGCACGACAGGCACGGCCTGGCGCTGCATGTTCGAACCCATCAGGGCGCGGTTCGCGTCGTCGTTCTCGAGGAACGGGACGAGGGCCGCTGCGACCGAGACGAGCTGGTTGCTCGCGACGTCCATCATCGTGACCTCTTTCGGGTCGACCATGACGAAGTCGCCGCCCTTGCGGGCCGGAACCAGATCGGCGGTGATCTTGCCGGTCTTGTCGACCGGAACGGCAGACTGCGCGATGACGTGCTTCTTGCCGGGCTCGACGAATTCTTCGTCGAGCGCGTCATAGAACTTCACGTCCTCGAGGACACGTCCACCTTCGACACGGCGGTACGGCGTCTCGATGAAGCCGAACTCGTTTACACGAGCGTAGGTCGACAGCGAGGCGATCAGACCGATGTTCGGGCCTTCCGGCGTCTCGATCGGGCAGATGCGACCGTAGTGGGTCGGATGAACGTCGCGGACGTCGAAGCCGGCGCGCTCACGCGTCAGACCTCCAGGCCCGAGGGCAGACAGACGGCGCTTGTGCGTGATCTCGGACAGCGGGTTCGTCTGGTCCATGAACTGCGACAGCTGCGAGGAGCCAAAGAACTCCTTCACGACGGCCGAAACCGGCTTGCTGTTGATCAGGTCGTTCGGCATGAGCGCCTCGATCTCGGAGAGCGACATGCGCTCCTTGATCGCCTTGCCCATGCGGTCCAGACCCACGCGGTACTGGTTCTCGAGCAGCTCGCCCACCGCGCGAACGCGGCGGTTGCCGAGGTGATCGATGTCGTCCACCTGACCCTTGCTGTTCTTGAGGTCGATCAGGTACTTCACGACCTGGAGAATGTCTTCACGCGTGAGCGTGGTCTGCTCGAGCGGAATCTCAAGACCGAGCTTGTGATTCAGCTTGTGGCGACCGACGCGCGAGAGGTCGTACCGCTCGGCGTTGAAGAACAGGTTCTCGAAGTGCTGAAGCGCCTGGTCGTAGGTCGGAGGGTCACCGCTCCGGAGGCGGCGATAGATCTCGACGACGGCCTCCTCGGTGGACCCGATCTTGTCGACCAGCAGCGTGTCCCGAAGGAACGAGCCGACGAGCAGGTTGTCGATGAACAGGACCTGGAACTCGGTGATGCCGTGCGCGAGCAGGACCGCGAGCTTCTCGACGGTCATCGCTTCGTTGCATTCGACGAGGATGCGCCCCGTGTCCATGTCAACGATGTCGTTCGCGCTGACCTTGCCGATGATGTCGGTCTCTTCGATTGGGATCTCGCCCAACTCGACCGTGCGTTCCTTTCCGTCCACGAGCCGCGTCTCTTCGCGGATCATGTCGTACTTCTTCATCTTGCGGAGGATGTTCTTGAGGAACTTCTTGTCCTTTCGCGCGATGACCTCGCCGTCCGGCGCGATGACGTCGACCGTCGCCTTCTGCTGGAACAGCAGGTCGGAGGTGGTCTCCTTGCGCCAACCGAGCTTCTTGTGGCGGAACACGCGTTCCGACTCATAGAAGTAGTTGAGCAGCGCTTCCGTGTCGTACCCGAGGGCGCGCAGGAGCACCGTGGCGGGCAGCTTGCGGCGTCGATCGATGCGGACGAACAGGATGTCCTTCGTGTCGAACTCGAAGTCGATCCAGGAGCCGCGGTTCGGGATGATGCGGGCCGAGAAGATGTCCTTGCTGCCGCCCGTCTTGCTCTTCTGGCTGTCGAAGAAAATGCCGGGGGAGCGGTGCAACTGGCTGACGACGACCCGTTCCGTGCCGTTCACGATGAACGTTCCGTTTTCGGTCATCAAGGGGATCTCGCCGAAGTAGACCGGCTGCTCCTTGATGTTCGACACGGTGCGCTGACCGGTCTCGGCGTCCACGTCCCAAACGACGAGGCGGACCGTGACCTTGATCGGCGCAGAGAACGTCATCCCACGTTCGCGGCACTCATCCACATCGTATTTGGGCGCCTCGAGTTCGAAGTTCACGAACTGGAGCGACGCACGACCGGAGAAGTCTTCGATCGGGAACACGCTCTTGAACACCGCTTGGAGGCCGATGTCATCGCGCTCTTCGGGCTTCTTTTCGGGCTGAAGGAACTGACTGTAGGACGCCTTTTGAATCTCGATGAGATTCTCTACGTCCCGCGTTGCACCGATCTTTCCGTAGGAAGTACGGTGACGGAAGTTGTTGGCGAGCAACTGCGACATGTGGGAGCTACCTCGTACGAGGGAGAACAGACGGATGATCCAATGACGCACCCAGGTCGGCAAAACCGGCCTGGCGGGAGACCTTCGATACCGAAGTCACCATGCGATTGGATGTTCCAGGGAGAAGCGGGTTGGACCAGGTCCCGCCCCCCGAAGGAGGCGGGACTTCAAGCGCGGCTCCGGTCCGGGAGACCGCGCAGGTTGCCGTCAGCTGAATGCTGACGACGACGAACTACTTGACTTCGACCGTCGCGCCGGCCGCCTTGAGGGACTCGGCGATCTTGTTCGCTTCGTCCTTGCTGACGCCTTCCTTGACCTTGCCGTCAGCCGTCTCGGAGAGCGTCTTCGCTTCCTTGAGGCCGAGGCCGGTCACTTCGCGGATGACCTTGATCACGTTGATCTTGCTCTCACCGGCGCTCTTGAGCACCACGTCGAACTCGGTCTTCTCGACGGCGGCGGCACCGGCCGCGGCAGGAGCCGCGCCCATGGCCATCATCGGCGCGGACGCCTTGACGCCGAGCTCGGTCTCAAGGCGCTCGATGAGGCCCTTGACCTCGCCAAGCTTGAGGCCCTTGATGTAGTCGACGACCTGATCCTGGGAAACAGACATTGGAGTCTCCATAAGCCACCAAAGGCGGCGTAGTTACTTGAGGTTTTCGGAGTGATTGTTGAGCAGGTAAACGAGATCGCGCGGGGCGCCCTGGATAACCGACAGCAGCTGCTGTGGGCCGGCCTGGATCGTCGCGAGCAACTTGCTGAGAAGTTCTTCACGACCCGGGAGCTCCGCCACAGCGGCGACGCCCTTCGAGTCGATCACGTCGCCTTCAAAGAAGCCGACACGAACGACGAACTTGTTGTTCTCCCGCAGCTGATCGCGCAGCGCCTTGGCGGCACCGATCGGGTTTTCGCCCGCGAACAAGACGGCGATGTTGCCACGGAAGTGGTCCGCGAGCTTCTCTTTGTCCGTGCCCTGGACGGCGCGGTAGCAGAGCGTGTTCTTCACGACCTGCATCTTGAGGCCGCCCTTCTCGACGTTGCGGCGGAGCTTGTCGAGCTCCTTGACCGTCGCGCCCTTGAAATCTGCGAGCACCACGAGGGGAGCGGTCTGGAACTGCGCACGAAGCGCGTCCACGGTCTTGCCCTTCTCGACGAAACGTTGTTCGTTCGACATCTCAGGCCTCCAACAGCCGCGCCAGCTCGAGCGGATCGAGACGGACGGACGGCCCCATCGTGGCGCTAACCGCGATGGACTTGAGGTAGACGCCCTTGGCCGTTGCCGGCTTGAGGCGCCACAGGGTCTGGACCATCGCCGTCACGTTGGCGGCGAGTTGCTCTTTCGACATGCTGCCCTTGCCGATCGGCGCGTGCACGATGCCGGCCTTGTCGACCCGGAAGTCGACCCGACCACCCTTGACTTCGCGAATGACCTTCGCGACATCTTCGGGTGCGCAGACGGTGCCGTCCTTGGGGTTCGGCATCAGGCCGCGGGGACCCAGCACGCGGCCGAGCTTACCGACCTTCGCCATCATCGGGCGCGTCGCGATTGCTTTGTCGAACTCGGTGAAGCCGTCGTTCGCGATCCTGTCGATCAGCTCGTCTCCACCGACGATGTCTGCTCCGGCGGCCAAAGCCTCCTTCGCGGACTCGCCTTGGGCGAATACGAGCACCCTCACTGCCTTGCCGGCGCTGAACGGCAGGCTGACGGCGCCGCGGACCATCTGATCGGCCTGCTTCGGGTTGACCCCGAGGCGGACCGCGATGTCGATGGTCTCATCGAACTTCGCCGTCGCGGAGGACTTCAACAAGTCCATGCCCTGATCGAGCGGGTACCGATTAGCGGGGTCAATCCGCTCCCGGGCCGCGCGAAAGCGCTTTCCATGTTGTGCCACTTGGTTTCTCCTCGCAAAGGGCTAGCCCTTTGCCCGTTCCGGGAGTGATGGCGGGCCGGAATGGCCCTCCCCACCGGAGACGGTATGTCCGCATCGCTGCGGAACGCGTTGATAGGGGGCGGTATCAGCCGGTGACGGTGATGCCGCTGCTCCGGGCCGTGCCCACGACCTGGGCGACCGCTGACTGAATCGTGGTGCAGTTGAGATCCTGAAGCTTGAGCTTCGCGATCTCTTCCACCTGCTTCATCGTGACCTGGCCGACCTTCTTGCGATTCGGCTCGCCAGAGCCCTTCTCGATCTTGGCCGCCTTGAACAGCAGGGGCGCGACCGGAGGCGTCTTGGTGACGAACGTGAAGCTACGGTCCGAGTAGACCGTGATGACGACAGGGATGATGAGCCCGTCCTTCATCTGCTCTTTGGTGCGCGTGTTGAACTCGTCGCAGAACGCCTTGATGTTCACGCCTGCCTGGCCGAGCGCGGGACCGACCGGGGGAGCAGGACGAGCCGCGCCCGCGGGGATCTGCAGCTTGATTTCGCCAGTGATTTTCTTTGCCATTGCCTGCCTCTGTCATGTCCGCTTTCAGCACCAAGGCCGTCCGCGTGGGTTTCGAGAAAACTAGGAGACCTTTTCGACCTGGTGGAAGCCGAGCTCCGTGGAGACCGGACGTCCGAAGATGTTGATCACGACGCGGAGCTTGCCGCGCAGCTCGTTGATCTCTTCGATCTTGCCGCGCATGGAGGCGTAGGAACCGTCCGTGAGGCGGACCTCTTCGCCAAGCTCGAAGTTCATGACCGCGCGAGGGGCCTCTTCTTGCGCGAGGCGGCTCGTGACACGCTTGACCTCTTCGTCAGGAACCGGGGGCGGGTTCCGCGTGCGTCCGACGAAGCCTGTGATCTTGGGCGTATTGGTTACGAGATGCCAGGTCTCGTTGTCCAGTTCCATTTCGACGAGCATGTACCCAGGGTAGAAGCGACGCGTCGTCTTCCGCTTGGTCTTGGGATCGATCACGGTCTCGGAGGGGACCAATACCTGGCCAAACCGATCGGTAAGATTGTGGGTCCGGATGCGCTGCTCGAGCGCCTGCCTGGCCCTTTCTTCCGATCCGTTCAGCGTGTGCACGGCGTACCAGCGCATCGCCATCAAGGTCTCCTACCGGTCGAGCCGGCACGTTGTGTTGGAATCAGCCGTTGAACAGAAAGATATTCGCGACATTCTTCCAAAAGAAATCGTAGAAGGCGATCGCGAGCGACACGATCGCGCTGGTCGTCAGGACCGTGGTAGCACCCCGCAGGGCCTCCTCGCGCGTCGGCCATGTAACCTTGCTCATCTCGTCTACAACTTCATCGAAGTACGTTACCGCCCGCTGGTTGCGGACGAGACCGAGGAAAGTGAGCCCGCCTCCTGCCACGGACATCAACGTCGTCAGGTTCACGATCGCGAAGAAGCGCGTATCGGGGATCGCGAACTGTTCGAACAACGAACCGGACGCTGACTGCACGGTGGTGCCAGCGACGATCGCAATCACGACGAAGATCATCAGAACCTGGCGTTGATGCAGCATACGAATGACCTCCAGCCGGACGGCGGAAGCAAGGGTCATGCCATCTAGCACTACCGTCCCAACCGCGCAAGCGGACTGATGCACACCGGCTCGCGAATGGCAACCCCACCGACCGCTTCGGGCGGACGAACGCGACGGTGACAGCCAGACTCCGCTCACCCCCTGCACGTGAGGGGGGAACTGGAGCCCATGACGGGATTTGAACCCGTGACCTCTTCCTTACCAAGGAAGTGCTCTACCCCTGAGCTACATGGGCGTCGAGTACAGGCGAAACAGACAAAGAATGCGGGAGACGGTAAGCGGGAGACGGGATTCGAACCCGCGACCCTCAGCTTGGAAGGCTGATGCTCTACCGCTGAGCTACTCCCGCGAGACACGCGAAAAACAAGGAAAAGAGTGGGGAGTGAAGGATTCGAACCTACGTAGGCTAATGCCAGCGGGTTTACAGCCCGCCCCCTTTGGCCACTCGGGTAACTCCCCAGGAACGTTGCAGGTCAAGGAACGACGCATCGAAAGCTGGCGGTGGGACTTGAACCCGCGACCTGCTGATTACAAATCAGCTGCTCTACCAGCTGAGCTACGCCAGCGAGGCGCCGACGACCGCCCCGTTCTTATGAAGTCACGGCGGGCCTGTCAAGCTCAAGACGGTACGCGGAACCACCGCTCGTCAACTTTCGGCTTCACGTCGAGTCTCAGGATCTCGACATCGTCGACCAGCGCGCCGTCGCGCCAGGTACGCACGCGATGCGGGACCACGACGCCACCACCTGCGTCCCGCCAGTCTCCGAAGTCTTGCGCAAGATCCTGCGTCCCATCGCGCCACGACGCCCGCGCGAGGTTGCCCTTCGCGTCGAGTTCGAACGTCGCGCCGCCGAGTTGGGCGTCCGTCGTAGCCACCGCGAACAGCGTCGAGAGAATCGAATCAGGTGCGAAGCGGCCGAGCATTTCCTTGGTACGCGTGAGATCTTCATGAGTCACGCTCGACGCCTGCAGCCACGCGTCGCCCGACGAGATCCCCGAACGACTGGAGGTCCCGGCCCCCGATTCGATCACGACGTCAAGGTAGCGATCTGCTCCACGTGCGGCGTACGTGTGCTTCACGATGGGACCGTCAGGGACCGAACGACGAAACTCGAACACGAGCGAAGGTGCAGCTCGTACCTGCTCGACGGCAGGCCGCACGCGCGCGAACGACTCGTTCAGCGCGACGGATGGATCTGCGCTCGCTGGCGTCGGCGGCGCGGCGGAGGCGGCCACGACCGCAGGTGTTTTTGGACCGCCGTGGCGAGGCGACGGTGCGGGTGGTGCCGGCACTGGCGCTGGCACGGGCGTAGGAGGCGGTGTTGGAACGACCACCTCCGCCTTCGCGATCGCAGCGGGACCGGCGGTCTCCGTCGCGACACGACGCGCTTCAGAGCCTTCCGCCGCGTACACGTCCACGCTCATTCCAGCGCTACGAGCGAGGTCGTGTGCGGCCTTTTGGGCGACGCCCTGGTCGGTAAACCCTTCGACTACGACCACGTACTGCCAGCCCGACCCCTCGAGGTAACGGCGAACCACGCGCGATGGCCCGGCGTCCTCGGCGGCTTTCGCGATTTCGGTCGCGGCCGTCTTTTCAGAGACGGGTGGGGTCTCCAGGTAGAACGAAGCGCCGAAGGACGGGGCGATCGCGAGCAGCATCCACAACCCCGTCGTCATTCCGCCAACCTCCGCAGACAGGATACTCCGACGCCGTGACTGACGCCGAACTTCAGTGGGTCGTGGACCACCTCCAGAGGTGGGTGGGCAGGCCTTTCACTGGCGCCTGGCAGCCCGCTCGCGACCGCGTCGTGCTGGGCATCGGAGACGGGGCGGTGCTGATCGTCCCGCGCGGACCGTTCGCTCGCGTTCATCCGGTGACCTCTCGACCAAAGAACCCGCCGCAGCCGTTCTCCTTCCAAGGAGCGCTCCGGGCGCGCGTTCGGGGGCCGCTCACGGCCGTCACGAAGCACCCTTCGGATCGCATCGTCGATCTTGCATTCGGCGATCAACACGTGCACGTGCGGGTCACAGGCCGGAGCGGCGGGCTCTGGCTGATCGACGCCGGCGTGCCGGTCGCCGCGTTTGACGGCCCCGCGCCTGCCTCGCTGACGGAGCCAACTTCCGAAGGCAGGAACCCTCGCACCGCGATCCGGTTCGACGCCAGCGGCGATGAACTCGCGCCGGAGCGGTTTTTTTCTAAAGCGGAGCGCGAGCGCCGAACGACCGATCGCCGGACGGCAATGCGGGCTGCGATCACGCGACTGATCGATCGGAAGCGACGTTTGATCGTCGGCCTTCACGCCGACCTCGACAACGCGGCGCAGGCCCCGAAGATCCGCCGGCAGGCGGACGCGCTCGCTGCCAACCTGCACCGGTTCCGGCGAGGCACGTCGATCGCTGTCGTGACTGATTTGGAGGACGAGTCGCTGACGTGGGAGATCTCCATCGATCCGACACGAGCGCCTTCGAGCGCGCTGGACCGCCTGTACACGAAGGCGAGCCGCCTGGATCGCGGTGTGGACAGGGTGATCGAGAACATCGATCGCGCGGAAGCGCAGATCGTGAAGCTGTCCGCCGACCTCGCGCGCGTGGACCTGGCGACCGAGGAACAGCTCGTCGACATCGCCAAGGTGCTCCCACGGACCCGCACACAAGCGGATGACTCCCCTGCCCGGCCGTGGGTCGAGTGGACCGGCCCCCGAGGAGAGCGCGTCCTCGTGGGCAAGAACGCCGACGGGAACCGACGCCTCACGTTCAACGTCGCGAAAGGCGACGACTTCTGGATGCACGTGCGGGGGACGCCGGGTGCACACGTGGTCATCAAGGTCGCGAGGGACAAGACGCCTGATCTTTCGCTGCTCCTCGCTGCGGCTCAGCTCGCGCTCGCCGCATCTGGAATCACGAACGGCACCGCCGCGGACGTGCAGTACACCCGCGTGCGAAACGTGCGCGCCGTGACGGGCAAGCCCGGCCTGGTGACCGTCCACGACGAGCGCGTGCTGCGCGTCATCCGCGATCGGGACGCGATCGCTGCCTGGACCTCCGACGCGTGATCAGCCCGGGACAGGTGTGACGCACAACAGCCACGCGATGACACAGGCGATCGCGAGCCCGCGAGCGGTGGCGTCGGGTGGAGTAGCGTCGACGGGAGGCTCCGCGGGACCTCCGAGCAGGTTCGCGACCGCAGCCCAAACGGCCCACACCGGCCACACGAACCCGAGCACCAAAAGGACCACCGTCGTCGCGCGGCCGAGGTTTCGCGCGGGCCCGGGGAACAGCGCCCCCAAGACGTGCCCGCCGTCGAGCTGCCCGATCGGGAGGAGGTTGAGCGCCGTGACCAGCGCGCCGATCCATGCAGCGAACGCGACCGGATCCTGCGACGACGGATGGGCGGGCGCGGCGCCAGTGGTGGCGTAGGACAGCACCCACCACAGCAGCGGCCTGGACAGCGTACCTGTGTTGGATGAGCCGCCGAGCGCCATCGACACCAGCACCGCGACCACGACCGCACCGAACCCCGCGAGCGGCCCCGCCGCCGCCATCGCGAGCCAGCCGGTGCGCGTCCTCGGGCGATCAGACCAGCGGATCACCGCACCGAACGTGCCGACGAGGAACGGGGCCGGAAGGAACCAGGGCAGCGCGAGGCGAATCCCGTAGGCGCGCCCGACGAGCCAATGACCGAGCTCATGGCACACCAGGATGCCGAGGAGGGTGCCGGTGAACTGCCACGCGCGCCACAGCGCGCCGCCCGACCCGTCGATCCACGGTCCGTCGAGCCAACGCAGCAGGTAGACGAGGTACACGCTCGCGCACGTGCACAACAGCAGCGCGACGGCGATCCGGCGCTCGCGGACATCATCATCATCGTGGGGAAGCAGCCCGTCACGCATCGACTGTCTTGTCCTCTGGCCAATTTTGCGTATCTTCGTCGCAACGAGGTCAATACCATGGCAAACCCCTACGACGTCTTGGGCGTCCCCCGAGACGCTGACCAGGAGACGATCCGCAAGACCTACAAGAAGCTCGCCAAGAAGTACCACCCCGACGTCAACAAGACGAAGGAGGCGGAGGCGAAGTTCAAGGAGGTCAACGCCGCCTACGACGCCGTCGGTGACGAGGAAAAGCGCAAGTTGTACGACGAATTCGGCGAACCTTCCACCCGGCCCGGCTTTGACGCCGACAAGGCCCGCCAGTGGTCCCGCGGCGCCCCGAGCGGGTTCCCCGGAAACGCGGGCGGCTCGGACTTCGAGTTCGGCGGCGAGAACATGGAGGACATCCTCTCCCAGCTGTTCGGCCAGGGAGGCGCCGGCGAGTCGCGCTTCAACGCGGGCCGACGCCAGCGCCGTGGCCGCGATCAGAACGCCGATCTCGAGATCGACGCGCTCACAGCGATTCGCGGCGGCGAGACGGACCTCGTCATTACGCGCCCTACGGGCGAGCGCGAGAACCTGAGGGTGCGAATCCCCGCGGGTGTCAAAGACGGCGGCGTCATGCACCTGAAGGGCCAGGGCCTCCCGCCCCCCGGCGGCGGGCCGTGCGGCGACCTGCACCTCCGCCTCACGGTGCCGGAGCATGCCCACCTTCGGCGGCTCGAAGACGACCTCGAGATGGACGTCCCGATCACTGTGCTGGAGGCGTTGAAGGGCGCGACGATCACCGTTCCCACGCCGACCGGGGACGTGAAGGTCACCGTGCCAGCCGGCGTTGCGTCAGGGCAACGCCTGCGGCTGAAGGGGCGCGGCATTCAAAAGAGCCCGCCCGGCGACCTCTACCTCGCCCTCCGTCCCGCCGTGCCCGTCAGCCAGGACGCCGAAGTCGTCGCAGCCGCAGAACGAATCGAGCAGGCCTACACGACCAGCGTTCGCGCCGGGCTGGTGTTGTGACGCCTCCTTGCCTCGGGCAACGCGCCGGGTGAAGCCGCAGCAGGGAGCCGGCGCATCAGCGTCGGCGGCGCGTGCGGCGCGCGGGTGAGACATGCAGGACACCGATCCGACAGCCGCCGCTTCGAACGGCACTGACCCCATCGCGCCCCTCCGTGAAGCCTGGCCGTCGTTGGGCGCGGAGGCGCGCATGCAGCGCTTCCATCAGCTCCCCCGCGGCGACGCCGAGTCGTTCTTCGAAGAGCTCGACGCTCACGAGCACGCGACGCTGCTGCTTCAACTGCCGGTCAAAGAGCGGCGCGCGTTCCTCCGCGTGCTCGGCCCGGACGACATCGCCGACACCGTGCAGGAAGCGGACGCGGAAGATCGCGAGGCGCTGCTCGGTCTGCTGGAGGATCCGGCCCGCGCCGAGGTCGTAGCGCTGATGCGGTACGCGGAAGACCACGCCGGCGGGCTGATGAACCCGCGGTTCTCGTCGATCCGGGCCGACATGGAGATCGACGAGGCGCTCGCGTACCTGCGCCGCCGAGCGCGCGCCAACGAGGCGATGGATCCCACCTACTACAGCTACGTGCTCGACAGCGCTGGACGCCTGCTCGGCGTGATCTCGCTGCGCGGCCTGTTTGCGGCGAAGCCGGGCACCCGCGTCCACGAGGTCATGCATCGCGACGTGGTGACCGTGCCCGAGGACATGGACCAGGAGATCGTCGCGAAGCTGTTCGAGAAGCACGACCTCCTCGCGCTCCCGGTCGTCGACGGTCAGGGGCGCATGAAGGGCCTCGTAGCGGTCAACGACATCGTCGACGTCCTCGAGGAGGAGGCCACGGAGGACATCCACAAGATGGGCGGTCTCTCCGAGGCCCTGGACACGCCCTACCTCGACACCCCGATCGGCGAGATGGTGCGCAAGCGCGCGCTGTGGCTGTCCGTGCTGCTGATCGGCGAGATGTTGACGGCCACGGCGTTGAGCTACTTTCAGGCGGAGATCGACAAGGCCACCGTGCTGGCGCTGTTCATGCCCCTCATCATCTCGAGCGGCGGCAACTCCGGCTCACAGGCGTCTACGCTGGTCGTGCGCGCGATGGCGCTCGGCGACGTACGCATGCAAGACATGGCGAGGGTGTTCCGGCGCGAGCTCACCTCTGGGCTCTTGCTGGGCGGCGTCCTCGCCGTCCTCGGGTTCGTACGGATCATCGTGTGGCAGGCTGTGTTCGGCAGCTACAGTGGGCACGCGATCGGGCTGGCCGGGACCGTAGGCCTGAGCCTGCTCGGCGTGGTCATGTTGGGCACGATCGCCGGCTCGATGTTGCCCTTCGCGCTGCGCCGCGCCGGCCTGGATCCCGCGAGCGCGTCAGCGCCGTTCGTCGCCACGCTCGTGGACGTCGTCGGGCTGATCCTCTACTTCAGCGTCGCGAGCGTGCTACTCGCCGAGCTGTTCCGGTAGGCGGTCGACCCGCGATGCCGTTCAGCGCGTAGAGATGCGTGAGAAGTCCGCGACCTCGAGGAACGTCTTCCCGATGCGCTGAAGGAGAGCGATGCGAGCGCCCTTCACGACCGGATCGGGCGAGTCGACGAGGACCTCGTCGAAGAACCGCGCGACCGGGTCTTTCAGCGTGCGCATGCTCGCGACCGCCGCCTCGTAGTCCATGCCTGCCGCCGCAGACGCCACGTGACCCTCGACAGACTCGAGCGCGGCGACGAGCCCGAGCTCGGACGGCTCCACCGCAGGCCCAGGACGACCCTCGGCGCCCTTGCTGATGTTGAGCACGCGCTTGAACGTGTTCATCATCGGCGCGAAGTCCGGCGTGCCCGCGATTCCTCGCAGGGCCGTGAGCTTGCGATGCACGACGAGCGGCCGCGCCTGGCCGCCGTAGACGACCGCGTCGGCGAGGTCGGAGGTGGCGCCGTCGGCGACGACGTACGCCTTCCAGCGCGCCATCGTGAATTCGACGAGCGACTCGACGAGGCCCTCGACGTCCTTCGGGAGCGGCCCGGTGCCGCGCTCCTTCACCCACGCCTGGAAGCCTTCCGGCGAGCTCAGCACGGATCCGTGGAAGGTGCGCACGGCGTGCCCGAACAGCGCGCGAAGATCGGCACCCGATTCGTGATCGATCAGCGTGCGCACCAGGCCACCAGCCGCGCGCCGCAGCCCGAGCGGATCGTTGCCCTTGGGCGCCATGCCGACGCCGAAGCAACCGACGAGCATGTCGAGGCGATCGGCGATCGCGAGCACGGCTCCGGCTGGCGTCTTTGCGGTGCCGTCTTCGGCGAACCGCGGGAGGTAGCTCTCCTCGATCGCCCACGTGACGGCGTCGTCTTCGCCCTGCGCGCGGGCGTACAGACGTCCCATGTGGCCCTGGAGTTCGGGGAATTCGCCGACCATCGCGGTGACGAGATCACACTTCGACAAGGTGCCGGCGCGACGCACGACCTCGAGGTCGGCCGCGATCACGCCCTGGATGACGAGGTCCTCGCCGATGCGGCGGATGCGGTCCTGCTTGTCGGTCATGGAGCCGAGGCCCTTGATCCACCGCATGCCGGTGAGGCGCTCGCCGTGCACCTCGAGGCGCTTCTTCTTGTCTTCGGCGAAGAAGAACCGCGCGTCGAAGAACCGCGCGCGCAGTACGCGAGCGAAGCCGGCGCCCATGATCGCGTCGTCCCCGCCGGGGTTGTTCGCGATCGCCACGAACTGGTTCGTCAGCTCCCCGCTCTTGAAGATCGGGAAATACCGCTGGTGGACCTTCATCGAGTGGACGAGCAGGCGCGGAGGCAGGTTCAACAGATCGCTCTCGAACGAGCACACGACGGCCTTCGGAGCTTCCACGAGCTGGACGACCTGGTCGAGGAGCGCGTCATCGACGATCGGATCGGCGCCGTGGGCGCTGGCGACGTCGGCGAGCTGTTGGACGATCGTGGCGCGGCGGACGGCGATATCGGGCTCCACCCAACGCTCGCGCAGGCCCGCGAGCCACTCGGTGGACGAGGTGAACGCGAACTTCCCGCCCTTGAGGCGGTGGCCGAGCGTCTCGTTCGTAATCGGCAGACCCGCGACGGTGCCGGATAGGGTCTGACCACCGAACACCGCGGCGATGCCCTGAATCGGACGGCCCCAGCGCACGCCGCCGTTACCCCACTCCATCGTCTTGCCGAACGGCAGGCCGCGGACGACGGCGTCGAGGCCCTTCTCGATCAGGTCCTTCGCCTTCTCGCCGCCTTCGGACACGGTCACCGCGATGACCTTGCCCTTCGGCGTGTCGACGATCTGGATCGCCTCGACCGCGACGCCCTTGCCCTTCGCGAACCCGATCGCGGCCTGCGTCGGCTTGCCGTCGACGAACGCGCGCTCAGCGGGCGGCCCGGTGACGAGCTTGGACGCGGACGGACGGGCCTCGGCGACGTCTGCGATCACGACCGCGAGCCGGCGCGGTGTGGCGAAGGTCCTGACCGCGCCGATCGGGATGCCCGCGAGCAGCGCCACGACGCCGTCCCGCATCGACACCAACGCCGGCCCGATCAACGAGGGCGGGAGCTCTTCGCAGCGGACTTCGATCAACAGTTCCGAACTCATGCGGACTCCTCGAGGGCGGCGGACGCGGGATCGACCCACACACGGGCGACGAGGCACGCGAGCTCGCGGATGCGGCGGATGTACTCGGCGCGCTCGGCGACGCTGATCGCCTTGTGGGCGTCGAGCAGGTTGAACACGTGGCTGGTGGCGATGCAGTGGTCGTGTGCGGGGAGCGCCAGGCCCGCGCGCGCGAGGCGACGGCACTCGGTGAAGTACACGTCGAACAGCTTGAACAGCTGGGCGGGGTCGGAGTATTCGAAGTTGAACTTGCTCTGCTCGATCTCGTTGCGCAGGAACACGTCCCCGTACGACACGCCTTCGACCCACGTGAGGTCGTACACGTTGTCCACGCCCTGCAGGTACAGCGCGAGGCGCTCGAGGCCGTACGTGAGCTCGACCGGAACGGGCTTCGTCTCGATGCCGCCCACCTGCTGGAAGTACGTGTACTGCGTCACCTCCATGCCATCGAGCCACACCTCCCAGCCGAGGCCCCAGGCGCCGAGCGTGGGCGATTCCCAGTCGTCTTCGACGAACCGGATGTCGTGTTTGGCGAGGTCGATGCCGAGGGCCTCCAACGAGCCCAGGTACAGCTCCTGCGCGTTGATCGGCGACGGCTTCAGGATGACCTGGAACTGGTAGTAGTGGCCGAGGCGGTTTGGATTCTCGCCGTAGCGCGCGTCGGATGGGCGCCGCGAAGGCTGCACGTAGGCGCACTTCCACGGCTTGTCACCGAGGGCGCGCAGGAACGTGGCGACGTGGAACGTGCCCGCGCCCATCTGCATGTCGTGCGGCTGGAGGATGACGCAGCCCTGGTCCGCCCAGTACCGCTGCAGTCGAAGGATGATGTCCTGGAAATGCATACCCACACCTTTGGTCGCATTGCGCTTATCCTCCCCGGCGTGCATCGCACCAAGCCGCCTGTCGACGTGGACGAACTGCTCGAGCGCGCGAGGGCGCTCGAAGGGCTCACGCTCGCCGAGGTGGCAGACCCCCACGGCATGCGCGCACCGCCGGATCTGAAACGCCACAAGGGGTGGATCGGCGATCTTGCGGAGAACGCGCTGGGGGCGACGGCCGGGTCGACGTCCGAGCCCGATTTCCCGCATCTCGGTGTAGAGCTCAAGACCGTGCCGATCGACGCTCGCGGTGTGCCTCGCGAGTCGACGTGGGTGTGTTCGGCTCCGCTCGACGGGTCCGCGGGCCGCACCTGGGCGGAATCGTGGGTGTGGAAGAAGCTGCGGTGCGTGTTGTGGATGCCCATCCACACCGAGAAAGATGTCCCGGTGCCGGAGCGCACGTTCGGGGCGCCGCTGTTGTGGCGACCTTCGGCGGAGCAGGAAGCGGTGCTGCGCGGCGACTG
This sequence comes from Pseudomonadota bacterium, assembly GCA_947505245.1. Classification (GTDB taxonomy): domain Bacteria; phylum Myxococcota_A; class UBA796; order UBA796; genus SYKL01. The sequence goes on along the minus strand of CANNIZ010000011.1, from coordinate 52,800 downwards.
GGAGTCCGCGACCGAGGCGTTGGAACTCGGGGAATTCTGGCGGGCGAACGGAAAGTATGGGGAGGCGCTGCAGTTGCGGTCGAAAGCCTTGCGGGCGGATCGCCGCGAGTGGGCGATCGACTCGGACGCGAACTGGGTGAAGACGACGCCGTACGGGTTCTACCTGCGGGCATCGTTCACGCGGACAGTCCTCGCGAAGTGATCCCCTCGCGTCGATCAGGTGCGGCCGTGGATCATCTGCGACACCAGGCCTCGTTCACCACGAAGCTCGGCCACCACCACCCCGACGACGTGCAACGGGACGAAGGCCGCGACCCCCCACATCATGAGTTCGTGCGCCTCCTTGACGGGCGAGACGGCCTCCTTCGCGAGGCCGAGGTTGTCCTTGAACAACAGCACCAGCCCGGAAGCGACCATCGCGACGAGAAGGGCATAGAAAGCGCCGTGGAGGAGCTTGACCAGCATCGGGTGGAGGGCGGTGCTCCGGGCCGCGGAGGGCAGCCCACGAAAGCTGGAGACCGCGCGCGCAAAGGCGCGGAACGGCACCAACTCGGGGTCCAATACCGCGACGACCACGCGAACGACGAACAACACGGCGAGGGCGACGCCAAGCGCGAGATGCCACTCCCACATCTGGTCGCGGAGAAGCTTCGCGACGGCGACCGCGCCATCGGTGGATACCGCTCCGCCGACCGCGGCCACCTTCGCCTCGATTAGCGGTCCGTTGGTGCGGTAGTTGAAGACCGTCTTGCGCAGCAGGACGGTGCCAAGGAGGCCGAGGATGACCACGCCGTTGAGGCCATGCCACGCGCGCAGCAACGCAGGCCGGGGAGAAGTGAAAACCGTCGAAGCGTCCATGGTCCGTCCTCTGGGCGCCGCGCCACGCGCGGGTTCGCGGGTCGCCCTCGCTTTCGTAACGCGCACGGGCACGACGAGGATCCGGTTCCGAGTATCCTAATGGCCGCTTCAGCCAGGCCCAATGTTGCTGCGCTGCCTGCCAGGACGCGCCTTCAGACGCCGCCGCCGAGGTTCGCAATCCCCGCCAGCACGCGCTCCGGCGTGAACGGCATCTCGCGCATGCGCACACCCGTCGCCCGCCAGATCGCGTTCGCCACCGCAGGGATCGCCGCGTGCAACGGCCCCTCCCCGGCCTCCTTCGCGCCGTAGGGCCCGACCGGATCGGGCTCCTCGACGATGAAGGAGGCGATCTCCGGGACGTCCTTGCTGGTCATGATCCGGTAGTCGAGCAGGTTCGGACCGACGTGCAGGCCCATCACCTCGGGCTTCTGCTTCTCGGAAGGGCTGGGCGTGCGGTAGCCCATGTCCTCCATGAGCGCCTCGGAGACGCCCATGTAGACGCCGCCTTCGATCTGGCCCTCGACCATGACCGGGTTGATCGCCTTGCCGCAGTCGTGTGCGGCCCACATGCGGAGCACTTTCACGACGCCCGTTTCAGGGTCGACGTGGACCTCGGCGACGTGGGCTGAGGCCGAGTAGGCAGGTGACGCCCCGATCGTGCCGCCGCGGTAGTCGCCGCCGAGCTTGCGCGTCCGGAACCCGCCGGCCGACACGAGCGGCGTTCCCGCGGCCGATTCGGCGAGGATGAGCGCGTCGATCACGGGCATCCGCCTCGCGTCGTCTTCGGCGTCGACGTACTCGCCAGGCAGAACCACGACGCGATCCCCGGACACGCCCCACTTGCTCGCGACCGCAGCGACGACCCGGTCGCGCATCGCGCGGCCCGCTTCCTGCGCGGCGAGCCCCGCCATCAACGTGATCCGCGAGCTGTACGCGCCGAGGTCGACGGGGCACAGATCGGTGTCGCCGCTGATGACCACGATGTCGTCGACGAGCACGCCAGTCTCTTCGGACACGACGTACGCGAGCATGCCGTCGCACCCCTGCCCGATGTCGTTCGTGCCGCAGGTGACGGTGAGCTTGCCGCTGCGATCGGCGCGGATGATCACGCCGGACTGCGGCATGTCGTTCGGGTAGATCGGGTACGCCGTCCCCGAGATGTACATCGACGTGGCCACGCCGAGGCCGACGTTTGGCGGCAGGTTCGCGTACCGCTCCTTCCAGCCGCTCGCCTTCTCGACCGCGTCGAGGCAGGCGAGGACGCCGCACGAGCCGATCAACATGCCGTTGATCGTGGTCTCGCCGTTCTTGATCGCGTTGCGGCGGCGGATCTCGATCGGGTCGATCCCGAGCTTGTGGGCGATCTCGTCGATGCCCGTCTCCAACGGGAACCGCGGCTGCACCGAGCCGTGACCGCGCTTCGGGCCGCAGCACGGCTTGTTCGTGTACACGCGCTTGCTCTTGTACCGGTAGCTGCCGAACCGGATCGGCCCGCACAGGAGCTGACCTGCGTAGTACGTCGTCACAAGGCCGAAGCTGTGGAACGCGCCGCCGTCGATCGCGATGTCGTTTTCGACGCCGGTGATCGTGCCGTCCTTGTCCGCCGCGATCCGGAAGTCGAATTTCATCGGGTGGCGGCCGCGGTGCGCGTAGAACACCTCGTCCCGCGTGTACAGGATCTTCACGGGCCGCCCGGTCCGCTTCGCCAACAGCGCCGCGCAGAACTCCAAGTCAAACGGCTCGGATTTGCCGCCGAAGCCGCCGCCGACGACGGGCTGGATCACGCGAATCTTCGCCTGCGGGACGTCGAGCACCTTGGCCAATTCGCGGTGCAGGTAGTGGCTCACCTGCGTGGCCGACCAAAGCGTCAACTGGCCGTCGGGCGACCAGGACGCGAGCGCGCAGTGCGGCTCGATCGCGGCGTGGGTGCTGCCCGAGTAGGTCCACTTCCCCTCGACCGTCGCGGCCGCCGCAGCGAACGCCGCGTCCACGTCGCCGAACGCGAGCTCGACGTCCTTGCAGAGGTTGTCGGTGCGCGGGCGGCCCTTCCAGTCGGTGTCGTGCACGAGCGGCGCGCCCGGCGCCATCGCGTCTTCCGGCTCGAACACGGCGGGGAGCACCTCGTAGTCGACCTCGATCGACCGCAACGCGCGATCCGCGGTGTCCTCGTCGATCGCTGCGACCGCAGCCACGCCGTCGCCGATGTACCGGACCTTCTCCAAGGCGAGCGCGTGTTCGTCCGGCGTCCACGGGATGATGCCGAACGTGACGGGAAGATCGCGACCGGTGATGACCGCGAACACGCCAGGCAGCGCGAGGGCCTTCGACGCGTCGATGCCCTTGATCCGCGCGTGGGCGTGCGGCGACCGAAGGATGCGACCGTGCAACATCCGCGGCAGGACGAGGTCGTCGGCGTAGCGAGACTCGCCTGTGGCCTTGCGGATCGAGTCGAGCTTGCGACCGCGCGCGCCGAGGACGTTGAAGCCTTCGGGAGCCTCGCCGAACACGGCGGGCGAGTGCCGACCGATGCTGCCGTCCGCTGCCTTCTCGACCGCCTCGAAGATCTTCGTGTACCCCGTGCAGCGGCAAAGGTTGCCAGACAGGGCCACCTTGATTTCGTCGCGCGAGGGCTTCGGGTTCTTCTCGAGCAGCGCCGTCGCCGAGCAGATCATGCCTGGCTGGCAGAAGCCGCACTGCAGCGCGCCACACACGTCGAACGCGCGCTGAACGAGGGAGGGGCCGTCCGCGTCGGCGAGGCCTTCGACCGTTCGGATCTTCTTTCCCTCGCTCGTCGCGGCGAGGGTGCAGCACGCGAGGACCGGCTCGCCGTCCACGATCACGGTGCACGCTCCGCAGTCGCCCTTGTCGCAGCCCTGCTTCGTGCCGGTGAGACCGAGCTCGTAGCGAAGGACCTCGAGCAGGGTCCAGTGGGAGGGTGCGAGCACCTCGCGTTCTTCGCCGTTTACGTTCAGCACGATGCGCGCGCGCATGCGTCCTCCGGGGCGCCCGTATAACCGATCGAATACGTTCGTTGGCGCCTCGTCCAAGCAGCCGTCCTCCGGGAGTTCGTATGCTCGCTCTTCTCGTCGCAAACGCCCTCGCCGCCGACCCGGACTGCCTGTCGGCGTTCGGCCAGACGGCGTGCGGCTACGATTGCGAGGCCGCCTACGGCAAGGTCGCCTGCGCTCAGACGCCGGAAGGCAAGTGCGAGGCCGCCTATGGGGACATCACCTGCTGGGATCCACCTCCCCAGGCACCAACGATGCGCCGACCGCGCATCGATCCGGGCTTCCTGCCGCCGGCCGGGCGCCCCAACGACCCACCCGCGACGTGCGAGTCCGCGTTCGGGATGCAGGCGTGCGGCTATGACTGCGAGGCCGCGTTCGGCGTGGTGAAGTGCGCTTTGACACCGCAGGGCGTCTGCGACTCGGCGTTCGGCGAGGTCACCTGCTGGGATCCGCCCTATCGGCTCGCGCCCGGCGCACCGCCGGCCACCTGCGAGTCGGCGTTTGGGAAGACCGCCTGCGGGTACGACTGCGAGGCGGCGTTCGGTGAGATCGCGTGTGCGAGCACCCCGCAGGGAAAGTGCGACGCGGCGTTCGGGAAGGTCACCTGCTGGGATCCGCCACCTCCACGCTGAGCGCCAAATCGCAGGGTACATTGCGGGCGGAGGTCGTTTGCTGCTGCTCCTCGCGCTCGCGTGCAAGCCGTCGGAAGACACGAGCGTCGACCCCGATGAAACGGGTGAAACCGATGTCGTCGACACGGACGAGGTAGACCGTCGGTGGACGTTCCTCGTGTTCATGAACGGCGACAACGACCTCGAGAGCTACGTCAGCCACGATCTGAACGAGCTCGAGCAGGTGGGCAGCGTGCCCGGCGTCGACGTGATCGTGCAGGCCGATCGCAGCCCGGACTACGTCACCGACGACGGCGACTGGACCGGCACGCGCCGGTACCACATCGAGCCCGACGGCGACCTGACCACGATCCACTCGCCGATCGTCGAAGACCTCGGTGAGGTCGACATGGGCGACCCGGCCGTGTTGTCCGACTTCCTCGTGTGGGCGGACGAGACCTACCCGGCTGATCACGTCGCGGTGATCCTTTGGGACCACGGCGACGGTTGGACGTTGGCGGGCGCCGCCCAGAACGCCGTCTCGTGGGACGAAGGCACCGGGAATGACATCGCGATCGCGGGGAACGAGCTGGTGCCCGCGCTGAAGGTGCTCACCGACAGGCGCGGCGAGAAGATCGATCTACTCTCGTTCGACGCGTGCAACATGGCGTTCTTTGAGGTCGCCTACGCGCTCTCACCCGTGGCGGACTACCTCGTCGCGAGCCAGGCCTGGGTCGGCGACGAGGGCGTGTTGTACGGGACCGTGCTCGGACAGCTGCGCGACGAGCCGACCGCGACGACGCTGGACATCGCGCTCACGATGTCGTCGACCCAGGTGACGGAGGGCGGCGAGCGGACCTCGTCGGTCACCGACCTCTCGCAGATGCCCGCGCTCGCACGTGCGGTCGACGCGTTCGCGCTCGCCGCGCTCGCAGACGACGCGAGCACCCAGCGGGTCGCAGACGCACGCGCGGTGGCAGGCTCAGCCGATCGCGTGTTTCACGACGCCTACCTCGATCTTGCCGATCTTGGCTCCGTGCTCGCGTCAGACCCCGATCTCGCCGTCGAGGCCTCGGCGCTCGTCGACGCGACCCATGCCGCAGTCCCGGGCGCGTGGGGCGACACCCGGCACGCGTTCGTCAGCGGCCTTTCGATCAACACGGACACCGGGCGCTGGATGCGCCGCGAGGGCTTCGAAATCTACCACGGCGGCCCGGGGGCGACGTGGTCCCAGGATACGCACTGGGACGAGCTCCTCGGCGCGATCCTGAAGGCCGAGCATTAGAGCGCGCTTACGGGACGACGACGGCCCCCCACCCCGGATCGTGCGCGCCCGGCGCAGCCGCCGGTAGCACGACCTCGAACGTGATCTTCCGCCCCGACCAGCCCGGCGGCACCGGGTGGAACGCGCGGAACGACCACCGCACGAACGTGTCGGTGTGCCACACGTCCCGCGTGACCAGCAGGCCGAGGCTCCGATCATCGGCGACCTGCCCCCAGGCGAGTGGATCGGAGCCGCCGTCGGCCGCGACGATGCGCACGATCGCCTTGTCGCACAGCGGCGGGACGTCCCGCCCCGGTGACGTCCACCAGCCAGTCAAATAGCCGCCCGCGAGCTCGAAGCCAGCGTCCGAGGCGTCCGGCTGATGCACGCCGAACGGCATGCGCAGCGACCTCTCGATGGTGCGGATCTCCGTCGGGAACGGCGCGCCGGGCGCCACCGCCGTGACGCCGCCCTGGAGCGCGCGAAACCGCTCGACCAGGACCGAACCCGTCATCCGGCCCCACCACATCGAGCTCCCCTCGTAGTACTGCCCGACGTACTCCTCCGGCGTGGTGATGTACCCGAGGTCTCCGCCCGCGAGCGAGGACACGATCGTGCGCGCGCCGATCGCGTTCTCCACGCGTTCACCGAGGCCGACCGTCATCTCCGCAGGCTGGCCGAGCAGCGTGCAAACATCCCCGAGCTTCACGTAGCGGAGGCCCATGAACGGCGCTGGATCGCCCGCGCGGTGCCCTCGCCAGGTGTCGAGCCACGCCGGGATCTTCTTCTTCGGCCACTGCGCGTCCCGCGGCGCGGACAGGTCGGGCGCTGGCTCGTGAAACGGCGTGACCGTCGGGCTGAATTCGGACCCGGCCAACGTCGCAGTCCCAACCTCGATGGTCGCCGCGAGGTGCGGCGTGGCGTCGCCCATCGGATCGGGCAGGAACGGCCCGAGTCCGAACGGCACCCAGGTCCGCGCCGCAACGCCCGGCAGATTGAAATGCTGGTACCTGGCAACGATCGAAAGGCCGGCTCTTGGCGTTGCAGCGTCCACCTTCGCCGCGAGCGCGCCCGCGACGAACGCGTTCGCGATCACCTTCGACAACGTCACGGCTGAGCGCACGTTCTCACGAATCGATGCGTTCTTTCGCCACTTCGCGTAGTCCTTCGCTGACATCGTGACGTCCACGACGTTGGTATCTCCGACGTTGCCGCCCGTGAGCGCGACCGGGAGAGCCGCGTGGCCGAGGGCGATCGCCGCGAGCCGCGAGGCCTCACGCGAGACGTCGCCGGACATCAGCTCCTTGTTCGCGTGGATCGTCGTGGGCGTCGCGTTCAGGAACCCGATCGCCGCGACGGGATCGCCCGCCGCGGTCTCGGCCCACAACACCCGCAGCCGAGCGTCGACGTACGCGCGCCCGACGGCGTCTTCCGTGCCTGCGCCCGCAGGCGGAGGCCGCGAGCCGTTGATGCGATGCCACACAGCCTGCGCGATCGGGAGCTGGGACGCCGGGTCCGGGGGCACCGGGCCTTCGTTCGCGAGCGCCGCCTCGACGCTGCGGTTCCACAGGATCGCGTCGACATGCCCCTCGCCGAACCCGATCCGGCCGGGAGCCAGGCGCGCGCACGCGGACGTGATCACAGCGGCGATCTTCGCGCTCGCGGCGTCGGCATAGGCAAGATCAAAGCCCTTTCGCGCAGTCGCAAAATCGTCGTAAAACGAGTCGCCGAAAATGTGCCCCGGACCGGCATGCGAGTGGGTCGCAGTGAGGAAGATGCGCTCCACGCCAATGCCCAACGCCGGCGACAGCAGCTGGGCCGCGCGGTGCGTGAGGTACCTGCTCCCGGCGTGTAGATCGACGGTGACGATCGCGACGCGCGAACCCGAGCCGTCGTCGACCACCAGCGCATGGGCGAGGAGGCGCCCCCACACGTGCTTTCCGAACGTCTTTGAGAGGAACCCATAGCCCGAGAGCGGCACACCGAGCTCGGGCGTCAGATCCGCGGCGGCGGCCCCGACCTGCAGCCCCGGACCGACCGGGGCCGGCGGAACCGCGCGTTGAGGGATGAACAACCGCGGATTGCCCGTGGACCATGGATATTTCGGCACGTGCGGACTCCGGTGGGAGCTGGGGTGCCGACACTACCCGACGATCACCGTGCCGGTCGAACCCCGTCCGTCCAGTGTTTGACGGGGTCCTTCGGAAATACGGGCCGATCAAACGACACATGGCGCCACACATCAAAGTCGGTGGTGCCGCGCGAGCCCGCGTAGATCGTCTTGCGGTTGTAGGGCAGGAAATACCACCGGAACGGAAACAGGCTCTTGACCACGACGATGTCGGCCTTGCGCATCGGAAGGCCCCAGTCCGTGTAGAACGCCGGCTTCATCGCGAGCGGCGCGCCTTCGGTGACGATCAACTTCACGTGTCCGAGATCGAGCAGCAAGGCCCGACCGAACGCGGCCGTCACCTTGCGGTCGGCGAGCGTGCCGCTCACCTCGATCGGCGTGTGGATCGCGGTCGCGAGCTTGCCGCCGACGCGCACCGTGACGCGCTCCCCGAGCGGCGTCTCCCACAGCGCCGCGACCACCTCGGCGTCGCGAACGGGCGCGTAGGAGACGAGCCCCTGCCCCTCGTTCACGAGCGCCGCGAGCAGACCCGTGTTCTCGCCAGGAGCACCCGCGCCGACCATGTCCGAGGCGTCCGAGATGCACACGACGCCCGCCCGACGAGCCCACACGGCCTCGCGCGCCTCCTTCACCGCTTCGCTGGGCGACGGGATCGCCGGCGGTTGCTCGTGCCGCACGGCCCAACAACGCTCGGCGATCTCGTCGGCGAGTTGTTCGGCCAGCGCAGGGTCGTCGTTCGTGGCGACGTAGACGCCCCAGCCCGCGTGCGGGGCCTCGTTCCACAGATGGTTCTGGTAGATCGACGCGGTGAGCACGCGCGGATCGCGATGCAACTTCGTGAGAAACGCGTAGATGCCGCGCATCGGCGCGAGGAAGTCGATGTTGAGCCCGCCGCCGAGCACCAGGGGCAGACAGCGCCACGCGACGGTAGGGCGCACCTCGCCTGCCAACGTGCGCATCAAGATCTCCGCGGCGCGGGCCCCGGTGCGGACGTGATCGCGGTGCGGGTTCGTGCGGTACGCGACGATCGCGTCAGCGTTCGCGACTTTTTCCGCGGTGAGGTGACCGTGCAGGTCGTGGGTCACGACGAACTTCGCGTTCGGGACGGCCCGGTGCACGACCTTCTGCAGGTCGGCCTCGGGATCGACGCGACCAACAGCCGCCATCGCGCCATGCATCGACAACATCACGCCGTCGAGCGGCCCGGCTGCGCGCAGCTCGCGGTCGAGGCGCTCCTCGAAGTACGCCATCGCCTCCGCCGTGAGCGGACCACCCGGGATCGCCCAGGCCGAGAACAGCGGCACGAGCGTGGCCCCGCGGCGTTCCGCCTCCTGTGCAAAGCCCGACAGCTCAGCGTTCCGCGCCATGCCCTCGGCTTCGAACTTCCAGCGCGAGGTCGTGCGCGCGAGCAGATCGGCGCCCTCGAGGAAGTGCGTGCGGCGGAAGTCCTCGACCCCCGACAACACAGGCGACAGCGTGTTCGTCTCCTGCGCGATGCGTCCATACGCGATGCGCGGCATCAGCGGGAACCTGCGACGGAGCGCCACGCATCGCGCGCCCGCTTCACGGCACGAGCCGCGCGTTCGACCATCGGACCACCCGGCGGTCCAGACTCCTTCGCATCCCCCGGGGCGTACATGCCGGCCATCACGTCGCGGATCGCGCGCTCGCTCACCGAGGTGAGCGGCACCGCGGACAGCAGCCCGTACACGGCCGCGTTGCCCTTCGTCGCGAGCGACGGATCCGCGCGCACCGCGTCGACCGCCGCCCGCACGTCCGCGAGGTACTTGTCGATTACGGGCCCGTTGGCGGCGTTCACGGTGCAGTGCAGCGACGGTGGGGCCTGCTGACGATCGACGGACCAGCCCCCGGCCTCGAGAAGGTCGGCCACGGCGTACAGATCGACGTCCGGATCCGACGACGCGTACGCGACGATCGTGGAGTGCGGGAGCCCAAGGATGCGAAGCCCGGGGATCGCGCGAAGCCCCTTCCGCAGCGCCTCGGCGCCGTCCCATGCCTCCTTCGCCCGCGACAGGAACCCGTCCTCCCCCATGCCCACGAGCGACGCCCACGCCGCCGCCATCGGGCCTCCCGGGCGCGTCCCCGCGACCGTCGGCGACGCATAGACGCCGCCCTTCCAGTGCGTCGCGACGAAGAACTGGTGCCGGAGGTAGCTCATGTCGCGGTACAGGATGACGGAGGCGCCTTTTGGCGCGTAGCCATACTTGTGCAGGTCGGCCGAGATCGACGTCACCCCGTCCACACGGAAGTCCCACAGGGGCATCGCGACGCCGAGGCGCTCGAGCCACGGCAGGATGAAGCCGCCGAAGCACGCGTCGACATGGCACGGCAGGCCCTTCGACTTCGCCAAGGCCGCGATCTCCGGGATCGGGTCGACGACGCCCCACGGGTAGCTCGGCGCAGAAGCGATCACGAGCACCGTGTTGCGATCGATCTTTCGACGAAAACCCGCTGCGGGGGCGCGTCCGTCGGCGTCCACGGGGACGCGCTTGATCGCGACGCCGAACCAGTGCGCCGCTTTGTCGACCGCCGGGTGCACGGTCTCGCCGATCACGATGTTCGGCCGGCGAATCCACGGCCACTTCGCGCGCGCCCGCTCCCGCGCGGCGATCACGGCGCACAGCAGCGACTCCGTTCCGCCCGAAGTCATCGTACCGACGGTGGACGCCGGGCCGTGCAGCAACTCAGCCGTCATCTGCACGACGTCGGTCTCGACGCGCTTGGTGCTCTTGAACGCCATCGGGTTCAGGCCGTTCGCCGACAACAACCGCAAATTGGCCGCGGACACCAGGTCGTAGTGGGCGTCACCGGGCCAGTACACGAGGCTCCACGTCTTACCGTGCGCGTAGTCAACATCGTCGGCGGCGAACTGATCGAGCTCCCCCAACACGTCTTCCTTCGTGCGCCCTTGGGTCGGAATCGTCGCTCGCATCGCAGTCCTCCGAGTTTCAATCAAATGATTGACTAGCCTTTCACCGGGGGCGCGGCAACCGGAGCGACGCCGCCCGCCACCACCAGGCGCGGGCTCGGGAACACCACGCCTTCCTGCTTGAAGCGGTACCAGACCGCCTTCAGGAAGTCGCTCTCGAGGTCGTCGTGGCGGCGGAACTCCTTTACGTAGAGCTTCACGACGTAGCGCTGGCAGTGATCGTCGATCTGCACAAGCCAGACCTTGGGCGCCGGGTCCTTCACGATCTCTTCGATCGGGGCTGCGGCCTCGGCGACCATGCGTTCGACGAGCCTCGGCTCGACGTCCAGCGGCACCGGGATCGGCAGCAGACGCGCCGTCATCACCGTCGGCAGCGAGTAGTTCACCATCACGAGGTTCGCGATCTGCGCGTTTGGCACCACGACGATGTCGTCGGAGAACGTCCGGATGCGCGTCGTCCGCCACCCGATCGCGGTGATCTGCCCCTCGCGGTTGTCGAGCAGCACCCAGTCGCCCACGGATGGCGAACGCTCGAGGTGCAGCACGAGCCCCGAGAACAGGTTCGACAGCGGCTGTTGGAGCGCAAGACCGACGACCACCGTGGTGACCGAGCCCGTCGCGAGCAGCGGCGTGACGTCGATTCCGAACACGCGCCCGGCCACGCCGAGCAGCACGCTGCCGTAAACGACGCCGATCAGGACCTGCCTGACGAGCGAAGGGACCGTGATCCCCTGCCGTTTCTCGAGCCAGGACTCGAGCACCAGGATCTCGAACGCAGCGACGACCGCGTAAGTGACGAGCAACCCCTCGACGATCTGCGACCCGCCGACCATCCGGTGGTCGTCGAGCATCAGCCCCGCGACGTGAAGTCCGACGACGGGACCGAGCAGCCCCATCGGGGATTGGAGTCGCGAAAGCAGCTCGTCGTCCAACGTCGTCTTCGTACGGCCCGCGATCCGCGCGGCGACACGCAGCGCGATGCGCGTCGCGAGGTACGTTGCCAGCCACATCCCAGCGCCGACGAGCGCCGCGAGTCCGTACGCTTCTGCGGAGTCCCGATACGGGATGACCAACGCCACGACTTCAGCCCAGGTCCGCGGCCACATTCGACGCCCCCAACGCGATCGGCGTGATAACCGGGCCATCCCCCGGAGGCCCCATGGCCGCGTTTCCGACGTCGACACCACCGTGATCGCCGCGTTCGCCCTGCTCGCCGCCTGTGCGCCGCCGGTGTGCAACGGCTCCGCCGACCTGTGTGAGCGCCGGATCGACGAGGTCGCGTTCGCCGGCACCCACAACGCGATGAGCAACGCCGACGAGGGCTGGATCGCACCGAACCAGACGCACGCCCCCTTGCAGCAGCTCGCGGAAGGCATTCGCGTGCTCGTGTTCGATCTCCACCCCCTCGACGACGGAACGCCGGGCTTGTGCCACGGCTACTGCTCGCTCGGCAGCAAGCCGCTCGTCGACGGCCTTAGCGAGCTCCGCACGTTCCTCGACGCAAACCCCGACGAGGTCGTCGTCGTTATCTTCGAGTCCTACCTACCCGAGCGCGAGGTCGACGCCTCGTTCGTCGCGAGCGGGCTGTCCGCCTACGCCTACGCAGGATCGTCCGATCCGTGGCCCACGCTCGGGACGCTGATCGACGTAAACCAGCGCCTGATCGTGTTCACCGACGACGCCTCTACGACGCTGCCGTGGCACCGGTACAGCTACACGTCGCTGTGGGAGAACCCGTACCACGCCGAGGCTGCCGAGGAGCTCGCGACGCAGTGCGGCTTGGACCGCGGTGATCGCGCCCTGCCCCTGTGGACGCTGAACCACTTCCTCACCGCGCCGCTCGCTTCCGCAGAGCTCGCCGCCAGCGTAAACTTCGACCCGTTCTTCGAGGATCGCGTCCGCGCGTGTATGGCCGAGACCGGCGACTTCCCGAATTTCGTACTTGTAGATTTCTACGACGTCGGCGATGTACTCGCGGTCGTCTCGTCGCTCAACACGGAGTCTCCATGATCCTCCTCGCGTTCCTCGCGTGTTCGCCCAACCTCGCCGAGACCGACACGGCCGTCGACTTGCCCGCCACGCGGCCCCTCGCCGAGCCCACCGGAGCCTGCCCCGACCTGTCGTCGTCCGGCCGCACCACCATGTCGTCCAACGGCGAGGACCGCGACTTCTACGTGTTCTTCCCGCCCGACGCCGGGCCCGACCTTCCGGTGGTGTATTACTGGCATCCGCTCGGCGGGACCGCGAGCATGATGGTCAACTACCTCGATCTCGAGCAGGTGGCCGCGGACAACAACGTCGTGCTCGTCGTCCCCGACGCCCTCGATACGAACCCGTTCGAATGGAACTTCGTCGCCGGCGAAGCCGAAGCGGCCGACGATCTCGCCCTGTTTGACGATCTCCGCACCTGCCTGTCCGACCAGAGGCAGATCGATCTGCGCCGCGTGTACTCCACCGGCATGTCGGCCGGCGGCCTGTGGACGACGTTCCTGTCGATCCACCGCGGCGACGCGCTCGCGAGCATCCTCGTCATGTCCGGCGGCACTGGCAACATGGTCCAGTACAGCACGCCCGCCGGCGAACCGTTCCCCGCCCTGCTCGTCTGGGGCGGCCCCACCGACATCTTCGACGCGGGCCCGCTCCAGATCAACTTCACGGAGACGACCGCGGCGTTCTCTGAACAGCTGCGGACGGACGAGCACTTCGTGATGCAGTGCGAGCACGACGGCGGCCACGACCTGCCTCCGGATCCGGTCGCCATGACCGTCGACTGGCTGCTTCCGCACATCTACGGCGAGCCGTCGCCCTGGAGGGACCGCGACCCGACGGAGCTGCAGGACATCTGCTTTCTTCCGCAGTAGCGCCTGTCAATGCGTTGCGCGAAAATCCTATCGGGACGCTCCACCCGAGGTGACTCATGCCGCAGAAGACGAAGTCGACGCCCGCCCCCGCCGCCGTCGAGAAGGCGCCCGCGCCCGAAGCCGCCCCGACCGCCACGCCCGAACAGGCCACCGTCGGCAACGCAGAAGTCGCGGCAAACATGCCGGTCCCCAAGGCGGACAAGTCGGCCCTCCTCGACGAAGGAGACGGCGACAGCGGAATGAGCTGGGACCAGATGATGCGCCAGACGCGCGAGAACGGCATGGATCCGACGTATTTTGCGGAGACCGCGAGTCCTGCCGTCCGCCGGCGCATGCTCGACAAGGCGCCCGACGGCGTCGCGGCGACGTACCTCGGCACCATCACACCGGGACACGTCGCTCGCCTGATCACAACCACGATGGCACCGTTCTCGCTGGACCAGCAGCTCCGCGTCATGCGGTTGTGCCCAGCGGTCGTGCCCAAGCTGTCCGTCGACTTCCTCATCCAGCTGTTCGCAAGCGGCCCGAAGGACGAGGTCGCGGCGCACATGTCGGCGCAGCAGATGCGTCAATTCGCGAGCTCGGTCGAGCTGGGCACGCTCGTTCTGACGGTCCGGAAGTGCAACATGGACCTGACGCTCGCCGCCTATGAAGGCCTCGGCTACATCGACGGCGCGTCGTTCATCGTGCGCCAGGAGGAGATGGGCACCGGGTTCGTGGGCATCCTCCTCGACGCCACCAGCAAGGGCGAGATCAAGGCCGCCCTCGAGGCCACGTCGAACGACCTCTCGCTGCACGAAGCCTACAAGAGCGTGCTGATCAAGTGGCAGTTCGACGCCGCAGTCAACGAGTTCGAGCGCGGCGAGTAGGCAGACGCGGCGGCTCGCCACGTCCCAAGTGAAGGGGAGGTCCTGGCAGTCGCCCGGCTGGGGGGCTCAAACCCGACCGGGTCGTGCAGGTCGCAGGAGTTGCGCGGCCATTGATGGTCGATGCGAAGTGAAAGATTCCGGATCATGGGCGCCCAGCGGACGACGACCTGGGACAGGTCTTCGCGTACCTGCGTGGCTTCGAGGCTGACCGGGGCGTCCTCGTGTACCCGCGCGCCGACAACGTCCACCGAGACTATGATGAGCAATTCCTCATCGTACAGGTGAATTGCATACAATTCACACGTTGTCGTCAGAAGCGTAGGCCATGATATCCTACAAGCGGAGGTGGGCCGTGGCTCTCACGGACGACATCCTTCGCCGGGTTCGGGGCAAGGGGCGTGGCTACGTCTTCACCGTGCGCGACCTCGACGATCTGGGAAGCCGGGCTGGCGTCGACCAGGCCCTCGCGAGGCTGGCCCGCGCAGCGATGATCCGTCGCCTCGATCGCGGCGTGTACGACTTCCCGAACCTTCACCCGGTCGTGGGTCCGATGTGGCCGTCGGCGCATGCCGTCGCAGAGGCCGTCGCCCGGCGGACCGGGAGTAACTTGAAGGGTTCTGGGGCGTTCGCCGCGAACCTCCTCGGCCTGTCCACGCAGGTTCCGGCCCAGACGACGTACCTCACCGACGGCCCCTCCCGTAGTGTTCACATCGGCCGACTTGTCGTGGACATCCAGCACGCGGACCGTGTGGACATGCTGCTCCCAGGCACCCTCGCCGGGCTCGTGATCACCGCGTTGCGGTTCCTTGGAAGGGACGTGGTCGACGCCGACACGCTGAAGCGGCTGGCGGTGACCCTTGACGCCAAGAACAAGAAGAAGCTGAAGGCCGTCAAGCGCCAGCTACCAGGCTGGCTCGGGCTCGCCATCGACCAGATCGCGGCCTGATCGGTGGCCGATCTCTTCACGGACGCCGCTGAACGCACGCTGCTCGTCGACAACGTGGCCGCCGAGCGTGGCGTCGCCGCGTGGGTGATCGAGAAGGACCTCTGGGTATGCTGGACTCTGGCCCGCCTGCTCGAGATCGACGAAATGCCCGCGGTCACGTTCAAGGGTGGCACGTCGTTGTCGAAAGTTCATGGTCTGGTGGATCGCTTCTCGGAGGACATCGACCTCACCTTCTCGCGTGATGGGTGGGGTTTCGAGGGCGACCGCGATCCGCTGAACGAGAAGCTCAGTGGGAAGAAGCGGCAAGACCTGGTCGATGAGATCGGCGCACGGGCCACCGAGATGGTGCGAGACGTGGTGGTCCCTGGCCTGCGGGCCGCGTGCTCCACCTTACAGCCCGCCGATTGGAGCCTGGACATCTCATCGGAAGACGCACAAGCCGTTCTGTTCCGTTTTCCGACGGCGGCTTCGGCGTACACCTACGGGCTTCCCGTCGTGAAGGTGGAGTTCGGCGCTCGCGGTGAACCCTGGCCCACAGCCATGCACCGGGTCACTGCCTACGTCGAAGAGGTCCACCCTGGCCTGGCCTCCGCTGCCGTGGCCGACGTCTCCACGCTGGACGCCGAACGAACCTTCTGGGAGAAGGCGACCCTGCTCCATGCCCTCCACCACGGCTCGTTGGCGAAGCCGGACAAGCGGATCGAGCGGCTGTCCCGACACCTCTACGACCTGCACCGCATGTGGACGCGAGACGATCTCCGCACGCGCATCCTCGCGGACCGAGGGCTTCTCGACGCTGTGGTCCGCAACAAGCGCACCTTCTTCAAAGAGGGAAAGGCCCGGTATGAGCTGCTCGACACGTACACGCTCAATACAACGCCGCACGACGCGCTGAAGGCCTCTCTCGAGGCTGACTACGAAGACATGGCCTCGATGTTCTTCCCAGGCACGCACGTCCCGACGTTCTCGGAACTCCTCGCGACCCGCGGCGAGATCGACGAGGCTGTCGCTCAGTGGTGACTTTGCGCCCCGTCGGCATGCACTTGAGGACCTAGCTGGCGAGGCGTACAACGTTGTTGCCGAGCTCTCTCGGGCCGAGCCAGTCCACGGGCGCAACGTCACGAATCACGAAAGATTCGCGACTATCCTTGTCACGTCTCGATGAAAGCGCGAAGCCGCTTCACGCGGCTCGGGTGCCGCAGCTTGCGCAGCGCCTTCGCTTCGATCTGGCGAATGCGCTCGCGCGTGACCTCGAAGTCCTGACCGACCTCTTCGAGCGTGTGGTCCTGGTTCTGGCCGATGCCGAACCGCAACCGTAGGACGCGCTCTTCGCGGGCCGTGAGCGTGGCGAGCACCTTTCGCGTCGTCTCGGCGAGGCTGGCCGTGACCATGTCGTCGGCCGGGCTCTGCGTGGCCTTGTCTTCGATGAAGTCGCCGAGGTGGCTGTCTTCTTCTTCACCGATCGGCGTCTCGAGCGAGATCGGCTCCTTCGCGATGCGCTGGATCTTCAGCACCTTCTCGACGGGCAGCTCCATCTTCTCGGCGATCTCTTCCGGGCGCGGCGGACGGCCCATCTCCTGCACGAGCTGGCGCTCGGTGCGGATGAGCTTGTTGATCGTCTCGATCATGTGCACGGGGATGCGGATGGTGCGGGCCTGATCCGCGATGGCGCGCGTGATCGCCTGGCGGATCCACCACGTCGCGTACGTGCTGAACTTGTAGCCGCGGCGGTACTCGAACTTCTCGACCGCCTTCATGAGGCCGATGTTGCCTTCCTGAATCAGGTCCAGGAACTGGAGGCCGCGGTTCGTGTACTTCTTCGCGATCGACACGACGAGGCGCAAGTTGGCCTCGACGAGCTCGCACTTGGCTTGCTCAGCGATGGCTTCGCCGCGCTTGAGCTCGATGGCCGACTGGTGCAACGCGTCGCGCGACATCAGCGCCGAACGCTCGATCTTGCGGACCTTGCGAAGCTCGCGGCGGACGCGGCTGTCGAAGTCGCGCCACTTGTCTTCATAGATGCCGGTCTTCTTGACCACGTCGCGACCGGTGACATCGAAGTCGCGGCGGACCTTGCGGATCGACCGACGGAGATCGCGGACCGGGAGCTTCGCGTCGCGGGCGACCCGCTCGATCTCCTTCTCGGCGCGGGACATCTCGACCCAGGCTTCCTGGATGCGCAGCGAGATCAGCGCGATCTGGCGCTTGTTGAGGTCGAGCGTGTCCATCAGCGCGAACAGCTCGTCTTCGATCTCGTCGATCTTGTCGTTGATCTCGGCGACCCGCTTCTTGCTCTTCGCCTTGCGGACCTCTTCGCGCTGGTCCTCGACCTTCTCGACCAGCCCATTGCCGAGGGCCATCACCTCGGTGAGCGTCTTTCCGCCGCGCGTCTTGGTGGGGCGCGGCTTCTTGCCGGAGCGGACCGCCTTCTGGATGCGCTCCTCGTCTTCCGCGATGAGCTCCTGGATGAACGCGACGCCGATCGCGGACGTCAGCGCGATGCGCTTGACCGTCTGCTCGCCGTCTTCGATGCGCTTCGCGATCTCGATCTCGCCTTCGCGCGAGAGGAGGGAGACCGTGCCCATCTTGCGCAGGTATACGCGCACCGGATCGTTGCTGCGCGTCGCGTCATTCGCGGCCGCGCGCTCTTCCTTGACCTGCGTAGAGCCTGTACGTTCGGCTTTCTCGCGGCGCTTGGCCTCGTTGACGACCTCGATGTCGAGATCGTTGAACATGATCATCACGTCATCCAGCCGATCTGACGAGATCAGGTGGGTAGGCAGGATGTTGTTCATCTCCTCGTAGGTCACGTAGTTGCCACGCTTTCGTGCGAGCGTGATCAACTCCATGACCTCGGGGATCTCCTTGTTCATGGACATGTGAGGGGGCTCCCGGTCTTGACAGCAAGGACGACATATGCCGCTAACCGGTCCGCCGTCACGCCGTCAACCGCTTTCCCTGGGCCTCAGCGCGATCCACGCCGCGACGTCCCCCTTGCGCACAGCGGCCGTCACCGCCTTGCGATGGGCGAGCAAGGCCATCCGTTCGGTGCCAGCCTGACGCTGGGCCTCCATGTTCTGCGCGCGAAGCGCCTCCTCCTGCGATCGCATCAACAGCTGCAACCGCTGTTCGACCGCGGGGGCTTCGAGCCGTTCGATCACCTCACACATCGCGATCGCCGCGTCCGATTCGGCGTACAGGCCCTCCTTTGCGACGACGGCGTGCAGCAGCCGAACGACGTCGGGGTGCCGCTCCTCCGACGCGATCGACGCCACCGGTTCGCCAACGATCAACCGCGCGACGGCTGCGCGAACGGGCTCATGACCGTCTAACAACGCCGGATCGATGCGCGTCGCGAGGTCAGCGACCGCGCCATAGCGATGGACCAGGAGCCAGACGAGGTGGGTGATGTCTCGCGTCGGACGCCACGCCGGAGCGCTCATCGGGACGACCTCGATCTCAGGCGCCTGTCCAGGCGAGGTCGGCGGCGCCGTCGCGTGTTTGATCGCATCGAACACCTGCTGCTCGGACAGGTGCAGTTGCGCCGCGACCGCGGACGCGAGCGCCTGTGGAAGCCCCTTCAACATCGGGGCGAGCTCGTTGAGCACGCGCTCGCGCGACATCGCGTGCGCGCCAGCGCGATCGATGCGGCGCCCGATCACCCAGTCCAGCAGGGGCTCCTTGCGCTCAATCGCCTTCTTCATCGCCTCCACGCCCTCGGTCCGGACGAGCTCGTCGGGATCCTTCGCCCCAGGGAGCTGAAGCCGCCACGGCGTGATCTTGGCGGCGAGGAGCATCGGCAGCACCTTCTCGGCCGCGCGCGACCCCGCCTCGTCCGCGTCGAGCAGCACGATCACGTTGGTGGTCAGGCGCCTCAATTTTTCGAGGTGATCGGGCGTCAGCGCAGTCCCGCACGTCGCGACCGTCTCCGAGAACCCGGCGTCGTGCATCGCGAGCACGTCGAAGTAGCCCTCGACGACGATCACGCGGTCGCGCTGTTGAATCGCGTTCCGCGCCATCTCCAGACCGTAGAGCACCTTCGACTTTTCGTAGAGGCGCGTCTCGGGCGTGTTCACGTACTTCGGTCCGTCCCCCTCGAGCAGGCGTCCACCGAAGCCGATCACCCGCGCGCGTTCGTCCCGGATCGGGAACAACACACGCTCACGGAACATCTCATACGTGCCTCCTCCCGAATTGCTGGCGCGCAGCAGCCCGACCTCGAGCAATTGGCGCTCGGAGATGCCCTTGCTGCGCAGCGCGTCGGTCGCGGGCGCGCGGCCGGCCGGCGCGAAGCCCATCCTCGCCTTCTTGCGCAGCCCCTCGGGCATCGCCCGCTTGTCCAGGTATTCGCGGCCCCGCTGGCCCTCGGGGCGCGTCCACAGCGTGCTCTCATAGAACTGCGCCGCGGCCTCGAGCACGTCGTACAGGGACGCCCGCTGGGCGAGCGCTCGCCGCTCATCGGGCGTCAGGTCGCGCTCGGGGATCTCGATGTTTGCGGCTAGAGCGAGCTCCTTCACAGCCTCGACGAACGAGAGGCCCTCGACGAGCATCAAGAACTTGAACACGTCGCCGCCGTTCCCGCAGCCGAAGCAGTGGTACATCGCCTTGTGCGGCACGACGTTGAAGCTCGGCGACCGCTCCTGATGGAACGGGCACAAGCCGACGAGGCTGTTTCCGCGGCGCTCGAGGCGCACGTGTCGCCCGATCACCTCGCTGATGTCGATGCGTTCACGAACGCGATCGACGATTTCGCGGGGGATTCTCACTCCGCACTCTCCGGGATCGTCTGCGAGGCGACATCGTGATCCGTTTCTCGCAGAGCGCGCGGGAGAATGCGCAGAGGACGCAAGGGAGATCCTTCGCGAACTCTGCCCATTCTCCGCTCCTCTGCGAGAAACGAACTCCGCTCGCGCATCACCGACCCTCCCGGAGTTGCCTCCGTTTATGCGGCGCTCGCGCCTTTCTTCCCGCCCTCTTCCCCGCGCGACACGTTGCCGCCGAGCTTCTGCAGCTTGCCGACCATGTCCTCGTACCCGCGATCCAGGTGGTAGATCCGCAGCACGTCGGTGGTGCCCTGCGCTGCGAGGCCCGCGACGACGAGCGCCGCGGACGCGCGAAGATCCGACGCCATCACGGGGGAGCCGACGAGCTTGCCGTTTCCGTGCACGGTGGCGGTGTTGCCGTGGATCTCGATGCGAGCGCCCATGCGAAGCAGCTCGGCGGCGTGCATGAACCGGTTCTCGAAGATCGTCTCGCAGAACCGCGACTCGCCCTCCGCGAGGCACGCGACGGTCATCAACTGCGCCTGCATGTCCGTCGGGAAGCCGGGGTACGGCTCGGTCGTCACGTCGATGCCGCGGAGCGGCCCGTTCGCTGCGACACGAATCGTGGAAGCCGTGGTCTCCACCGTGCAGCCGGTCGCGCGCAGCTTGTCGAGCACCGCGCCGAGCAGCGTGGGGTCCGTATCCGTGACGGTGACGTCCCCACCCGTCGCGGCAGCGGCGCAAAGGTACGTACCGGTCTCGATCCGATCGGGGCAGATGCGGTACGGGCGCGCGGGCGGCGCGAGGCGAGGCACGCCCTCGATCACGATCGTGTCCGTTCCAGCGCCCTCGATGCGAGCGCCGAGCGCGACGAGGAACCTGCACAGGTCGACGACCTCGGGCTCCTTCGCGGCGTTGTGGATGACCGTCGTGCCATCGGCGAGGACCGCGGCCGAAACGATGTTCTCGGTGCCGGTCACGGTCGGCATGTCCAGCGTCATCTCAGCGCCGCGCAGGCCTTCCGTGCGGCCGTATACGTAGCCGCCCTCGAGCTTGAACGTGCACCCGAGCGCTTCCAGGCCCTTGAGGTGCTGATCGATCGGGCGCGTCCCGATGGCACAGCCGCCGGGCAACGACACCTTCGCGTGGCCCATGCGCGCGAGCAGCGGCCCGAGGACGAGCACGGAAGCGCGCATCTTGCGCACCACGTCGTAAGGCGCCTCGGAGAACGCGACCCGCGACGTGTCCACGCGCATCAGCTTGCTCCCCTCCTCGGCGAGCGAGGGGCAGCCGATGCGGCCGAGCAGCGACAGCGTCGACGAAACGTCTGCGAGGTACGGCACGTTGGCGATCCTGTGCTCGCCCGGCGCGACGATCGTAGCGATCAGGATCGGGAGGGCGGCGTTCTTCGCGCCGCTGGCGGCGACGGATCCGCGCAGCGCGCGTCCGCCTTCGATGACGATCTTGTCCATGGGGTGGGCTCCGCGAGGCCATTCGCGTCGCGAAGGCCACATCTGGGGGGTTCATTGGGGAGGCAATGCACGAGCCGTGCCGCGCAAAAAACCTATCACTTCCCGAGGCTGCGAAGCATCCCGCGCAGCGCGCCGACCTCGCGCTCCGTCATGCCTGCCCGCTGCAGCGCCCCTCTCGCCGTCACGCGAATCTTCTCGGCCGGCGACGGGTAGTCCACCGCCGCGAGCAACGCGACGACCTGGTCGACCACCGGTTCGAGGCTCATCACGTCCGCGGCGACCTCGTCGCGGGTCAGCGATGAGGTCGATCGCCGCGCGCGCCCACCGACGCGACGACCCGTCGCAGGTGCGCCGTGGGCGACGCGCGCCTCGAACAGCGCGTGTCCGACGAGCAACACAGCCTGCGCAACGTTCAGGCTCGCGTGTTCGGGCGTAGGGATGCGCACGATCGACTCGCAGCGGTGTACGTCTTCGGCCGCGAGCCCGTGATCTTCACGACCGAACAGGATCGCGACGTTTGCATCGTCGTCCACGAGGGCTTCGCCAAGCGCGCGGGGATCGAGGACGGGCTGATCGTGCCGGCGGTGACGCGCCGTGGCCGCGACGAGGCGTTGCACGCCGACCAAAGCATCGTCCAACGTACCTACGATCCGCATCTTCTCGAACACGTCTTCGCACGACGGCGCCATCCATCGGGCCCGGTGAGGGTCGAACGACGGCGGGTCCACGACGACCAGGCGATCGAGGCCCGTGTTCTTCATCGCGCGCGCCACAGCTCCGACGTTGCGCGGATCCTGTGGCTGCACGAGCACGATGACGACGGGCATGATGCCCGACTACTTCTTGCCGCCGCCGAACAACCCGGCGAACCAGGCCATGATCTTGCCAAAGAAGCCAGGCTCGACAGGCGCGGGAAGGTTCTCGACCTTCTTCGGCTCTTCCTTCTTTGGCTCTTCCTTCTTCACTTCGCCCGGGGCGCCGGGCTTGGCTTGGAGCGACGAGCTCGGCATCACGAGCGGCATCGGAGGGGACGCCACCGGCGCTGCCGCGGCCTCGCCTTCCTTCTTCTTCTTCCGCTTCTTGGTGCCGCCTTCGGGCTTCTTGTCGAAGTGGTTCTTCGGCCCGCCGGTTCGCGCGCTCGACGGTGCGTCATCGTCCTTACCGAGCTTCAACCGCGATTCGACGAGCTGACCCGTCGTCTGATCGCGGGCGGTGAGGTTCAGGATGCCTTCGGAGTCGATGTGGAAGGTGACTTCGACCTTCACGGCGCCCTTGATCGCCTCGCGAAGACCGGAGAACACGAACGTGCCGAGGAGCTCGTTCTCCGCCACGTACTTGGACTCGCCCTGGTAGATCTTCAACATGATCGAGCGCTGATTCTCTTTCGAGGTCGTCAGCACGCGCGTCTTGTAGTCGGGCAGGGGCTGGTTCTTCGCGAACAACACGTGCAACGTGCCGTCCGGCTTGTTGATGCCGATCGCCGACGGGAGCACGTCCAACAGCGTGACGTCCGCCGCGCCGGCCTTCGCCGACAGGCTGTGCGCCATGATGGCCGCGCCGATCGCGACGGCTTCGTCGGGATGCACCTTCTGCGAAGGCTCCTTGCCGATGAAGCCCTGAACCTTTCGGCGCACGAGCGGCATACGCGACTGGCCGCCGACGAGCAGCATCTCGTCGATCTGGTCCTTGGTGCTGCCGGCCTCTTCGAGGATGCGCTCGCACGTGGCGATGCTGCGATCGACGAGGTCCATCGTGAGCTGCTCGAGGATCTCGCGCGTGATCTCCATGTCGATCGACTGCATGATGCCGTCGTCATCGGCGGCGATGTTCTCGATCACCACCCGCGTCTTCGTCTCGAGGGACAGGCGGATCTTGGCTGCCTCTGCCGCGTCGCGGACGAGCGTGACGCCGCGACGATCGTAGGAGAGGTCGACCCCTGTTCGATCGGCGAATTCCGACATGACGTGCTGCATCAGGCGATCATCGAAGTCCAGACCGCCGAGGAACGTGTCACCACCGGTGGCCACGACCTCGAAGATCTTGTCCTTGATGTCGATGATCGAGATGTCGAACGTGCCGCCGCCGAGATCGTAGATGGCGACGCGCTGGTTCAACGTGCGGCCGAGGCCGTAGGCGAGCGCCGCAGCGGTGGGTTCGTTCAAGACTCGGAGGACCTTGAGCCCGGCGAGCTTGCCGGCCGCGCGAACGGCCTGACGTTGACGGTCGTTGAAGTACGCCGGGACCGTGATCACGGCCTGATCGATGTCTTCTTTGAGCGCGTCTTCGCAAGATTCCTTGATTCGGCGAAGGATCGCAGCCGAGATCTGCTCGAGGGTGAAGACCTGGTCCTTCACCTTGATGAGCACCTCGGACGACTCGCCTTCGACGAGCTCATAGGTGAAGACCTGCTTCACCTTTTCCATCGCCTGGCTGCCGAACTGGCGCCCGATGAGGCGCTTGGCGCCTGCGACCGTGTTTGCCGCGTTCAGAGACGCTTGTTTGCGCGCCTCTTCACCGACCAACCGGTTGCCTTCTTTATCAATGGCGAACACGGACGGAATGGTCTTTTGACCATTCGCGTGCTCGATAACCCTCGGCTTGCCATTCTCAATGATGGCAGCACAAGAGTTCGTGGTGCCGAGGTCGATCCCGATGGCACGTCCCATGTGGTGTCGCCCGAATCCTTCGTAAACGCGGACGCAACTGACGCCCGAACGCCGTCCGGCATAGCATGTATGGCGAAACGCGGTCAACGGGGCACGCGGACGCGAGCGCTGGTGAAATTTTTTCCCCCGCCTCCAATGATCATGACCCTACGTGCAGGAGGGCGTTTGCCGCCGAAGGACGACGATCTCGCAGACCGGTTCCGCAAGGCGCTGGAGGACCAGGAAGTCGAGATTCAGAGCACCCCGTCGGCCCCGAAGGTCGATGTGGACGAAGCGCGCGCTGCCCTGTTCGAGCGCCTCCAAGCTTTTGCACGCCAGGTTGACCCGATCGAAGCGCACTTGTCCGATGCCTCGCTGGTGCTGACCAGCGCGGGACGCGGTGTTCGATTTCGAGCGAGCGACGAAGGCGTCATCGTCACGTACGAAGGGTGGCCCGTCGCCGAGACGCACGTCGCCTGGCCCGAGCGCGCGCTCGACGGCCGTTGGGTGCTCGAGTTCCACCGTCTGGGTCGGGTCGAGCAGCTGCCGTTGTTCGAGCGGGGGCTCGAAGAGCTCATCGTGCACGGCCTCGGCCTGCCACGCCCCGCGCCTTCCGAGCGCCCGATCTCGGCGAGAACGGCGGCGGCGCTCACGGGGCGGCTTCCCGACTCGAGCGCGCCCACGCAACGCCCGCCCGCGTCCACGGCGAAGGCCCCCGACGCGCCCGAGGAAGCACCAAAACGCGGGAAGCGCGACCTGTGAACGCCCTCGTACAGACCTGCGACTGGGCGCCGCGGCCAGGGTACCGCGCAACCGAGAGCGAATTCGCGTCCCGAAAGGCCCGCGTCGCGTCCTCTGTGTGGCGCAACCCGCAATTCCGGCGCGAAATCGTGCCGGACCCGACGCCAGGCGCCCACGACGTCGTCGTAAGCGTTCGGCGCTGCGGCGTGTGCGGATCGGACACGCACTGCTACGAGACCGATGAGCAGGGCTACATCCTGTTCTCCGGGCCCGCAAGCTTCCCGTGTGTCCTCGGACACGAGGATGCCGGCGAGGTGGTGGCGGTCGGAGCCGCCGTGCGCGACCTGCGGCCCGGCATGTTGGTTTGCGGCGAAGGCATGTTGTACTGCGGCACGTGTGAGGCGTGTCGTCGTGGCCTGCCCAACCAGTGCGCGCGGCTCGAAATGACCGGGTTCTCCGCGCCCGGGGCCTATGCCGACGCGCTCGCGGTGCACGAGCGGCACCTGTGGTCGCTCGACGCGCTCGCCGGCACCCTCGGTTCATCCGACGCAGCGCTCGATCGCGGCGCCCTCGTGGAGCCGATCGGGTGCGCCTACAACGGGATGTTCGTCGCCGGGGGCGGGTTCCGCCCGGGTGCGTACGTGGTCGTCTATGGCTGCGGGCCGATCGGGCTCGGCGCGATCCTGCTCGCCCGCCTCGCTGGCGCGGCGTTGATCATCGCGTTCGACGTCGTCCCGGAGCGCGTCGCCGTCGCCAAGGCTTGCGGGGCGGACGTGGCCCTCGATCTGCGGGACGTCCCCTCCCCGTCCGAGCTCGTCCGCGAGCTCACGCGAGGCTGGGGCGCCGATGTACAGGTGGAGGCGGCGGGCGCGGCGCGCGCGACGATGCCCGAGATCGAGCAGGCGTTCGCGCCAGGCGGGTTGATGGTTTACCTCGGTCGCACCGGCGGCTACGCGCCCGTCGAGCTGGATCGGT
This sequence comes from Pseudomonadota bacterium, assembly GCA_947505245.1. Classification (GTDB taxonomy): domain Bacteria; phylum Myxococcota_A; class UBA796; order UBA796; genus SYKL01. Next base: position 26,706 of record CANNIZ010000011.1, on the reverse strand, counting down.
TGGTAAGCAGCGGCGCGCGCATCGCGGGATCCCGCGGGCACGCCGGCGGCGGGTGTTTCCCGTCCATCCTCCGCCTCATGGAGCGCGGTCGCCTGGACCCGACGCCGATGATCACGCACCGCGCACCGCTGCACGACGCCCTCGCGGCGCTCGCGCGGAGCACGTCCCGCGTCGACGGAAAGATCCTCCTCAGTACCTGACGGTGGCGGCGCCAGACACCAAATCGAGTCCATGCAGCGCGTGGGCGCCGTCGCCGAGCACGTCCAGATAGGTCTGCCGCTCCTTGGCCTGCAGCGTATCGAGATGGTCGTAGATCCCGGCCCGCTCGGTGCGTTCCACGGTGTCGGCAAGGTCAGCGACGGCGCGCTGCAACACCGCCTTCTGAGCGTCGTCGGGCGCGTAGAAGCCATAGGCTGCGAGCTCGGAGGCGGTCTCGAGGAAGTGGCCGAGCCACTTCGCGCGCTGAACGAGCAGCACGACCTCGTACTGTGGATAGGCCGCCAGGGCGTCGTCGACCGACTTCATCTCGACGTCGTACCGGTAGTAGAGCGCTCCGACCTCACCTTGGATGGCGACCCGGTCCTCTGGCTCGCCGAAGCCGCGCGCGACCGCGAACGCGGCGCCTTGAAGCAGGTGCGCGCCGCCGCACGTATAGGCGAAGATCCCCTGTTTGCGCTTCTCGACCGGTGCGCCAGTGGCCTCCGCGTCCCGCAGGAACTTCGTCTCCGCGCCGAGCTTCACGACCACGGCGTGTGTGAAGCCGTTCATCGTCATCGGGTGGGCACCTTCCGCCGTCCACGTCAGGTTCGGCGGCGCCCAGGCGGCGAGGCCGTACAACGTCCACGGTGTGTCGTTCCACGAGGTCGTCCACAGCTGATCCCCGTCCACCCACGTGCGCGCGAGGCTCGAACGCCAGAGGTCGCCGATCGGGTGCGCGACGCCGGCAATGGAGACGACGCGGTTGGGCGACACGCCGGACTCTGCGAGGCCCTTCAACAGCAGGTCGGTGTGCGGCTCGATCCGGACGTCGTCGCCCTCGCCCTTCGCGGGGAACTCGACGAGATCGCGGTCCGCGAGCCGGACGGGCTTCGCCCACCGCTGGAACATCGCGTCGACGCTGTCGCTGCCGTCCGACACCTTCACGTCGGCGCCGAGTGCGATCCACGCGTGTTTCACGGCCCACGGGTTCATCGGGTCGGTCGCCCGCTGAACCAGCAGGGTGTGCAACGTTTCGCGTGCTCGAAGCGCGCCGGCATCCAGCGCGATCGGCGCTGGGAACGCTGCAGTCCGCGTCATCGGGACCGGCGCGAAGTCCGGCGTGGCCCCGAGCGGAGCGAGAGCCGCAGGTTCGCTGCTCCCGCCACAACCGACCAGGAAGGCCAGCGCGATCACTTCGCCGCCTTCGCAGCCTCGGCGGCGGCCACGATCTTCAGGTGAAGCTCGAGGGCGTCCACGCGCGTGACGTGATCGCGGTCGGCGACCCAGACGACGTCATCTTTCACGGCGATCCGCGGGTGGTCGAACGGGGCACCCTCGATTTGCACGGCCCAGTCGACCTTTCCGGGCTTCTTGTACTTGATGAGCGTGCCTTCGTCCGTAAGGAACCAGAGCTTCGCCTTCAAATCGAGCGTCGCGTCCCAGTCTTCGTAGCCCTCGCCGCGCTCGGCGCCGGAGCCCTGGACCTCCCCGTGACGAAAGCCGTCCAGGCTGTACATCACGAGCTTGTCGGCGAGGATGAACCCGACCTTGCCGCCCTTGAGCGCCGTGGCGCCGTTGGGGGAGCCGTCGGTGATCTTGAACTTGGCGACCTCTTCGCCCTCGAGGGTATACACGAACGCCTCGTCGGCCCACGAAGCCACGAGCTTGCCGCCGACGAACTCGAGAAACGCCGCGCCGCCCACACCCGAATCGACGACGTCGTCCGTGCGAAGCTTCCAGCTCGCCTTGGGCGCCCCGGCTTCGTCGAACACCCGCACGCGACCGCGCGCGTCGAGCACCGCGAAGCCATCCGCGTCTTTTCCTGGAACGCGCGTCAGGTCGACCGGGAGCTCGAACCGACCCGCCTCGTCGCCGGGAGCCGCTCCGCTCACGTAGAATTTCCGGCGCGAGGGAAACCAGGCGTCGGTGATGCCGGGCTCGGCGCCGCCCCACGCCTTGTCGACGACACCGCGCTCGCCGAACCGCTGCACCCGGCTGTTGCCGACGTCAGCGACGAGCACGTTGCCCGACACGTCCACGATCACCGGGAGGGGCTCGCCATACGCGCGCAGGGCGCCACCCTCCCAGCCCGTGTCGCCCCACGCGGGCACGTTCTTGCGGCCACCCCCGAGCATCTCGGCGTAGGCCTCGAAGTACTCCACCTGCTCGCTCAACTCGCGACCGCGTTTGCCAGGGGTTCGCAGCGCCGCCAGCGCCATCGCCGGGATCGCGTTCGGGTTCTTCAGCTTGAGCAGCGCGTCAATCGCCGTCTCGTCGGCCGGGATGGCCTGCATACGCCACCCCAGCGGGACGTTCTTCGCGTGATCGCGCGCGAAGGGCGCCCCATCCGCCGCCTGCCCCATGATCTTCGACAGGATCGCGACGTCGCCGAGCGGGGCGTTGGCAGCGAGCTCGTACCAGCCGATGACGGCGTCCTCGTTCTTCTTGCGCGCCGACTCCGACGCGGTGCCCGCGAGCCACTCGCGCTGCTTGTCGACCGCTTCGGGCTGCGAAGACCGGCCGAGATCAAACCCGATCTCTGCGATGTACGTCCCGGAGTACACGTAGCCGTCGCCGCCATCGTCGATGGTGACGCGCACGCCTGTGGCTTCGACCGGCTCGGGCAGCGCGATGTCCATCCGCTGCGGGCCATCGGTGACGAGGTCCGGCACGACGACCTGAACGGTCACGGGCTCGCCTTTGGTCGACACGACCACCGTCATCGACTTCGGCCGCCCGTACTCCTTCAACGACTTCCGACCGTCCACGAGGTTGCCGGGCCACACGGACACCGAGCCGATCTCGGCGGGCTTGTCGAGCTTGAGCTCGATCCACGCACCCGCGGCGCCGTCTTCGGCCTCCGACCACGCGGTGGCGAGGCTCCCGTCGAACGCGTTGGCCGCTGGGAACTTCACGCCGTCTGCGTTCTTGAGCTCGCTGGAAGCCTTCGGCGCGGCTGCGAGACTTGTCGCCGTGAGAGCGGCGACCATCCATGGGGCGATCATGGCGTGTCGGTGTCGGTGTCGGGCGTTCCGGTGCCATCACAGGTGAACACCTGCGTGCAGATCTCGGGCACGACAGGGTCGCCCTCCGTCGGGCAGGGCAGGTCTTTCATCGCCTTCAGACAGGCCTTTGCCTTCTTCTTGTCGTAGGTGCAGTCCTGGCTGTCCCCGGTGAGCTCGGGGCCCCGCTCCGTCACGCACTCGGCGGCGTCGCTCCAGCCGTTGAACTGGAGGATGGACGGCTCGTAGCAGAGCATCGCGAACTCGCACTCCGCCTCGGCATACTTCGAAATGAATTCGGTCGAATCCACCGAACAGCCAGCCGCGAACAAAAGCACCAGGCCACCTTGGGCGGCCGCCAGAAACGTGGGTCTCATCCGATCACTCCGCACAAAGGTAGACGGCGTTGCAGGCGTCAGGAAAGTCGACCGCGGCTTCTGCGTCCGGGCACTGCAGCAACTCCAGGGCGTCGATGCAGTCCTTCGCGGCCTTTGGATCGTAGCAGTCGCCCTCCGCGGGCGCCCACTCGGCATACGCATCGGCGCATACGGCGGCCGACTCGTACCAGTGGCAGTCCCCCGCCCACGCGCAGTACGACGCGACGTAGTCGTCCCGGAAATCCTCGGCCGGGTAGCCACACCCCGCCGCAAACAGCAGCACCACGACCCGACGCATCGACCCTCCCCAGGCGCGCATCATGCCCCATCCTGCGAGCCGCCGGGCTCGTCGCCCGACGACACGCCAGGAAGCGGCAGATCTTCCTGCGCAATTTCAAACGCTTCCGGCCGCCAGTGCGCGCGACAGCGGGCCTCGTAGACGTCATGAGCGCCGAGGACGACCCGCGCGTCGCGGCGGACGAGGCGCTGGGAGCGGTCGGCGGGCGCGCCGCAGACCATACACACCGCGAGGTTCTTGGTGATGTACTCCGCCACCGCCAGGAGCTGCGGAATCGGCTCGAAGGGCTCGCCGCGGAAGTCCTGGTCGAGCCCGGCGACGATGACGCGACGCCCTTCGTCAGCGAGGCGGTTCGCGACCACGACGAGCTCGAGGTCGAAGAACTGGGCCTCATCGATGCCGACGACCTCGGCGTCTCCGACGCGGGTAAGGATCTCGGCGACGCTCGCGACGGGGATACACGGGATGCGCACCTTGTCGTGGGTGACGACCTCTTCGACAGCGTAGCGCGTGTCGATCGCCGGCTTGAACACGATCACCCGCTGGCGAGCGATGCGAGCGCGCACAAGGCGACGGATCATCTCCTCCGTCTTTCCGGAGAACATGCAGCCGGTGATCACCTCGATCCAACCGGTTCCGTGCGGCACAGGACGAGGCATCATGGCGTGCTCCCTCGCATCATGGCGTGCTCCAGGGGGTAGGTGCCAGCGACGAAAACGCGACGGCTCGCAGGTCGGGCGGACGCGTCCTCAACAGCGACGCCGCAAACGCCGGATCCGTCGCCGCGCAGCGACCGCCAGGCAGGGTCACCGAACCGGTCCGCGGGTGCCACGGGTTTTCGAACGCCGTCGCGTGAAAGCCCGGCCCTTCAGGACCAGCGACGAACCAGACCGCGAGCAGACGTGGCTCACAAACGAACAGCGCGGACGTCTGCGGTCGGTACGCGGCCCGCCAACCGTCGTCGACGACCACACATTCAGGCGTGCCGTACAACATGTCCAGCACGTAGCCCCGTGGGAGCGACCAGGCCGGATCCGCGTGCAGCACCAGGACGACGTCCCCTCCAGCTGGCGCCACGCCACGGACGGCTTCCCTACACGCGGCGTACACCCCCACGAGACGTTCGGCGGTGACGAGCGGCCCGAGCCCTACGTGCATACCGCCGCTGCCCTTCCGCTCGGTCACCGAGAGATCGATGTCGGCGTCGTCATCGGAGTAGCGCGCGTGGCGACGCTTCTCGCCCTTGTCGAGCGCCATCCGCCAGAGCAGCGCGGCGCGCGCGATCGGCTCCACGTCTACGTCGGCCTGGAGCGGACGCTCGACGTGCATGGAGAACCGCCACTCCCCGAGCGACGACGCGATGCGGTCTGCGAGCCGCGCGAGCGACTTCGGCTCACCGGCGCGGTCAGGACCACGAAACGCGAGGACTGGCAGGGTGACCGCCCCGGAGGGGCCGACCGCCGTGACGCGCCAATCCTCGGTCTCGCGGACTTCGAGCCCTGCGCCCCTCGCGAGCACGACCGCGCGTTCAGCTGCGATCGCGGAACCTTTGGACGCATCGGACGATCGGGGCTTCGACGCCATCGGGCGCCCGTGTAATGACCCCAGGGATGCACGTCGAGCGACACGAGGTCCGCACGATCGACGGTTGGTCGCTCGAGCTGTTCCGCGGAACCCGCCCGGGCCACCGACCGGGCCGCCCTGTGCTGTTCGTTCCAGGCTTCGGAATGAATTCGTTCATCTTCCGATTCCACCCCCGCGGGGGCTCGTTCATGCAGCGCCTGTTGGACGCCGGGCTGGATCCGTGGTCGGTCGACCTGCGCGGCCACACGTCATCGAAAGCGCGCACCGGCACCGAGGCCCCCACCTTGTCCGGCTTCGCGTTCGTCGACCTCCCCGCGACGTTTGACTTCATCGCTCGGACGACCGGACACGAGCGCGTCTCGGCGATCGGCTGCAGCCTCGGTGGCGCGCTGTTGTACGCGTACGCAGGCGCCGTACCCGACCACCGCGTCGATCGCATCGTGTCGATCGGCTCCCCGCTTCGGTGGACCGAGAAGAGCCCGGTGGTGCGCGCGTTCGCGCGCTTGAGCCCGTTCGCGCCAAGCGCCTCGCTCAAGGGAACCCGACGCCTCGCGCGCATCGGCCTGCCGATCGTCGCAGCCCTCGCGCCGGGTGCGCTGGGCTTCTACCTCAACCCCGAGCTCACGTGGACCAAACCCGTCCGCGAGCTCGTCCGCACGATCGAAGACCCCCACCCGCTGATCAACGCCGAGCTCGCGCAGTGGATCCGCCGCGGCGATCTGCACCTCGGCGACGTGAACGTGACGAAGGCCCTGGCAAACGTCGATCGTCCGCTGCTTGTGATCGTCGGCGCGGGCGATCGGATCTGTCCGCCGAGCGCGGCGCTCGTGGCGCTCGACATCGCCCGCGGCCCGACGGCGTCCCTGCTCGTCGGATCCGAGCGCGAGCCGATCTCGCACGCGGACCTGTTCATCTCGGACGTGTCACCCGAACGCGTGTTTCAGCCGGTCGCGCGGTACCTGACGGCTTCCGACGACCCGTAACGACGGGACAGCTGCGGACACCGAAACACAAACACGTCGAGGGCAAGCCCGCGATTGCCGGCCTGCCCTCAACGTGACGCGAAAACGTTCACGCCAGAGGCGAACTACGCTTTCTTGCTCTTGCGAGCGGCCTTGACCGGCTTCGGTGCTGCCGTCTGCGCGGCCTTGACGGCCGTGTTGAGGCGGGAGATGCGGCGGGCAGCCTGATTGCGGTGGATGACACCCTTGCTGCAAACGCGGTGGATGATGCTGGTGGCCTCGCGGAGCTTGTCCTGCGCGCCCTTGGCATCACCTGCGGCGACCGCGTCGCGCACGAGCTTGATCGTGTTGCGCATACGGGTGCGGTACGTGCGGTTGTTGATACGGCGAGCCTCGTTCTGCTTCGCGCGCTTCACGGCGTCTTTGTGGTTGGCCACTTCGTCTCCAAGTGTTGACCCGGGCAGCTAACCGGATTTGCCACCAGTCGGCAACCCTGCTGCTGCCGTGGCCGCACGGAGACCGAGCCGTTATCACGCTCGGCGCGGAGACACCGTGGAACTATGCGTCGTCGGCACCGGGTATGTGGGGCTGGTCGCGGGGGCATGCCTCGCGGACCTTGGCCATCACGTCACGGCCGTGGACAGTGACGAGAAGAAGGTCGAGCGGCTCAGCGCGGGCGAGTGCCCCATCCACGAGCCCGGCCTCCTCGAGGTCCTCCACCGCGTCCGCGAGGGGCGCCGCCTGTCGTTCACCACGAACCTCGCCGCGGCCGTCGCCAAGGCAGACGTCGCGTTCATCGCCGTCGGAACGCCCTCATCGCGAGACGGCTCGGCCGATCTGTCAGGTGTGACCGCGGTATTCGACGAGACGATCGCCGCTCTTGCACGGCCCACGATCGTCGTCGTGAAATCGACGGTGCCTCCGGGTACGGCCGACGCCCTGCGCGAACGCGCGAGCGGACGCACCACCCACCTGGTGGATGTGGTCTCCAATCCAGAGTTTCTCGCCGAGGGCACTGCGGTAGACGACTTCACGCGGCCGGACCGCATCGTGGTCGGCACGCGCTCAGCGGCGGCACAGGCCGCGATGGACCGAATCTACGCGCCCCTGGTCCGCACCGGCCGCCCCCTGCTGCACATGGACAACCGCTCGGCCGAGATGGCGAAGTACGCCGCGAATGCGATGCTCGCCGCGCGAATCACGCTCATGAACGAGATCGCCAACCTTTGCGACGGCTTCGGGGCTGACGTCGAGATGGTGCGCCGCGTCGTGGGTGGCGATCAACGCCTTGGCTCGCGCTACCTGTTCCCCGGCTGCGGCTACGGGGGCAGCTGTTTCCCGAAAGACGTCCAGGCGCTCGCGTACCTGGGACGCACCCATGACGTGCCGATGCGGATGACCAACGCGGTGCACGAGGTCAACGAGGCCCAGAAGGAGCTGCTCGGTGAGAAGACCGTACAACTCCTCGGTGCTGACTGGACAGGGCTCCACCTCGCCGTGTGGGGCCTCGCGTTCAAGTCGCGCACCGACGATGTGCGCGATGCGCCGTCGCTCGTGTTCATCGCCGAGGCCCTCCGTCGCGGAGCCACCGTCGCGGCTTACGATCCTGAAGCGATTGGTCAAGCACGCGCCGTGCTCGGCGAGGCCATCCGGTACGCCCCGGACTCGCTCACCTGCGTCGACGGCGCCGACGCCCTGATCATCCCCACCGACTGGAACGAGTTTCGCAGCCCCGACTTCGCGGAGCTTTCCCGCCGCATGCGAAGCCACAATATTGTCGACGGCCGAAACCTGTTCGATCCCAAGGAGGTGGCGCAGGCTGGCTTCCGGTATCGCTGCATCGGCCGCCCGGAGTACCGTTGAACCGTCTCGAACGTATCCGCAATTTCGCGATCATCGCGCACATCGATCATGGCAAGTCCACCCTCGCCGATCGGCTCCTCCAGCGAACCGGCGCGGTCGCGGATCGCGACATGAAGGCGCAGCTGCTCGACTCGATGGACATCGAGCGCGAGCGCGGCATCACGATCAAGGCCCAGACCGCGGCCATCCAGTACCTCGCCAAAGACGGCGAGATCTACAACCTCAACCTGATCGACACGCCGGGGCACGTCGACTTCACGTACGAAGTGAGCCGCGCGTTGTCCGCGTGTGAAGGCGCGCTCCTCGTCGTCGACGCGACGCAAGGCGTCGAAGCCCAGACCGTCGCGAACGTGTACCTGGCGCTCGCCGCGAACCTCGAGATCGTGCCGGTCGTCAACAAGATCGACCTGCCGTCCGCCCACGCAGACGAGGTGCTCAAAGAGGTCGAAGACGTGATCGGCCTCGACACCACCCACGCCGTGCGCTGCAGCGCCAAAACCGGCGTCGGGATCGATGACGTGCTCGAGGCGATCGTCGCGCGGGTGCCGCACCCGACCGGGGACGAGAACGCCCCGCTGACCGCGTTGATCACCGACTCCTGGTTCGATCCGTACGTCGGCGTCGTCATCCTCGTCCGCGTGTTCGAGGGGGCGCTGCGCACCGGCGAGAAGATCAAGCTGATGTCGTCGGGCTCGGTGCACGAGATCATGAAGCTCGGCGTGTTCACACCCGCGAACGTGGAGCGCAAGGAGCTGCTCCCCGGCGACGTGGGCTACATCATCGCGAACATCAAGACGATCCGGGACGCCCGCGTCGGCGACACCGTCACGTCCGTGCGCAATCCGGCCACTGTCGCTGTTCATGGCTTCAAAGCCGCGAAGCCGATGGTCTACTCCGGAATCTTCCCCACCGACAACGCCGACTACGACAACCTCCACGACGCGCTCGAGAAGCTCGCCCTCAACGACGCAGCGCTGTCGATCGAACCGGAGGTCAGCGACGCCCTCGGCCTCGGCTACCGCGTGGGCTTCCTCGGCCTGCTGCACATGGACGTGTCGCAGCAGCGCCTCGAGCGCGAGTACAACCTCGACCTGATCACCACCGCCCCCTCGGTCGTGTACAAAGTGAAGAAGAAGGACGGCACGATCATCGAGATCCGCAGCCCGAGCCAGCTGCCCGCGCTCGGCCTCATCGACGAGATCCAGGAGCCGATCGCGAAGGTGGTGATCCACTGCCCTGAAGAGCGGATCGGCTCCGTGATCAAGCTTTGTGAGGAGCGCCGCGGCAAGCAGCAGGACTTCTCCTACGCGAGCGCCGGGCGCGTGATGCTCACCTACGAGTTGCCCTACGCCGAAGTGGTGTTCGACTTCTTCGACAAGCTGAAGTCGATCTCCCGCGGCTATGCCTCCATGGACTACGAGGTCACGCACTGGAAGGCCGATGACCTCGTAAAGGTCGACATCCTCCTCAACGGCGAACTCGTCGACGCGCTGTCCAACATCTGCCACCGCGAGAAGGCCCACCACAACGGCGCCGCGATGACGCGCAAGCTCAAGGAGCACATCCCGCCGCAGCAGTTCGAGGTCGCCATCCAGGCTGCCATCGGCGTCAAGGTCGTCGCGCGCACCAACATCCGCGGGGTACGAAAAGACGTGACCGCCAAGTGCTACGGCGGCGACATCTCGCGCAAGCGCAAGCTCCTCGAGAAGCAGAAGGCCGGCAAGAAGCGGATGAAGGCCGTCGGCACCGTCGAGGTCCCGCAGGAGGCGTTCCTCGCCGTGCTTCGCTTGAACGACGAGGACTGATTGAAGACCTGGGCGAAGTTCCTCCTGTACGCCACCCTGCTGGTGCCGGGCACGTTCCTGCTGTTCGTGTCGTGGTTGATCGGCCCGTACGCGCTCGACGATCAGCAATTGGACGCGATCGTCATGGCGGTGGCGCTGGACTGGCGCGACTTCGGGCAGAAACAGGCCGATCAGCGCCTGCAGTACGAGCTCGATCGGCAGGTCGGGCTGCAGGTGGGCGACGACGCGTGCGGCCTCACCGAAGACGACGCAGGCCGACACGTCCGCTGCGCCTGGAGCGTGCGCGTGCCCCTGCCCGGCGCCGCGCGCGTGATCCCTCTATCGTTCGCCTCCGAGGCGACGATCACGCCAGACGGCGACCTCCGCTGACGCAGGGCCCGACGGACGCCGTCAGCGAAACAGGCTCCCAGCGAGCGCGATCGCGACGAGCACGAGCGTCGCGAACTGGAACAGCAACACCAGGACCAGCAACGCGCCCCACCACGCCGGGACCGCGGGCACCTCGACCGTCTCCACGACGCGCTCGACGCGCGGCGGGGGCAGCGGCGTTCGGCTCTTGAGCGGTGGCGACTCGGGCTTGTTCGGCGCGGGAAGACTCGGCTGATAAAGCGCGGCCGTCAGCCTCCCTTCGGCCTCCTGCAGGCGCTCCCGCATCGCCTCCATCTCTTCTTGCAGCTGATTGGCGCGCTCTTCAGCCTCTTGCTTCGCCCGCACCGCGTCTTCACGGGCCTTCACGAACGGCGCGGGATCGGCGATCGGCTGGGCGGGCTGCGCCGCCTCGGAAGGCGCCGAAAGTTCAAGATAGAGGCGCAACAACCGCTCGAACGCGGACGCCAGGTCGCGCGCGTCCGTGAAGCGGAAGCGTGGCTCGATCGCGAGCGCGCGATCGAACAGCTCGAGAAGCTCCTTGCAGAGGACCTCTTCGCGCCGATCGTCGGGGACGCCGAACACGCCCCGGAGCGAGTCGCGCACCGCCCGGCGGTCTTCTTCGGGGATGCGCAGCGGGTCCGAGAAGGCCTCGACGGCGAGGTCGCGATCACGGAACCGCGTCGGGTCCTTCGCGTAGACCTCCATGATCGCGTGAATCCGCTGCATCCGGAACCGCGGGTTCTGGGTTCCGTTCTTTGGGATCGGGGCCGCATCGAGCGACATGCGCTGCAGCCGCAGCATGGTGAACGCGGTGGCGGCGAGCGCCCAGGTGTCCATCGCAGCGTGATGGCGCCGCTTCGCGTGGAACAACGCCTCGGGAGACAGGAAATTCTCGGTTCCGGCGACGACCTTGCTCGTCACGAGCGGGTTGTCGTCGGGCGGTTTGACGCGCGCGGCGCCAAAGTCTGAGATCAGCCAGCGCCCCTCCGAGGACAGCAGGATGTTCGACGGCTTCAGGTCGCCGTGGGCTGCATCGAGGCCTTGTTTCTGCGCGAAGAACACGTGGTAGTCCGCGACCCGGCGCGAAACCTCCGCCATCGTGGCCATCAGGCGCCCGAACGAGTCTGGCTCCTTCAGCTTTTCACGCCACCACCGCTCGAGATCGGCGGAGCACCACTCCATCACCAGGCCCGTCACCAGCGGCGTCCCGACAAGATCGTAAAGCCGCGGGCACGGGAGCTCGCCCGGATGGCCGCTGATCTCGACCAGGATTCGCGCTTCGGCCTGCAGCTGGTCGAGCGAGGCATCGTCGCTCTCGGTCCACAGCTTCAGCGCGAGCGGAACGCCATCAGCGACGGTGGAGTTTGCGACAGGCCCGCCGCGACCGACCACCTTGCGCACCGTCGCCATGCCGCCGTGGCGAACACGCGCCTGCTCGAACGGCACGTATTCGCGGCCTGAACGGCCCCGCCAGAGCTGCGGCAGCGTCGCGGTTGGCACGTCAGAGGCCTTAGAAGCGGAAGTTGACGGCCGGCAGCGGCGTGCCGTGGTCGTCCACGATCAGGCCCCAGGAAAGGGTGCCGACCCCCACGGCCAACACCGCGCTGCTCGCGACGACCATCGTGTTGGTCGTCTTCTTGAACTTGTCCACGTCCGCGAGCGTCTTCGCGCCCTCGAAATCGGCCCGCGCGCCCATGGCGAGGAAGTAGATGGCGCCCGCACCACCGACGACCACGACGCCGCCGATCATCAGGGGCGTCTTCTCCGGCGGGCGCTTGCGCGTGATGGTCGTCACCTTCGGCGGCGTCACGGCCGCTACGGTGCCGCCCTTCGGGGGCTTGCCAGCCTTCGGGTCCTTCCCTCCAGCAGGCGCGGTCCCCGACGCCGACGCCGACGAACCGCCGTTGTTGAGCACGTTGTCCGGAAAGTACTCGCCTTCGATAAGCCAGGTGCTGACGTTGCCGTCGACCTGCTTCTGGTAAAGGTGAGGCATCGCGGGAGCGGCGGCCGGCGTGACGATCTTCTTGCCGTCCAGGTAGTGCACCCCTGGGACGAACGACTTGCCTTCGACGGTAACGACAGGGTCCAGGCCGACGCGCTTGACGTCCGAATAGATCGAAAGCACGGGATGGTCCGCTGGAAGGTCCTGCGTCCCGTACTCGAAGGTCGGGTCGATGGAGATTGCCGTCGCGAACCAGTCCTTGGACCGCGTCAAATCTCCACCAACGTAGAGACCCGCGCCCATGCCGCGGTAGGCACGCCCGAGGATGATCGGCGGAAGGACCTCGGTGAGGCAGCCGATCTTCGACTGCATGCCTTTTGCAGCCGCCGAAGCCGCGTCATTGTTGGCGTTGAGCAGGAAAGACTCGACATTGCCGAGGTCTTCGAGCACGTTGTCGGACGTGTAGGGCGCAGCACAGTCCGCAAAAGCGGGGGCAGAACCCAACAACGAAACGGCCGCAGCGAGACCCAGAACGAACACGCGCACGTACCCTCCCCACATGAAACGCAGGGTAGCACAGGCCCGGGCGCCGGTGCACACTACCTGCCAGAGGTCGGCAAAGCATGCGCTGGTTGGTGGTGTCTCTCGCGTTGCTCGCCGCCTGCCAGGACACCGATGGTGACGGCACCCGCGACGGCCGCGACTGCGGTGGCGCCGATCCGACACGAAACCCTGGCGCGACCGAGGTTTGCAACGGGATTGACGACGACTGCGACGGATTTGTTGACGAGGGAGTCGCGATCGTCGCGTACCTCGACCGCGACGGCGACGGTTTCGGTGATCCGGAGAGCAGCCGACGGGTGTGCGCGGTGCCCGAAGACGGATCGCTGAACGGCGACGACTGCGAGGACGACGATCCCACAGTGTCGCCCGACGGGATCGAGTCCTGCGACGGGCGCGACGACGACTGCGACGGCTCCGTCGACGAAGGCGTCCAGGCCACCTGGTACGCCGACAGCGACGCGGACGGTCACGGCGCGGGCGATCCGGTCGTCGCGGGCTGCATCGCGCCGGAGGGCTTCGTCGCCTCGCAAGATGACTGCGATGACGCCGACAAGCGGGCGTGGACCGCCGCACCAGAGGTGTGTGACGACGACGACAACGACTGCGACGGAGCGACCGACGAGGATCTGCCGCAACTTCGCGTGTACGTAGACGCCGATGGCGATGGTGCGGGCGATCCCGACGCGCCGGTGATCGCGTGTGGTCCGCTCGATGGGCTCGCCTCCGCGGCGACCGATTGCGACGACGGCGACGCTGCCCGCGCGCCCGGTGCGGTAGACGCACCGAACGGCGTCGACGACGATTGCGATGGGTATGTCGACGAGATCGCGGTCCAGACGTTCGCCGACCTCGAAGACGCCTTGGCCGTGGCCGACACGGGCGCTGTGGTTCAGTTGGCCGCGGGGACCTTCGCGGGAATGCTCACCGTCGATCGTGCCGACGTGACCGTCGCCGGAGAGGGCTGCGGCAACACGGTATTGTACGGCGATCGCTCCGGCAGCGTCGTGACGCTCGGTGGCGGCGCGCTCGCAGACCTGTCGGTCGTCGGCGGTGAGGCGGACCGAGGCGGCGGGGTGTTGGTCACTGCCGACGCCGAGCTCACGCGCGTGTGCGCGGCTTACAACCGCGCGGACGACGGCGGAGGGATCGCCGTGGTCGCGGGCGACGCCACCCTGGAGGACGTCGAGGTCGAGCGAAACACCGCGCATGCCCACGGCGGCGGGCTTTACGTCGGGCCGGACGCGGCCGTGCACATCCTACGCGGACGGCTCGACGACAACCACGCGACGATCGACGGCGGAGGCGCGTTCGCTGAAGGCCGCTTCACGGCACGTTCAACCGAAGTCCTTCGGAATTCCGTGATCGACGACGGCGGCGGGCTGTACCTCACCGGCACCGGCCCGGCTCGCCTGCTCGAGAACGTGACCCTCGCCGACAACAGCGGCCCGAGCGATGGCCCTGCCTTGTACGCCACGGTGGCGGTGTCGATCGAAGACGTCGTGGTGGCGGGTCATACGAGCGATCACGGAGCCATTCACGCGCCGCTCGCGACGTGGGGACGGACGCTGTTCTGGGCAAACGGCGGCGCCGACACCGACCGCGGTTGGCGGGTCGAGGCCGTGCGTGCCGATCCGCGGTTCTTGTCCAGCGAGGACGTCCGCCCGGCACCACGATCGGGGATGCTCGCGCTGGATGGGACCGTGCTCGGGTCGTCGGGCGGGCCTGGAGCGGCCGACGGCGCCCGATGGGCGACCAGCGATGACTCTGACGGTGACGGGTTACCCGACGGATGGGAGGTCTACGCAGGAACCGGTCCGTACGTCGCGGACGCCGGCGCCGACCCTGACGGCGACGGACTCACCAACGCACAGGAGCTCGCCTCGGATACGCGACCGGCCGTCGCGGACACCGACGATGACGGCGTTCCCGACGGCCTGGAGGCCGCGTCCGGCTCCGACCCGACGTCCCCTGCGGATCACGCGCCGATGCCCGTGATCAAAGCGTCCGTGTTCGCGGCGCGGAACGAGCCGTTCGACCTCGACGGGAGCCTCTCCTATGACCCCGACGACGACGTATTGACCGTCGCCTGGTCCGTTGTCTCCGCACCCATCGACGCGAGCGCGCGACCCACGGCGCCGGACGAGCTTGACACCACGCTCGTTCCAGACCGTTCGGGTGATTGGGTCTTGGCACTCGACCTCAGCGCCGGCGGCGTCACGCGCCGCGTCGAACACGCGTTCACGGTCGTGGCCCCCGTGATCGTCCCCGACGACGCCACCACGGTCGCCGAGGCGGTCGCGATCGCGGGCCACGGTGGAAGCGTGGCGTTGCGCCCAGGCACCTACCCCGCGAACGTCGATCTCGGCAGCAAAGACGTGACGGTGTTCGGACTCGGACGCAACGCTGACGATGTGGTCATCGACGCGCGCCTGAACGGGCGGGCGTTCACCGCGATCGCTGGCGAATCCCTCACCCTCGCTCACCTCACCGTCACCGGCGGCGAGGCGGCGTCCGGCGGCGCGGTTCGCCTCGACGACGGCGACCTCGTATTGACCGACGTCACCCTGCGCGGGAACCACGCCACGGGCGACGGCGGAGGCGTGCTCGCCGCGCGGTCCCACGTCGACCTCACCGACGTGCGGTTCGTCGCGAACACCGCGGGCGCCCGCGGCGGCGGGCTGCGGCTCGACTACTGCGACTACCGGCTCGTGCGTCCCGTGTTCGTCGGCGATTCCGCCGGCATCCGCGGCGGCGCGATGGACGTCACCGGCGCGAGCGGCCTGCAGCAGGCGACGCGGTCCGCGATGTTCTCCGAGAACCGTGCGCCCACGGGGTCCGCGATCTTTCGCGAAGGCTACGGGACCGCATGGATCGAACACGCCGGCTTCACGTCCAACGCCGGCGCAGGCGCTGTCGTGCAGATCCAGTCCGGCGACACCCACGTGCTCGGCGCGGTCGCGACGGCGAACGAGGGATCCGTGTTGTTCGGACGTCCGATCACGTTCGCACCGACGGTCGCGATGCTCTACAACGCCGTCCAACACGCGCCTTTGCTCACGAGCGACGCCTCGTTCACAACGATCGCCAGCGGAGGCGCGCCAGGCATTCCCTGGGTGACGCCCGATGGAGACCCCGAGGACGACGTATGGCAGGCTCCTCCAGCCACCGCGGCGATCGACTCGGCGCGGCCTGAGGAGCGCGACCCCGACGGCAGCGCGTCGGACGCTGGGCCGTTCGGCGGTCCGTGGGCGCCCCGCGGCTATGGTCGATGGTCGCTCGATCACGAGGGCGATGGGCTCGCCGACGGCTGGGAAGCGCGCGTCGGGCTCGACCCGTCGCTCGACGACCACACCACCGACGCCGACGTCGACGGGCTCGACGCGCTCGCGGAGCAGGCCGCCGGCACCGACCCGTTCGCCGCAGACTCCGACGGCGACGGTGTCGGGGACGCCGTCGAGATCGCGGCAGGGCAATCGCCCACCGATCCGCGGGGCCACGCTCCGGACGCAGATGCAGGTTCCGACGTGGTCGCGCGGATAGGCACGCTCGCGACGCTGGACGGATCGCGGACGTCCGACCCGGACGGCGACGTGATCGCGACGTTGACCTGGCACTTCGTCTCGACCCCGCCGGGCTCGGTCGTGTCCGACAGCGACCTTTCCCCGCCGAACGGCGTCCATCCCACCTTCGTCCCCGATGTACGGGGGCGGTACGTGCTCGAGCTCAACGCGACCGACGGCTTCGGTACAGGGACGGACACCGTCGCCGTGTTCGGTTGGGACGAACTCCGCGTGCCCGACGACTACGCGACGCTCGCCGACGCCATCGAAGCGTCGGTCGAACATGACGAGATCGTGCTGTCGGCAGGCATCCACGACGGGGCCGCCGACCTCGTCGGACGCACCCTCGTGGTGCGAGGCGCGGGTGCGGGTCTCACCACCGTCCTCGGCCCCCGCGACCGCCCACCGTTCGCCGTCTCGGGAGGGTCCAACTTTCGTCTCGTCGACCTCACCGTCCGTCGAGGACTCGGGGACCACGGCGGCCTCGTGGACTGCCTCGCCTCCACGTTCTCGGCCCGCGGCGTCGTCTTTTCCGGCGGCGTCGCCTACCAGGGCGGCGCGCTCGCGCTCGACGCCTGCCCGACCGACCTCGTCGACGTCGACGTCGTCGACAACCACACGGTGGGCATCGGCGGCGGCGTGTGGATCGCTGACGCACCGCTGACGTGGACACGCGGAAGGTTGGAGGCGAACGGAGGGAGCACCGGCGGCGGGCTGTACCTCGACGACGGCTCGACTGGCAGCCTCCGCAACCTCGTCGTCGCCGAAAACGCTGCCGGCAGCGGAGCGGGTGTCTACACAGACGACGCGCCGATCGACGCCGCGAACCTGACGTTCGTACGAAACCGCGGAAGCACCGCGAGCGGCGCTCTCGCCGTCGCGCGCGGCTCAGCGACCCTCTGGAACGTGCTGTTTGCCTACCAGCCCGCCGGGTACGGGTTCTGGCGCGCGACCGGGACGCCTGTGACCGGCGGCCACCTCGCGTACTGGAAGAACCACCGGACGACGAACAACCCCACCGGGACCGACTACTACGCCGATGCGGACTTGATCGCAGGAGAACGTCTTGGGCCGTGGTCGTTGCTCGTCGATCAGGGCGCCTCCGCGTTCATCGACCCCGACGGCTCACCCGCGGACATCGGCGCGTTTGGCGGCCCGGACGCTGCATCCGGGTTTGACGTCGGGTACGCCGATTCCGACGCCGACGGCCTGCCCGACAGCTGGGAGCTTCCTCACGGGCTCGCGATCGGCCCGGACGACAGCGGCTCGGATACCGACGGCGACGGGCTGCCTGCGGCAGCGGAGTTCGCCGCGCACACGCTTCCAGACGACGCAGACTCCGACCAGGACGGCGTGGACGACGACGTCGAGGTGCTTGCCGGGGACGATCCCTCCGACCCGTACGACCACGCGCCCCACGCCGTGCCAGGCCTCGACCGCGTCGGCACCATCGGCGTCCCCGTCGCGTTTGACGCGACCGGCTCGTTTGACCCCGACGGGTTGCCGCTCACCTATACATGGCGATTCATCGACCTCCCCGGCACCTCGCTGCTCACCGATCAAGACCTGGTCGGCGCCGCCGCGATGTCGTTCACGCCCGACCACGGCGGGATGTACGTGGTCGAGCTCGCGGCCGACGACGGCGCGGCGATCGGCCTGGGGCGCGTAACCGTCGTGGTACCCGGCGATGTCTCCGTCCCCGACGACTACCTCGATCTTGAGAGCGCCCTCGCGGCGGTCGCCGAAGGCTCGCAGGTATTGGTCGACGCCGGAACGTGGCCGTGCAACGTCGATCTCGCCGCCCGCGGGGCCACGATTGTCGGCGCCGGACCTGGGCTCACCGTACTCGACGCAGGCGACGCAGGCGCCGCGTTCACCTTGGACACGACGGCGCCAGTCGCCCTCAGCGGCCTGTCGATCGTCGGCGGTTTCGCTGCCGAGGGGGGCGCCGTAAGCACCCGCGGGGGCCTGCTCACGCTCGAAGACGTCGAGATGCTTGGAAACGTAGCCGTGAGCGGTGGCGCAGTGTTCGTCGATGCCGGCGACGTGCTCGCCACCGACATCACCATCGGCGACGGCTACGCGGTGCAACAGGGCGCCGGGTTTCGCCTGCGCGACGGCGCGCTCGACGTGCTGCGCGGTACGTTCGCGAACCTCACGGCGGCGAGCACCGGCGGCGCGATCTACGCGGCGACGAGCACCGTCGAACTTCGAAATTCCTGGTTGATCGACAACCGCGCGTCGTTTGGCGCAGGCGTGTACGTCGATCGCCAAGGGGTGATCGGCCAGGTCACGCTGGACCACGTGACAGCGGTGGGCCAGATCGCGCAGAACGGCGCGGGCGTAGCGTATTCTGCGCGCGGCGCCGACCTCGACGTGCGCTCATCGGTGATCCAAAATGCCCGTCCAAACGCGATCGGACGGGCGAGCACCACGTCTCCAGACCCTTCCGCGCTGGTCCGCGTCTCGTACACCGTGGCGTACGACGCAGGCAGCGCTCCGATCCCGACAGGCTCGACCGTGATCGGCAACGTGGCGGCCGATCCGAAGTTCGTCGGGCGTTCGGACGACGGCGACCCGTGGAACGACGACCTCGGCCTGATGACAAGCTCCCCCGCCGTCGATGCCGGCGACCCGACCGAGCAGGACCGCGACGCCACCCGAGCCGACGCGGGCGCCACTGGCGGGCCCGACGCGCCGTGAGATGTTAACGGGCGCGGCTATGCCTCGTTACGCCTTTCTCGACCTCGATGGGACCCTGGTTCGCAGCAACCTGGCGCACGTCAGCGTGCACCATCAGGCGCGCCGCCAGACGTTGTCTGGGCGCGCGGCCGCGATCGCCGGCCTCGCCGCCACGTCACCGTTCCTCGTCGCGCTTGATCGTGTTTCGCGCTCGGCGTTTCAGGAGGTCCTGTACGCAGGGTTCCGCGGCCTCCATATGGATCGACTTCGCTGGCTCGGCGAGAACGCCGCTGAGCACGTCTACGAGGGGAACCTCCGCACGGGCACCCGCAGCCTGCTCGACCGCCTGCGAAACGCCGGCCTCGAACCCGTGCTCGTCACGGGTTCCCTCGAACACGTCGTGAAGCCGTTCGCCGCGCGGATGGGCATCGCCCACTATGCAGCCAATCGCCTCGAGATCCGCGACGGCCACGCGACTGGCCGCCTCGTACCACCGATCATGAGCGGCGCGCGCAAGGCCGGCTGGATGCGGGAATTCGCGGAAGCCAACGGCGCGTTGCTCTCGGAGTGCCACGCCTATTCGGACTCGGCCGCCGACCTCCCGATGCTGGCGATCGTCGGCCACCCCTGCGCCGTTCACCCGGAACGCGCGCTGAAGTACGAAGCGCGAGCGAACCACTGGCCCGTCATCGACCTGGAAGACGGGCGGGAAATCGCCGAGCCCTTTCTCGCTACCGCTGATTAACTTCGCTCGCCTGCGGCTCGCTGCGCGCTCCGCTTGCATCGCCACCGCAGACTGACTCTGGAAGGAAGCCCATGTTGCGCCGTTGGAAGCCCGTCGTCACGCAGACCGCCGCGAGCCCGCGCCGGGTGATCGCCTTTGGCGAGCGGTTCCTTCACGAGAAAGTGCCGGTCGGCACGAAGATCATCTTCCCGAACGCGCCGCTGTCCGCGCTGCCTGACGTGCCGGCTGCGATCCGCCACGCCCTCTGGCACCCGCTCGGCAAAGACCCGCTCCCAAGCAAGCTGCGTCCGGGCATGAAGGTGCTCGTCGCGGTGGACGACATCAGCCTGCCGCTTCCGCCGATGGTGACGCCTGACGTGCGCCAGCTCATGCTCGAGGCGTGCTTCGAGCTGTTCGATCAGTTCGGCGTCGAAGACGTCGAGGTGCACGTCGCCACCGCGTTCCATCGCCGCATGACGGCGGACGAGATCAAGCGTATGGTCGGGAAGGTGCTGTTCAAGCGCCTGTACCCGAAGCAGCTGATGAACCACGACGCCGAGAAGCCCGACGGAATGGTGGTGATCGGCCACACGAAGCACGGCGAGCCGGTCGAGTTGTCGCGCCGTGCGGCCGAATCCGACCTCATCATCTACTTGAACATCAACCTCGTAACGATGGACGGAGGCCACAAAAGCGTCGGCGTCGGCCTCACCGGGTACAAGGGGTTGCTGTCGCATCACACGCCCGACGCGATCCGGAAGTCCGACAGCTACTTCGACCCCAAGCGGTCGGAGATGCACACCTCGATCGGTCGCATCGGCAAAATCGTGAACGAGAAGCTCGACGTATTCCACGTCGAGACCGTCGTGAACACCGAGATGTACCCCTCTCAGCTCGAATTCCTCGGCCGCCCCGAAGAGACCTGGAGCGACTTCGACCTCGGTCGGTTCAAGATGCTGAAATGGACGCTCGACAAGCTGCCCCAAGACGCGCGGCGCGAGATGATGATGCGCACCCCCGCCCCGTACGGGATCCTGCAGGTCACCGCCGGCGCCACCGAGCCCGTACACGAGAAGACGCTCGAGAAGTGCCACGAGCAGTACGCCGTGCCCGTCGAGCATGGCCAGACCGACATCGCGATCATCGGTGTGCCGCACCTTTGCCCGTACAACGTGAACAGCACCGCGATGAACCCGCTCCTCGTGCGGTGCACGGGCCTCGGCTACATGTTCAACATGTACCGGGGAAAGCCCATCGTCCGCAAAGGCGGCGTGCTGATCATCTGCCACCCCTGCCGCGCCGACTTCGACGAGGAGCACCACCCCTCGTACGTCGAGTTCTTCCACCGGCTGCTGCCCGAGACGCGCGACGCCGACGTGTTGAAGGAGAAGTACGAGCGCGAGTTCGCCGAGAACCCGATCTACATCGAGAAGTACCGGTTCGGGCACGCGTACCATGGCGCCCACCCGTTCTACATGTGGTACTGGGCCGAGAACGGGCAAAAGCACGTCGGCCACATCATCTGCGCCGGCGCTGAAGAGCCCGAGACCGCGCGCCGCCTCGGCTGGCACCCTGCGAAGGACCTCACCACCGCGATCGAGATGGCGAAGGACTTCCTTTCCGAGCGCGAGCCGAGCATCTCGCTGCTTCACTGCCCGCCGATGATCCTCGCGGACGTGGCCTAGTAGCGACATGACCACGACCTTCTCCGTCAACGACACGCTGCGCGGCCGTCACCTGCTCATGACGGGCGTGACAGGCTTCGTCGGGAAGGCCTTCCTCGCGTGGGTGCTCTACTACCACCCCGACATCAAGCGCATCACCTGCATCGTGCGCCCGAAGTCCCGGCAGAAGCCGGTCGATCGGCTCGCGGGCGTGCTGCAGTCCGCGCCATTGCGCGTCCTCCGTGACCGGCACGGAGAGACCTACGACGCGTTCGTCGCCGAGAAGGTAAACGCCGTCGCCGGCGACCTGTCGAAGCCGCGCATCGGCCTGTCGGACGAAGACCTCGCGCGCTTGAAGGGCGACGTCGACGTGATCGTGAACGTCGCCGCGAGCGTGGACTTCACGCCGCCGCTCAACGACGCGCTCCAGACGAACGTCGAAGGCGCGCTCGGAGCGCTCGACGCGGCGCGGTTCCTCGGCGTGCCGCTGGCGCACGTGTCCACCTGCTACGTCGCCGGCTACGCGAACGGCTGGGTCCCCGAGCAGGTCGAGCCGGGCTGCCCGAACCCCGACATCACCTCGTTCGACCCCGACCTGGAGCGCAAGCTCGCGCACCGGACCGTGACGCGAATCCTCGAGGACAAGGACGACCCGACGCAGCCTCCGCCGCGCCGTCGCCTGCGAACGGACGGTGAGGCCCGCTCGCGCGCGCTCGGGTGGCCGAACACGTACACCTACACGAAGTCGCTCGCCGAGAAGGTGATGACGCGGCATAGGGGCGACGTCCCCGTGTGCATCGTGCGGCCCGCGATCGTCGAGAGCGCGTGGAAGTTCCCGCTGCCGGGCTGGTCGGAGGGCGGCAACGGCTCCGCCGCGCTGATCATGCTCGCGATGTGGGGCCAGCGGTTCACACCTGCGAAGGGCGACCTCGCCATCGACCTCGTCCCCGTCGACCTCGTCGCCAAGGGGCTCGCGCTCGCGGTCGCCGCCTTGCTGCGGGGCGAACATCGACCCGTCTACCAGCTCGGCACGAGCGATGAGAACCCGCTGTGGATCCATCGCCTGATCGAGATCTGCAACATGTGGAAGTACCAGCGCGTGGCCGACGATCCGGACATGGACGTCGGGAAGCGCCTGTTGCTCACGCAGATGGACGCACTGCCGAACGCGCCGAAGCTGTACGAGAACGCGTCCGTCCCCGCCATCCGCAAGGCAGCAGGCTTTTTCTCGGACCTCCTCGCGGACGCGCCTGCGCCCGACGGGATTCTGCGCCGGTTCAAGGACCGCGCGAAGGCCGTCGCCCAGGCCGTGGAGCGCACCGCGCGCGGCGTCGAAGGGGTGTACGACGTGTACCGGCCGTTCGCGCTCGACGTGGAGGTCCGGTACAAGACCGCGAACATCCACGCCCTTTCGCAGCGGGTCGTCGAGTCCGAGCGCGCGCTGTACGCGTGGGACGTCGCCGACATGGACTGGTACCGGTACTTCCACGATCAGCACCTGCCCGGCCTCGACGAGTGGATCTGGCCCGAGATGGAGCGAAAGCTCCGCCAGGGGCTCACGCCCGACGAGCCTGCCGCGCCGCAATTCCCCGGCGATCTTATCGACCTGTTCGAGCGCAGCGTCGCTGAGCACGGCGGGCGGACCTGCTTCGCGCGCGTCGGCGAAGGCCGCGCAGAGACGCTCACCTTCGATCAGGTCCACGCGCGGGCACAGCTCATCGGCCAGCGCCTCGTCGGCGACGGGGTGCACGTCGGCGACCGGGTGATGCTCGTCATCGACCGCGGCGTGGAATGGCCGCTCGCCTGGCTCGGCGTGCTGTACGCCGGCGGCGCCTGCGTGCCCGTCGACCCCGCCACCCCGGCGGACTCGATCGCGCGGCTCGTCGAGCGGAGCCAGGCCAAGGTGCTCGTGATGTCGCGTGCCCAGGCCAGCAAGGCCCCGCCCCATGCGCTCGTGCGCGTCGCGGAAGAGCTCTGCGCGGGTCCACGATCGACCGAGAGCCTGCCCTCGCTACATGGGTTCGACCACACCCCTGGCCGCACCGCGAGCATCCTGTTCACCAGCGGGACCACCGGGGTGCCGCGAGGCGTCGTGCTCACCCACACGAACTTCCTCGCCGTCCTCAAGGGCATCTGGCACGTTTACGCCGAGCCGAACCAGGACGATCGCTTCCTTTCTCTGCTCCCGCTTCACCACAGCTTCGAATTCGTCGCGGGCCTGCTGTTCCCGATCGCGCGCGGCGCGTCGGTGCACTACCCGGTCAAGGTGTCGGCGGACGGCCTCGGCGAGCTGCTCGACGAGGTGCGGCCAACCGCGATGGTCGGCGTGCCCGCCGTGTGGTCCGCGCTGCAGCGAAAGATCGCCCGCACGATCGACGACCTGCCGCTGCCCGCCCGCAAGCTCTGGCGAATGGCGGAGAAACGCGCGGGCCAGCTGCGCGACGAGACCGGAATCAACGTCGGCCCGATCCTGTTCGGGCCCGTCCACAAGGCGCTTGGCGGCGATCTCAAACACCTCGTGAGCGGCGGCGCCGCCTTGCCCGAGGTGGTGCTGCAGGACTTCTACCGCTGGGGCTTCTCCCTCACGAGCGGCTACGGCCTCACGGAAGCGGCTCCCGTGCTCACCGTCGCGCCTCCCGGCACGAAGCGCGGCGACTCGGTCGGCCCCCCCATCGGCGGCGTCGAGATCAAGATCTTCGAGGCTGGCACGGACGGCGTCGGCGAAGTGATCGCGAAGGGCCAGAACGTGATGAGCGGCTACCTCGAAGACGAGGCTGGCACGAAGGAGGCCGTGCGCGGCGGCTGGCTGCATACGGGTGACCTCGGACGCATCGACGAGGACGGGCACGTCGTGATCGTCGGACGAAAGAAGGAGGTCATCGTCGCGCAGAGCGGCGAGAACGTGTACCCGGACGAGCTCGAAGAGCGCCTCGTCAACCTGCCCGACGTCGAAGAGCTGTCGGTCGTAGGTCTGCCCGACGGGCTCGGCGGCGAGAAGGTCGCCGTGATCGTGGTCCCGAAGGACCTGCTCGTGGTCGGCACCGGCGGCGAGCAGTCGATCCGCCGCGCGATCGGTGAGCGTACGGCGTCCCTGCCGTCTTCGTGGCGCCCGTCGGAGATCCGCATCCGGAAGGAACCGCTGCCGCGCACGGCGACGATGAAGGTCAGCCGCGCCCGCCTGCGCACCGAAGAAGGCACGCGCACCGTGGTCGCTCCAATCGAAACAGAGATCCCCGTCGTGTCGAACGACGGCCGATGGCTGCTGGACGCGATGGCGAAGGCCGCAGGCAAGTCGCCCGTGCAAGTCACCGCAACGACGCGGCTCGGTGAGGACCTGCCGCTCGACTCGCTCGCGTGGATGGACCTCGCGACCCTGATCGAGCGCAAGACGGGTGCCGCGGTCGCCGTCGACGAGCTCGCTGCGATGGCCACCGTCGGCGAGGTCGTCGAAGCGGTGACAGGCCGCGCCACGCGCAAGAAGGGCGTCCGCGTCCAGCTGTTCTACGGCCCGGACGGGCGCGCCGCCGAAAACGCGGCGAAGCCTTCGGGCCCGATCCCGCGGCTTCCCGACGGCATGCGCAAAGACGCCCAGAATTTCATCCGCCGCGCGCACGCGACGGTGAGCGGCGCGCTGTTCGACATCGAGGTCACCGGTCAGGCGTTCATCCCCGAAGATCGCGCGGTGTTGGTCGTCGCGAACCACAGCAGCCACCTCGACTCGGGCGTGCTCCGCCACGCGCTCGGCAAGCTCGGCGACGATCTGCCCCTGCTCGCGGCCCAGGACTACTTCTTCGGCACCGCCGCGAAGGACCTGATCTTCGGCGACCTGCTCGATCTCGTGCCCGCCGACCGGCACAAGACCGGCCTCGCCGGGGTACGCACAGCCGTGCGCATCCTCGAGAGCGGCCGATCACTGGCGATCTTCCCGGAAGGCACGCGGTCGCGCGACGGCGTGGTGCTCGAGTTCAAGCCCGGCGCCGTGCTGATCGCGCTTCAGGCCCACGTCGACGTGCTGCTCGTGCACGTCGAAGGCAGCCACGACGTGCTCCCCGTCGGCGCCACCGTTCCGCGCCTCGGCGGGGAGGTCCGGGTCCGGGTCGGCCGCGCGATTCCAAACGAGTGGATCGAGCGCAGGGTCCGCGACGAAGGCTCGTCAATGCAGGAGGTCGCCGACGTGTTGCGCACCTGCCTCGTGACCCTCTCGCGCGGAGGCGATACCATTGACGCTTGGCAGGCCCTCGAATCGCACAAGGAGGTCTCCGGATGAGCACCTGGCTCGTCACTGGCGCGACCGGTTTCCTCGGTCGCCATCTCGTCCGGGCGCTGTTGCAGCGCGGGGACCGCGTGCGCGCGCTGGTTCGCAGCAACCCCTCCGATCCCCTGCCCGGCGGAGTGGAGCTGGCGTTCGGGGATGTGCTCACCGAAGAGACGCTCGCCCCCGCGATGACCGGCGTAGACGGGGTGTTTCACCTCGCAGGACGCGTCCAGCGCGAAGGCGGCCGCGACGTGCTGTTCGCGCTGCATGTGGACGGCACCGCGAACGTGCTCCGCGCGATGGCCTCCACCGGCGTCAAGCGCGTGATCATGGCGAGCACCTCTGGCACCGTCGCCTGCTCGCGCGAACCGATCGTGTTCGACGACCACGCCGCGGACGCGATGGACGTGGTCAAGCAGTGGCCGTACTACGCGTCGAAGATCCACGCCGAAGCCGTCGCGAGGCGGATGGCCGCCAACCTGGGCCTTGATCTTGTGCTCCTGCGGCCGTCCCTGTTGCTCGGCCCCGAAGACGTCGGCGGATCCAGCACCGAAGACGTGCGCCGGTTCATCGCGGGCGACATCCCCGTCGTCCCGAAGGGAGGCATCTCGTTCCTCGACGTGCGCGACTGCGCCGACACGTTCGTGAAGGCGATGGACCGCGCGCGGCCCGGGGAGGCCTACCTGCTCGGTGCGGCGAACATGAGCCTGCGCGACTTCTTCGTGCTCGTCGCGAACGTGGCCGACGTCGAGCCTCCCGTCGCCGAGCTCTCCAAACGCTATTGGGGTGTGGGCTCCGAGATGCTGCAGATGGCCGCCAGCTTGGGCATCATCGAGCGCCCCGAGCGCGCGAGCGTC
>CANNIZ010000010.1 GCA_947505245.1 Pseudomonadota bacterium | reverse complement strand
CCCTTGATCTGCGAGGGCCTCTACGGCAAGCTTCACGAAAGAGGAGGGAGGCATAGGGTGCCTGGGCTGGGTCATGTTGGCCTGCTCCGGTGTTCGGTCGTTAGCAAGCCGCTTCTAGCCGTCCTCCTCGCTCCGCGCCTCTACGATAGTTCACGCAGCCGCACGGGCGGGCAGTTCACCCCGACACTGTCCGTTCAGTTTGACCGGTGCCGGACTTCGGGTTCACGTTCCACGCCGGTGGACACGGCGACCTCGTCGCGCTCGACCCCGATCATCCCGGGTTTCGCGACCGGACCTACCGCGACCGACGCAACACAATCGCCCAGCAGGCGCTCGACTACCAGCCAGGGACGCGCGTCCCCGACGCTCCGTATTCCGACGAGGAGCACGCGGTCTGGCGCACCGTGTGGCGGAGCCTCTCCGAGCTTCACCCCCAGCGCGTGTGCGCCGAGGTCCTGGAGCTGCAGCGCGTGTTGCCGCTGCCGCTCGACGAGATCCCCCAGCTCGCCACGCTCAATCCTACGTTGTACGCCGCGAGCGGCTTTCGCTTGGAGCCCGTCGCCGGGCTCGTGAGCGCGCGCACGTTCGTGCGTTATCTCGGCCGCCGCGTGTTCCTGTCCACACAGTACATCCGCCACCACAGCCGGCCGCTCTACACCCCCGAGCCGGACGTCGTTCACGAGCTCGTCGGGCACGCGGCCACCCTGGTTCACCCCGGCATCGCCGAGCTGAACCGCATCCTCGGGGAGGCCGCGGATGTCGCGTCCGAAGCGGAGATGAAGCGCCTCGAGAGCATGTACTGGTACACGCTGGAATTCGGCCTCGTCAGAGAGCGCGGCGCGCTCAAGGCGTTCGGCGCCGGTCTGTTGTCGTCCGCCGGTGAGCTCGCGGCGTACGACACCCACGCCGAGCTGCGGCCGTGGGACCTCGACGCGATCGCAGCGACCCCGTACGACCCCACCCGCTACCAGGACGTGTTGTTCGCGGCACCGAGCTTCACGCACTTGCTCGTCGACGTTTGCACGTGGGTGCGCGCCGGGAGGTGGCGCGGGGCTGACAGCGGGTCGACAGAGAGATAGCCCAACGCGCGCGGTCGTCCTGCCCGCGTGGAGGCGCTTTCCCGATGGACCTGCTCGCGTTGCTCACCGCCGGAAAGGTCGAGGAGTTCAACGCCAACCGAGGACAGCGCCGCCGCATCGACCTGTTCGCGGTCGAGCTCGCGGGCGCCAAGCTCGCCGGCGTCGATCTGTCCGGCGCGGTGCTCGAGAAGAGCGACCTCACCGGCGCGGATCTCACCACCGCCAACCTCATGAAGACGGACCTCTCGGGCGTCGACGCCACCGAGGCCGACTTTACCGGCGCCACCGCGGTGAGCGCCAAGTTTCGCGAGGCCGTGCTCGACGACGCCACGCTCGAAGACATGGACGTGTCGCACGCCGATCTGTCCGAAGCGTCGCTGCTGCGCGCCCAGGGCCGTGGCCTCCGCGCAGGCAGCACGCGGTTCCGCGAGACGGACCTCACCGAAGGCGACTTCGACGAGGGCTCGTTCGTCGAGGCGCGGTTCCACCAGGCAAAGGCCGTAAAGGCGAGCTTCGTCGAGGCTGACTTCTCGGAGGCAAGCGCCCAGGAGACGGACTTCACGGACGCGAATTTCACGGGCGCGATGCTGCCGCAGGCTCGTCTCGCCGGAAACACGTTCATCCGCGCAAAGTTCACTGGCGCTCGCCTCGAAGACGCCCACCTGCAGGGCTGCGACCTGTCCGGGGCCGATCTCACCGGCGCCAACCTGCGCCGCGCCAACCTGACCGAGGCCAACCTCACGGGCGCGAAGCTCACCGGGGCGGACCTCTCCGATGCCGTGCTCGACAAGGTCGACTTCACCGGCCTCGACCTCACCGGCGTCATGCTCGCCGGCATCGATCCTCACACGCTCGGCCTCACGGAGGCCCAGATCAGCTCGCTCGCGGCCGCCGGTGCGGTCGTCGATCATGCAGCCCCGTTGCGGTTTACCGACGTGTCCGTCGCCGCCCACAAGGACACCTGCGCGGTGCTGTGGGAGAACGCCGATGGCGAAGACGCGATGTCGCTCCGCTGGGTGCTGGTGCAGAAGGACGGCACCGTGATCAACGGCGCCCTGCCGCTGTCGGCCGACGGCGTCCTCTCCCGCACCATCGTCCCAACCGCGGACGGCTTCGCGCTCGTCATCCTCCACGAGCGGCCGGGCGGCGCGGCGATCGTGGCGTGGCGGCTCGCGAAGGACGGCACGATCACCCCCGCGAAGTCCGACCCGCTCGGCTACGAGCCCGGCGTAAAGCCGGTCGTACGCTGGTCCGACGGCGCGCTGCGCGTGTGGGGCCTGTCGCGTCGCGGGCCGATGCTCGTCGTCCAGAAGGTCGAAGAGACGGGCGTCTCCATCATGTCGTCCGAGAAGGCGCCCACGGCGCGCGGCTTCATCCCGGGACCCGGCGCGGTGCTCGCGTGCAAAGGTGGCGTCGTCCTCAACGTCGGCAACGAAGGCGCCGGGCAGCCCCTGCGCACGCCGGCCGACTATCCGGGCAAGATGTCCCTCGCGGTGCCGCTGTCCGACAAGGTCGGCGCGCTGTGGGTCGTCGAGCGCGACGGCGACACGCCGGGAGGCGTTCGCTACGCGTGGCTCGCGAAGGGCACCGTCCCCAAGCAGAAGGCCCTCGCCGACACGGCCGGTCAGGTCGCAGGTCTCGACGCGACGTTCGACGGTGAACGCGTCGTCGCTGCATGGATCGAGATCGCCCGAAAGGGAACCACGATCCGAACCGCTGAGCTCGACGGGGAAGTGACCACCCTCACGCTCGAAGACGTCGACCCCGAAGAGATCAAGTTCGCAGCCTGTGCGCCGGGTGTCGCGCCAACGCTGGCGCTCGTCACCTCGGACGAGGGCCTCGTCATCGCCACCCTCGACGGTCAGGTGCGCGCCCGCCTCGCCTAGACCAAAATCACCCCCCGGTGCGCGCGGGGGCAGTTCAGAGTACGCTCGAAGATCACGGAGGACGTATGTCCGGCTCACACGACTCGCATGACAATCAGGCCCCCAGCACCTACGAACCGCCGAAGGACATCGACAACGTCGTCCTGTTCATCCCTGTGGTGCTCGGGATCACCGTCGTCGTCACGGTCGTGATGGCCGTGATCTGGTTCTGACACGGATGAACACGGCAGATGCGGTGGCCTCCCGCGCTTCGGGCCAGTTTGAGGACACCGTCGCGCGGCTGTCCGAGTACCTCTCGTACCCCGCCATCTCCTGTGATCCCGACCACGCCGAAGACGTGCGACGCCTCGCCCATCGCGTGGTGCAGGACCTCGGGACGCTCGGGCTCGCGAACGCGCGCGTCCTCGAACTACCCGGCGCGCTGCCGATCGTCGCGGCCGAAGACCTCCGCGCCGGCCCCGAAAAGCCGACGATTCTCATCTACGGCCACCTCGATCTCCAGCCGGTAAAGGGCGAATCCTGGACCTCGCCTCCGCATGACGCCACGCGTCGCGGCGATCGCCTGTTCGCCCGCGGCGCCGCGGACGACATGGGCGGCTGGGTGAGCCACCTCGCTGCGATCCGCGCCTGGTACGACGAGACCGACGGTCTGCCCGTCAATCTAAAGCTTATCGTCGAAGGGGAAGAGGAGATCGGGTCGCCGAACCTCGAGCGCTACATGGACGCCTGGCCCGACGTGTTCACGTCGGACGCGATGATCCTGACGGACTGCGAGAACCCGTCCACGACGGTTCCGGGGCTCACGGTCTCGCTCCGCGGCCTGCTCGAGCTCGAGCTCGTGTGTGAAGCGCTCGACGCGGACGTGCACTCCGGCCTGTGGGGCGGCATGGTGCCCGACGTGGCGATGGCGCTGTTCCTGCTCGTCGCCCGCCTCGCCGACGACGACGGCCGCATGAAGATCGCGCGCGTCGTCGTGCCCGAGCCGCGCCGGCAGAGCGGCCTCGCCGTGCCGCTCGACGCGGAGACGATCCGCAAGGGCGCGCACCTGAAGGACGGCATCCATCCCCTCCCCGTGCGCGACCGCAGCGCCGCCGAGTGGATGTGGTGGCAACCCTCGGTCACCGTCGTAGCGACCACGCTCCCCGGCCCCGAACGCAAGAAGAACGCCCTGCGCCAGCGGGCGAGCGCGGTGCTGTCGGTGCGCGTCGCGCCCGAACAGAAGCCCGCGGACATGGTGAAGGCCCTCGAACAGGTCCTGCTCACCAACGTCCCCGCCGGTGTGAAGGCCACCCTGGAGCCCCGCGGCACGCCGGGTGATGGCTGGTTGTACGTCCCGAAAGGTCCCGCGTTCGTCGCCGCAGACAAGGCGTACGTCCGCGCGTTCGGCAAGAGCCTCGTTCAGGTCGGCGTCGGCGGGAGCATCCCGTTCGTTGCCCTGTTCGGCCGCCGGTTCGGCGATCTGCCGCTCATCCTCAACGGCGTGATGGACCCCGAGACCACCGCGCACGGCCCCGACGAGAGCCTTCACCTCGGCCTGTTCGCGAAGGCGATCGCGGCCAATGTGTACCTCTACGAAGAGCTCGGCGCGCTCGGCAAAGCCGGCATCAACGCCAGCTGACGCACGGCGCGCGAAAGCGCCTTTGGATCGATCGGGACGCCCGCTTCGACCATCGCGAGCAGCCCGAGGACGAGCGCGGTGAGCAGCGGCGCCGAGGCTTCGGCGTCGAGATCCGCGCGCA
Source organism: Pseudomonadota bacterium (assembly GCA_947505245.1). GTDB lineage: Bacteria > Myxococcota_A > UBA796 > UBA796 > SYKL01. The sequence goes on along the minus strand of CANNIZ010000010.1, from coordinate 105,719 downwards.
CGGTCCCGGCCCGCTGACCCGCGCGACCGATCGCCGCGATCGCCGCCGTTCCAGCACCCAACATCGCGGTGAACCGCCCGCGGACCACGTCGGAGCGGCGGCACGCCTCGAGCACGAGGTGAAAGTGCTGGGCGCTCGCCTCCAACGCTGGCGACGTAGCCTCGCCGCGCAACAGGCCCGCGAACGCGTCGGCGAACCGATCGATCGTCGCCTCGAGGTCCTGGCCGGGGTCCGCCGTGTCGACGATGATCGCGAGCCAGGCGCCGATCACCCGCTCCATCACCGCCACGAGGAGCGCGTCCCGGTCCACGAAGTGCACGTAGAACGCGCCCCTCGTAAAGCCGGCGCGGGCGCAGATCGCGTCCAGGCTCGACCCATCGAGGCCGTGCAGAGCGAACTCAGCGAGGGCTGCGTCGACGAGGGCCTCCCGCGTCGCGGCTTTGGTGTCGGCACGTCCCATTTGCCTTGACATACGACGGCGTACGTGAAATACCAAGTCGTATGTGACGTACGGTTTCGTATGTGAACCGACGAATCGGAGGCGGCTTTGTCGACAGTCGAGTTGGAAAGCCAATCCCTACCGTCGACCAAATGGGCATGGCACCTGTCGGCGTTCGTGTTTCCAGTGATCATCGCGGTGTACCTTGCAACGGGCCCTCACCAGGGCCTCGGCGCGGCCGCGTGGCTGCTGTGGGTCGTCCTGTTCGTCGTGATGGACGCGTACGCCCCACCCGAGCGAGGCGCGCCCGGGACGTCACCGGACGCGCTGTTTGACGTGCAGCTGTACGCGCTCACCGCGTTCCAGGTCGCGAACCTCGTCGCGTTCGTGGTCAGCGTCGCCCACCACGGCGCGCTCACCGCGCACGCGCTCGTCGGCGTGGTGCTCGTGGGGCTGAACTCGGGGTATTCGGGCATCGTCGTCGCGCACGAGCTTTGCCACCGCCCCGAGCGGCACGCTCGCCTCCTCGCCCGCGTGCTGATGACGGGCGTGTTCTACGAGCACTTCACGACCGAGCACGTGCGCGGCCACCACGCGCGCGTCGGCACGTTCGAAGACGGCGCGACCGCGCGGCACGGCGAGTCGTACTGGGCGTTCCTCGTTCGCACCGTCCCGCAGCAATTCCAAAGCGCGTGGGCGATCGATCGCCGCACCGTGCTCCAGGGCGTCGCCGCTTCCGCGCTCCTCGCCGCCCTGATCGGAGTGTTCGCCGGCCCTGGCGCGCTGGCAGCGTTCACCGGGCAGGCCGCGGTCGCCGTGATGATGCTCGAAGCCGTGAACTGGTTCGAACACTGGGGACTTACGCGCGCCGGCAAGCGGCCCTCGACGATCGATTCGTGGGACGCCGAGTCGGTCATGACGCTGTACTCGCTCGTAGGCCTGTCGCGGCACGCCGACCACCACGCCCACGCGGCCCGGCCGTACCAGAAGCTGCGCCACTTCGACGAGAGCCCCAAGCTCCCCCTGGGGTACCTGTCGCTCGCGATCATCACGGTGTTCGCGGAGGGCTGGGTGCGGTCGCGGCTCGACGCCGAGCTCCGTCGAAAGGGTCTCGGGCCGTACCGCGCTGCGACGTAGACGCCGCGCGTTACATGGGGCGGCCATGCCCGAACCCGTAAAACGAAGCCGTACCCTCCGCGCCGCGCGCGCCTCCGCGTTCGCCGGCGTAGCCGTCGTCGCGGTGGGGGCTGTAGCCGCTTTGGCAGCAGCCGCCGCGATCTGGCCCCGGTACGTCCAGATCCGCACCGACGCCGACGCGATGGCCAAGGCGCACGCCGATCACACCGTCTCCCACCCCGGCTGGAGCTTTCCGGGCACGGTCTGGTCGGCCGCGTCGGACCTCGACGGCATGTCCAAAGAGCGCCGAGCCCTCCACGCGAAGGCGCGCGGCTACGCGTCCGTCTGCCCACCGACGGCGCCTGGCGACTTCTGCGCAAAGACCGGCGACGTCATGCTCCGCGGCGGCCACTTCGCCGAAGGCGACCAGCCGCCCGGCAACGACAGCTGGACCCGCCCGCTCGCCTTCGAGCCCGTGATGCTCGGCGCCATCGTCGGCCCCGACGCGGAGATGCGCTGGCATCTCCCGCTCGCGGATGCTCCCGATCACCTCGTCGCAGCAATCCTCGCCGCTGAAGACGAGTCGTTCCGCGCCCACCCCGGCGTGGACTTCGGCGGGCTCCTGCGCGCGACGTTCCGGAACGCGCAGGGCGGCGGCTACAAGCAGGGCGCGTCGACGCTCACGATGCAGCTCGTACGCAACCTCACGCAGAGCAAAGAGAAGTCGATCGAGCGAAAGCTCACGGAGATCGCGCAGGCGCTCGCCGTCGACGGGTCGCTCGGAAAGGACCAGGTCCTCGGCATGTACCTCGACGCGCCCTACCTTGGTCAGGCGGGGAACCTGTCGGTGTGCGGCTTTGAAGCTGCCGCACGGTACTATTGGGGCAAACACGCGAAGGACCTCACCCTCGACGAGAGCGCTACGCTCGCGGCCATCCTGCCGGCCCCGGGAAAATTTGCGCCCGACCGCGACCCCATCGCAGCCAAGGAGCGCCGCGATCGCGTGCTCACGCGAATGGCCGAGCTCGGGTGGGACACCACCGACGCGCTCGCCCAGCCGATCGATGCGTCTCCACACGAGCTGCTGCCGCCCGACCGCTACGGAACCTACCTGCAGGCCACTCGCCTCGCCATCTCGTCCACGCTCGCGCCCGAGATCGCCTATGGCGCAGGTCTTGACGTATTCACAGCGATGGACGTCGCTGCGCAAAGCCAGACCGAAGCGCTCCTCGACGAGCGAATCCAGCACCTTGAACGTACCACCGGGCGACGCGGGACGGGGCCGCTCACGCTCGCCGTCGCGCTCGTCGACCCCGCCACCGGGCTGCTCGTCGCCGCCCACGACACCAACCAGGGCACGGCGACCGACTTCTCGCGCGTGACGCAGGCGCGCCGCCAGGGCGGGTCGTCGTTCAAGCCCGTGGTGTTCGCGCTCGCGTTCTCGCCGGGGCCCGACGGCAAGGCGCTGCACCGCGCGGACGACACCGTCCCGAACACCTGGCGCGACTTCGCGGGCACGAACGGCTGGCGTCCGAAGAACATCGCCGGGCGGTACAGCGCCACGGTCAGCTACGCCTACGGCCTCACCGCGTCGATGAACATCGCCACCGCGTCCGTGCTCGAAGCGTCCGGCGGACCCGACGCGCTGATCAAGCTCGCGACGAAGATCGGCTTCGACACCTCAAAATTCCCGCACGAGATGGGAATCTCGCTCGGCCAGGCCGGCGTCACGCCGCTCGAGATGGCGCGGTTCGCGGGCACCGTGATCGGCGGCGGAAAGAAGCTCACCGCCTCCCCTGTCGCGCTCGCGATCGACGCCGACGGCACCCGCGTCTATGAAGCCACCCCGCCGGCGGACCAGGTGCTCACGCCCGAAGCGGCGGTGCTCACCCGCGAGCTCATGGCCCTGGTCGTCGGCTACGGCACCGGCGGCGCCGCGCGCGGCGGGGGCGGCTTCCCTGGCTACGAGGGGCAGCTGATCGGCAAGACCGGCACGTCGGATGCCGAGAAGGACCTGTGGTACATCGGCGGGACGCCCACGTACGCCGGCGCGATGTGGCTCGGGTACGACCAGCCGACCGACATCGGCGGCTCCGCGTCGGACCTCACGTCGCCTGCGTTCGGGTGGTGGATGCGGGCTGTGCATGAGGGCCTGCCGCTCCAGAAATTCGACAAGCTGGGCGTCACCCCGCACTGGCTGTGCACCCAGACAGGTCTCGTCGCCGCGCCCGGCTGCCAGGTGCTCCCGACGCCGCTGCTGCCCGATCAGACCGTGCGCGGCGTGTGCTCCGGCACCCACGCGCCCGAGACCGGCATCTCCATGCGGGACCACATCTCGTTGTGGGAGCGCATCGAGTACCAGCGCCTCGCGCGCGAGCAGGGAATCCCGCTCGCGTCCGACAACCTGCCCGTCACCTTCCCGGTGGGGCCGGACGGCCTGCCCGTCGTGTTCGTGCGCCCCAAGCCGGTTGAAGGCGCCGAAGGCAACCCGGTGGTGCCCGTGGTTGTACTGCCCGCAGGCACGCCAGTGGACGAGACGACCGCGAACTAGCGGAAGTAGGCGTGGCCGACGTTGTGCTCGCACGCCTCGGTGACGTCGCCACAGTCGCCAGACTCCCACCGGCGGAATGGCACCCGCGCGAGGGTGGTCTCGGTCCCCGCCGACGTGCGGTACAGCGTATTTCCCGGGTCCCAGCAGGCGGCGTACGCGACCGCAGCGCCGGTCCAGGGAACCACGTTGTAGGCCGCACCGACGCCTACCGTCTGGCATTCATAGGATTGGCGGGCCTCGGTCGAGAGCAGCTTGATCGCATTGATCTGCGCGTCAGTGAGACCGTAGATGTACGTCTGCGAGCCCACGCCTTCCGTGTGGATGGCGTAGTCGTAGTGGGACAGCTCGTCGACGCGCGTCCAGCCGCCGCCGGACATGTCACACCATGCCTGGAACGGACGCATCGGGCCGCCACTGTCGGGATCAATCCAGTAGGTGCCGTCCCCTGCGGTCGCGTCCGTCGCGAGGATGTCGTCGCACATCGGCAACGCTTTGGACGACGACTGCCCCCACGACGGAAAACGCTGACAATCGTAAGCGTCGCATGTACCGCTCGCGTCGATGTCCTCGACCGAGTCGCAGTTCGCGTCGCCGTCTACGTCCCAACACGCGAGGCCCTTCTGACCCGCCAAACCTTGGATGCCCTGAATGCCTTGGAGCCCCTGGATGCCCTGAAACCCCTGTAGACCGGTGTCGCCCTTCGCACCCTGCAAGCCGGTGTCGCCCTTCGCACCCTGCAAGCCGGTGTCGCCCTTCGCACCCTGCAAGCCGGTGTCGCCCTTCGCGCCCTGCGAGCCGGTGTCGCCTTTCGCGCCCTGCGGGCCCGTGCAGTCGCGGGCGTCACACCCCGGAACCCCGTCGACGTCCTCGGACGGCTCGCAAATCCCGCTACCATCGAGGTCCCAGCACGACAGACCGTCCGCGCCTGCCGGTCCGACCGGTCCCGCGGGGCCGTCCGCGCCCGCGGGGCCCTGGCAGTCGAGCACGTCGCAAACGCCGTCCGTGTTCACGTCTTCGATGGGATCGCACGAGCCATCCTCGTCCGCGTCCCAACACGCCAGCCCGTCCGCTCCCGGAAGCCCGTCCGCGCCGTCTGGCCCGGCGGGGCCATCGGCTCCAGGGCTGCCGTCCTTGCCGTCCGCACCCGCGTCACCGGCGGCGCCTGTCGGCCCATCCGCGCCCGGAGGCCCCTGACAATCCAGTGGGTCGCAGGCCGAGTCGCCGTTCACGTCCTCGTTCGCGCCGCATTCACCGTCGCGATCGAGGTCCCAACAGCTGTCGGCCCCTTCGGCCGCGACGCGGGACCGGCAGGCGACGACCAGGAGCAGACTGAGCGCAAGCAGGTGTTTTTGCATGGCCCCAGCCTAGCTCAGCATCACATCGACATGAAGTACGAATTCCCGGTGTCGATCTCGTACTTGATGACGCCGGACAACACGACGAAATAAAGGATGTTGTTGTCGGTCGGGTCCATCGCGACCGCGCCGTAGCCGTTGTAGTTGTCGTTATCGAGCGCGCCCTTGGCGCCCTGCGCCAGCGGGTACTTGCCCTGGATGACGGGATACCCCTGGCCGATCGAGAACAGCCCCTGGGCGACGTTTCCGTCCGCCATCTTGTGCACCGAGCACTTCCGCGAAGCCGAGGTGCCGCACGCGAACATCACGTCCCGCGACTCGTCGACGAAGAAGTTGGTCTCCCCGTTGCCGCCGATGCCAGCGACGTAGGAGAAGATCGCGCGATCGCCGGTGGTGTCGTTGATCGCGAGCAGCATGTCTTCGGTGAATGCGTAGACCTTGCCGTCGCGGTGCAACATGCCCTGGATGGTGCCGTACTGCGGGGTGATGCCCCCGCCGATGTCGGGAAGCGGCGCGGTGAGGTTGCGCGAGGCCCAGCGCGACACGTGCGCGCAGGTGCTGCCGTCCGCGCTGATGCGCACGACGCCGACGCCGTCGTTGTTCCAGCCGACGTAGAAGCTGCCGTCCGTGCCCAGCGCGAACGCGCGCTCCGCGTATTGGACCGGATTGTAGCCGCCGAGGTAGCTCGAGCTCGGGCGACCATCGAAGCACTGGCCGAACGGGTAGCTCGCGTTCATGCCGTCCGCAGGCTGCTGGCGTTGCCAGATCTGCGTTCGCGCGCCCGAGACGGGGTCCACGCGGGTGATCTCGACATGCGACAGCGTGTTCGACCCGAAGGCGTAGATCATGCCGTCGGCGCCGAGCTTGATGTGCGTCAGGAACGGCAGCGCCTCGCCGTTCACGAGGTGGCCGCTGCCCACGTTGACGCGCCCCGTGCCCGACATGTAGCTACCGGAGACGACGCGGCGGTTGCCGGTGACGAGGTCGATCGCGTAGATCGCACCGGGGTCGTCACCGCTCGACCCGCCGCTGTAGCGCACGGGAGCGTACAGCTCGCCGTTGTGGATGAAGCCGCCGCCCCACTTCGCGAAGTTGATGCCGTGCATGTTCGGTCCTGTGCCGATGCGGAGGCCTTGGCCCCACGCGTCGGCCCCCGGACGGCACTCTTGCATCGCCGCGTTGGACCGGTTGCAGCGACAATCCATGATCAGGCTGGTGGTGGCCTCCATGTACATGTCGAGGTCGCAGGCGTATTGGTACCATGGACTGTCGTATTGCTCGGGCTCCATCGACGAAGCGCAGTGCGGCTGGCCCTGGTCCGCCAGGGTGCCGTCTTCGTTCCAGGTGTACCAGCATCGGTCGCCGATCGGGCAGGTGACGATGACCTCGGGGAGCAGCTGGTCGCACTCGTCGAGGTACGACATCGTCGTCTCGGCGGGTCCGTTGTTGCTGCCCTCGGGGTTGCAGCCCAGCAGCGGCTCATCCGGGATGGTGCAGGCGCAATACACGCCCTGAGCGTTGTCCTGACACGTCCAGTCACCGAGGCAGGTCTCGAGGCTGCTTGTCTTCACGCCACAGCTGTCGACCTCGATGATGTGCCGGCCATCCGGGTCACAGGCCACGTCGGTCGTGCCGTCGGGGATGCAGCCATCGGCGTAGCCGCAATAGGCGTCCGTCCCGTCGGCGGGCGCTACGCAGACGTCGTCATTCAGGCAGCGCTCGGTCTGTGAGGTCTCCACACCGCAGCTGTCACCTCGTAGACCAGCACGTCGCCTTCGCTTCGGCAGACCCACCCGGGACCGTCGTAGTTGCACGTCTGGGCCGTGTCGTCCGGCGCCTCGCCCTTGCACGCGAGCAGAGCTGCGAGGAACGTGACGATCGCAACGGCGGACATCGGGCGCATGACGGACTCCAGCTTGGCGAGGAAGCCGCCAGGGTATCCTCACGAAGGCCGGGCGACGACCTCGATTCCGCGACCCTCGGCGAGCACGCGCCCTTTCGCCGGGAGCGCCGTCGCGTCGCCCGAAGGCCCGCGGTGGGTGACGCGATCGCGAACTGACCGAGGTCAGTTGACGGCGTCCTTCGGCTCCGCGGTGACTTTCGCGCCCTGCACGATCACGTCGTACTTATAGCCAGCGCCGAAGTCGACGTCGGTCGAAAGCGCGCCTTCGACAAGGACGATGTCGCCGATCTCGATGTCCGCGTTCGAGGTGGTGACGGTGAGATCGAAGGTCTTGCCGGCGACGACGCCGGTGCCGTCCTGCAGGTGAATCCAGTTCGTGCCGAGGATGCCGTGGCTCGACTTGGTCACCTGGCCGCGCACGAGGACGGTCTTGCCCACGAGCTCCGCCTTGCGCGCGTGGACCTCGTCGATGGCCAGGCCCCCGTCGGGCGTGCTGAACTTCGCGACCTGATCGAGCACCCCGGGGTCGTGGCAGGCCTTGGCCTCCTTTGAAACATCTCCGGCGTGCAGGGCATCGACAAACACGATCTCGTCGAAGGTGCGGTCGAGGGTGGCGCTGTGGAAGGCCGTCATCAACGCCCCGTCAGGCACGGTGAGGGTGTCGCCGACGGCCACCGGCGTCGCCGGGCCGGCGATCCAGATCGTCTCCCGGTCGTTCTGTAGCAGCACGTACGTGTAGCCGCCGGACTCCATGGTCTCCTTGACCGTACCGGTGTGCAGCGCTGGCACGGCGCCGGCGTGAGAGGCGTCTGCGACGACAGGCACGTCCTCTGCCTGAGTCCCGGGAGCGTCATCACAGGCCGCGAGGGTGAACAGCGACAGGGTCAACAGGGAACGCATCATGGGGCCTCCGCACGTTCCCAAGCCCTAACCGGCCTGCGCGGGACGCGCGACGACCTCGAAGCCACGCACCTCGGCGTGCACGCCAGGGCGTCGCAACGCCCCGCTTCACTTCACGAGGAACTGGCCCATCAAGCCGCCGTCTTCGTGATTCGACATGTGGCAGTGGTACATGTAGGGATCGGTATCGCTCGCGAAGTCGTCGAACCTGGCGACGAAGCTCACCGATTCGCCAAGCGGAACGAACACGGTGTCCTTCCAGCCCCGCTCGTAGTCGCCGATCGGCGTGGAGGAGCGCGCGACGATGTTGAACTGCACGTCATGCACGTGAAACGAATGCCCGAACGTGCGGTTGTTCTGGATCGTCCACCGCTCGGTGTCGCCGAGGTTGACCGTCTGGTTGATGACCTGCTCGTCGTAGGTCGCATTGTCAAACGTGAACGGCGTGCCCGGCCCCTCATCGGTAATCGCGATGGTGCGGTTGACGGTCGCGTCGGACGCGGTCCAGTACACGCTATTCGCCAATGACGCAGGCACCGCCATCACCGCGCCGTCGGTCGCCGCGCCGACCGTGACGCCGAGCACGTCGAAGGTGGTGTCGTTCAGCAGGCTGCCGAACTCCCCCGTCGTGCCGGGCTCACCGCCGGGGAATCCGAACGTCTGCCCGCCGTTGAACGACTGCAGCGCGACCGTGGAGCCCGCCTCGTCCCCCGACAGATCCACCAATATTTCGTAGCGTTCGCCCACGGACATCGGCAGCCGGGTGACGGGAATCGGCGCGTTCACCAGGCCACCGTCGGTGGCGATCACGTAGAAAGTCCGGCTGTCCGCGAAGCCCAGGTTGTAGTTGCGCTCGACCTCCGCGTTGAGGATTCGCAGCCGCACCACCTGCGCCGGGAGCTCGACGGTGGCGTCCCGCGTGCCGTTGGCCAGCAGGTAGTCGCCGTAGGCGCCTTCCATGTCGAACGCATTGTCGCTGTCGAATCGGCGGCTCGTGAGCATCAGCGGGATGTCATCCACGCCGTAGGTTCGGGGCAGCGGGAGCGCGGCCTCCTCGTCGTCATCGACGATGATGAAGCCGCCGGCGCCCTTCACAAGCTGCTCCATGGTCATCATGTGCAGATGCGGGTGGTACCAGTACGTCGCGGCTCGGTTCATGACCTCGAAGCTCGGCGACCACGTCGCGCCCGGCGCGATCACCTGGTGCGGGCCGCCGTCGCTCGCCGCCGGGATGTGGAAACCGTGCCAATGCGCGGTGGTATCGTCCATCATCAGGTCGTTGGTGACGTTCAACGTGACGATGTCGCCCTTGTTCATCCGCAGCGTCGGGCCCCAGAAGTCGGCGCCGTTGTAGCCGTACGTCGGGGTCGCGTCGCCGTCGTTCAGCTGCTTGGTGGCCTCACCCAACGTGAGGTCAAACGTGGTCCCCGTCAGCATCGGCGGGATCCACAACGACCCTCCACCCACACTTTCGCCGGTGTCGGAATCCCCTGGCGTACAACCACCGAACACGAGAAACAGGTGAAACCCGAACAAGCGCGCCCCCTCGATCCGCCGCACCGTAGCGCGTCGACCCGACCAGCCTAGCGCGCTCGACCGCGCGGTTCCGAGGCCATCGTGAATCGGTTTGTATCCACCCACGACCGGCGCTGCCGAGGTCCGGTTCGCACTACGAAGGCCGCGCGACGACCTCGATCCCACGCACCTCGGCGAGCACCCGACCGTCCGCCGCGAACACCGTCGCGTCGCAGGTGCCCTTCGACCCTGCCACCGTGCGACGACGCAGCACGCAGCGCACCGGACCCGTGACGGGACCCGTCTCGTACGCGTTCACCGAGCCCACCGCCATCGGCAGCGACGGGCCACCGAGCGCGAGGTTGGCCCAGATCAGCGCGAGTTGGAGCACGCCGTCGAGCACGCCGGGGTCGGTCGAGGTCGCCTCGGAGCCCCAGCCGTGCGCCACACAGCCCGTGAGCTCGGCCACCGCTCCGTCGGCGTCCGCGCCATCCACCGCGTCGATCACATGAAACGCGGGGCCGTGGAACAGCAGCGCGCCGCCGTAGATCTCGCCCGAATAGGCGGAGAGCTTCGGAGCCGCCGCGGCCGCGCGCGGGGCCAGCGCCTTGGTTTCGAGCATGTCCGCGAGCGCAGAGTAGTGCAGCGCGTCCTTCTCACCGCGGACCTCGACCGCGAGCACCGCGCCCGAGCCGTTCGAAAGCTGGCGCGCGTGCAGCACGAGCCTGTCACCCGCGCCGTCAAACCCGGCGAGCTTGATCCCGCGCAGCACCTTCACGTCGCGCAGGCCGCCGAACACGAGGTCCGGGCGACACAGGCGCGCAACGCGGCTCATCCACTCGACGCATAAGACGACGGGGACGACGGGCTTCCCGCCGATCGCGTGGTCCGCCAGGAACGCGTGCGTCTGCTTCGAGACACGCACTTCCGCGCTCGCGTTCGGCTCGGACGACGCGCCGAGCGCGCCCTCACCGACCTCGCCGCCCACGATCGTCTCGACGACGCCGCGGTCGGACGTGACCTCGTCCACGAACATTCGCGCGCCGACGTCGAGCGGGATCAGGGCCACGCCCATCTCCGCGAACCGCTTCGCGAGGCCCGGCGTGACCATGCCGCCCTCCCACGGGCCCCAGCCGATCGACTTCGCGAGGATGCCGCGCTTCTTCGCCATCGTCTGGGCGACCTTGTTCAGCACCTCGTTCGCCATCGCGTAGTCGCACTGACCGAGGTTCCCGGTCCGCGCGGCAACGGAAGCGAACATGCACACGAACGTCAGCGGATCGTTCGCGGTTGCAGCGAGCAGCGCGCGAAGGCCGCCGACCTTGGTGTCGAACACGCGGTCGAACTGGTCCTGCGTCTTCTCGGCGACGAGCTTGTCGGCGAGCACGCCGGCGCCGTGCACGAAGCCGGTGACGGGGCCCCACTCGGCGCGCACGGTGTCGAGCGCCGCGTTGAGCGAGCGCGCGTCCTGGATGTCGGCCGGGACGTACTTCACGTCCGAGCCCGCCGCGCGCATCGCCGCGAGCGTCTGGCGGATCTCGCGGTTCGCCTGCAGCTTGCCTACCTCCGCGCCGATCTCGGCGGGGGTGACCTTGCGACCGGCCGCCTGGGCGGCCTGCAACAGCGCGCGCTTCAGACCGGCGTCGTCGGTGACCTTTGCGAGCGCCGCAGGCTCGTCGGCCAACGCGGTGCGGCCGAGGATGACGATCCGCGGGTGGTGCGCCTTCGCGAGCGCGATGAGGCACGCTGCGGTGACACCGCGCGCGCCGCCCGAGGCGACGATCACGGACTTGGCGTTCACCGTCGCGACCGGGTCTTTCGGCGCGACCGCGACCGTCTTCATCGTGAGGCGCGTGCCGTCGGGCTTGAGGCCGACCTCGCGCGTGGTGCCGCCAAGGAACAATTCGTCCACGATCTGCTTCGCGACGGCATCGGACACGCGTCCTTCGCGGACCACGTCGATCGCCTTCACGGCGGCCTTCGGCCACTCGATAGCGACCGTGCGCGCGAGCGCGGACACGCCGGCGAGCCAGGCGCGCGTCTCGTCGGCGCCAGAGAGACCGAAGTCCCCGCCGGTGTCCTGCACGGTGACGAAGATCCCGCCCTTGTCGGTCATGTGCTTCGCGACGGCCTTCGCAGCGCGGAACGCCTCGCGGTTCACCGCGACAGCCTCATCGACCGAGGCGACGGCGCGCAGGCCGCCGAGGAACACCACGACGTCCGCGTCCGCAGGTACGTCATCGACGACTTCGGCCGTTACTCCATGCTGCCCGAGCCTTCGCGTCACCAGGCTGGCGAGGTCCGTGCCGTCGTTCGAAACGACGACGCGACCACCAGCGGTGAGTCCGGCCATCGACAGCCCGACGGCCGCCGCGGGTTCGGTGCGAACGGCGAAGCGCGAGATGCCATGGTCCTCGACGGGCGCGGCCCCTGTGCCGCTCGTCGATAAGGAGACCGCCGGGGCCGACGCGCCGCCGAGGGACTTGCGCAGGTAGTCGACGATCTCGCCGAGCGTGCGCAGCTTGCCCATCTCAGCGGCTTCGACCTCTGGCATGCCCGGCGCGCGCTCGCGCACGGTCGACAGGATCTCGACGCGCTTGATGGAATCGATCCCGAGGTCGCCTTCGAGCTCCATCTGCATGCCGAGCATCTCGCCGGGGTAGCCGGTCTTCTCGGCCACGACGGCGAGCATCAACGCTTCGATGTCGATGCCAGCGGCGGCGGGGGCCGCAGCGGGCGCAGCAGCCGCCTTCGGAGCGGGAGCCGAGTCGCCGAGCGACTTGCGCAGATAGCCGACGATCTCGCCGAGCGTGCGCAGCTTGCCCATCTCGTTCGCGTCCACTTCCGGCAGGCCCGGGGCGCGCTCGCGCACGGTCGACAGGATCTCGACCCGCTTGATCGAGTCGATGCCCAGATCCCCTTCGAGTTCCATCTGCATGCCGAGCATCTCGCCGGGGTAGCCGGTCTTTTCGGCCACGACGGCGAGCATCAGCGCTTCGATATCCACCGCCGCTGAGGCGGCAGGCGCCACGGGCGCAGCGGACGGGGCGGCGGCCTTCGGGGCCGGCGCAGCCGCGCCGAGCGACTTGCGCAGGTAGTCGACGATCTCGCCGAGCGTGCGCAGCTTGCCCATCTCGTTCGCGTCAACTTCCGGCAGGCCGGGAGCGCGTTCGCGCACGGTCGAAAGGATCTCGACCCGCTTGATGGAATCGATCCCCAGATCCCCTTCGAGCTCCATCTGCATGCCGAGCATCTCGCCGGGGTAGCCGGTCTTCTCGGCGACGACGGCGAGCATCAGGGCCTCGATGTCGACGTTGGCCGACGCAGGGGCGGCCTTCGGCGCGGCGGCCACAGGGGCCGGGGCCGCGGCCACGTAGGCAGGTGCAGGAGCCACGTAGGCAGGTGCGGGTGCCACGTAGGCAGGCGCAGGAGCCACGTAGGCGGGTGCGGGCGCGACGTACGCCGGAGCGGCGGCGATCTGCGCGGGCGGCAGCGTGTAGGACGGGGCCGGCGTGTACGCGGCGGCGGGCATCGGCTTGCCGCCTACCATCGCTGCGAGGCCCTGGAACGACGTCTCCACCGTGCGCAGGAACGACTGGTGGCTCTCCGCCATCGCGCGCTGGTAGGCCGCGTGCGCGTCTGCCGTCTGCTTTTGGGCTTCCTGGTAGGCGTGAACCCACGCGAGGTTGGTGTCATTGGACCGGGGATCGTTGCTCATTCTCGCTCCAGACGCGACCGCGACGGGCCGCTCGACGACCTTCTCGACAACCTTTTCGACAATCTTCTCGACGATGCGCGGCGCGCGCGCCGGGTTCGGCGCGGGACGGCCCGCGGCGCCGTTCTTCGGCGGGTACGGACGACCCGCGTTGGTGCCGTTGATCGACACGACCATCGCGGGCTTCTTCTTGGGCGGCTTTGCAGGGGCATAGGCCGACCACAGCGCGGTGAAGTCGAGCGCCACACCGGCCGCGGACAGCGAGCCGAGCGCGTTCCACAACATGACGACGCCGTTCTTTCCCTTGCGATCGGTCGCGACCGCGTCGTGCGGCCGCTTGCCGAGGATGCGGTCGACGAGGTCCGTGAGCACGCTGCCCGGCCCGACCTCGACGAACGTGCGCGCGCCAGCCGCGTACATCGCCTCGATCATCTCGACGAACCGCACCGACTTCGCGATCTGCCCACCGACCATCGCGCGAATCGCCGCAGGATCCGCCGGGTACGCGGCGGCCTCGGCGTTGCTGTACGCGGGGATTTTGGGCGCCGTGAACGCGATGCCCTCGAGGAACTTCCCGAACGGCACCGTGGAGGGCGCGACGAGGGGCGAGTGGAACGCGGTCGCGACGGGGAGCCGCTTCGCCGCGACACCTTCGGCGGTCAGCGTCTTCTCGAGCGCTTCGATCGCAGTGAGCGCGCCTGACAACACCACCTGCGTCGGGTGGTTGTGGTTCGCGACGACGACGTCCGCCTTGTGTTTCGCGACCAGCGCGTTGACCTCGTCGATCGGCTTGCCGACCGCGAGCATGGAGCCCGGCACCTTGGCCGCGTCGCGCATGCGCTCGCCGCGTTCGCGGGCCACGGGGACGAGGTCCTTGGCCGCCAGCGCGCCGGCGGCGACGAGAGCGGTGATCTCGCCGAAGCTGTGCCCACCTACGAGCTCGGGCGACAGGCCGAGCGACTTCATCACGCCGAACAGCGCGAGGCTCGCCACGCCGATCGCTGGCTGGGCCCACTCCGTCGCGGTGAGCTCGCGCTGCTGCAGCTCGCGGTCGGCGTCCGAGAACACGGGCCGCGGGAACGCGAGGTCGTGGGCCGCCTTGCCGCCGAACTTATGGTCCGCCGCTGCATCCCAAGCGAGACGGGCCTCGTCGAACGCCATCGCGACGTCCGCGCCCATCTCGACGTACTGGCTGCCCTGCCCGGGGAACAGGAACGCGACCTTTCCCTCGCGAGCGCCGGCACCGACAGTCACGCCGTCGGGCGTCGCGTAGGCCTTGCCCTCCGCGATCTTCGCGGAAGACTTGTCGAGCTTGCTCGCGAGGTCGGCGGCGTCGATCGCGGTCACCGCGAGGCGAACGGCGTCCGTCGCCTTGAACGCGAGCTGGGACTTCTGTGCTACCGCGTCGAGGCCGTGGGTGACGGCTTCCGCGGCGAGGGCCTTGGCCTTCGCGAGCACGTCCGCGCCGGACGCGCCGGACGCGAGGACCAGCTCAGCGGGCATCGTGCGCTGCTTGAACGCCTGATGTTTACCGGTGTATTCCTCGAGCGTGACGTGGAAGTTGCTGCCGCCGAAGCCGAACGCCGACACCGACGCGCGGCGGGGGTGCGACGCGTCGCGAATCCACGGACGGGCCTTGGTGTTCAGGTAGAACGGGCTCGTCTCGAGCTTGAGCTTGGGGTTCGGCTTCCGGATCTTGATGGTCGGCGGCAGCGTCTTGTGGTGCAGCGCCATCACCGCCTTGAACATGCCCGCCGCGCCGGCCGCCGCCTTCGTGTGGCCGATCTGCGACTTCACCGAGCCGAGGGCGCACCACTGCTTGTCCGCGCGCTTGGTGTTGGTGTTGAACGCGAGCCCGAGGCCGTCGAACTCGGCCGCGTCGCCGGCCATCGTGCCCGTACCGTGGGCCTCGACGAGCTCGACCGTGTCCGGCGAGTAGCCGGCCGACGCGTACGCGCGGTCCAGCGCGCGCGCCTGACCCTTCGCGAGCGGCGCGTAGACCGACGGTCCACGCCCGTCCGACGCCGAGCCGAGGCCCTTGATCACCGAGTAGATCCGGTCGTTGTCGCGCTCGGCGTCTTCGAGCCGCTTGAGGGCGATCATCGCCATGCCCTCGCCCATCAGCGTGCCGTCCGCGTCATCGGAGAACGGGCGGCAGTCGCCTGTCCGGGACAACGCCGGCGTCTTGCTGAAGCACATGTACATCGCGATGTCGTTCATCGTGTCGACGCCGCCGCAGATCACCACGTCCGACTGGCCCGTGTAGAGCTCGTTGAGCCCCATCGACATGGCCGCGAGGGCGGACGCGCAGGCCGCGTCCGTGACCGCGTTGGTGCCGCGCAGGTCGAACCGGTTCGCGATGCGCCCGGCGACGACGTTGCCGAGCAGGCCCGGGAACGTGGCCTCGACCCACGGCGCGTAGCACGCGGTGATGCGCTCACACGCCTTCTGGGCTTCATCTTCTGGGATGCCGGCCTCGCGCATGCCCTTGATCCACTGGGGCTTCTGCAGCCGGCTCGTCATCTCGAGCATCAGCTCCTGGGCGGACGTGCACCCGAGGATGACGCTCATCCGGTCGCGGTCCATGTTCGCGAACTGGCCCTTGCTCGCGTCTTCGAGCACCTGCTGCGCGACGATCAGCGCGAGCAGCTGGGACGTGTCGGTCGCAGAGATCAGGTTCGGCGGGATGCCGTATTCGAGCGGGTCGAAGTCCACGTCCGGCAGGAACGCGCCGCGTTTCGCGTACGTCTTGTCGGGGATCGCCGGGTTCGGATCGTAGTAATCCTCGATCAGCCAGTGCCCCGGCGGGACGTCCGTCACGAGATCCTTGCCCGCGAGGATGTCGCGCCAAAAACCCTGAGCGTTCTGCGAGCCGGGGAACAAGGCGGACACACCGACGACGGCGACTTCCGGGCGATGAATCAAAAAGACCTCCCTGACGACGCGAGCGAACCCGCGCGACTAGGCCAGCGCGAGGACGCGCGGCCGAAACTGAAAAGCGGCGGCCGGAACCGGAACGCCGTGACTACGAAGCTGCTGAGCGCGCGTAATGGCCGCCGCGCCTTCCAAGAGGTTGAGGGCTACCTGCACGACGCCGCGGTTTTCGGGCCGCTCGAGGAAGCTGCCCTTCGCCCACGCGTTGAACGCCCCCATCGAGGGGCCCGACCAGATCTGGTAGTCCGCGCGCCGCGAGGGCTCCCCGTCGATCGCCCACTTGGACGCCTTGCCGAGGTACCAGCGGCAACACAGCGCGAGCTTGTGCTTGGGATCGCGCTCGGCCTTGGCGACCTCACCCGCGTCGCGACCCGTCCAGAACGCGCGCGTGTCGGCCCAAACGTCGTCGAACGTCGTGTGGAGGACGTCCTTCTCGATGCGGGCGCGCACGTCCGCGGGCAACGCCTCGATCGACGGGTAGTGCGAGTAGATCTCGTAAAGCTTCTTTGCGCGCGGGCCGAACATCGTGCCGCGCTTGAGCACCTGCACGTTCACGCCGAGCTCGAACATGTCGGCCGCGGGGGCCATGATCACGTCGGGGATCTCGGAGACCGCCAACATTGCCCGGCCTTCGGCCGACAGCCCGCTCTCGACCGCCGCCTGGTTCACCGAGCCGGTCACGATGTAGCTCGCACCGAGCGCGAACGCTGCAGCCGCGGCGCCGGGCGTCCCGATACCGCCCGCCGCGCCCACGCGCGGGGCCTCTGTGAAGCCGTGTTTCGCTGCGAGCTCGTCCCGGAGAGCCAGGATTGCCGGCAACAGCGCGACCATGGACTGGTTGTCCGTGTGGCCGCCCGAGTCGGCCTCGACGGTGACGTCTTCGGCGACGGGGATGGTCTCGGCGAGCCGCGCCTCGTCTTCCGTGATCCAGCCGCGCTGGACGCACACCTTCAACAGGTCGGCCGGAGCGGGCGCGAGGAACTTGCGCGCGACTTCCGAGCGCGAGATCTTCGTCATCACGTGCCGGGCCCGCACCACGCGACCGTCCACCTTGCGCAGCCCGGCCGCCACACAGCGAACGACCGCGGGCGTGAGGCCCATGAACGCCGACGTGGAGATGCACGGGACGCCGCGCCGGATGAACAGCTCGGCGGCGCGCTCCTCGAGGGCGGGCTCGTTCGGCGAGTGGATGAGGTTCACGCCCCAGGGGAGGCGATCGCCGAGCGTGGCGACGAGCTCGTCCACGGCCTTCTCGACGCGCGGGAGCCCGAGGCCGCCCGCGCCGAACATGCCGAGCATGCCGGCGTTCGCCATCGCGACGACCATCCGCACGGTGGCGATGCCGTTGGCCATCTCGCCCGCGACGTACGGGAACCGGACGCCGTGCGCTAGGCAGAAGCTGCGGTCGCCGAGCCACTCCGGGTACAGCGACGGGAGCGCGGAGATCAACGGCAGGCCCGAGCCGTTCAGCGCCCGCGCGTCACCGATCGAGCCGCCGACGCCCACCCCGAGGCGGCCGGACGCGGGCTCCCGCACGACGTGGGCGACCTCGCGAAACCGCGAAACCGCGCGCAGCACGTCTTCAGCGGAGAACGCCGCCGGGCTCTCCCCGGGAGACCACGCACCGATGGGCTCAAGCAACGACCCGACCAACGGACCTCCGACAGGGAACGAACCAATGGAGCCGGCCCCGATAGCCTGCACGCGCTCGATGCGCCACTGTGTAGATGGCTACGCACCCGTCGGGCGCGCGGGCCGGGAGCCGAGCGGCTCGCCGCGGCGGCCGTGCACCGCGAACAGCAGCATCGGGGCCGCCTTGCCCTTGAGCGCCACGGGTTGCTGCGCCTCGAACAGGAACGCGTCCCGAACGCGACCCTCGACCGACTCGGTGACGAGCAGGGCGCCCTTGTCGCCGCGCGCCGTGCTCTCGACCCGCTGCGCGGTGTTCACCGTGTCGCCCATGACCGTGTATTCCTGGCGATCGCGGCTGCCGACCGGCCCGGCGATCAGTTCCCCGGCGTTGATGCCGATGCCGACCTGCATCGGTGGGAGGCCACGCGTCGCGATCTCCTCGTTGAACGCGGCCAGGGCGTCGAGCATGTCGAGCGCGGCCTCGACGGCCAGTCGCTCGCCAGGAACGCCGACGAACGGCCCCTGCGCGAGCGGCTCGGGCACGTCCCACACGACGAGCATGCCGTCGCCGAGGAACTTGTCGACGACGCCGCCCCACCGGCGAATCACCGGCTCCATCCGAGAGAAGTACTCGTTCAGCAGGTCGACCACCTGGGCCGGCGACAGCCGCTCGGACATCGAGGTGAAGCCGCGGACGTCGCAGAACAGCACCGTCGCGTGGACGAGGCGGCCGTTCTTGACGCTCGCGTCGCCCGCCATCAGGCGCTCCGCGATTCCAGGGTTCACGTACCTCCGGAACGTCGCCTTCAATTCGTCGCGTTGTTTGAGTGCCACCGCCATCTCGGCCATCGCGCGGCCGAGCGTGCCGATCTCGTCGCGACGAGACGCCGTCGGATGCGCTTCGAAGTCCCCGTTTCGGACGCGCTCGACCGACGCGATCACCTCGCCCAGCGGGTCGAGGATGCTCGCTGCGAGGATGCGCGCGAGCACGACGGCGAGGCCGAGGCCAGCCGCCCAGACGAGGCCGTAGCCGGCGAGCCGGTTCGCGAGATCGGCGTCGAGCGAGCCGCGCACGGCAGCGGCGAGCAGGCCCCGACGCTCGAAGTAGAGGAAGAACAGCGGAAACGGCAGCGTACCCGCGATCCCGAGCCACCGGAGCGCGCTCTGCAGGCTCGGCGAGTCGTCCAGGATGCGCAGCAACAGCGAGCCGATGGTCGAAAACAACAACATCGCCGACAGGAACGCCGCCCCCATCCGGAGATCGATGTTCGAGATGCGAGGGACGAACACGAGGATCGCGAGCGTGCTCGCCGCCAGGATCGCGAACAGGGCCGACCACGGGAGGCGGCGGAGCAGCGGATGAATCTGGCCCGTGGCGACCCGCGAGACCACGACGCCGAGCCCTGAGGCCGCCTTCACCAGGCCTCCACGAAGCGGCCGCAGCGCCAACCATCCGGCGGAGCCGGCCGCGATCAGCAGCAACACACCGAACGCCATGCGGTCGCCGCTGACGATGAACCAGGCGCCGAGGATCAGCGACGCCACGCTCACCCAGGCGATCGTCACCCCGTCCGGACCCGGCGCCGAATCGCCGCGACGAAGCACGCCGAGCGACGCCGCGAGGCCCGCCAGCGCCGTCACCAGCAGCACGAACGGGTACGGGAACGCGACGGCGATCGCGTATAGCCGCGTCATGCGCAGGGTGGGCCCTTCGTGCGCGAGCGCGTTGCGAAACTCGACGCGGGCCTCGTCGATGCGCCCGAGGTCGACGAGCGAATAGCCGACCTGCAAGCCGAGTTCGACGTCCTCGGGGTCCAGCTCAACGGCGCGGCGGAACGCCCCGACCGCGCCTTCGACGTCCCCCAACTCGCGGCGAACGAGACCGAGTCGACGCAACGACACCACGTCGTTCTGCCGGTCGGCCTGCACCTCGTTCAGGATGGGCACCACGTCGCGCACGTTCAGCACGTCGAGCATGTCCGGGACGATGCCGAGGACCCGCGACTGCTCGAACAGGTTGGTCGCGTCGTCGACGACGGTGTCGATCTCGCCGTGCTGGTCACAGCGGGCGATCGCCTTGTAGGCTTCCAGATCGTCGGGCTGCTGTTCGATCACCGCCCACCAAAGCTCGCTCGCGCGGCGGCAGTCGGACTCCGCGCGCCCCCTCTCACGGAGCGTGTCGACAGGCAACGAGGACAATGGCTCGCGGGGCGGTTCGACGAACGCGAGCGGGGCACG
The DNA here is from genome assembly GCA_947505245.1 of Pseudomonadota bacterium. GTDB lineage: Bacteria > Myxococcota_A > UBA796 > UBA796 > SYKL01. The sequence continues at coordinate 85,421 of CANNIZ010000010.1, read as the reverse complement.
CGTGACCACATTGGACGTCGTGAACACGAGCGCCGCGATCGCGCCGATCAGGAGCGCGCCAAATACCAGCACCGGAACCCGCTCCTTCAAGCATCTCCCATCGCCGAACCTTGCGTTCGGACAGCGCCGCTATATTCAACCGGGAACCGACAGGCCTTCGGGCGGGAGTCGCATGGAAAACCGCACGCTGCACATCCTGGTCGTCGAAGACGACGACACCATCGCCAAGGGCCTCGTCGCCGCCCTCGAGCACGAGCGCTTCACCGTGACGCGCGCCGCCAACGGCGAAGCCGGGCTCGCAGCCGTGCGCGAAGACGTGCCAGACCTCGTGTTGTGCGACATCATGTTGCCGGGCATGGACGGCCTCCAGGTCATGCGCGGCATCAAGCAGGAACACCCGACCGTTCCCGTCATCATGCTCACCGCAAAGAGCGAAGAGATCGACCGCGTCATGGGGCTCGAGATGGGCGCTGACGACTACGTGACGAAGCCGTTTTCGCCGCGCGAGGTGATCGCGCGCATCAAGGCGCGGCTGCGCGATCAACCGGGGCAGGCGAAAGGGCTCGAATTTTACGAATTCGGCGATGTAAAAGTCGATCTTCGCCGCCGAACCCTGTGGAAGGGTGGCACCGAGGAGCGCCTCACCACCCACGAAGCCGGCACGTTGAACTACCTCATCCAGCACCGCGGCAAGGACGTGAGCCGCGATGAGCTCCTCGTCAACGTGTGGGGCTACTCCGCGGCGCTCACCACCCGCACGGTAGACAACCAGATCCTCAAGCTGCGCAAGAAGATCGAAGATTCGCCAGCTACGCCGCGCCATATCCTGACCGTGCACGGCACCGGGTACCGGTTCGAACCGTAGGCCGCCCCCGGATCGTCAGCCCCGCGTCACACGACCGACACCGAGCGCCGATAACGTGCGGCCCCATGAACGGGACCGACGTACGCACCGCCGAACAGGCCACAGCCGCCTCGCCGAGCCCCACGACCGTGGCGTTCGCCGACCTCGCGTCCCGTCGCCGCACCGAGAGCCTCGCGGGCCTGGTGCTGCTCGGTGCCGCCGCGCTCGCGGCAATCCCTGCCCTGGCGATCGTCGGGCTGCTCATCGTTCGAGGCGCCCCCGCGCTGTCACTCGAGTTCCTCTTCGGCATGCCGCTGCACGGCATGACCGCGGGCGGCATCTTTCCCGCCATCGTCGGCACCTTGTGGCTGGTCGGGGTCTCGCTCGCGTTCGCCGTGCCCGTCGGCGTGCTCGCTGGAATCTACCTCTCCGAGTACGCGGGCGAGGGTCGCGTCGCGCGCATCGTCGACCTCGCGATCGTCAACCTCGCCGCCGTCCCTTCGATCGTGCACGCGCTGTTTGGCCTCGGCGCGTTCGTGCTGTTCATGCGGCTCGGCACGAGCATCCTCGCCGGCGGCCTCACGCTCGGCGTCATGACGTTGCCCGTGATCATCACATCGACCAAAGCCGCGCTTCAATCTGTGCCCCACAGCTTCCGGCTCGCGTCGTGGAACCTCGGCGTGTCGCGCTGGCAGACGATCCGCCACATCGTGCTGCCGAACGCGCTTCCTGGAATCCTCACCGGAATCATCCTGCAGGTGAGCCGCGCCGCCGGAGAGACGGCGCCCATCCTGTTCACCGGGGCCGCGTTCTACCTTCCCATCCTTCCGGACGACGTCCGGATGCAGTCCATGGCGTTGTCGATGCACGTCTACGCGCTGGTGACGCAGATCCCAGACGTTCCGCTGGAGATGAAGTACGGCTCGGCGCTCGTGCTCGTCGGCACGGTGGTGCTGCTCAATTCGTTCGCGACGGTGCTCCGCTACTACCTGCGCCGGAACCGCAAGTGGTGAACGGCACCGTCATTCCGCTCGAAGTTCGCGACCTGAACGCGTGGTATGGCACGCGACAGGTCCTGAAGAACGTCTCGTTGGCCGTCCGCCCGAACGAGATCCTCGGCGTCATCGGCCCCGCCGGCGGCGGCAAGACGACGATGCTCACCTGCCTGAACCGCACGCTCGAGCTCGCCGGCGGTCGCTCCGAGGGCATCGTCCGCATCGAGGGCGAGTCCGTCGACAAGGTCGACCCCAACGAGCTCCGGCGCCGCGTCGCGATGGTGCTGCCGCTTCCCGTCGGGCTGCCGATGTCGATCTACGACAACGTCGCGTTCGCGCCGCGCATGGTGGGCGTCACCAACCGACGCGAACTCGACGAGATCGTGGAGCGCTGCCTCACGCAGGCCGCCCTGTGGGACGAGGTAAAGGACCGCCTCGATCAGCTCGGAACGCGACTCTCCGGCGGTCAGCAGCAGCGGCTCACGCTCGCCCGGGCGCTCTCCACCGAACCCGAGGTGTTGTGCCTCGATGAGTTCTCGATCGCGATCGATCCTGTCACGACCATGCGAATCGAGGCGGTGCTCGTCGAGCTCAAGAAGCAGATCTCGATCGTGCTCGTCACCAACCTGCTGCAACAGGCGCGTCGCATCGCCGATCGCACCGCGTTCATGCTGCTCGGTTCGGTCATCGAAGAGGCGCCGACGGAAGAGCTGTTCGAGTTCCCAAAGGACAAGCGGACCCACGACTACGTGAACGGGAAGTTCGGATGACGCCCACGCCCGCACCCGGAGGCCCCGTTCACGCGTCCTCCGCCACCGAACTGTCCTTGTGGTACGGGAAATTCCGCGCCCTCGACAAGGTGTCGTTCGCGATCAACGCGGGCGAGATCGTCTCGTTGATCGGCCCGTCAGGCTGCGGGAAGTCCACGCTCATCCGCTGCATGAACCGGATGAACGACAGCCCGACGACGCGCACCGAGGGCCGCCTGACCGTCGCCAACTACGACGTCCAGTCTCCGAACACCGACGTGCTCGCGCTCAGGCGCGACGTGGGCATGGTGTTCCAGCGGCCGAACCCCCTCCCGCTTTCGATCCGCGAGAACGTGCTGTTCGGGCTCAAGCTCCACGCCCGATCGACGCCGCGGGCCGATCAAGAGCGCCTCATGACCGAGGCATTCGAGACGGTCGGCATGTGGGACGACGTGAAGGACAAGCTCAACGACGACGCGGAGTCGCTGTCGCTCGATCTCCGCCAGAAGCTGTGCATCGCGCGCCTGCTGCCGCTCAAGCCGAAGGTGCTGCTCATGGACGAGCCCTGCTCGGCGCTCGATCCCGACGGCATCGCCGCCGTCGAGGAGCTCATGGCCGAGCTGCGCGGCCACTACACGCAGATCGTCGTCACCCACAACATGCAGCAGGCGCGCCGCGTCTCGGACCGCTGCATGTTCATGCTCATGGGTGAACTCGTCGAATTCACCGACACCGACGACCTGTTCCTCGCCCCGCAGGACGAGCGGACCGCGCGCTACATCGAAGGGAGGTACGGGTGATGAAAACGCGCACCCCGCCGTTTGCCCTGCTGCTCTTGTTGACCGGATGTACGCCCCATCCTGGCCGCGTCATCTTGCAGGACAAGGGCTCGGACACGATGGTCAACCTGATGGCCCGCATGAGCGAGGAATTCATCAAGGTCGATCCGAACCTGGTCGTCGCCGTAAACGGCGGCGGCTCCGGCACCGGCCTGAAGGCCCTGATCGACGGCACGACGAACATGGCAAACGCGAGCCGCGAGATCAAGGAGAAAGAGATCCGCGCGGCCGAGGAGCACGGCGTGACGCCGCACGAGACCGTCGTTGCGCACGACGGGCTCGCGATCTACGTGAGCGTGAACAATCCGATCGAGCACATCACGTTCGAGCAGCTCAAGTGCATCTACAGCACCGACGGCACGTGCGACCACTGGAGCGACCTCGGCGTGACGCTCGACTGCGGCGGCGGCGACGACCAGATCGTCAAGCTCAACCGGCAGAACAACTCCGGAACCTACGAGTACTTCAAGAAGGAGATCCTCGGCAAGGACGGCAAGTTCACGAACACCATGGACCAGAGCGGGACGCAGCAGGTTGTGGACGTGATCACCACGTCTGCGTGTGCCATCGGCTACGGCGGCATGGGCTACGGCGCCGGGCACGGCGTACGGTACGCGTGCCTCGCGAAGGCCGACGAACCGTGCCACCAGCCGACCGTCAGCGAGGTCGCCCTCGGGAACTACCCGTTCTCGCGGCCGCTCTACATCTACACCGACGGTGAACCGACGGGTCCGACGGGCGAATTCGTAGCCTTCATCCTCTCGGAGCAAGGCCAGAAGCTCGTCCTCGACACCGGCTTCGTACCCATCGGCCAGGAAGCGAAATGAGCGCCGTCCCCACCCCTCGCCGCAAACAGCGTCGCGTCGCCTCGGCCGCGTCGCGGTACACCGAGAAAGCGATCGAGGCCCTGATCTACCTTTGCGGGCTGTCGGCGATCGCGTTCATCGTCGCGATCTTCGTGTTCATCGGACGCGAAGGACTCGGTTTCCTGGTCACGCACCTCGTGGAGATGCTCACGTCCACCGACTGGAGCCCCACCCAGGATCCGCCGGTGTTCGGGATCGTCGCGCTGCTCGCGGGCACGTTCTGGTGCGTCGGCTTGTCGCTCGTGTTCTCCGTGCCCGTGGGCCTCGGCGCGGCCGTGTTCCTCTCCGAATTTGCACCGCCCCGTCTACGCGAAGGCCTCAAGGTCATCGTCGAATTGCTCGCCGCCATCCCGTCGGTGGTGTGGGGGTTCGTCGGCGTCATGATCATCAACCCCGGCCTCCAGGCGATGGGCGCACGCATCGGTCTGAACGGCCTGAACGGCGCGATCCTGCTCGCGCTCATGACGCTGCCTCTCCTCGTGTCGCTCGGCGAAGACGCCCTCCGCGCCGTCCCCGAGACGTACCGCCAGGCCGCGATCGCGATGGGCGCCACCCGCTGGGAGATGGTGTGGCGCGTGCTGCTCCCCGCCGCCCGCCGCGGGCTCCTCGTCGCGGTTCTGCTCGGTGTCGGGCGCTGCGTAGGCGAAACCATGGCTGTGCTCATGGCCACCGGCCACTCCATCAACATCCCGAAGGGTCCGTTTGATCCCGTCCGCACCATCACCGCCACGATCGCCGCCGAACTTGGCGAGACGGTCCGCGGAGATGCCCATTACCAGGCCCTGTTTGCGCTTGGGGTGCTGTTGTTCCTGATCACCATGGCCGTAAACTTCGTCGCGGATTTTGCGCTCCGCGGCCGCCGCACCCGTTAGAATGGCAGTTGAATGCAACGTCTCCCGCACATTGATCAGCAGTACGAATCCGAAGTACAGGCGCTCACGTCCGCGCTCGTCACCATGGGCCTGCACGCGGAGTCGCAGATCGGCGACGCCGTGCGCGCGCTGGTGGATCGCGATCCGGACCTCGCGCGTCAGGTCGTAAAGAACGATCGCGATCTGAACCGGATGGAAAACGAGACGGATCTGCTGTGCATCAAGCTCATGGCACGACGCGCCCCGGTCGGGGAAGACCTCCGGCTCGTCACCTGCGCTCTGAAGGCGGTGGTGGACATGGAGCGCATCGGCGATCTCGCCGTCAACGTCGCCAAGCGCTACCTCGAGATCAACGCCGGCGGGCCCGGTCTCGAGCCTACGCCGGAGGTCTTGGCGCTCACGCAGGGCGCGCTGGACATCACGCGCCGCGCCATGGGTGCGCTCCAGAACCGCGACGGAGCCGCAGCCCGCACGATCCGCACCGAAGACAGCCGCATCGATGACCTGAATCGCGCGGTGTTCCAGCAGATGATCCTCGTCGCCAAAGACCACGGAGACCAGCTCGAGCGGGCCATCGCCTACACGAGCATCGCCCGGTACCTCGAGCGCGTGGCCGATCATGCCGTGAACATCGCAGAGATGGTCGTGTTCCTGATCGAAGGCAAGGTCATCCGGCACGCTCCGGACTAGCTCGCGCTCGCCTTCGGCTCGCTGACTTCGCGCGCCACTGCATCCCGGAACGGTTAGATGCCCGGCCTGGAGGTCGCATGCGTCTCGCCTACGTGCTGGCACCGCTGGCCCTGTTCGGCTGCAGCGAATTCGGGTTGGAAGACCAACATCGCCCGAACGACCTCCCCGACACCGACACGCAGACGGACATCCCGCCGGACACGTCGGATCCCGTCGACACCAGCGACCCCGTCGACACCAGCGACCCCCAGGACACGGGCGTGCCCCCTGTCGCGGGCGAGCCCGTCGCCGTCGCTGGCGCGGATCGCGAAGTCAGCCCGCCGATCTGCACCACCACCAACGCGATCTTCTGCCTCGGCGCGGAACGCCAGGACATCCTCAACGGCACGGCGTCCTACGACCCCGCCGGGTTGACGATCGACGAGTACAAGTGGACGGTCGCGTCCAAGCCTCCCGACAGCCACTCGCTGATGCTGCAGAACACGAACAAGCAGCCGACGTTCTTCTTTGACGTCGCGGGGACCTACGACTTTGCGCTGACGGTGAAGAACCACGCCGGCGTGTGGGACAGCACGCCTGATCACATCGTGATCATCGCGAAGCCGTCGCGCGACTTCTACGTGCAGCTGACGTGGAACCAAGCGACCGACCTCGATCTTCACGTATTGCGAAACAACGGCGCGCTGTACGACAACGCAAACGACGTGTCCTACTGCCACCAGGACGCCGACTGGGGCGTGCCGAGCAACGCGACGGACAACCCCTCGCTCGATTGGGACTCGATCTCAGGCTACGGCCCGGAGACGACCACGATCCAGACGCCCGCGGCGGGCACCTACGCGGTCAAGGTCGTTTACTACGGGCTCGACGGCAACAACGAATGCCGCCACGACGTGGACACCACCCTCGTCGACTGTCCCGACTCCACCGCCACCGTGAAGGTGTTCTACGACGGCGTCGAGATCGACAGCTTCACCCACACGCTCACCGAATCGAGCCAGGTCTGGTACGTGACGGACATCGGCTGGCCGGGCGCGGCCATCACCGAGCACGACACGATCTCCACGACCGCCCTGTCTTCGTGTTTCTAGGGGTCTGAGAGCGCCTCCGTCGCGATCACCGCGACGGGCCCCGCCCCCAGCGCGCTCGCCTGGTGAAGCGCCCGCCTCGCTTCGCCCTCTACACCCACGGGGAGCGGCTCCTGGCGCACGGCCGGGTCCAACATGCGCGCCAGCGCGTCCGCGGCCGCAGCGCCCTCCGACGGCGTCGTATGCCGCGTTCGCTCGGCGAGCACCGACACCGTCAGGTTTCCCCCGTTGCGCACCAACACCTCGAGCACCTGAGCGTCGGTGCGCTTCGCATCGCGCACGCCATCCACCCGCGGCCCGACGAGCATCCCGAGCAGCAGACGTTCGACGTCCACGCCGTAGCGGTCGAGCGCCTCACGGGCCTCTGGCACCCCAGCCGCCGCCAACGTGCCCCAGAGCCGCACCGCACCAGGAACGTCACCGAGGTCTTCCCTCGCGGTGGCCGACAACAGGGCGCCGGCCTCGCCCCCCTCGGAGATCGCGAGCGCTTCGCGCGGCGAGCCCGCCGCGAGCCGATCGATGGCGCGCCCACGCCCGACCGCGAGCGTCGGCGACGATGGAGGTCCGAGCACGAAGTCCGCGTAGGCCGCGCACACGGCTTCTTCCCGACCAAGCCCCGCGGACCGGTAGCCGTCGGCCTCGCGCGCGAGGTCCGGCCAATCGGGCAGGTTCACGGCGAAGGTGTCGCGCTGCTCGTCCCGCTGGCGATGGCGAATCGCGAGGATCGCGGAGGTGGCTGCGTGGGCGATCTCGTCGCGCTCGCTCTCGACGAGGCTCCGCAGCACCGGGATCTCGGTCCGCCCTCCGACGCGCGAGAGCACATCGATGGCCCCGATCACCCCGGACTCGACCGGGACGAGACCGGCCGGATAGCGCGACAACAGCGCGCTCGCCGCGTCTACCCGTTCCGCGTCGGGGGGAGGATCGGCCGCTTCTGCGGCGGTCTCGAACCCGCTGCCAACAGCGAGGACTGAAACCGGTACGAGTGCGAGCAGCCATGGGGCCAAGCGCATCGACCCCTCCACGTTCATCGTACCCGTGATCGGAGACGATGTGCGGGTTTTGTGACTACGGGACAGGCGCCTCGGTTCCTTGACGGCGCCCGCCCTGCGAGACACGAGACGTTGTGGAGGTACCCTTGTTGATCGCGTGGATGTTTGCGTGCACCGGAGAAACGACGACGCCGGCTCCGGCCCCCGTGATCACGCTCGCCCCGACGGAGCCCACCGTGGAGCTGCCGCCGCCGCCGCCCGGGCAGTGGCCCACGTTGCTCGTGAGCCAGGCCCAATTCGTGATGCAGGGCGGCCGCGCGGTACCCGGGCCCGCCCACCTCGTGTTGCTCTCGACCGACGGCACCACCTGGTACGAGCGGGTGCTGGAGGACCCGAAGAGCAACGTGTTTCACAAGGCCGTACCCTGGCGGGACGGCATCCTCACGATCGCAGGAGAGGACGCGCGCCTCGTCCACTGGAAGGCCGACGCCGCCGGCAAGTTCCAGCCCACGGTGTTGTGGGAGAAGTCGTGGGGAGGAAAGTTCGATCGCCTGCGCGACGTCGAGCTCGGCGACGTTGACGGGGATGGGAAGGAAGACATCGTGCTCGCCACCCACGATCAGGGCGTCGTCGCCGTCGGTCGCGAGGGAGCCGACGCGACCTGGACGTTCACCGAATTGGACCAGACGCCCGACACATTCGTCCACGAGATCGAGCTCGGAGACGTCGATGGAGACGGCAAGACCGAGTTCTACGCGACCCCGAGCGGACGGAACCGCGCCAGCGGCGAGTCCCAGCCCGGCGGCGTGGCCCGGTACACCTGGAACGCCGACACCAAGGCGTTTGAGCGAACAATGATCGCGTCGTGGGATGAGTCCCACGCGAAAGAGATCCTGGTTGCCGACGTCGATGGTGACGGGAAAAGCGAGCTCTACGCGGTGCGCGAGGCCCACACGGAGAAAGGCGCTGACGGCGCGACCGTGATCAAGGACCCCGTCCGCATCGTGCGATTGGCGCCCGCGGCCGACGGGACGTGGACGCAGACGGTGGTGGCGACGCTGCAAGACCGCCAGTGCAGGTTCCTGCTGCCCGCCGACGTTGACGGCGACGGCAAGAAGGAGCTCATCGCCGCTGCGTGGAAGACCGGACTGTACCTGCTCAAACCCCAGGGCGACGGAACCTTCGCGTCGTCGCTGATCGACGCCGACTCGACCGGCTTCGAGCACGCGAGCTGGGTCGCTGACCTCGACGCGAACGGCACGTCCGAGCTGTACGTCGCCGCCGACGATCAGGGCGCGGTGCGCCGTTACCAGTGGAGCGGGACCGCGTTTGATCGGACGGAGGTGGCACCGATCCCAAAGAAGCAGCGCATCACCTGGAACATCCAGGACGGCCGGTTCTGATGGCGGACGACGTCGAGCTCGCGGCCCGGATCCGCGACCCGATGGTCGCCATCGAAGAGGTGCGCCTGCACACCGCGCGCCGCAACTCGACGGTCCTGTTCGCAACTGCCGGCGCGGAGGCCGCGGGGGGACTCGTGGTCGGTCTTGGAGCAGACGACGACGTCGAGCGCGGCTCCGGGGCGCTGCTGCTCGGCGCTGGCCTCGCCCACGCGACCGAGGCGTGGTTGCAGCTTGGGTTTGCCGATCGGCGGCACGCAGCGTTCATGGCCGATCTCGCGAGCGCAGAAGGTCACCCGGAGGCCTGGCCCGCGATGGCGCGCGATCTACGCCTGGACGTCGAACGCGACGCGCGGGGGCACGCGTTCGCGGCCGGCGCCTACGCGAGCGTGCTCGGTGCGTCAGCGATCGCACTGGCGGCCAACGGCTCCGCCGAGCCTTCGCTCGCCCTCGTCGGGGTCGGCGCGACGGGCCTCATCCACCACGTCGTCCGCTGGCGCACCGCAACCCGCCTGTCGGTCGACCTCGACACCATCCCGCTCGCCGTGCCTGGGCCCGTTCGTCAGTAGAAGAACAGCGGGTCCGTGACGTCCGACGTCTCCGAGAACCGCGAGATCATGTAGGGGCGAAGCGAGTCGCCGTCGATCTCGAACACCGTCCAGGCGGTGCCGACCCGACCCGTCGGGACGTAGTACGTCTCGACCTGCGCGGCGCCTGCGAACAGCTGCACCTTGCACTTGGACGCAGACAGCTGGGACGTATCACCGCTGGCGGCGGCCGTGCCGTTGGTGTAGTCGTGCAACACGTACTTGTAGTAGCCCGGATCCGCGCGGCGCACGGTCACCGTCTCTGGCCCGAAGCTCGAGGTGTCGTCCACGTCCAGGAACACCACCGCGTTGGCCGGGCCCGACCCAGCCGGGTACTCCTTGTTGCCAAAGAACACGTGGAAGCGGTCTTCCACGAGCGAAGGATCGAGCTCGAGCTGGCCGGGACCCGAAAGGTGAGTGTCGATGTCAGGCGGGATGGCGCCCCACGACAACACAACGCGAAACTGGTCTTCGGCGAGCGCCACGGAGGTGGCTCCGTTCTGGTCGGGCGTATCTTCGTCGCCGATCGAGACCGCGGTGAATCGCGCGTCAGCCCAGATGCCTCCGCCCGCGATCTCAACCGTGTAGGTGCCCGCCGGGAGGCCATCGATGCGATAGTCGCCGGGCGCGGGGAAGCCGTCCGTGACGGAGGTGGCGACGACGGGCGAGGTCTCGGTCGCGTCGATGCCCTCGCGGACCGTGAGCGTGAGCCCGCCGATGCCCGCGGCCTGATTCGCGACGACAGCGTCGAACACCCGGCCGGAGACCGTCCCGTCGAACTCCGAGGCCGGCGCGAGCTGGTACGGCTCCACCTCGAGGATCCGAGCCGACTGCATGCGACCGGGGTGAATCGTAGCTTCCGCGTCCTTCACGTCGCGGAACCGGAGCTGGTGGTGGACCGACGTGGAGACGTGGCCATCGTGCTCGACGTACCCGAACACCTGGGCGCCATCGTCGGTGTCGTACGGAAGCACGAACGTAGCGCTCCAGTCGCCGAGGTCCGACGTCGTGGTGCTCACGAGCGGCATCCCGTTGGCGTTTTCGAACGAGAGCGTCGCACCTTCTACGCCCGTGGACGACGGGAAGTCGACCACCTGGCCCTGGAGGGTGACAAGGATGGCCGAGTTGCCACTACACGCGAGCAATGCAAGTACGATCATGCGGTCAGCGTAGGCGAGGTCGGTCCGCCTGACAAGCGGCGCGGTTGACACCACGCGCAGGCCCCCGCATGATGGCGCCATGTTGTGGATTCTTGCGTCAATGGCAGCCCTCGCGGGCTCGGCTACGGGACCCGGACTTCCCGTCGTGGTGCCCCTCAAGGACGAATTCGTGCCGATGACGCACGTGGGCGTCGAAGGCGGCGGCGAGATGCTGCTGGGCTCGAACGCCCGGGCGCTCGGGCTCGGCCCCTCCACGCGCCTGTGGGCAGACGTTCAGGACACCAACCAGTACCGCGTCCAGGTCGGCTGGGGCTGGACGGGCCACGACCTGACGGACGCGTCGAAGCTGTTTCGCGACGAGGTCCTCCTCGAGGCCACAGACGGGTACGTGTCGACCCACACCGTCACCGCGGGGATGAAGGTGCTGCCGCTCGCCGCGGAGAAGCGCTCGTCGGTCCGGCTGATCGACCCGTGGTTCTACACGGGCGGCGGGATCTCGGTCGCGTTCGCGCAGGTCGCCTGGTCGGGCCTTCCGGAGCCCGTCGCAACCCGCAAGGGCTACATCGTGATCGACGGCGCCGCCGGGCTGGACATCCGTCCGGCGAAGATCATCTCGTTTGCTCCCGCGGTTCGCGTTGCGGTTCACCCGGGGCTCCGCCGGGACCTCGAGACCAGCAAGTACAAGGTCGAGGGCCAGCTGGCGGTACAGCCGTCGTTCGGGATCGCGATCCACATTTGACCGCTCGGAGCGGTGCTTGGTATGGACCGCTATGAGCGGTCGACCCGGATGCGTCCGTTGCCGCGCACCTTGACCGTCGGATCCGGATCGGGCTGGGACATCTGCTCGGCGGCGATCTGCGCGCCGTCTACCTTGCCTCCGCCCTTGGAAGGCGAGGGCTCGCGTCGCGTGGCCCCGATGCCGATGCCCGAGACGACCGACAGGCCCTTCGCGTCCGACTTTCCTTTGCGCACGAGCTCGTTCGCCATGGCAACTCCGATCGAATCGTAGCATAGGCTCCACACCGGAGCGGAACCGTGGGCGAACCCAACTACATCACCCCCGTCGGCCTCGAACGCCTCACGCGCGAGATCGACTGGCTTCAGAAGGCCGAGCGTCCTCGCATCGTGCGCGAGGTGACGTTCGCGGCGTCGCTCGGCGACCGCTCCGAAAACGCCGAGTACATCTATGGAAAGCGGCGCCTCCGGGAGATCGACTCCCGCCTGCGCTTCCTGATCGGCCGGCTCGACAACATCGTGGTGATCGACCCCGGCGCCGGCAAGGGACCTGCCGTCCGGTTCGGGGCCACCGTCGTGCTCGCCGACGAGCAGGGCGACCAGCGGACGTGGCGCATCTACGGGGAGGACGAGGTCAACCTCGAGCGCGGCGTCCTGTCGTGCCGCTCCCCGATCGCGCGCGCATTGATGGGCAAGACCGCCGGCCACGACGTAAAATTCGAGGCTCCCGGCGGCAAACGCGAGGTCGAGCTGATCGAGGTGCGTTGGGAAGCGCAGGAGCCGCTCCCCGTCGACCTGTTCAAGCTCCCCTGACGCGAGCGCGAGCCCGGACGGCTACGAGCAGGGAACCTCGGCGACGAGCGCCCCGCCGACGCTGTCCATCATCTTCGTGACGGTGAGCAGGTAGCACTTGCCACCATCGGCCGCCGTCCACGTCGCCTGCGTCGCGTCGTTCAACTTCGGCTCGCCGAGCTTGCCCTTCAACGCGCCCTCCGCGACGCTCCACGGCTGCATCGGCTGGGCGCTGGCCGCGGCCTCGTCCAGGGCAGCCTTGGTCGGGCCGGACGCCGCAGCCGCCGGGGGCGCCTCCGCAGGTGCCTGATCCGTCGCCGCTCCACCGCCACACGCCAACATCGAAACCAGAATCACCATAAGCGCGCCCATCGATCCCTCCCTTGCCGCCGCATTTCACCTCACGGCGAGCGGATCGTCAACGGGCCGGCGCGGGGACGGTCGGCAGTTCGATGACGAAGCGCACGCCACCGTCGACACCCTCGCCGCACGTCACGGTGCCCGCATGTTCAGCCACGATCTCGGCGACCTGAGCGAGCCCGAGCCCGTGGCCGCCGGACTTGCCGCGGTTGGGGCCCTCGACCCGCACGAACCGCTGAAAGATCGCCGAGCGCATGTCGGGGGGCACGCCGATGCCGTTGTCGGAGACGTCGATGACGGCTCGTCGATCGACCTGCCGAAGCGTGACCCACACCGAGGGCTCCGCTTTTGCCTCGTCGTGGTACTTCAGCGCGTTGTCCAGCAGGCAACCGATGGCGTCACGTACGGCGGCGCCGTCTCCGGTGACGGATTCGGTGATGTCGAGGTCGGCGGAGAGCTTTACGCCCGCCCGCTCGAGCCGTGGGCCCCACACGTCGATGGCCTCGAGCACCGCGCCTTCGAGGTCGAACGGCACCGCAGCAGGCACCGTCTTTGCCTTCGCCACGGCGAGCACCTCTTCGACGCGTCGGTGCAGACGATCCGCCTCTCGTCCGATGGACCGCGCCATCTCGGCCCGCGCCTCGTCATCGACGAACGCGCCCGACTCAATGTTCTCGGCCATCACCTTGATGCCCGCGAGCGGCGTCTTGAGCTCGTGGGTGACGCGCGCGGTGAAGTCGCGCTGCCGCTGGATGAGCCGGTTCTGCTCGCGATCCGCCCTCACCAGCGCGACGATCGCGAGGACGCCGATCAGCGCCAGCGTCGATACGATCGCGAGCGGGACCTGCCATTGCCCCTGCAACGCCTCCGACCGCTCGATCACCGCGCTCTCGCGCAGACCGACGCGCAAGTGCGTGAGCGTTCGCATGAACGGGATCTCGACCGCGACCGGGCCACCGTTGCGCGCCCCCGCGACCCATTCGCCACGGGAGTCCGTCACCACGACGCTGTTGCGGTAGCGCTTCAGCGAGTTGAGCAGGTCCGCGAGCAACAGAGCCTGATCGACCTCGACGCCTACGCCGATCTCGCCTCCCCGAGCGGGGCCGTAGAACACGACGTACGGCGTCGGGCTGTATTGGTCGAAGATGAACCGAGGCTCGCGCGACGCCTGCAGCGGCGGCTGCGGGAGGATTCGCTGGCCGATCTCTTCGTACGCGCGGTAGCGCCGCTCGGCGCGCGCGATCGCGGCCGAGAGCCGCCGGACGTCGTCGGTCTTTCCGGCGGCGCGCAGCGGTTTGCGCACCGCAAAATCGATCCACCCGCGCACCTTCGCGTATTCGGGCGCCGCCAGATCACAGGCTTCAAGCCCGCTGCCGAGCAGCAGCTCGAGCGCCTCGTCGCCGCGGCCCATCCGATCGATGACCTCCGCGCGCTGGTGCCGGTGCATGAACAACCGGTAGGGGTCGATGCCCTGTTGGATGCCGGTCCGAAGCGTGGTGAGCGGGTCGATCGCGGCATCGAGCACCGCGAGAGAACCGGCGGCGTCCCCCGCTTCGGAGAGCAACGTCGAGGCCCGCGTAGCCGCCAACAGCCTCACGGACCGTGGCTGGAGCGCACACCCCGCGACCAGCCCCGCAGCCGCGCCCACCGGATCGGCGCCCTCCAGGCCCATTGGCGGCAGGCAAGCGTTGCGGTTGTACGCGCCGTCCGGTCCGTCGAGCTCGTCAGGAGGTGGCAACGGGTACAGGAAGTCCGCAGGTTCGGTGACGACGCGGCCCCGCCAGCGGGCCTCCCGACGGGGCCGCCACAGGTAGAGGCTGTCGACCCACGACTCGCGCGCGCGCAACTCGAGCTCCATCGCCCACGCCGCGGCGGGGTCCTGCCCGGCCGCGTCCAGGAAGCCTGCAAGCTCCTGGACGAGTCCGTCTTCCCAGGCCGACACGCGGTCTTGCAGCTGGCCCTCGAGCTGCTGACGCACCGCCTCGTCGATCTGCCCGCGAAGCACGAGGTATTGCCGCACAGACAGCCCGACGAGCACGGCGAGCACCGCGCCGAGCAAAGCGGGGACGAACACCCCGCGGAGACGCGTCAGGAACGGGCGCTCATCGATCATTCCGTCAAACTAACCGAAACAGGCGCCGCGCTCACAGCGGCCGACCGTCCGGTCGCACGAAGCCCTCGCGGGACGTCGGAGCGAGGTCGCGCGCCAGCGACTCGAGGTCGCGCACGCTGCGGTCGAGGGCGCCCGAAGCGAACCGCGTCGCGGCGCCAGCCGGCAGGCGCCCACCCGGGTCCGTCCACACGAAGTACTCGATCACCGTGCGCCCGTCTTCGAGCGGGATCAGCAGCCACGCGCCCTTGCTCCACGCGACCGGCACACCCGCCGCAGCCACGTCGGCCCACGGCGTGCCCGCGACCCGCGCCGGATCCGTCGCGTCGGTCCACGCACACTCCCAGACCAGCCCGCCGCTCTGCGTGTACAAGGGCGCGTTGAACTGCTCGAGGCTCACCCACCACCGATCCGAGACGATGGGCAGGTCGAGCGACTGGAACAACACCCGCGGCGACCCGTGGGCCGTTCCCGACAGCACAGCCGAGGCGGTGAGCCCGTCAAACCGCCCCACGTACTGGTCCTCCGCGTTCATCGCCATCCACAGCGACTCGATCCCGACGTCCGAGACTGCGACGGCCCAGCCCTTTCCGGCTGCGACACCGTCGGCGTACTCGACTCCAGTGGCGATCTTTCCCGCAGCAGCCGTCTCATACGCGGACGGGGGCACGACTGGAGCGTCTTTTGCGATGCGCTTGGAGCGGTAGGCCGCGACGGCCTGGAGTTGATCGGGGACGCTGGCGGCGAGGGCGGCCTGCAGGGTGAGCACGAACATCGGGAGCCTCCGGACGTGCAAGGAATACCCCTGCCTTCGCCCCGCCGTGGTTACTCCCCGTTACCCCGTGGTTACGCCCCGTTACCGCGCCGCAGCACGACGACCGTCTCGAAGTGGCGCGTCTCGGGAAACATGTCGAAGCACTCGATCGACGTGATGCGGTAGCCCTGCTTGAGCAGCGGCCGCACGTCCCGCGCGGCGTTCACGGGGTCGCAGGCGACGTACACGATTCCTTTGGGGCGCTGGCGCGTGACCCGCTCGAGGACCCCTGGAGCACCGGCCCGCGGCGGATCGAGGACCGCGACATCGAACGCGACCCGTGCCACGTCCAATCGCTCGACGTTCACCTCGACGACCTCGATCACCGCGCGCTTGGGGCGCCCGACGGTCCAGGCGCGATCGTTCGCGCGAAGATCTGCGGTGGCCTGCCCCTCCCGCTCCACCGCGACGACGGGCACGCCGAGGGCCGCGATGGGCAGCGTGAGGTTGCCGATGCCCGAGTAAAGATCGAGCACCCGCTCGGGGTTGAGCGACGCGACATGCCCGGCAACACACGCGACGAGGCGCTCGTTGACCTCGAGGTTGACCTGGTAGAACGAGCGGGGGCTGGCGCGCAGCGCGAGACCAGCGACCCGAAGCGTGAGCGTCGGATCCCCGGCGACCACGACCCCGTCGAGCGCGACGTCCCCGAGGGCCGCAAACGCGGAGCGCTGAACCGGTCCGTTCGACGTGAACGCGAACACCGCCCGCGCGCCATCCGAGCGGATCTCCACCGACTCGAGCCCTGCGCCGTGCTCAGCCACCCAGGGGCGCAACCGCGCGAGCGCCTCGACGACCTCGGGGCGCGCGACCCGACACGCCTCGATCGGCACGATCACGTGCGAGCGCTCGCCGCGGAACCCGACCGCGGGCCCGTCGATCGCGAGCTTGATCCGCGCGCGATGCCCCTCGGCGCGGGGTGACGCAAAGAACGGGGGGTCGACGTCCACCCCGAACGCGCGGGCGGCGACCCGCGACAGAGCCGCGAGGCGGCCGGCCCCCGAGAGAGCGGAGAGATCACACCCCCCACACGCCGAGTCCCACGGGCAGGGCGGGGTGATCCGCTCTGGCGAAGGGCGCTCGATCGCCTCGAGCGCGCCCACCATCGCCGTCTCGCGACCGCCATCGGGCCGCCACCGAACGAGATCACCCGGCAACCCGCCCGGGATGCGCACGACGCCCCGCTCGAGGCGCGCACCACCCGCGCCATCGGGAAACAACCACTCAATCGATGAACTTGGCATGCGCCGATGGGATAACTTCCGCGCGTCGACGACGTGAACGCGATTCGCGACACCCGAGGGAACGCTTGGCTCGATTCACCCCCGAACCGGCCCATAAAACGGACCGCTCGCCCGACCCTCTGCTGGGGCCACCTCGACTTGGCAGCCTCGTTGAGGGGCTGGTGCTCGGGACGATCGGCGCCGCAGCGTTCGGTCTCGCCGAAGACGGCGTGCGCGCGTGGACGGGGATCGCCTACGGTCCAACGCTCGACGAGCCGTTCGCCGCGACCGCCGCCATCGGCACAGTCCTCGGGCTGCTCGCAGGCGCGACGGGACTTCGCGGCGCGCGCTTCGGCGCGTTCTTCACTGCCCTGTTCTGCGGGGTCGTCGCGGCGGGACCCGCGTGTTGGAGCGTGGCCAGCGACGGTGGGTTCGCCGCCTGGCCGCTGCCGGTGATGCTGATCGTGGTCGCGGCCGTCGCTTACATGCCAGCCCGCGCGCTCCCCTCCCCAAGGCCGCTGCTCGGGTTTGCGACCGGAGGGCTCGCGTTTACCGCTGTGCTCGCGGTCACGGGGGAGCACCTCGTCGCCGGGCCAGGGACGCCCGGGATGCTGGTGGTCGGCGGCTGCGCGGCGGGCGCCGGCTTCGCGCTCGGCGCCCTCGCGACCGCCCTGGCGGGCTCCGCGGGGCCGCTTCACGTCGCCGGCGCGTGGCTCGTGGTGGCGCTCCTCGGCGGGGGCCTCGCCGCGTTGAAGGGAGGCCCTCGTCCGCTGCCCGTCGCGTCCGCAGATGCAAGCCCGCCGATCGTGGTGATCGCCATCGACGGGCTTCGCGCAGACGCGCTCTCTGCGCTCGGCGGCGAACGCATCGCGCCGAACCTCGATCGACTCGCGGCCCGCGGGGTGCTGTTCGCCAACGCGAGCACGACGGCTCCGTGGGCGATGCCCGCCGCAGCCAGCGCGTTCACCGGGGTCCTCCCTCACGACCACGGCGCCATGGGGCCCCGCGTCGGTCTGCGCGGCGACGTCCCTACCGTGTTCGAGCGCCTCGCGACGAGCGGAACCCGGAACGTCGCGTTCGTCGGGGGGCGTGACTGGTCCGCCAGCTACGGCCTTGATCGCGGCTTCGCGACCTGGGACGAGGGCCCCACCACGACGCGCGCGGCCCTCGAGCCGTTCGCTGCAATGGGCGTCCTGCCGTGGGTGAGCGAGCGCGACGCGGCCGCCACCACGGACCGCGCGATCACGTGGATCGCCGCCCAGACGCACTCCCAGTGGTGCGTGCTCGTTCGCTACGGGGAGCCGATCGGGCCGCTCGCGACAGACGACCCGAAGGCGACCTGGTCCAACTACGTCGCCACCGTCGACGTCGCGGTCGGGCGCCTCGTCGAGGCGCTGCCGAAGGGCACGCGAATCGTGCTGTTCGGCACCCACGGTGTCGAGCTCGGCCAGACGCGCTCCCAGGCCAATCGCCCGCCGCCTGGCGTGCGGTACGGGCACTCGATGTACGAGGAGATCATCCACGTGCCGTTGATCGTCGCAGGCACCGGTCGCAGCGGAAAGGTCGTCTCGAACGTGTCCGTCGTCGACATCGGGCCAACGCTCGCCAAGCTCGGCGGCGTCACCCTCGACTCGCCGGACAGCCTCGACCTGCTCGGGAAGATCCCCGAAAATCGCCTGATCATGGCCGAGGCGATGCGCTTTGGCGACGAGCACAAGCTGACGCGAAGGACGCACTTCAAGTACGTGACCAGCGCCGCCGGCGGCGCGCTTTGGGACCTGAACACGGACCCCCACGAGATCGCGGTTTTGACGGGGCTGTCGGGCACCGATCGCGACGTCGAGATCAGCCTCAAGTCCGATGTGCCCCCGTTCGCGCCGCTCGAGACCGCCGTGCCCATGGACGCGGTCCTGCGCGACCTCGCGCTCCGCATCGGCCGCCGGCCGCCGCCCCCATGGTAGCGTCCCGTCCATGACGTCGTCGCCGCAGGAGTTGCTCGGCCCCGCGTTCCCAGCCATGACGTGGACGGTGCTCTCGACCGGGCTTGGCGCGCTCCTGGCTGGCACGGTGGGCATCACATGGATGCAGGGCAGCAAGGTGCCGGGGTTCGTTGGCGCGATGCCCGTCCTGGCGCCGGTCGTCGTGGGACTTGGGCTGGCGCTGAACGGCCCCCCGATCGCGGCCGTCGGCGCGCGCCTCATCCTGCCTCTCGCCGTCGGCGGCCCGCTGGCGCTCCTTGCGATGTTCGGTGCGGTCGCCACGATCGCGCGTCCGCCGCGCTCTCCCTGGCGCGCCGGGCTCGGTCTGGCGGCCGTGCTCGCGACCGCCGGCGTGGTCGTCGCCTCGGGCTACGCGCTCGAAGACACGTTCTTCGCATGGTTTCGCGCGGTCATTTACGTAGCAGCCGGCCTCGCGTGCCTTCCAACGCTAGCGGCGCCCACCCTCGACGACCGGCCTGGAGGCGAGGCCGCGGCGAGCCTCGGCGCCGGCTACGCGCTGTTTGTCGCATGCGGCGAGTCAGCGGCTCGCGCGTTGGCCGAACTGATCGCCGTCGTAGGCGCGGCGGGCCAACCCGCGACGCTGCGCGCCGAGACCCTGACGCGCTTCTCCGCGGAGGCGATCGCGCCGATGCTCCCGTGGGCGACGAGCGCCGTACTCGCGGCATCCACGGTCGCCGTCATCGGAGCGAGCGCCGCCGGACGCGACCCGAAGCGCCTCGCGAACGCGAGTTCGGCCCTCATCGTCGCGCTGGTCGCCCTCGGGTTCTGGTTCGTCGGCGCGCCAACGGCGGCAGACCTGCTGACGCAGATTCCCTGAGAGCCGCTCAGCGTGCGAACACCCGATCCAGGAACGCGCCAAGCGGGCGAGCCCGCACGTCCACCAACGTCAACGTGAGCGAGGTCGTCGTATCGATGCGCACGGCAGTTCCGAACACCGGAATTCGGGTGTACTGGCGAATTTCAGACCACCGAACGAACGCGTCACCCTCGCGAAAGCCAGCCGCAATGCCGCTCGGGAACAGCACCGCGACCTCGACACCTTCGATGCGCACCACGCCGATCGCGACCTCTCCGGTGGCGACCTGCGCGAGCGAGGACCGCGCAGGGCCGCGCGAAAACTCGAGTTCCTCCCAGACCATCCCGTCGAGTGCGGCCAACACGTTCGCTTCCGTGACCTCGCGTCGCGCCTGCCCCACCATGTCAGCGAGCACGGTCTCGACCGCGTCGATCGGCAGTTCGAAGCTCGCGGCCAACCGCACCAGCAGGGCCTTCTCTTCGCTCGCGAGCTGCTGATCCGTCCAGGCCACACGAGCCGAGAGGCGCAGCGCGCGCCAACGATTTTCCAAGGTTCCAAGAACCTTCGCAACGGCGTCCAGGTCGAGGCCGCGCTCGGACTCAGCCGTCACCCACGCCGCGTCGAACGTCCTCCGCGGGTCGAGTTGGGTGAGGAGCAGGAGCTCGTCGGCGTGTACGACGCCATCGGAGGCCACGACCGCGACGACGAGCGACATCGCCGCCTCGCGGGTGGTCTCGTCTTCCAGCAGCTGAAGGTAGTCCATCGAATCCATGCCGAGGAGCATACCGCGTCGGACGACCGGCGACGGGTTAACGAGCCTTCGCTGGAGGTCCATATGCGTCGTCTGCTCGCTTGTGCGCTGGTCTTCACGTCCGCCACCGCGTGTGAGGAGGAGGCGCCACCCCCCCCGCCCGAGCCCACCTGCGGCCTCTCGCTCGACGACCTCGGCGGGAAGAACTTCGTCCTCACGACCAAGAACGCCCAGGGGAAGTGGGTCCCCGAGAAGAAGGCCCGGATGGCCTTCACGAAAGAAGGCGACGTCACCAAGGTCAAGTACACGGTGCACTCGCTCACGTCCGTGTACGGCTACACGTGCAAGAAGTCGAAGGCCACCGAGCTCGAGTGCTGGCAGGACAGCCCCGATCTCGTCGAATACTGCCGCGCGCTGTACGCGAACACGGGCAGCTGCGCCGCCGACACGCTCGCGCAGGTCACAGGCATGGACGCGGCCGACCCGGCGATCGTCGCCGCCACCAAGACCGCAAATGACGGCATTGAAAAGCTCAAGCCGGACATGCAGGAGCGGCTGAAGAACGACTACTCGAACAACGAGAGCATGCAGCTGCGCGGAATCCTTCGCGTTCGCGTGAAGTCGACCGATGACGAATGCCGACTTTCGGCCGACGACATGTTCCAGAACTTCTCGCACGGCCAGTCGCGCGAGCTCGAGAATCTCGTGGGTCGCGGCGCTCGCTTCGTCGCGTTCGAGAACCCCCTCGAGTTCGAAGACTGCCGCGACGTGAACAACCGCCTCGTCACCGGCACCGATCCGAAGGTGTTCGCGAAGCGCGGCGAGGGCTTGCAGAGCGTGTCGACCAACCAGACGCTCACGTTCGCCTACGTCGGCGACGACGCGGCCAAAGAGGAGGCCGGCTGCACCTACTCGATGGACGCCTGGGTGGACTACGAGCCGGTCCTGCAGGCCGCTCCGTTGACCAAAGGCGACGACGGCAAGCCGTACTGGGCGTTCAGCCGCAGCGTGGCCGAGAAAGGCTGGCACGCCGCGCACCTGTACCGCTACAAGTCCTGCGGTGGAGCGGCCCCCACGCTGATCGACGTCACCTGCGCGGGCCTCAGGGCCGAGTGAGCGCGCGGCCCTTCCACGCTCCGGGCGCGATCGAGAGCAACAGCACGAGCGCGATGATCGCACCTGCGACGGGATGAAGCAGGGCGATCGCGGCTGAGCGGCCGTCGCGCAGCTCGAGGCGAACGCGCAGCAGGACGCCCAACAGCACGACGACGGAAGCCCACGCGGCGCGTGCACCGTCGCCGAGCGCGACAAACGCAACGGCTGCGAGCACCGGCAACGCCGTCGTCGCCAGGACGCCAAACGACGCGCCGATCGTGACGCCCTTGTTGCGGCCGAGCCCCTCGTGCAGGTTCTTTCGGTAGCCCGCCACGATCTCGCCGAGGTCGCGGTAGAGGCGCACGCGAAACGCCCACGGCGCCCACCACAGGCGGCCGACGAGCCCGGCCTCGCGTGCGCGTTGCGCGAAGCGGACGTCGTCGAGGATCTCGCCGCGAACGACGCCATGTCCGCCGAGGGCCTGGTAGGCCGTTCGCCGAACGAGCAGGTACTGGCCGTTCGCGAACGCGCGCGTGCCTCCGTTGACGGCGCGGAGATCGACCACAGAGCGGATCAGCCACCCGAACGCGGGGATGCAAAGCCGCTCCCAGAACGACACGACCTCCCAGGTGCCGAACAGCGAGGCGAAGTCGGCACGCTCGCGTTCGGCCCGCTCGATCGTCGCGCCGACGGCGCCCGGCGCCACCGCGACGTCCGCGTCGAGGAACAGCAGCCAGTCCGTCTCGGCGCCGATGGCTGCGGCGGTACAGGCCCACGGCTTGCCGAGCCAGCCTGCGGGGCGCTCCTCCGCGACGCGAACGAAGCATCGCGCGTCGCCCGCTGCGGCGGCGATCGCGTGCTCCCGCGTCCCGTCCGTGCTGCCGTCATCGACGACGACGAGCTCGGTCACCCGTGGGTCCGCGAGCACCGCGCGCACGCAGGCCGCGATGTTCGCAGCTTCGTCGCGGGCGGGTACACACACCCGCACGGAGCCCTTCCCCTGCCCGTCCCGCTCAAGTCGATGTCCGCGCCCCCAGCCCGCGAACGCGAGGTGAAGGAACAGCCACACCAGCGTGGAGATGAGCAGCCAGGCGTCGATCATCGCGGGACGAGCGTTCCATCGTGCACCAACTGCAGCCCCGAGGCGCCCTCGGGCACGCGAACGAGCAGGTTCCCCGGGCCCGCCGCGATGCGGAGGTCGGCGGGCAGCGACCGACCCGGCATCACGACCACGCTGTGACCGACGACCGTGCGCGCTCCGACCCCGACCCCGATCGACCCGAGCGGAACGGGGTGCAGCTGCCCGCCGAGCAGCACTCGCACCGGCGCCCCGTCAAGGGTCTGATCCAGCAGCGTCGCGCCGCGCTTCACCGCGGAACCGGGCCCGAGCACCGCGAGTTGCACCGTGCCCGCGACGGCCGCGTCGGTGCTCACCACCGCGTACTGCGCGAAGCCCCGCCGCTGCACGTGGGCGCGCGGCGCCAGCACACAGTACTGCGCGAGCGCGCCGGCCTCGACCGACGCCCCTTCGCCGATGATGGAGTAAGAAACGACCGCCCCGGGGCCGACCCGGGCGCCCTTTTTGATCCACGACGCCGTGACCGACGCGTCCGGGTGGACGAACGCCCCTTCATCGACGCGGTTGAAGCGCGCGAGGAACCCTTCACCGCTGCCGCCGCGCCACCAGGCCGCGAGCGCGCGCGCCCCGAGCGACCACGCGGGCTCGCGCAGCCCGGTCTCGAGCGCGTCGGGAAGCGTAAGCAGGTTCGCCCACAACAGGCCCGCCCACCCGCCCACCGGCACCAGCAGGGCCGGCGCGTGGGGGAGCGACTCGGCGCGTCCACCAGGCACGTCCGCCAGGCGAACCTCCAACGCCTTGGTGCCGGTCACTGGGACGGCGATGGGGCTGATCCCGACGAGGCGATCAGGGGAGCGATCGCGGCCGCGCCAGCGAATCATGCGCGCCGGCGCGCCGAACGCGGCGTGATCCGCCCACGCCCCGACGGGATCGGCGAGGACCCCGAGGCGCGCGCTCGGCTCGGCGTCGGTCGCGACGACGAAGGCGCGCAGGGCGGCGGCCGTCGCGATCGAGCCGGGCGACAGCGTCACCACGTCGTCGCTGTCGCCGAGGACGAGCCCGGCCCGCAGCACCTCGGCCCGCTGACGGTCGAGCAGGGGCTCCCCGCACCAGGTGGCGTCTGCGGTGGTGAACCCGAGCCCCTCGACGGCGACGGGCTCCGGGAGGAGGAACGTGGGCGGCGTCATGTTCCCTCGGTCAGGACGATCGCGCGTGCGGCGACGTACCCGTCGAGCGCGCAGCTCACGATGCCGCCGCCGTACCCAGCTCCCTCGCCGATCGGGAACAGATCGCGGACGGTGGTGGATTCGCGTCGCTCGTCGCGCAGAAACCGAACGGGCGAGGTGGTGCGGGTCTCGGGTGCGATCAGCACCGCGTCCGGGCCAGCGAACCCCGCGAGCTTGTGATCAAACGCGCGTACGGCAGCGATCATGCCGTCGACGACGTACGCCGGCAGCACCTCGCGTAGATCGGCCGGGGCGATGCCGAACGGGTAGCTCGTGCGCGGCAGCTCAGCGGATGTGCGGTTCGCGGCCAGATCGACAAAACGCTGCGCAGGCGCGCGATCATCACCGGACATCGCGTACGCGGCGCGCTCGATCCGCGCCTGAAAATCGTAGCCAGCGAGGGGGCCTTCGCCGCCATAGTCGGCCGGAGACACCTCGACGATCACCGCGGAATTCGCGAAGAAAGCGCGGCGGGCCGCGAAGCTCATGCCGTTGACCACGACCGTTTGGGGGTGCTGCGTGGCCGGGACGACCATGCCACCCGGGCACATGCAGAACGTGTGGGCGTGGCGCCCCTTCTCGGGGTTGTGCGCGAGCCGATACGACGCCGCAGGAAGCTCGCCGCGGGGCTTTCCGTAGGTGGCTTCGTCGATCAGCGACTGCGGGTGTTCGATGCGCGCTCCGATAGCGATGGGGCGTGCCTCAGCGGCGACACCGGCGCGCACGAGCATCTCGCCAACGTCCCGGGCCGAGTGCCCCGCGGCGACCATGACCGGGCCACCTTCGAGCACCGTCCCGTCGGCCAACTTCACGCCGCGGCAGCGGCCGTCTTCAACGAGGAGATCGACGACGCGCGTCGAGAAGCGGATGTCGACCCCGAGCTCGCGCAGGCGCTGCCGAAACCTCGGCAGGATCGCGCGGACCCTGTCCGTGCCGAGGTGAGCGTACGAGTCGTTCAGGATCTCGGGATCCGCGCCAAAGTCGACGAGGCGGCGGAAGATGTAGCCGAGATCGCCGTCCCGACGCCGCGTGTACACCTTGCCGTCCGAGAACGTGCCCGCGCCGCCTTCCCCGAACAACACGTTGTTCTCGGGGTCCAGCGGCGCCTTGCGCTGCCAGTTCCGGTTCACCGCGATGACGCGCTCTTCGACGGCGCATCCGCGCTCGAGCAACGTGACCTTCGCGCCCTGTTCAGCGAGGTAAAGCGCGGCGAACAGCCCTGCGGGCCCCGCGCCGACGATGATCGGACGGCGCGCCGCCGGCCAGACCTTCCGCACCACCGGGCGATCGCCGCCGTAACGATCTTCGTCCCGCTCGGTCCACGCGCGCACGCCGGGCAGCTTGCGCGCGAGGAGGGCCGCCTCTCCGTCGATCTCGAGCCGAATCGTCGCGCGCCAATTCGCGCGCTTGTGCCGCGCGTCAAGGCTCTTCTTCACCAACGTGGCGGCGCGCACGCGCGAGACGTCTACCTCGAGGACGAGAGCGACAGCGAGCGCGGGATCACCACCCTCAGCCGACCAGGGGACGTTGGATACGAGCAGGGCCATACCCCCCCGGGTAACGCTGCGCCGGTGCATCTGGCCGCGCGCGCGTGGCATGCTCCAGCCATGCCCGTCCGGCCGCTGTACCCCACACCCACACCGCTCCGCGAGGACATCGAGCTGCGGCTCGTCCCCGCGATAGGCCACCATCACGAGCGACTCGAGCGACTCGAGCGACTTTGCGCGCCGATCGTCGACGAACCAACCCCGCCGCGCGCAGGGCTCCTTGGCTGGCTGACGAGCGTGCCCGCGCCGACGCCAGAACAGCGCATGCGCGCGGCCTGGCGGCGCGTGGTGCTGCTGCGCGACCGGGGCGACCGGGCCACCGTCGAGCGAGACGCGCTGCGAAACGAGGTCGAGGCGCTCCAAGCGTGGCGGGAGGTCTACGTTCGCTGCGCGGCCCTCGCCGAAGCCGACCCCTCAGCGTTGCGCGCGTATGCGGGCGCCGCCTCCGTGATCGACGGCGTGCTCCAGGCCGTAGCGGCCCCCGGGCCGTTGCTCGAACGGATGATCGTCGCGTTCGCGGCGCTCGAACAGGCTCAGCAATCCGAGGCCGTGGTCGCCGAGCGCGACCTCGAGAGCAGCGCGCCGCCGTCCGTCGGCGAAGACGTGCGCGCGTTGTCGCTCGACGACGTGGTCGTGCGTCTGCGCGCTTGCGCCGTCGATCAGAGCGAACTCGAGCGGACCCTCACCGACCGGCTCCCGATCGCGGCAGGCGGGAGCGCCTCCGCTTGGGAGGCCGCGACCGACGAGCTCATCGACGCGGAGGATCCCGTGCGGGCCTGGAAAGACCGGAGGTCCAGCTGATGGAGGTCGCCGCCGACGGCTACACCGCGGCGTTCGCGAGCGCGTTGTCCGCGCTTCGCCTGAACCAACACTTCCCGTCGGCCGCGCGCCTTGCCGCGCTGATGCCGTTCCTCGGCAACCGCGGGCGCGTGCGCGTCGACGACGCGTCCGGACTCCCCGTCGGTGGCGAATGGGCGCGCCTGTGGGCCGAACACGCCGAGTCCGCGAACCTGCTGACGACGTGGGCGGACGCCGGAGCTGGTGGGGAGGCCCATCGCCGGCGCCTGGCCGAGCTGTCGGCGATCGCCGGTCCACCCGTGCGAGAGCTCGAGATCGCGCTGCGGTACCGCGACGGCGACCAGGTGAGCTTCCTCGTTCGCATCGATCGTATCGACGTGATCTCCGGGACGATCGCGCGGTACACGATGATCGTGAGCGACAGGCTCACCGGCGACGAGGCCCAGATGATCCGGGTCGCCGGCGAGCGACTCGAACCGCGACTCGATCTGCTCGCAGCCCAGGACGCGGGCGTGGCGTTCGCGCTGCTTCGCGAAGGTCACGGAGTCCACGTCGAGGAGATCGTGCGCGGCGCTATCGGCCCGATGCTCGTGCCCGGCGTTGCAGGTCCCGCCGAGTTGCGCGACCTGACGCACGCGGCGCCGATCCTCTCGGCGTGCCTGGAGCGCGCCTCGATCGACCTGCGCGACGCGGCGGTCGATGACCCACTCGCCCACAGCGTCGTCCTCGCGGCACCCCGTCAGGCCTTTGGCGTGTCGCGCCAGAGAAAGTGGGCTGCCTCGCGAGCCGACGTGACGGCGCTGAAGGCCTGGCTTTCGGGTCGCGGAAGCCGCAACCTCGTCTATGCTTGGTGACGACCGGCGCCGACCGCGCGAAACGCAGCGCGCAGCTCCGTCAGTCCGTATGGCTTTTGTAGAAACCCGACGGCCCCCTGGGCCTCGATGGCGACGAACGCGTCGGGCTTGTCGTAGCCGCTGCAGAGGATCACGGGTACCGCGGCGTCAAACGCGCGGATCGCCTGAAAGGCCTCCCAACCGTCCATCTTCGGCATGGTCACGTCCATCAGCACGAGGGCGAGGACTGCCCCGCGTTGACGCACGAGCGCCACCGCCTCGAGTCCGTCCTCCGCCTCCACGACCTCCAGACCAAGCTCGCGGACGAGCTCCGCGACGCCCCGCCGCAGCGAGGGCTCGTCGTCGACGACGAGCGCGAGCCCCGCCGGACGAATCGTGGAGTCGTCTGTAGGCTCAAGGGGAGCCGCGGCGACGCCCCGGTCGCGCGACGGAAAGAACACCTTGAACGTCGAGCCCCGGCCCGGCACCGAATCGATCTGCAGCCCCGCCCGATGCCCACGAAGGATGCCGATCATGGCGCACAGGCCGAGACCACGGCCCGCGCGCTTGGTGGAAAAGAATGGATCGAAGATCCGCGACAGGACGGCAGGCTCCATCCCGCAGCCGGTGTCGGACACGGTCATCGTTGCGTAACGACCTGGCAGCAACGGCCTGCCTGCGAAGGTGGTCGCGACAGCGACGTCGAGATCTTCGACGCCGGTGGTGACGGTCACCACGCCCTGCTCGCCCCCGATCGCCTCGGCCGCGTTCGTGACAAGGTTCATCAGCACCTGGTGGAACTGAGCGACGTCCGCCGCGACGACCGGCAAGTCGGGCGCAAGCTCCAGGCGTAACGTCACGTTCTTCGGGAACGTGATCGAGAGCAGTTGGGTGACCTCGGCCACGAGGACCGAGACGTCGACGTCTTTGACGACGAACCGCCCGCGACCGGAGTACGCGAGCATCTGCTTGGTGAGCTCGGCGGCGTGCAGGACCGTGGCCTCGGCGTTCTTGACGAACGGGAGGGCCGCCGAATCGCCCGTGAGCTTCAACTCCGCGAGGTTGAGGTTGACCAGCATCGTCGCGAGCAGGTTGTTGAAGTCGTGCGCGATCCCGCCAGCGAGCAACCCGAGGCTGTCGAGCTTCTGCGTTTGCCGCACCGCCTCTTCACTCACGCGAAGGGCATCTTCTCTACGCTCGTTCGCGATCACGAGCATCGCGAGGCTCGACGCGTCGCGTAGGAGCGCGAGATCAGCGTCCTGAAACGGCCCGACCTCGTGGTGGTAGATCGCGAACGTGCCGAGGACCTCGCCGCCGGCGTCGATGATCGGCACGGAGAGACACGCCGCGAGGCCGTGCCGTGCAGCGACCTCGCGAAAATCCACCCACAGCGGATCCGTCGCGATGTCTTCGACCGCTACGACCCGGTGTTCGTACGCCGCCGTGCCGCACGACCCGACGCGAGGCCCGATGTGGACGCCATCGATCGCAGCGCAGTACGCCGAGGGGAGTCGCGGGGCCGCGCCGTGGTGCAGCGTGCCGGCGCCCGCGTCCAGCAGCAGCACCGAGCACAGCGCGCGCGGAAGCCGCTCCTCGATCATGTCACAAAGCGCCGTCAGCGAATCGCGAATCGGCGCGCGCCGCGTCAACAGCTCAAGCACGCGACGCTGGCCGCGAAGCAGCGCTTGATCCATGTCGCGTACGTCGATCATAGGTCTCCCCTGACATTACATCACGGCGGTGCGAGGATGCCGCGTGGACGATCGCAGTCGCCAACGCTCAGGACGACAGGCCTCTGTAGCGGGGGACGCCGCTGATCGCGTGATCGAGTCGTTGATCAAGCAGTTCGACGACCCGTACGCGTTCGTCCGAGAGCTGATTCAGAACAGCCTCGACGCGGGCACGACACGCATCGACGTGGACATGACGTGGCGCGACGGCGTGTTGTCGATCGCGGTGCGCGACGACGGCGAAGGCATGGATCGGGCGACGATCGAGGGGTACCTCCTCGTGAAATTCCGATCGACCAAGGAGCAGGATCTCACAAAGATCGGGAAGTTCGGCATCGGGTTCGTGTCGCTGTTCGCGATGCGACCTGAGACGACGGTCGTCGACACCGGCCGCGACGGGCTGTGGCACCGCGTCACGTTCGCGAGTGACCTGTCCTACACGTTGCTTCGCATGGAAGATCCGTTCGAGGGGACGACCGTTACACTCAATCTACGCTCGTCTGCGGCCGAGGCCACACAGACCGCCGCAAAGATCCGCGACCGCGCGGAGCGCTGGTGCCGCTTCGTCCAGCACGACATTCGCACGTCCGCGACGGGCATGCCCGGCGGCTGGGGAACTACGCCGATTAGCACCCCGTTCACCGTGGACTCGCCGGTGATCGTACGCGACGAAGGAGACGGCGTCTCCGCGGTGCTCGGCATCGCCGCGACCCCGATGGCGGGCTTCTACAACCGCGGCCTGACGTTGCTCGAGGAGCCCGGCGCCACCTATCTGCCCGGGGTGGTGTTTCGCGTCGACGACGGCCGCCTCGAGCACACACTCACCCGCGACAACGTGATCCGGGACGCGTCCTTCGAGCGCCTGCTCGCGAGGCTCACGGCCACGGCCCGCGGCGCCCTCGGAGACGCGGTCCACCTCGAGGCTGAGCAGGCGGCGCGAGCGCGCGACGACGATCGCCTCCAGCGCCTGTGGTCCGCGATCGTTCCCGAGGCGCCGTGGTCGTGGCGCGTTGACGCGCCGATAATTCCAGCCGTCGGGAGGGAGCCCCTCACGCTGCGTCGCATCACCGGACTGACGGGCGGCTGGTTGACGACCGCTGAGGTCGTTGTCGGACGATCCGGCGAGCCGCTCGCGGAAGCCGTGGCCGCGTCGGGTGTCCCCGTCGTTCATGGTGCTCAAGACAGCGCGCACGTCGCGTTCCTCAACGGACGCGGCGTCACGATCGTACCGGTGGATGCACGGTGGCAGGTCGCCAACGCGACCGACGCGCCGCACTGTGACGCGCTGCTGGCCGCGACGGCTGAGCTCCTCGGTACGCGGCTCGTGGCCGCCCGCCTGTACGGACGCGCGATCGAGTGCCGCCTCGGGTACACCGCGGCTGATCCATTCCGGGTCGACGTCGCGGGAAGGTCCTCCGAAGGCCCCACAGCCGTCGCCGTCGATCACCCGCTCGTGCAGTCGTTGGTGGCGCTGCCACCGCGCCTCGCCGCCCCCGTGTTGGCCCGCGGGCTCGCGATCGACGGCGGAGCCAAGGTGCCACCGCTCGCAGACTTGTTGATGATCGCCCAGCAGCGCGCGCAGGAAGCTCAATGAGCGGCGAGGTCATCGGCCAGGGCCGGTTCCGCGTCGACCGTCGCCGCGCGCTCGACAAGATGGAGAAATTCCAGCTCGAGGACCCCTACCGGTACGTCCTCGAGGTGCTCGTCGCAGCTCGGTGCGGGCAGGCGGAGCGGGTCGCAGTCACCAACGACTCCGACGACTTCGTCGCGGCCTGGCAGGGAGACGCCCCCTCGCGCGACGAGCTCGAGGCGCTGTTCGACCACCTGTTCGGGACGCCCGACGATGACCACGGCCGGATGCTGCAGCACCTCGCCCTCGCAGCCATCAGCTCGCTCGCGCTAAAGCCGCGCTGGTTGCGGATCGACCGCGGCGACGACGACGGCGCGCACCGGATCGAGATCACCGACCCGACCGAGACGGTAGCGAAGCCGCTCGTTGACCCCCTCCACGGCGTCCGTTTCGACCTCCGCGAGCAGCTCGGTCAGGCCACGATCGCCGAAGCGCTCGTGTTCATGTTCCAGGAGCCCGTCGAGACGCGGCTGATCCGCGGCGCGTCGCGTTGGTACCCCGTGCCGATCGTCGTCAACGGGAAGCCGCTCCCACGCGCCCAGGGACCGGAAGTTCACCTCGGCGCGCTGGCGGTGGCTCCAAACGCTGGACGCTCCGGCGCGCTCTGGTTGGTGCCGGCGACAGGCTCCGGCCGCATCGACATTCTTCGCCACGGCATCGTCGTCGCCCACTACGCCGTCGTCATGCCGCGCGACGAACGAACGAGCGCCGCCCGCTATGAGGTCGTCGGGTGGTTCGACGACCCGCAGCTCCGCCTGAACGCCTCCCGATCCGCGGTGGTCCAGGACGAGTCGTGGACCGGGGCGACCACCGCGATCGACCACGCGGTCGCCGACCTCTTGCACACGCTCGCGGGACGGAACCCGGACGCCGCGCTGGTCCGGGTCGCGATCAGCGAGCTCCGGCGCCGTTCGCGCGGCCTCGGCGCGATCGCGGGCGAGCCCTGCGCCACCGATCTTCGCGGCCGGTCCTGGACCTACACGGCGCTCACGGCGCTCGTGCCGGCGCCTGCGTGGACCGCGGTCCCGGACCTGTACGAACAGGCCGATCCGCCCTACGTCGTGTTCGGGGCCGAGCTCGGGCCGTGGCTCGAAGCCAACGTCCAAGGGTGCCTCGGCGACGTCGCGCGCGATCTCGCACGCCGCGCGGACGGCAGGAAACGCGAAAACGCCGCCGTCGCCGCGGTGCCGCGTCTGGGCGGGCCGCAAACGCTGATCGATGCAGGGCCGTTACAGGGCGCCATCCGGCTCGTCACCCTGACCGAGCCCGAAGCAGCGATTTGTACACTCACGGTACTGCTGCGCGGTCGCGTCCTGGAGCGGGTGACCTTGCCCGCGGTGGGCGGGATGTATGTCGCTATCGCGACCGACAGCGAGCTCACCGCCGACCCGGACTTCAAGGCGGCCGACCGGGGCTCAACCGGCTGGAGGCGCATCACCGCGGCGCTCACTGAGGGCATGTACGCCGAGCTGAGGAGCCTGGCGCTACAGGGAGGTCCCCGCGGCCAGGTCGCGCTCGGCGCGCTTTGCGCAGCGATCACGACCACCGAACATGTCGGCTCCAAATTTGCCGCGAGGGTGCGCGCCCGACTCGACCCCGAGCTGCTCGCCGCGCCGGTGTTTCGCACCGGTGAGGGTCGCCGCATCGGGCTCGTGGACGTCACGGCAGTGGACGACTGGTACGCGATCGATGCGATCCCCGAGGGTTGCCCGCCGCGGCTGCTTCCGAACCTGCTGATCCTCGCGCCCGGCACCCGCTTCGAGCGCTGGCTCGGATGTGCCTCGGCGGACGTCGTCCACGACGAGGTCGCTCGCGAGCGCCGCCTCTCCGTTCCGCGCCGACCCGCGCAGCTGAACCACGACCTCGGTCTGCTCGTCGTGGACGTCGAGCAGCCCGGCTTGAAGGGCCAACTTGCCGTGCCGCAGCGCCTTGGGCGCGGCGACTCGGTGATCGAGATCCTTCGCGACGGCTACCCCGTCGAGACGCTGAACCTGCAGCTCGCGTTCGCCGGCGTCGTTGGCGTGATCGACGTGCCTGACGCGGACGTGAACCGGGCGCACGACCGGCTCGCGACCGACCTCGTCGCGAAGCTTCCAAAGCTCCTCGGACCCGCCATTAACGAGCTCGCCGTCGCACACTGGCTCGCGATCGGCGTGAGCGCGCTCCGCGTCGATCCGCGGGTCCTCGCGTGGGCGATGGCCTCAGGGCTGGTCTCTCGACACGATGCCTCGTTGTTCCCGTGCCCGGCGGTCACCACCACCGACGGCACCGCGCTCACGTTCGCCGACCTCGACGCGCGCGCCGCAAACAAGCAGCCCACCGTAATCGTCCGCGAGGCGCCACCGCCCGGATTTCCGTTCCCCGACGTCGTCATCGCGACCTCGAAGGCGCATTCGGACGTCCTGTTGTTGTGGCTGGGGAAGGCCGCTACCGACGGCACCACCCGGCTCGCGACGATGCGAGCGGCCCACGTGAAGTTCCTCCAGCAGCCCGACGCGATCCAGCCGGCCGCGCTCGCCACGCGCACGTTCGCCAGCGAGGGCGAGTACGAAGGCGTGGTGCTGCTGCCGAAGAACCCCAGCGAGGCCGGCCTTCAGCACGTTGAGGTCCGCTGGCAGAACCGCGTGCTCGGCTCGCGAAAGCCCGGCCCCGGCGGCGCGTGGGTCGCCGCGTGGGGGCCTGCCGTCGCGCCGAACGACACGTTCGACGGACCGCGTGACGGGGAGCTGCTGCGCCGCATCGGCGCCCGCGCGTCACGCGAATTCGAATCGCTCGTGGAGGAAGCCCTCGCCGCCGTGAGCGGAGACGACCCCGGAGACGACCGGTCCGCGTGGCTCGCGCTGGTGTCGCGGACCAAGCCCAAACAGTTGTCCACCGCGACGAATACGCGGCTGCGGAAGCTCAGATTGATCCGCCGCGTCGATGGGGAGCCGGTTTCGATCGACGCGATCATCGAAGCGACGCGGAACGGGGCGACTCCTCGCCGCTTGCCCGTGAGCGTAAAGCCCGGACCCGCCCCCCACGAATGGTACCTGTACGAGCCGGACGGGGTCGAACTCATCACCCTCGTCGGCAAGCTCGCGGACGGTTCCACCGAGGTCGAGGAGCACCGCGAGGCGCTGCGAAAGCTCGGCAACACGCCGCGTCGCCGCGCGACCGTCGCCGAGAACGCCATCGCGAGGGCCCCGCTCAAACTCGACGGTCACGTCGGGGAGGTGGGCTTGTTCGCGAGCAGCGGGCAGCTCCACATCCAGCCGCTGCACGAGGGGATCCCGCTCGCCCCCATCGTGGTCGCGTTCCCGATCTCTGTGCAGGTCGTCGTCTCAGGCCCCTCGATCACGCCCGATCGCGCCCTCACCCGCGCGACGGCGACGCCCGCCTGGGATTCCACGTGCGCCGCGATCGCAGCCGCCGCCCACGCGTTCGCGCGCGACACCCTGCTCGGCTGGGTCCGTGAACACGCTCTCGCCGGGCACCCCGACGTCACGCTCAGTTACGCGATGAGCGACGCCGGACGCGGCCTGAAGGTGCTCCCGTTCGGGTCGGACGGGCTCGCGAGCCGCGACGATCTCGACGACCGCTACGCGAGGGACGGGGTGATCGGCACGGTGAGCCGACGCTGCAAGCCGTTTGTCGCGGGAGAGCCGCCTCTCCTCGCCTCGGGCGCGCGCCTGGAGCGACTCCGCACCCGGTACAAAGACCTCGTCGATCTCGACCCGGTGGCGACCCGGCACCAGAGCGAACCCGGCGCCGAGCCGCCTGGGCGGCATTCCGTGGACGTTCCAGGGTTCAAGGGGTCGGTCGGGCTCGCGGACGCAGAATCCCGCGTGGAGATCTACAACCGATCCATCCTGATCACCGCGTTGGCGTGGGACAGGATCGTGCCGCTGCGCGGCTGGCTCGGATCACCCGACTTTACCCCGACCCCGCGCTGGGACGGGCTCGCTCAGGACGGTCGCGCGTCCCTCGAGGTCGCGCTCGAGCGCGCCGCCCTTCGCGTCCTACACGCGATGATCGACGCCGACCCGTCCGCCGCGGTGTACCGCGACGTGTTCGAACACGCGCTGTTTGCCTGCTGCCCCGACGCCGACGCACTCCGGGCCGCCGTCCGCCAGATGGATCCCTCGTCGCCCGCAGCCCGCCTCGCCCAGCTCCCGCTGTTCGCCGACACGCGCAGCCAACGTGTCTCGTTGTACACGCTCGCGGGTGAGCCCGAGATCCGCGCCGTGCGGCCCGGCCAGGCCTGGAGCCTCGAGACGCGCAGGTACATCCAGCTCGACGAGCTCGCGCGGGAGCGGCTGGCGGACGCGTTTGTCGTCGTCGACGGCGATGCGGCGCTCAAGACGGAGCTTGCAGGGCGCCAGCGCCGCGCGTCCAACCGCTTCGCTCGCCCCGGCCGGATCGCCGCGGGAACGCTCGAAGCGACGATCGATCACACTCCGATGAAAGGGCGCCTGTGGCTGGCCGATCCCGATGGCCGGTCCGAGGTCGCGGTGGTGGTCGACGGGTCGCGCGTCCGAGCGCTGGACATCGGAGTTCCCGGCCTCGCAGGCTTTGTCGAGGGTCCTTTCGCGGTCGATCTTGCGTTCACCACCGTCACGCTGCAACCCGCCGAACGCGCCGCGATCGACGCCTCCGCAGGGGACCTCCTCACGCGCGAGTTGCAGGTGAACCGGATCGCGCTGGTGGTACGCCTCATCGCCCTCGACGGGCCTCCCGGGCCCGCCTGGGACCCCGTGGCATGGTTCGTGGATCCAGATGGACTGCCGCTGACCTTCGGCGCGATCCGCGCGCTCGTCAACGACCGAAAGCCCGTCCCCGTCGCTCTGCCCGATGCCGATTCCGCCCGGTGGTGGAAGCTGTTGTACGGGAATGCGGGTCGCGTCGACGACTCCAAAACGGTGTCCAAATCGGCACGCGATCGGCAGCGGCAGCAGACCCTGAAGGTCGCCAAACGCCTGGCTCCGACGCTTACGATGCAGCAATTTCGCGACGAACACACGCCTGACGTCCAAGGCGGCGCGAGCGCCGTGTTCGCCGCCTGGGAGCTGGTCGCGCGACTCGTCCCGACCCCCACGGTCGACGACGAATTGGAGACCCTGCTGCGCGTCGCCACCGAGCTGCGCGATGTTACGAGCCCAAAAGGGGGTTGAGGTGGCCGTGATCGTGCTCGCAGGTGGGGGGACCGGAGGTCACGTGTACCCGGCGCTCGCCATCGGAGATGTGCTCCGCGCGCGCGGGCACAAGGTCCTCTACTATGGCGACGCAGACCGCCTCGAAGGGCGTGTCGCGCCCGAACGTGGCTACGAGTTTCGCGCCGTGCACGCGCTGCAGTACCCGCGCGCCGGGCTGCTCGGGAAGATCCGGTTCGCGCTCGGCCTCGCGCGCTCGACGTGGGCGACCCGATCGATGCTCGCCGCCGACAGCGTCGACGCCGTGCTCGGCGTCGGTGGCTACATCTCGGCCCCGCCCGTGCTCGCGGCCTGGCTGCGCGGCGCCGGGCGCGCAATCCACGAAGCGAACGTCGTCCCCGGCCTCGCGAACAAGCTCTGCGCGCGCGTCGCGCAGGCCGTCCTGCTCACGTTCGAGGCCACTCGCACGCGAATGCCCGGCCACGCGCCCACCACCGTCGTCGGCGTGCCCGTGAACACGAAGATCCTCGACGGAAACCGCGCAGACGCCAAGGAACGGTACGGCCTCGAACCCTCACGTCCGATCGTCGTGTTCGTCGGCGGCTCCCTCGGGGCGCAGCGCCTGAACGAGCTCGCGATCGCGTGCGCCCGCGATCCGCAGCGCACGTACCAGATCCTGCACGTCACCGGCCCGAAGTATGAGGCCGAGGTGACGAAGGCGCTCGACCCGATCCCTTCAGGTGTGTCCGTGCGCGGCTACGAAGATCGCATGGGCACCGCCTACGCCGTCGCCGACCTCGTCGTCTGCCGCGCAGGTTCTTCCACGCTCGCCGAGCTTTGCGCGACGGGGCGCGCGTCGC
This sequence comes from Pseudomonadota bacterium, assembly GCA_947505245.1. Classification (GTDB taxonomy): domain Bacteria; phylum Myxococcota_A; class UBA796; order UBA796; genus SYKL01. Next base: position 48,829 of record CANNIZ010000010.1, on the reverse strand, counting down.
TGTTGATCCCGAGCCCGAACGTCACCGAGAACCACCAGGAAGAGAACGCCCGCGGGCTCGAGAAGGCCGGGGCAGCCGCTGTCCTCGTCGAGAAGGGCTGGGTCATCGACGCGTGCGTCGGCGTCGTGCGCGAACTCGCGAGCGATTCCGCGAAGCTGCAGATCATGGCCGCCGCCGCAAAGCGTGAGGCGCGGCTGGACGCCGCCGAACGCGCAGCCGACATCGTCGAGTCGCTGCTGAAGTCGTAAAGGCGCGTCGCCCCGCCGTGGGTTACCGGTGCGACCCTCCGGAGGTGGCCCTGTGTGCCTGTCCCACCGTCACGAGCACGGCCTCGTCGGCTTCTCCGCCGATGACCGTCTCCCCTACGCAGAGCCCGGCGTGGAGGCGAGCTATGGGCCCGACCGCACCGTAGCGATCGAACACATCGCGTTGCGGCTGAACCTGTGGCCGTCCGAACAGCGCTTCGATGGCAGCGCGACAATCCGCTTCCGCCAAATGCCTGCGTACAGCGGCGTGCTCGTGCTCGACCTCGACGAGGTCACGGTCGAAGGGGTGACGGACGCCGACGGCGGGCCGCTCCTGTGGCGCACCGAAGGTGGCAAGCTCCGCGTCGATGGCGCAAAAACGGCGGTCATCGTCCACTGGCGCGGCGAGAACCCGCGGCACGGCCTGTACTTCACCGGACCCGTCCCCCACGCGTCGGAGCGCCCGTGGTCGGCGTGGACGCAATGCCAGGATGAAGACGCGCATTTCGTGTTCCCGTGCCACGATCACCCGCGCACCAAACACGCGTGGTCGATCGAGCTCGAAGGGCCGCCCGGCTACACGCTGCTCTCCAACGGCGTCCGCGTCGGCGGGGGCGACCGCAACGGCCGCTCGTGGGCTCAGTTCGAGCAGCGCGAGCCGATGCCCGCGTACCTGCTCACCGCCGTGGCGGCGAAGCTCACCACGATCGAGACGTCGTGGCGCGACAAGCCCGTTCGCTACCTCGTCCCCGTCGGTGACGAAGAGGCCGTCCAGCGCGCGATGGGCCGCACGCCCGAGATGATGGAGCTGTTCAGCACGCTCACGGGGACGGACTACCCGTGGCCGCGCTACGATCAGGTGGTGGTGCATGAATTCGTGTTCGGCGGCATGGAGAACACCGCCTGCACGACGATGACGCGCCTGCTGCTCGTCGATCAGAAGGCCGCGCTCGAGTGGGAGGCCGACTCGCTCGTCAGCCACGAGCTCGCGCACCAATGGTTCGGCGACCTCGTCACCTGCCAGGACTGGTCGCAAGGCTGGCTGAACGAGTCGTGGGCCACGTTCATGGAGGCCGTGTGGTTCGAGCACGCCCGTGATGCGGCGTCCGCGACGTGGCTCCGGCACGACCTCGCGCGATCGTACTTCGAGGAGGAGGGCAGCCGGTACCGCCGCCCGATCGTGAGCTACGACTTCAAAGAGCCGATCGACGTGTTCGACCGGCACCTGTACGAGAAGGGCGCCTGCGTGCTCGCCACGCTCCGCAACGAGCTCGGCGCCGACGCGTTCTGGGCCGGCGTGAAGGTGTACCTCGCTTCCCGCGCCCACAAGACCGCGCACACGCGCGACTTCCAACGCGCGCTGGAAGACACGACCGGACGGAACCTGGACCGGTTCTTCCAGCAGTGGATCTTTTCGCCCGGGCACCCCGTCCTGAACGTGAAGATCGCCCGGGACGGCGACCTGTTGTGCGTCACGGTCAAGCAGAAGCAGACGGGTGATGGCGTCCCGAACGTGTACGCGTTCCCGCTCCACATCGAGGTCATCGGCACCGACGGGCGCACCACCACCGTGGACCTGCAGATCGCCGACCGCGAGCGAACGTTCGCGGTGCCCCTCAAAGGCGTGGACGTCTCCACTGTCCGCGTCGACCCCGGCTTCCGCGTGCTCTCGCGCCTGGAGCTCGAGGCCCCTCGCGAGTGGCTCGAGCGGCTGCTTTCCGACGCCTGCCCCGTGCTCGCCTCGCGTGCCGCGCGCGCGCTGCTCGACGAAGGTTCTGCCGCCGCGTTTCGCGCCGTGGTCAAGGCCCGCGACGAGCACCCGTTCTACGGCGTCCGAGCCGACCTCGCCGCGCAGATCGGCCGCCGCGGCGGTGAAGAAGGTCGCGACGCGATGCTCGCAGCCCTGAACTCCGAGAAGGAGCCCCGCGCGCGCCGCGCCGTCGTCGACGCCCTCGGGCAGTACCGCGACACCAAGGTGGTGGACGCGCTCATCACCGTGCTCGGCGAGGACCTCCCCACCTGGCACCTGCTCGGATCAGCCCTCACCGCGCTCGGCAAGACGCGGGATCCGCGCGCCGCCACGGTGATTCGCGAGCACCTCGGGACCCCGTCGTGGGCCCAGTGGGTACGCCGTCGCGCGGTGGACGCCCTCGCCCAGACGCGCGACCCCGGCGTGTTCGACGACATCGCCTCGGCCACCCACGTCGGAAAGCCCGGCCGCGTGCGAATGAACGCTGCCACGGCCCTCGCCTCGCTCGCCGAACACGTCCCCGCGGTCCGCGATCGCGCGGTCGAGCGCCTGATCGAGATGCTCGGCGAGCCCGGCTTCTTCGCGCAGCTCGGCGCCGCCACCGCCCTCGCGACGCTCCGCGATGATCGTGCCCTCCCCGCGCTGACCCGTCTGCACCGCACCGCGGCGGACGGCCGCGTTCGACGCGGCGCCTACGAGGCGATCGCTCGCACGCAGCGTGGACGCGCTGGAGACGACGCCATCGGCGGGCTGCGCACGCGCCTGGACGATCTCGCCGAAGAGAACCACAAGCTACGCACCCGCCTCGATCGGCTCGAAGTCCGCTGACGGAGACGACATTCCCCTCCTGTTGCCCACCAGCCCGCCGCCCCCGTCCATGCGCGTCCGTTTTTGGGGCGTGCGCGGTTCGACGTCCTGCGCGGGTCCCGAGTGGTCGAAGTACGGCGGCAACACGTCCTGCGTCGAGGTGCGCTGCGGCGAGCGGCTGATCATCCTCGACGGCGGCACCGGGCTCCAACGGCTCGGGGGCGCGCTTCACGGCGAGGCGCTCGACGCCGACCTGTTGTTCTCGCACACCCACCTCGATCACATCTGCGGGGTGCCGTTCTTCGCTCCGCTGTACCAGGCCGAGAACAGGTTCCGCCTCCGCGCTGGCCACCTGTGGCCCGAGAGCACCCTCCGCGACGCGCTCGCGTCGTTCATGTCGCCGCCGCTGTTCCCGGTGCCGCCGGCCGTGTTCGCCGCCAACATCGCGTTCCAGGACTTCCGCGCCGGGGAGACGTTCGCCCTGGGAGACGACGTCACCGTCCGAACCGCGCCGCTGCCACACCCCAACCGCGCGACGGGCTACCGCATCGTGTACGGGGATCGCTCCGTCTGCTACGTCACGGACCTCGAACACGAGCCCGACGAGCTCGACGAAGACGTGCTCGGGCTGATCGCCGGCGCGGACCTCGTGATCTACGACTCCACGTACAACGACGCCGAGTTTGGGGCCCACCGCGGCTGGGGCCACTCCACCTGGCAGCAGGGCGTGCGCCTGTGTGAAGCCGCCGGGGCCCGCCGCCTGGTGATCTTCCACCACGACCCCGCCCACGACGACGCGTTCATGGACCACACCGCCGAGCTTGCCGAGCGAATGCGGCCCGGAACGATGGTGGCGCGCGAGGGAACCGAGATCGTGCTTACGGGCGCCTGACGCGAACCGGCTGGAGCGCCACCGGCTCGACGACGCCGACGTGCAACATGCCCATCACGGCGGCCAACGCGACGAAAAGTGCCCACACAAAGGTAAAGCTCATCATGCCGGCCTCCAGATCCATTCATACGCGCGGATCGGGGGCGGTGGCGTCACAAGTTGTTCACGTCAGGCCATTCGCGCAGCGATGGCCGCATCCGGGAGTCCTACTGGGCGGCTGAGACGGACTCCGCCGGAGCGCCGGCGTCGATGCCCTCGAGCCCCTCCCATCCGACCATCTTCTGAAGCTTCGGATCCCAAAGCTTCAGCCGCAGCGCGGCGAGGACGTCGCTCGGGGCAAACGAGGTGCGCCCAGGGGTCTGCAGCTCAGGCATGCCCGCCATGGCCTCGGGGAGGCGGTAGAACGGAATGCGCGAGTTGAGGTGATGCACGTGGTGGTAGCCGATGTTGCCGGTGAACCAGTGCATGACCGGCGACATCTCCATCATGCTGGACGACCGGAGCGCGGCGAACGTGTACTCCCAGCTCTTGCGGTCCCGCAGGACGATGTCCGGGAAATTGTGCTGCGCGTAGAACAGGTACCCGCCCGACACGGTGGCGACCATGACCGGGAGGATGATGCCAGCGAACGCCGCCATTGGCCCGACGGTGAACGCAAGAATCGCCGCGAGCGAGAAGTGCATGAGGATGGCGACGGGGCCCTGCCAGTGCACCTTTGGGGCCCGCGCGAACGACGACAGGCACATGCCGAGCATGAAGATGGTGACGTAGCCCGTGAGGATCGTCATTGGATGCCGCGCGAACGAGTACCAGAAGCGCTGGGACGGCGTCATCGCCGGCCACATCTCGGTCGATACCACCGGATAGCTGCCGATCGAGCCTCCGAGCATCTTCGCGTTGTTCTTGTGGTGGTAGTCGTGCGTCTCCTTCCACACGCTCGGCGGGTTGAGCGAGAACATGCCTACGAACGACATCACCACCTTGCCCGCCAGGGAATCCATCAGGATCGCATTGTGCAAGTAGTCATGGTAGAAGATGAACAAGCGGACGAGCGTAAGCCCGGCGACCGCGCCGAACACGAGCTGAACAGGCCAGAACGGGACGCCGACGGCGAGCCCGGTAAACGCGATCCACACGACGAGCGCCACGACCAGCAACCGCCATGTGAGCGCGCGATCTTCCTTCGCGAACACCTGACTTGCACGAACCAGGTCAGCTCCGGTGCGCATCTCCATCCGTTCCCTCCTCCTCTGCGTGGCCGCCGAACGCCTCAAGGTGCACGACCAGTACGGATCGTTCGGCGCTTCGCAAGATATTCTCGGCGACCGATCCAAGCCACCACCGGTCGAGCCCCGAGCGCCCGTGGGTGCCCGTGATCAGCAGGTCGTAGTTGCTCGCCAGCTTGCCGATCCGGTGCCCCGGATCACCATCTTCGACCGTGGCCTTGCCTCGGGCCCCCGCCGGGACACGGTTCAGCAGGTCGAGCATCGCCGCCTGGTCCTGAGTCCGCCGACGCGCGACATGCTCGGCGACGAGCGCCAACACCGGCGCTTCCATCGTGAGCGGTGCAAAATTGACCGCGTCCTCGACGAAAACGAGGTCGACCGTCGCACCGAGGGCTTTTGCGTACGGAAGTGCCCGATCGACGACGACCTCGGCGTGATCGCGCAGATCGACCGCGACCAACACCCGCCCCCCCGAAGCAGGTGGGGCATTTCGCACTACCAGCACGGGCGCATGGGACCAGCGGGCGATGCGCTCCGCAGACGAGCCAAGCACGAGGTGGACGAGCCCCTGTCGGCCGTGGGTACCGACGAGCACGAGGTTGTACGACGCCGAGTGCTCCGCGATCGCGACCGCGCCGGCCCCGTCCCAGACGCGTCCAGTGCCGCGGGCGTCCACAGGGAGCGTCGCGACCAGCGCGTCGACGCGCGTCTTCTCTTCCAGGGTGATGTGTTGAATCTGGTCCTGCACCGACCGTCGGAGGTCTGCGTGCCGCACCAATGGCGCGAAATTCGCGATCGGGTCCACATACGCGACGTCCGCGCGGGCGCCCAGGCGAGCGGCCCAGGCCCCGGCCATCTCCACCACACGATTGGGTTCGTGGGAAAGATCCACAGCGATCAAGGCCAACATGAAAACCTCCGTAAGCCCCACGGTATGCAACTGGCGCGCCAACGGCGCCTAGTTGCAGGAGGTGCCGGTGCACACAAACGAGGCGCTGGCGCCGTACGAGCCCACCACACCCGTGCCATCGAAAACGATGTCGTCGGGGCTGTTGTCATCCACACCGGAAACGCCCCAATCGCAGGCCGACGACGACAGGTCCAGCGTACCCGTTTGGAAGACCCCGCCACCGCTATTTACGCCGCCGCCCGCCGTGTTCGTGAACACGCCGCCAACGCCCGCCGCCGTGCAACTGACCGGGGTGGTGTCTGCGAAGACACCGCCGCCGTTCGTTGTGGCCGTATTGTTCGACACGATCGTCTCGTTCAGGTCGACGTAGGCTGCGTTAACGGCCCAGATTCCGCCACCGTCGGTGGCCGTGTTCTGATCGACGAGGCTGCTGTAGAGCGCCAGCACGCCGCCGGTCTCGATCGCGAGCCCGCCACCCAACGAGGCCGCGTTCGCGATGAAGCGCGTGTTGGTGAATTCCGCGTCGCCAAGGATATGGGCGCCTCCTGCGCCGTTCGTGAGCGTCAGGTTGAAGACTCTTACGGTGGCTGGCGCAGAGACGGTCAACAGGCGCGACGTGCCGCCCTCACCGTCGAGGATCGTCGTCGCGGGCGCTGCGCCCGACAGCGTCAACATCCCCGAAGGAGCGGTGAGCGCGACATAGTACGTCCCCGCGCACACCGACACGCTCCCCGAGGTTGGCAGCGTGAGGCTCACGATCGAATTCTTGGCGCCCGCGGCCCACGCGGCGGTGAGGTCGTTCGCCGTCCCCGTCGTCGGGAAGTGTGTGACCACGCCGTTCTCGTCTGCGAGCACCCACCCGCCGCTGCAATCGTCGACGACACCGTCGCACAGCTCGGGTGCGCCCGGGTGCAGGTTCGCGTTCGCATCGCTGCAATCGGTGCTGTTCACGACGCGTCCGGCGACGACATCACACAGCGAGACGCTGTCCGACGCGTTGCCGAAGCCATCACCGTCCACGTCTCGGAAGTAAGGCGCCTTGTTCGTTGCGGACGTGTCGAGGTCGTCGGCCGCCCCGTCGCAGTCCTCGTCCACGTTCAGCGAATCACAAACCTCGGCCACGCCGGGGTTGATGGTCCCGAGCACGTCGTTGCAGTCGCCGGGCGCCACGACGTAGTCGGTGGGCGCGTCGCACTTCCGCAAAGAATTCGAGGTGAGGCCGTACGTGTCGCCGTCACCGTCGAAGTACCAATTGGTTCGGCTCGCGTCCGACACGTTGGGATCGAGGTCGTCGGCGGCGTTGAGGCAGTTTTCGTCGACGTTTGCAGCGTCACATACCTCCGTCGCGCCGGGGTGGATGTTCGCCTTCGTGTCGTTGCAGTCGTCCAGACTGACGACCCGCCCGCCGGCGGCGTCACACAGGTCGAGTACGTCCGTGGCGTCACCGTGTCCGTCGAGGTCGACGTCAGCGTAGAACGCGGTGCGACCCGACGGCGCGGTGTCGAGATCGTCCGCGTTCCCGTCGCAGTCCTCGTCGGTGTTCGCTACGTCACACACTTCGGGCGCGCCCGGATTCACCGTCCCGACGAGGTCGTTACAGTCGCCCGACGCGACGACGTAGTCGACCGGCCGATCACAGGCGCGCTTCACGTTGCTGGTGAGGCCGTAGGTGTCCGCGTCGCCGTCGTAGTACCAGTTGCTCCGGGTAGCGTTGGAGACGCCGCTGTCTGCGTCATCGGCGAGGAGGTTGCAGTTCTCGTCCACGTTGGCCGCGTCGCAGATCTCGGTCGCGCCGGGGTTGATCGCGATGTTGTTGTCATTGCATTCCACACAGGCCGCGAACCCGTCGCCGTCGTTGTCGACGAGCCCGATGGAGCCATCGCAGTTGAAGTCCACGGTGTCCGTACAGGTCTCGGGCGCGCCGGGGTGGTAGGCGGGGTCGAAGTCCTTGCAGTCGCCTGCCTGATCGACGTATTTGTTCGTGGGCGCTGTGCACGCAGACGTCGGCGTGCCGGCTCCGTACGTGTCGTCGTCGGCGTCGAGGTACCACGCCGTCGGGTCGACGGGGTTGTCGTCGATGTTCGTGTCACAATCCTGGTCGACGCCGTCGCAGAGCTCGTCGGCGCTCGGGTGAATCGTCTTGTCGGTGTCGACGCAATCGCCGCCCTTCGCGACGTGGTCGACCGGGACAGTGCAGGCCTTCGCCTCGGCGAGGTCATCACCGTACCCGTCCTTGTCGAGATCCCCGTACCAGAGCCGGAACTTTCCGACGGTCTTGTCCCCGTCATCGCAGTCGTCGGAAGTGGGCGCATAGCCCACCCCGGGGTCATCGCAGAACGTGTCGAACTCGGTTCCGCCGACCCCGTCTTCGTCCGCGTCGACGAACCACTTCGTACCGTCCGTCGGCTCGTCGTCTGTCAGCGTGTTGCAGTCGTTGTCGGTGCCGTCGCAGACCTCGATCGCGTCGGGGTTGGCTTCCTTGTTCGAATCGTCGCAGTCGCCACCTACGGAGACGTGGTCGGGGAGCACCGTGCAGGAGACCGTCTCCGTGGCGTCGTCGCCGAAGCCGTCCGCGTCTGCGTCCGTATAGTACTTGTCGCTCCCAGGAGCGCCGTTGTCGGCCACGCCGTCGCAGTCTTCGTCGACGCCGTCACACGTCTCGACGGCCTCCGGGCGGATGTCCGGGTTCGAATCGTCGCAGTCGAGGTTTGACAACACATAGCCGGACGGGGTCTCACATTGCGTGACGCTGCTGGCGGGGTCTCCGTGCCCGTCGCCGTCCACGTCTTCAAACCACACGGTGGCCGGGTTCACGGCGGCGTTCGTATCGTCGCAATCCAGATCGCCAACGGTGTACCCGTCGCCGTCCTGATCGGGAGGCAGCGACGGAAAGGTGCCTGGAAGACAGCCCGCGAGCGCGAACAACAGCGAGAAGCGGACGGACTTCATCGGGCACCCCCTACGTGCAACACCAGCCCGCCGCCACCCGGAAGGATCATTGGGCCAACCGTGGTTTCTGACGCAAACAACGCGCCGCCGACACCCGCGAGCGCGACGCCCGCAGCGGACACACCCCAACCCGTGAACAGGAGCCCCCGTGCCCCCTTGTACTTCGTCTCGGCGGCCGTCCAGTCGTCATACGTCACCGCGCTGTCACCTTCGTCGATCGCGGAGTTGCCGATGCCGAGGGCTGCCAACGAGACGGCTGCACCACCGACGAACAGCGCCCCGCCGGCGCCGAGCAGCGAGACCGCGACGACGCTTCCGGCCTTCTTCTCGGGCGGAGCGACGCGCATGAACGTGAGCGCGTTGTTTCCACCGCTGTAGACGTCCGTTCCGGCCACGACGAGCACCGGGATACCCGGCGTGTACAGCGACGCGAAGCGCGCGAGATCGGCCACCAGGATTGGATCGGAGGCCCATTGCGTCGCGTCGGCCGGGACCGCCGCCGGAACCGCCAAAGACGCCGCGCCCACCCCAGCGAAGGTCACGCGCAAAGTGACGGGGTTCTGGTCGCCGACCTGCAGGACGTGCGTGCCATCAAGGACTTCGATCTTTCCGTCGACGAGCTCGACGAGGCGTCCGTCGACCCGAACCATCGCGGTGCGCGGCAGAATTGCGAGGGACGTCTTGGTGCTTGGAAGGCCCTTCTTCGCTTCCTCGAACCGGGCGCGCGCGGACGGCGGATACGAAGCGTCCCACGGCAGCGCGGGGTCGATCATGAGCGCCCGGCCGAACGCAGCGACCGAAGCGTCTCCATCTTTCGCGAAGTGCGCGGCGACGCCCCGCAGGTATTCGACCTTCGCCGCGGCCGCCGTGTCCAACGGGCCTGTGTCGCAAACCATCGCGGCGCGAGCCTCGTCCAGGAGCGGCTTTGCCGTCGCGAAGTCGAGGTCGTCGTCGATCGGCTTTATCGCAGCCGCCAACGCGTCCTTCCAGGGCCTCGCAGGTGCCTTCGCACACACGTCGAACGTGCCCGCCGTGAGCGTGATCGGCTTCCCTGCGAGCCATTCGGAGACGGTGCGAAGGTCGTACGTCCCGGAGTCGCGATCCGGGTAGACCGTGGCGAGCGCGGCCGAGGCGACGCTGGGATCACCAGCATGCAACACGAGATCCCCAGCTTCCGCACGGGAAATCAGTCCTGCGATGAGCGCGGTCAACATCTGCCCCTCCGAGTTGCCCAACTTGACTGGTGACAGGCCTGTAGTCAACCCCTGACGGCGGATTGGCCGACGCGATCAGCCGCTGCGCGCAGCGTCCGCATCGGCGGAACGCGCGATCAAGCCGTTTTCGAGCCCACGAGCGAGCACCGGCTGCCAGGCCGCAGACGCGGCTGCGTAGTGCGCGCGACAGGTCTCCGGGGAGATCGCGAACGCGTCGAGCGGATCAAGACCGTTCCAATCGTCACCTTCAGGCAGTCCGAGCAGGCTCCAGACCGGCTCACACGGGACCGGGACAGGCGGGACGACCTCGTCGGGGAGCTCAGGACCGAGGCCAATGAGCGCTGGAAGCGCGACGTACAGGGCCTCGTCGGACGGGAGCAGGTCCGGGAGGCGGGCCCCCGACGCGTACGCGCGCAACCGACCGGCGTCGCGTTTGTTCGGCTCGAGATCGTAGCGGATCTGGGCCGCGAGCCACACGAAGCCGCGAAACCGCTCGCGGTTGGACAACATCGACGCGATCGCGACGATGCCCTCCCACGTGTCTGCGAGCGAGCCCGCCGCGCGCGCGAGCGCCTGGTCGTCGCGCACGGCGCGCGGAAACTCCTGCCGGAACTCGTCGACTTCGTCGGGGTCGATCTCGGCGAGGGCGGTGGCAGCGTCGCGGTAAAGCCGCTGCAACGGCCCGACGTCGCCTTTGGCGGCGCCAGCGAGGGCTTCCCGCGCGAGCGCGAACCGGGCATAGGGGTATGGACGGACGAGCAGCACGCCCCCAGGGTAACCTCGCGGGAACCGGCGAGGCGCCGAACCGTGTTGGAGAGGTCGTGTCGCTACGTGAACAGCTGCTGAAGGCCGGCGTCGTCTCCAAAAAGGACGTGAAGAAGGCCGAACAGGACCTGAAGCTCGAGCGCCGGAACGCGCAGGCGCACAAGCGGCCGGCTTCCGAGCTCCGCGCCGAAGAGCAGGCCCGGCGCGAAGCGGCTGAGGAGGCCGTCCGGCAGAAGAAGGCGACCGAGCGCGCTGCGCGCGAGGCCGCGAAGGCCGAACACGAGCGGCTGTGGCAGATCCGGCAGATCATCGACAAGAACGCGATCCGCTCGCGCGGGAAGGTCCGCTACCACTTCCGCAAGCCCGACGGGTACGTCGGTCGGGTCGAGGTGAGCGACGGCGTGGCGTGGAAGCTTCGCTGCGGAGAGGCCGCGGTAGCCTTGCGCGCGGCGGTGCGCGACGGCGAGGAGGAGCGGATCGTGCTGATCTCGGCGGCAGCCGCACGTCGCCTCGCGGAGGTGGCCCCCGAGGCGGTGATGCACCTCGTCGTGGACACCTCGAAGCTCGGCGCGAAGGAGGACGAGTTCCTCGCGCCCGACTGGGAGATCTCGCTTCTGCCGCATCGCGTGCGGGGCGACGCTACTCCGCGGTGAACGCCACCGACGCGGAGACGGCCGGCTCGAGCGCATCACCGTCCGCGAACATCAGGTCACACGACAACGTGTGCGCGCCCGCCGCGACCGTGACGGTTCCCTGCGTGTCGGAGAGGTCGGCGACCGCGACGTCGTCGAGCGCGAGCGCGCAGTAGCCCGAAGGGATGCCCTCCTCGTCGTGGGCTTCGGCCGAGGCGACGAGGAGGCGCAGCGGGAGCGGCACCGGGGCCGGCGCGCGGGAAGCCGTCTCGGGCGGAACGAGCGCGAAGTCGTCGACGACGATGGTGACCGCGATCTCGCCGGCGGTGACGGTGCTGTCAGCGACGGGCGCGAGGAACGAGACGGCGGGCGTGTACACGGCGGTGTCGGCGTCGCCGCCACAGGCGACGAGGACCAACGGGGCGATCAGGAACCACATGCAGCAGCCTCCACGGTGACGTAAATGAGATCTCCGACGTACGGCTCGATCGCGGTGTGATCGGCGTTTACGAGCTCGGCGCGGAGCTGCCAGGCGCCGGGCGTCACGTCGGGGATGTCGAACGAGAGCGCCTCGGACATCGTCGCCGCCTGGCCGTTCAGGTATACGTCGACGTGGCCCGTGCCGGGCTCGACGTCGGCGCCGTCGGACAGCGGGACGAGCGTGAAGTCCTGCACGTCAAGCTCCACGTGCATCGGCACGCCACAGACGGTCGACCCGTCCGCGGGGCTGACGATGACGAGCGACGGAGACGCCGGATCCACGGGGCGGCAGGCGATGAGCCACGCGACGAACCACATGGACCGAGGATATCTCTGGACCTCGAGGTCGTCATGTGGCTGTTACTCGCGTGTACCCGCGACGCCGAGACGGATTTTCCGCCGCTGCCTGGCATCTACGACGTGGAGGTGACGCTCACGCCGGACCCTCCGATGGCGGGTGAAGGGGCCGACGTGCGGTACCAGATCCTCCGCGACGGCGAGCCCGTGCAGGACCTGCAGGTCGCGCACGAGCGCCTCGTGCACGTGTTCGTGATCCGTGGCGACCTCGAGACGTTCGAGCACCAGCACCACGAAGACTACGCGACCATCACCGCGGACGACCTGCGCGCGGCGACGTTCCACTTCCCCGAGACGTTCTCGGCGTCCGGTCCGTTCGTGCTCGCGTTCGAGTGGGCGTCCGAGAACCGCTACCACACCGACCGCGCCGATGTGCTCGTCGGCGGCGACGTGCCCCAGCTCGACCAGCCCGTGAGCGTCCTGACCGACTTGGCGACGAGCGGCGACGTGACGGCGCACCTGCGGTGGGACACCGACCCGGTCGTGGGTCAGGAGTCCGCGTTCTCCGTCGTGCTCGAGGACTCCGCGGGTCCGGTGACCGACGTCGTCCAATGGCTCGGCGCCGACGCGCACCTGGCGATCGCAAGCCTCGATCTTACGCAGGTGAGCCACACCCACGCGTGGGTGGCCGACATGGAGAACGCGGCCCCAAGCCACGCGATGCCGCACCTTTACCCGGGACCCGAGCTCCCATTCCGCTTCACGTTCCCGACGTCGGGCACGTACAAGGTGTGGGCTCAGTTCGCGCGCGCGAGCGCCCCGGAGACGCCGTACACGATGCAGTTCATCGTGGCGATCCCGTAGAGGGGGGAGAGGGAGACGCACCCGACGGCGTGGGCCGCAAAAACGGGAACCGGCTGGACCGAAGCGCCGCTTTCGCGGTGCCTCGGGGCGGATACCGGCCGTCGGGTGCGTCCCGACACAAAGACACTAGCATCGAGTTTTTGAAATGTCCAAAAAGTTCAAGCTGAATTGCTTTAACGACAATCGCGTCGCTTGAACGCCGTCATACGATGACGACGCCGTCGGGTCTGCGGACGCGCCACAGGGGCGGATGCCGACTCGTAAACGAGCGGCAACCGAATCGACTTGACGGCGCACGAATCGTGCAGCGCGACCGGGAGGTCTAGCGCGAGCGACCGCGATCCGAGCCGCGGCCCCGATCCGAGCCACCCGACCGGCCGCGCGGCGCCTCCGAGCGCCCGCCGTCGAGCCCCGTGTCGAAGTCGGGCAGCGCCATGCGCTTGAGCGTGGTGCCGATCGTCTTCTCGATGTCGGCCAGCTGGCCCTCTTCCGCGGGCGACACGAACGTGTACACCGCGCCCTTCGCGCCCGCGCGGGCCGTGCGGCCGCCGCGGTGGATGAAGTCTTCGCCGGAGTGCGGGACGTCGAAGTTCACGACGTGCGAAACGTCATCGACGTCGATGCCGCGGGCCATGACGTCCGTGGCGACGATCACGGGGCAGGTGCCGCGGCGGAAGTCCTCGAGCGCGGCGATGCGCTCGGCCTGGGTGCGATCGGAGTGGATGCTGGTCGCGTCGAAGCCGCTGCGCGTGATCGCGCGGGCGAGCTGATCTGCGTCCTTCTTGCGCTTCACGAACACGAGCACCGACGGCATGTCCACCCGGTGCAACAGCGCGGTGAGCAGGGCGCCCTTGCGCGCCTGGGACACGCGGAACACGCTCTGCGTGATGCCCGCGTTCGGCTTCTGCAGGTCGACCGTGACGGTGGCAGGATCCTTGAGGATCGCGTCCGCGAGCTTGCGGATGCCGGGCGGCATCGTCGCCGAGAACAGCAGCGTCTGGCGCTCCTTCGGCAGCTTCTCGAAGATCCGCTGGATGTCGGGCAAAAAACCCATGTCGAGCATGCGGTCGGCTTCATCGAGCACCACGACCTCGACGGCCGCGAAGTCGACGTAGCCCGAGCGCATGTGATCCATCAGGCGGCCTGGCGTAGCGACGACGATCTCGGCGCCACCGCGCAGGCCGCGCTCCTGCGGTTCCATCTTCACGCCGCCGACGACGGACACCGAGTTGATGCCGAGGTGGTAGCCGAGCGCGAGCGCCTGCTCGTCGATCTGGAGCGCGAGCTCGCGGGTGGGCGACAACACGAGGGCGCGGATCTTGCCCATCTCGCCGCCGTAAAGGCGCTGGAGGATGGGGAGCATGAAGGCGGCGGTCTTGCCGGTGCCCGTCGACGCGCAGCCGATCAGGTCGCGCCCCGCGAGCACGAGGGGGATGGCCTGCGCCTGAATCGGCGTCGGGCGGGTGAACCCCATGTCGGCCACGGCGGCCTTCAGCTTGGGGATCAGGTTGAACTCTTCGGTCGAATCGGACATGCACTAGCCTCTACAGGAGGCCTCTCTATCGCGCTGGGGAAACGCGGCCCCCCAGGATCGTCCCGATCTGCGCTACGCTAAGGCGGAGGCAACCACGTTGACGAAGGCGCGCTTCCAGGTCGTAGAGGTCGTCGGAGCCGGGCGCTGGGGCGTGGTGGCCGTGGCCCTCGACTCGAGCGGCGCACACGCGGGACCGGTGGCGCTCAAGGTGATGCTGAAGAGCCTGGCGTCGGACAAGCGCTCCACCGCCCGCGCGCGCGACGAAGCGCGCATCCTGAAGCGGCTTCGGCACCCGAACCTCGTCGAGGTCCGCGAGGCCGTAGAGATCGATGGCCGGCCCGTCATCGTCATGGAGTGGGTGGACGGCTGCAACCTCGAGGAGGTCATCGCCCAGCGGCCGCGTGGCATCCCTCCCCACATCGCGCTCGCGATCAGCGCCCAGATCGCGGTCGGGCTGAACGCGGCGTGGACGTCGATGCGCGTGCTGCACCGCGATCTGAAGCCTGCGAACGTGCTGCTGTCGGTCGATGGCCTCGTGAAGGTCGCCGACTTCGGGCTCGCCAAAGGCGACTTCGAAGATCGCGAGTCGCTGTCGCTGCAGGGCGAGGTCGTGCTGGGCTCGCCCGCGTATGCCTCGCCTGAGCGCGTCGACGGCGCGAGCGAAGAGACGCTCGACGTGTACTCGCTCGGGCTCGTGTTGCTCGAGCTGCTCACGGGCGTCCGCAAGGTGTTCTCGTTCCACCCGATGCGGCGGCGCACGGAGATGGACGCCTGGCTCGCGCGCGCGCTGCTCCCGCCGAACATCGAGGCGCTGCTGCGCGACATGATGCAGTTCGAACCGCAGGACCGCCCGACGATGGCCGACACCGCGGCGCGGCTCACCGCGTTCCTCCCCGAGGGCCACGGGGCATCGCTGCTCGAGTTTACGAAGGCCGTCGTGCACCCGATCCGCAGCGTGCGAAAGGTCGTGCCGCCCGAGGAGCATCCCGCGTGGCCGGAGCTCGCGCGCGTCGGAGCGCCCCTCGGCGCGAAGGCCCGCCGCATGGAGCGGGCGTCCTCGCCGGAGGCGGTCGCGCAGCACCTCGCAACCATCGATCAAGCGTCGCGCGCGTGGTGGGATGTGTGGTCGCGCAAGGCGTCCCAGGAGAGCGTGATCCTGTCGATCTCCGCGCTCAAGGGCGCCCACACGCCGGAAGCGAGCGCGCGGTTCCGGGCCCTCGCGCTGCACCCGGACAAGGCGATCGCGGCGGCGGCCCGCGAGGCGATCGAAGATCCCGACAGCGTGTAGGGGCTGCTACCCTCTGCTCACTCGTCGACGGCGTACCGGACGGTCGCCTCGTACCCGTCGTCGGTGATGTAGCGAATCACCATCTCGTCCTCAGTCCAGGTGACGGTCATGGTCGTCGGGTCGAAGCCCTCCAGCTGGCCCAGCGGCATGGGCGACGCAGGCTCCAGCACGAAGACCGTCCCATCGGCGGGCTGATAGTCGCAATACCCACCACACCCGGTCAGGCACGCGAGAGCGACGGTCAGGCCCAACGACCGGATCATGGCTCCTCCGGCGTCAGCGAGAGGTTCGCGCCTTGCAGGAATTCCCCCTTCAGGATGTCGAGTGAGGCCTCGTTGCTGGTCCCTGGTCCATAGAAGGTGATGGTTCCTTCGTCCGCCCACACGGCCCGATGAGCAGCCGCCAACTCGACCGGCGCGTCGGACATCTCGAAGTCGATCAATGTGAGCCGGTGGGGCGGAAGGCCGCAGTCGCCGCAGCCGGCGAGGCTGAGGGCGATGAGAGCGATCCCAGTTCGGTTGCGCAGAAACATGAATACCCCGCGATCGTCGTCACTTTGGTTCGAATTCGGAGGCACCCCGACTACCAGGGAAATGGCCTACTCTCCGACCTTGAAATACAGCCGTACAAGGCGGCCATCCCTTCCAGGACGAGAAATCTGCTGCGATGGTATTGGGCCACACGGGCTGTTCCACGAGCGTCACCTTGAGGGTTCCGCAGGTTTCAGTCTCGCACTCAAATGAATCCGGCACCGGCGGCGCAATCGTGAGAATCCAGAAACGACCGTCCTGCGGGTCTGATCCGACGTGGCAGGACGAATAGCCAGGGGGTTCAGGCCGGACAATTCTTCCCATGGACTGGTCGCAACCCGGAAGCGGGTCTTTGACCAGATAGTCGGCTCCACAAGAGTCGGGCGGACGAGGGAGCAGCACCCCTGGCGCGTCCGCGGGGGAGGTGTTCGTCCCCGGCGCGAAGTCGCCACACCGGATCCGAAGGCCCGCCGTTCCGGCGAGGAGGGCGGTGCGAAGCCAGGCCGCTCGGAAGTCGATGTGAAGGTCCAGCCTGAACACACGCCCTCTGGATCACGTTACCCCAGACCAGGGCCTTGAACGCATACGCCGTCAACCGCCGCCTGGAACGCCTGCATCAGAACTCCTGCCGCGTGGCCCTTCCGGCGCAAGCGCCAGAAGCCGGGGATGCCCGTGGCAAGACAGCGCTGGATGAGTCGGCATGGTCAGGAGTTTTGCCGATTTTCAGCCATTTTGCGGCAAGGACGATGTGGATGACCCGGTCATCGAACGGAGTCTTGCCGAATACTGAGCGCAAACCGGCAAGACCAGGGAGGATGCCGAGCCATGGTCCGAGACCTTGCCGGCGGCGTGGCTGCTAAAACCGCAAGAAGTCGAACTGCGACCCGCTGTCGATCGCGACGAAGTCCGCGGTGGCCGTCACGCGACCGGGCGGGGCGAAGTCCGCGTATTGTCGCGAGAGCTCGTCGCCGCTCGCCTGATCGAGCACGACGACCTGGCTGCCCACCCGCACGCCGCTGAGGTTGACGACCGCGAGCCCGTTCGCGGTGTCGAAGCCCGCGACCGGGCTGTCGAACTGCACGCTCCACAGCGCGGTTCCGTCGGCGAGCAGGGCCGTCAGGTGGTCAGACCCGACGGCTCCCGCCAGCACCGTGCCGCTGGCGCGATCGATCGCGAGCTCCTGTCCGCCGATCGGAAGCTCGGAGTAGCCTGCGACCGTGACCCTCGCGATCGACGCGTCGGAGCCCACCCAGACGGTACCCTCATTGTCGGCTACCATCGAACCCCCGCAATAGTGCGCCGGGAGCTCGACGACAGCGACGTGAGCGTCGCGGAAGGTGACCTTGCAAGCGCCCTGCTCGTATGCGAGGTCCACGTGACCGTTGGCGATCAGGCGGCTCTGGCCGCCGATCGGGAGCGTCCAGTGGTCGCCGTAGCCGCCCCGCGGGAACTCGACGATCTGGAACCCGTCATCCCCGTCGATAAGCACGGACGCACCGAGGCCGTCGACGACGGTCTCCTTCTCCGGCGCGACGTCGAGATCGGTGCCGGTGGTGCCGTCTTCCATGTTGAGCTGGCACGTCAGGCCGTACATTCCCGCGACGGACCAGGGGCGGTCGTCGGGGATGAACACGCCGTTTGTGTCGGTGACGTACGTGGTCGAGAACGCCAGCATCCCGTAGTCGAGGGTCTGGCTCCCGCTGAGCCCCGTGTCGCCCTCGACCCCGCGCCCGGTTGAACACGCGCCGAGCGCGACCATCGGCACCAGCAACAATGTCTTCATACGACCTCCCACGCGCGGAATCGCGCCGTTCACGTGGAGGTGCGTCCATGGGTCATGAACCCATGGATCTTTCAGTTCGAATTCGGCGACGACCTCTGCGCAGGGTCGCGGCCACCCGCCTACGGTCGGTGAACCGCCAAGGTGAGGTTGTAGAATTCCGGGATCGAATCCGGCAGAAGGACGATCCCGAACGACGCGCCATTGGTGCTATTCACCGACGTGCGGAACACGTTATTCGTCCGGTTGGCTGCGAGGATCTCTTCCTGCGACCCCGGGAGGCACGCTTCGATTTTGGAGACCAGGGACGCGTGAGCCGCGGGGGCATCCGGGGGGTGCCGCAGCTCCCAGGTACACCAGACGTACAAGCCGTGTTGCCCATACTCGATGGCGCACTCGTCCGCCCCTTCCAGGGGGGTGGTGACCTTCCACTTGCTCGGCTCGATGGTGACCGCGAACATGCCGCCCGCTGTCGTCGTGGACTCCTCGGGCACCTTGAGCGCCTGGAACTCGTCCGTCAAGCCGGCGATGTAGGCGTCGATCGTCGTACAGAGCGGGTCCCGCGGGCCCTCCAACGCGGGGGCGGCCGCCGGAGCGGCGGCGAATGGGACGGGGCACCCGTACGAGCCGCCCGGGCCTTGCGCCAGATCCGGGCACGCGTCGGCGTCGTTGCGAACGCCGTCCCCGTCAGCGTCCTTGCGGGGGGAATGACTGCGGGCGTAGTCCTCGCTGGAGTCCTGCGCGTACGCGACGGCGGATGGCGCGAGGAGGAGAGCAGCGAAGGTAGCGAAGACAGGAAAGAGGCTTTTCATTGGACGCCGATAGGCCGCGACGCCGCGATTGTCAATGACCGAACGCGCGCATTGAACGGCTGCAGGCGCCGGGCGGACGACGCGGGGCCTCGCGCAACCACGACGCTTCATTCGACCTCGGGCAGCGCTTAGGTGCGTTACTCCGCGTTCGGGGGTCCGATGAGAAAAGAGAGCGCGATGTTCGCAGTCGGGTTGTCGATGCTGGCATGTGGGACGGGACCCACGCCACCATCGCCGCCACAGCCCCAACCGCCGGCCGTGATTCTGGCGACCGCCCAGCTGCCCGCTCCGCCCGTGGCGACGCCGGTCGCCGATGGGCCAGCGTTGCTCGCCCTCATCCCTGAAGATGCCCATGACGCACCGTACGCGATCGGCGACGCTGCCGACGGCTCGACGAACGGGCAGGCCGTCGCGTTGACCCGTGACGTCGTGGTCGCCGGCATTCCGTGCGCAGATGGGCTGTCGGTCAACGCGTATCCAAACAATTGGGATTGTACCCTTTCCGCGTCCACGACGATCGCGGGTGTCGACCACGCGAAGGGCGATCCGGCGGTGCTCTACTACGATGGCCATCCAAAGGTCCTGCGCTCCGCCGGCAACATCGACGTGGGCGGGGTCCCCTGCGCGCAGGCTGCGCTTCTGACGCCCGAAGGCACGCTGGATGGTTGTCCACTCGCGGGTCCCCATGACTTCCAAGGCGGCCTTCACCTGGAAGGCAACTCCATGACCGGGTTGACGGTGTTTCTGGAGTCAGGTGTCCTCGTCCGAATCCGAACGACGGGCGACCCCATCACCATCGCGGGGCACAGCTACGAGGGTGGACACTCCCTTGCGGTCGACGCCAGCGGCGTGGTCACCGACGAGGGCTCGGCGTTCTGATTCAGGCGACGGGTAGTGCAGCGGAACCGATGCCCCCAAGCCGGGTCCAACCGACCCAGGGGGAATCATGCGCAAATCAGCGGTCACGCTGGGGCTCGTCGTCCTGTGCGCGGGAGCGGCCGCGTTCACACCCGCCGTGCAACGCGTGACGGCCCCGTCCGCCGTCCCGAGCCCCCCGGCGCCGGAAGCTCGACGAGCCGAACGCCCGACCGCGCGGGTCCACGCGACGCTCGACGGTCCACTGTCGTCGGCCGGCGGCGGGCGGTTCCTGGTCGTCGAGATCGAGACACCGGCGTGGACGAGCGCGCGCGACCTCTCCGTCGACCTCGTGCTCCATCCGTCGGTCCGGTGGGTGCGCGCGGCGTGCGCCGGCGACCTGCCGTGCACAACGACCGACGACGGGCACCTCACGCTCCGCAGCGCGCGGATGGACCTGCTTCACGCGGACCGCCGCACGTTCGCGGTCTGGCTGCAGGTGGGTTCAAACCCGATCGGAACGCTCGACGTCGCCGACATCACCGTCCGCTACACGGACCAGCGGGAACGCCCGATGGTGTGGCGACAGGTCCTGTCCGCGGAGGTCGCACCGCCCGTGTACGCCGCGGCCCAGCGCCGACCGGACGTCTCGCGATCCGCCGTGATGGCGCTGACCGTCGACGAGCTCTACCTCTCCGGGTGGTCCCTCGAAGACGGGTCGCCCGAGTGGTCGAAGGCCGAGCAGCGCACGGAGGCCGCTCGACACGCCGAGGCCGCCCGCGTCTGGGCCGACGCCCTCGAAGAAGAGCTTCCTCACGACCCGTCGATCATCGCGCTCCAGGACATCACCTGGTCGTGGCTGACCGACCTGCCGGGCCTCGTGTTGTTCACGCCGGCCACGAAGGCGCGCACGAACCGCTTGAACACCGCGATCGGCGCGGACTGACGTCGGGCTATTGGACGTGCAGTTGTCGGGCGCCGCACTCGGTGACCGTTGGCCCGCGCTGCGTCACGAGCACCCACACATCCTCCTTGGCGCCAGGGTCGAGCGTGACGTGGACCGCGCGCTTGCCTTCGATCTCGCCAACGACGGCGTGGACGTCGGCGACCGGGTGCTCGGCAAGCTGCGCCCACTCGGCCGCGGTGATCGCCACATAGCGCCGCTGGTACGCGCGCCACGCCATCCGCGACGTCCACTCGGCGTCGGAAACGACGAGGACGTCGACCGGGGCATCCGGCAACACGTCGTACTGGAACTTCGCGTCGGGCCAACCTGCCCGGGTGCGGGCCGCGGTGAACTCGATCCACACGTCGGTTCCCGGGTCCACTTCGATAAAGTTGACGTTGGCGTCCGCCCCGGCCTTGGCGAGCTGTCGGCCGAAGGAGACGACATCCCACGGGGACACGTCGATCACCTCCTCGACGGTGTCGATTCCCTCCATTGGGAAACTGACGTACGCCGGGAGCGTCGCCGCGCGCGTCGCGAACCGGGCGACGTTTCCGTCGCGAGCGGCGGCTTCGAGCGGGCTCTGGTAGCTGCCCTCCCAGGCGCCCTGGGGCATCGGCAGCAGCGGATGTTCGCTGACGGAGAACAGAAAGCCGAACCCCAAGTCGCCGAACTGCACAGAGCGCAGTTCCTCGTCGCGGTACGAAAGAAACGCGCGCGGAACCGTGACCGAAAGCGTGTCGCCCGTGACGGTGGCGGCCTGCTTCGGTGGCTCGTAGTCGTACCCACCGCTGTCCCCAAAGATTCCGATCACGGGGGCGTTCAGACCGGTGATGGCGGTGTTCGGCTCGTAGATCGCCTGCACGTCCATGGCGGGTGGCTGCGCACCGACGATCTGCACCCGGAACGTGATGGGAGTGCCCTCACGGCGCGTGTTCTGGTAGACGACCGAGGTGATCAGGGCAGCGATGAGGGCCAACCCGACGAGGGCGATCACCGCCCCAAGGGCCAACAAACCCGCCACGACCTTCGTGACCTTGTTCATCGCCAGCTCCAGACGCTCCGTAGTCCGCGCCCGTCACCACTCTACAACACCCGGCCGTTCACAGCGGCAGGTAGACGACGTACGTCTTCTCGGTGTCGTTGCGACCCTGCAACAGCACGTCGTCCGCGCCGTCGCCGTCCCAATCGTCCACGACCAGGTTCCGCTTGGACGCGGCCCACTGCGTGCCGCTCAGCGTCTCGAGCTTGGTGATGTCCTGGACCACCTCGAAACCGCCCGCGCGGTTGGACCGCAGGAACAGCGTGGTGCCGAGCAGGTCGGTCTCGGGCTGGAGCAGCAGGTCGTCGGCGCCGTCCCCGTCGAAGTCGCCCGCATGGGCGCTGCGCGCGTTGCGCGCCCAGGTCGGGTTGTTCATGCCGTACGAGAACGTGATGTTGCGCACGTTCGCGAAGCCGTCACCGGCGCCGGTGAGCAGCAGCGTGCGGTCCGTGAAGCCGCGCCCTTGCAGGAGCAGGTCGCTCTTGCCGTCCGCGTCGAAGTCACCGACGACGGACTCGCGCCACTCGGCGTCCCAGTCCTGCGCGTCCATGCCGAACTTCGTCGTCACGTTCTCGGCGACGAACGTGTCGGCGTCGCGCCGCAACAGCCAGGTCGACCCGGTGTCGTTCGGCGCGCGCACGAGGATGTCGGCACCCCCGTTGCCGTCGAAGTCGGCGACCAACACGTCGCCCGCCGCCCAGCGCGCAGCCGTCATGCCGCCGATCGTCGTGATCGTCTGCACGTTCGAAAACCCGCCAGCGTGATCGGCGAGCAACAGGAACGTGTCGTCGCCGCCGGTGTTGCCGACGAGCAGCAGATCATCGGCGCCGTCGCCGTTGAAGTCCGCGACGTGGATCGTGCGGCTGTCCGCCGCCCAGTGCGTGTACGACATGCCGTACAGGTCGGTGGCGACGAACTGGTTCGCGAAGCTGCCGTTGCCATCCGACCACATCATGTAGGTGGCGTGAGGCGAGCGGCGGCCCTGCAGCAGAACGTCGTCGTCCCCGTCGCCGTCAAAGTCCCCGACGTGCCCCTCGCGGTACAAATCCGACCACAGGTCCGCGTTCATCCAGCAGCAGTCGGTCAACGTGTCTTCGTGCAGGAACCCGCCGCGGCCGTCGCCGCGGAGCAGGTACGTCGCGTTCGCGCCCGACGCGGTGCGCAGCAGCAGGTCGCCGACGCCGTCCCCGTCGAAGTCGCCGTGGTGGAGCACGCGGTACTCGGGCGACCACTTCGGGCCGCTCATCCACGCATGGGTGGTCAGATCCGCGGTGCCCGTCCCGCGCACGACGCAGGCCGGATCGAGGTCCTCGGGCGCACACGGGACGAACGCGCTCGCCGAGTCGACGCGGTGCACGAGGGGCCCGAACGTGCCGAGGTCAAACGGCCCCGTCGGCACGACGGACGTGTTCAGGATGAAGAAGAACGGCGTGTCCGGCAGGTCGACTCCGAAAGCCGCGACAGCATCTCCGGGGTTTGCGCCGTCCGTTGAGGACAACACGTCGCCCACGAGCAGCTGGCCGTCGTCGAGGTGCCCGAGCTCGATGTCGTCGACGTAGTAGCGGATCTGCGACGGCTCCCACTCGACCGTGTACGTGTGCAGCTCGTCGAGGAACCGCTCGTCGTGCGTGTCGTGGCGATTGCCCTGGTTCTGGTGGATGTGCGTGCCGCCGCTCCACTTGCCGCCGTGGAAATTGCCCGTCGTCACCGACGGTTCGGCCGCGACGGCCTCCATGATGTCGATCTCGCCGCCCTCCGGCCAGCCGCCGTCCACCGGCAACATCCAGTGGGCGGGCCACGCGCCGCCGCCGCGCGGCAGGATGGCGCGCACCTCGAACCGCCCGTAGGTCTGCGCGAAGCCGGGGGTCGGGGCCGCCGGGCGGCTCATGATCGCCCCCGACCGGATCGGACAGTCGTTCGACACCATGTAGTCGGGAAGATCGCGCCCGCAGTCGAACACGCCGTCGCCGTTGAACCGGTGCGCGTTCAGCCACAGGCTGCCGCCGTGGACCGACACCTCGAGCGGATCGAGGTTGTTGATCCCGGTGCCGAGGGGCTTTCCCCAGTCCATCCAGTTGTAGATGTCGTACGTCGACCACACGCAGTAGTTCAGGCCCGCCAGCGCGGCGACCTCCGCCGGGCCGCAGGTGGTGCGGCTCCAGTAACGATCGAGGCACATCGGCGGCGTCTGGACCGGGTCGTAGCAGGGATCGTTCGCCACCGGGCCGTCGAACTCGTCGGCGAACACGACCTTCCAGCGCCGCGAAGCGAGCCGCTCCGGGAGGACTGGCAGCGGGACGTCGGTGTCCGTGTCGACCGCGGTGTCGGTGTCGACGACCACGTCCGTGTCGGTGTCCGCAGGGGTGTCATCGGACTCGTCCGCGGGGAGCGAGTCGTCGATGACGTCGGTCTCGGGCTTGGTACATGCGAGAAGGGACAGGAGCAGGGTGTTCATCCACCAAGGATACGCGATACGTGGGCCGACCTGGAGGGTGCATGTCGTTCAAACGTTGGTTCCCCTACGCGGTGTTCCTCGCGACCATCGGCTGCCGCGGCGGCGGACTCGAGCCCCTGGACACAAGCGACACCAGCGACGCGGACACCGACGCGGACAGCGATTCCGACACGGACGCGGACACGGACGCCGATACGGACACCGACACGGCCGACCTGCCGGACAACACGATCTACGACGTCCAGACCGGCGTGATCGCCGACCAGGCCGCCGTCCGCATCGCCGACGTGATCGTCACCTCGCCCCAGGAAGACAACGGATTCTTCGTTCAGGAGCCCGGCGGCGGTCCGAACAGCGGCGTGTTCGTGTACGTTTACGCGATGCCCGCCGGCATCGTCGAGCCCGGGGACAAGGTCACCATCGTCGGAAAGGTAAACGAGTTCTACAACGAGACCGAGATCTCCACGTCCTCCGCCGAGGACGTCACCGTCGGTGGAACCGGGGCCATCCCCGCACCGCAGGTGATCACCTACGCCGCGATGAACGACACCGCTCAGGTCGCAGCCACGCTCGAGCCGCTCGAAGGGTGCCTCGTCACCCTGCCCGCCGGCACCGTCGCGGTCGGGCCGAACAGCTTCAACGAGTGGCTCGCGTCCGACGGCGTGACCGCTCCCCAGGCCCGGATCGACGACACGTTCTACATGCCCTCCGCGCTCGCAGCGGGTGACGAGTTCGACGCCGTGATCGGCCCCCTCGGGTTCTCGTTCGACAAGTTCCGCGTCCTGCCTCGCTCCGCCGCGGATCTGCCAGGGTACAGCGCCCCCGTCGTGACGTGCGGCGCCGAGCTTTGCGCGGTCGACCTCGTCCCCGGCGACCTCGTCATCACGGAGCTGATGAACAACCCGAGCGCCGCGGTCGGCGACGACACCCAAACCGAGTGGGTCGAGATCTACAACGCATCGGGAAAGACCGCGAACCTCAAGGGCATCGCGCTGCAGGACAAGGCGAACAGCCAGGGTCTTGTCACCACCGACGTGATCGTGGCGGTCAATGGGTACGCCGTGATCAAGGCGGGCACCGGCACCACCTGGGGCTACGACGCGTTCGGCATCACCGCCCAGGCGTCCTGGGGCGACACCATGGGCCTGAACAACTCGGGTGACGAGTCCCTCGCGATCAAGGTCGGGAACGACATCATCGACGATATCCCGTTGTACGCGGCGCCCGGCGGCTCCGGCGTTGCGTGGAACCTGAAGACTGGCGTGCTCACGGGGACGGGAAACAACACGCTCGGCAACTGGTGCGCAGCGACCGCTGCGATCGGCGCCTCGGGTGACTTTGGCACGCCGGGGACCGCGAACACGACCTGCCTGTGATCGAGGTCCGCGGCGCCCGCGAGAACAACCTGCGCGCGGTCGACCTCGACCTCGCGGTCGGCTCGTTCGTCGTGTTCTGCGGCCCCTCGGGGTCCGGCAAGACCTCGCTCGCGTTCGACACGCTGTACGCCGAGTCGCAGCGCCGCTACCTCGAGGCGATGGCCACCCGCGTGCGCCGCGCGGCGGGCAGCCTGCGCCGGCCCGACGTCGACCTCATCCGCGGCCTCCCGCCGGCGATCGCCCTCGCCCAGGAGCCGCCTCCCACCGGCGTCCGCACCACCCTCGCGTCGCTGCTCGAGGTGCTTCCAATCCTGCGCGTGCTGTTCGGCCGCTGCGGCACGCTGCACTGCCCGACGTGCGGCGACGCGGTCAAGCCGTCCACCCACGATCAGATCGTCGCGCGGCTGCTCACCCTCCCCGACGACAGCCGCGTCACGATCGAGGCCGGCATCCCGACCGGGGCCGATCCCTACGGCACGCTCGAGGAGATCGTGCGCGCTGGATTTTCGCGCGTACGCATCGGCGACGACGTCGTGCGCACCGACGAGATCACCGGCGCCGATCTCGCGCGCGGGAAGGTCGTCCGCGTGGTCGTCGACCGCATCCGGCTGGGTCAGGACCGCCGCGACCGGCTTTACGACGCCGTGCGCACCGCGGCCCGCGCCGGTAAAGGCGTGGTCGTCGCGGTGACGGACGCCGAGGTGCTCGCGTGGACCGATCGGCCGTATTGCCCGCGCTGCGACCGCGCGCTCACCGCGCTTTCGCCGTCGCTGTTGTCCTACGCCGGAACGGGTCGATGCCCCGCATGTGCAGGCCGCGGGGACCTCGGCGACGTGCCGTGCAAGGCGTGCGAAGGCACGCGGCTGTCCGACGAGGCGCGCGCCGTGCGCTGGCGCGGCCGCACGTTCGTCGATGTGTGGCGCCTGTCGTGCGACGCCACCAGGGCACTATGCGACGACACCGCTCCCGATGCGGTCGAACGGCTCCCGCTCGGTGAGATCGGCCGGCGCGTGACGACCGCGTGCGACCTCGGGCTCGGGCCCCTGCCCCTCGACCGGCCCGGCCCTGCGCTCGCGTCCGGCGAATACCAGCGCGCGCGGCTGGCGCGGCAGGTCGGCGCGGGCCTGTCGGGCGTGTTGTACGTGCTCGACGAGCCCGCCGCGGGGCTCGTGGGCGCCGACGCCGAGCGCGTGGTCGCGCTGATCCGCGCGCTGTGCGCCGAAGGGAACACCGTGGTCGCAGTCGACCACGCGCCCGAAGTGATCAGCACCGCCGACCGCGTGATCGAGTTCGGGCCGGGGCCCGGGGAGCGCGGCGGGACCGTTGTGTTCGACGGCTCGCCGGACGCCCTGCTCAAGTCGGAAACCACCACCGCGCGCTGGCTCACCGGCCGCGCGACCATCGAGCGTGTCGCCGCTCCCAAGCCGACCGCGAAGGGTCGCGTCCGCTTCGACTTCCACGGGCGCGCAGTCGACGTGAAGTTCCCGGTGGGCGCGCTGGTCGCGGTGACGGGACCGAGCGGCGTGGGAAAGACGACGCTATTGCGCACGCTGCGCGACTGGCTCGGGGCGCGGATCAACGGCGACGGCCCCGTCCCCGCGGGGGTGTTCGAGGGCTTCGACGGCCTGCGGCGCGTGTACGACGTCGAGCGCGGCGCCCAGGGTCGCATGAGCCGGTCCTCCCCCATCACCTACGTGGGTCTGTGGGACACGCTCCGCGAGCTGCTCGCGGCTACGGCCGAGTCCCAGATCCGCGGGTTCACGCCCGCGACGTTCTCGCTCGCGCAGAAGGGCGGCCGCTGCGAGGCGTGCGGCGGCGACGGCACGATCGCGGTCGATCTGGGGTTGCTCCCGGCGGTACACATCCCGTGTGACGCCTGCGGAGGGCGACGGTTTCTTCAGGACGTGCTCGCCGTGACCTGGAAGGGGCTCGCGCCGGACGCGATCCTCGGCCTCGAGGTCGACGCCGCCCACGCCGTGCTGGCCGGCCACCCGAAGCTCGAACAGGGCCTGCGCGCCTTACGCGACACCGGGCTCGGCTACGTTCGGTTGGGTCAGCCCGCGTGGTCGCTGTCGGGCGGCGAGACGCAGCGCCTGCGCCTCGCGCGCGAGCTGGTGCGGGCCGGGCGCACCGCCGCGGGCACGTTGTTCCTTGTCGACGACGCCACGGTCGGGCTCCACCCCGCCGACATCGCCGTGTTGATCGGGCTTTACCGCAAGCTCGTCGCCGAGGGCGCGACGGTGCTGCTCGCGACGGACCACCCCCTCGTGCGCGACGCCGCCGACGCCGTGGTCACTCTCGACATGAAATGAGGGTCAGCTGACCGGCCAGAAGAACTCGGTGCGCCACTTCTCGGGGTCAGGCTCCAGCCGAGGATCCGAGAGGTAGACCTCCCACATGGTCTCCCCAAGCGTGAGGTGCTGGGCCAGGGTCCATTTCCGGAGCTCGTCGTAGGTCTTCTCCATCCGGTCGTAGGGCCCGAGGTGGACCCCATGAACACACCGACCTCCCGGCAATGTGCTCGACCGCACAGCGCCCGTCGGCGCGAGCGGATGTTGTGCGACAAAGCCGGCCTCGACGTCGACCGTCTCGCAGGGGATCCCCCGGTACAGTGCGAACGGCGCCTCCGTCGGGGTCAGGCTCTGCGCCTGCATTGCCCCGAACACCTCGCCGTACGCGCGCCCGAAGAACTGCGGAAGTTCCTTTACCGGAACGACCTCGCGCAGGACGGCCGTGGGCTGCTCCGCGCGGGTAACGATCTCGAAGTTCGCCACGACACACCTCCACGCCAAGCTCGCAGGGCGCGCCTAGGAGCCGAACGGCTTCGCGGTCGACCGCTCCTCGACGACGACGCTGCACACCGCCCGGTCGAGCGGGTAGTCGAGATCGACCGTGTACGCCGCGCCGCGCCAGTGCGTGAACGTGAGATCGTTGCGGTTCTCGCGCCCGAGGTCCTGGTGAAGCCTCGCCTCCACGATCGGGCAGAAGTCGAGCGCGTATTCCGCATACACGCGGGTCACCAGGCCGTCCGTTACCCGCAACCGCACGTCACTCACGGGCACACCGAGGACGAACAGCGGCTGCTCGACGTCCTGAATATACGAGCCCGGCGTTCCGGCGATCGGTGCGAATCCAGCGCAGTCCGAGATGGATTCACCAACATCGCACGTCGTACCCAACTCGAAGGCGTCGACCCTTTCGTTCGGGCCACACGCCCCAAGCCCTGTGAACATCAGCATCGCGAGTAGATTCCTCATGGAGCACCTCGCTGCCAATTGCGTAGGCGCGCCAGCCCGTCCGTCAATGCCCCGAAGCGCCGCTGGTTCAGGGCACGACGAGGTCGACGACGCGCTCCTCGCCGACACCCGGCACCACCGAGACACCCGCTCCCGGCCCCGCCGCTCCGGACGCGACGAGCTCACACGCAGCCGCACCAACCGCCTCGAGGTAGTAGGCCCCATCGGCGTCGGTGACGGCGGTCGCTCCGCAGCCCGCGACGGTGATCCCCGCCATCGGCGTCCCGTCCGCCCGGCGCACGAGCCCCACGACCACCGCGACATCGGCCGCGACGAGCGTGACCGGCGACGGACACGACGACAAGCCTGCGACGTCGCCGCCTTGCCACACCACCTTCGCCGTCTCGTAGCCGGGGACGCGCAACGTCCCCTCCCCCGCGTCCTTCCCGGACGTCAGGTACAGGTTGCCGAGCACGATGAACGCGCCCGAGTCGACGCCGTCGACCGTGAGAATACCGCGACCCGCGTCGATCGGCGGCCGCACAGCGCAGCGAAGATCGTGGGGTTGCTGCTCGTCGAGGAACTTCGCCACCATCCGCAGTCGCTCGCGGCGGGTGTCCTCGGGAATTCCGTTGTCGGCGAAAACTTCGGCGTCGAATACGATCGTGCCGAGGCCAGGGAGAGCAGGCATCGGCGGGACCGGCGGCGCGCGCCACGCGTAGAACACGCCCGCGAGCCACCAGCCCGCTCCCGCGCCGATCACCGCCACCGCCACGATGCCTGCAACCGCGCGCTTGTCGACTTTCATGGCGAAGGCCTCGGGCGCGCGATGACCTTGAGTTCGACGGCGATTGGGGTGGGCAACGCGCGGACTTCGACCGTGGTGCGCGTCGCGCCGATGGTCGCGAAGTACTGCCCGTACACCTCGTTGAAAGCCGCGAAGTCGCGCGCCATATCGATGAGGAACACGCTCACGTCGACCACGTCGTCGAGCGACGAGCCCGCCGACTCCAGCACCGCGCGCACGTTCGCGATCACGGCGTGGGTCTGCGCGCGCACGTCGTAGGGCAGCGGCCTCCCGTCCGCGTCGCGCACCGGGCCGCCGGGGATCGCGTCGGTGCCGGGCTGGCGAGGCCCCATGCCGCTCACGTACACGAGGTCACCGACCTTTCGCGCGTGCGGGTACGCGCCCACCGCGCGCGGCGCGGCCGACGTCTCGATGCGATCCGTCGCAGGCTTCGCGGGCGTCACCGCCGAAGCACTCGTCGAGGCAGCGCCGCCGAGGACGCTCCGCTCGCCGCGATGGACCTCGACGTCCTCCTCGTCGAACTCGTGATCCCCGGCGGCGCGCACGGCCGGCACGAGCGACACGACGGCCGCGCCGGTGCCCCACAGCGGCCCGTAGCCGTACACCTTGGCTTGGTAGGCGTTGGTCTGCCCGAGCGCCGCAGCGAGCCACCAGAACGCCTTTCCCTTGTTGTCCATGTTCGCTTGCGTCGTGAGCGTGCGCATCAGCTGGCTCGCGTCCTCGAGGCGGCCTTCGCCGAGGATCTCGAGCAGCTTGCGGTTCCACTCGTCGTCCTTCTGCGAGGAAACGTGGTCCTGCGCGGGCTCGATCGGGTGCGGGAACATTCGCGCCGACAAAGACGTGACCGCGACGAACACCGCGCGGCGGCCCGTCTGCTGCACCGCGTCGCGGGCAGCCTTGCCGAGGACCAGCGTCTCACCGCGGTCCGCGTACATGTTGCACGAAAGGATCGTACACGGGAGCTTCGACTCGGGGTCCAGCAGCGACAGCGCGACGACGCTGCCCGTGTCGACCGGGAAGCCCTCGTACGCGACCGTGCGCGCGTGCAGACCGCGCTTGCGGGCCGCCGCTTCGAGCGCGTTTGCGAGCTCCACGTCGACGGGGAAGTCGTACTTCATCGTGCCGAGCGCGTGCCAGTCTTGATCGACGTGCGCGAATTTGGGCCGCGGGTGCGTCTGAATCTGGTGCCCGATCACGCTCGGCCACTGCGTCGAGTACAACACGAGCACGTCGGGCTGCTGAGCTGCGAGCCAGGTGCGCGCGGCATCGTAGGCCGTTCGAAGCTCCGCCCAACGCGGCGACTGTTCCGGCGCGAGCAGCGGGTGCGGCAGCCCAGGGACGATGAGACCAGCTACCATGACGCACCTCGCGCTGGATCCCACTCGACCACGGCGTTGCCGGTGCCGATGACCGTGCCGTAGCCGTGCACCTCAGCGGGGTACGTCGGGAAGCCGAGCGCGGCGAGCAGGAACGTGAGGCTGCCCTCCTTCGCCTCGCTCACGCTTCCCTCGATGAAGTCGGGCATCTCGTCCACCACGAGCTTTGTCTCGCCGCGGCGGAAGCGACCGAGGATGTGCATGTCCCACAGGTACTGCCCGTGGTTGTAGATGTGCTCGTGCGCCATGTCTTCCGGCAGCTCGGGCTCTTCGGTGAAGTGGCGGTGCGACAGCGAGTTGCTCGCGAGCACCAACGCGCGGCGCCCGGACGCCTCGATCGCGCGGCGCGTCGCCTGCCCCAGCGCGATCATCTGCCGGTCGCCGACCTCGTTACCGAATTGGTAGTACGAACGCGCCGACGAGATCGCGACGATCGGCTTGTCCCACTTCGGGTTGACGAGGTGGCACGCGATGATCGTGCCGTAGTCCACGCGAAAGTCGGGGTTTCGCATCATCGAGGTCGGCAGGCCTTCTTTTGCTGCCTCGGCGGCGATCACCTCGGCGAGCGGCACATCGACCGCCAGATCGTACCGGTACCGGAACAGGTTCGGGAACACCGGATCGACCGACAGGCCGGCGAACCGGTCACACCCGAGGAAGTGTGTCCCAACCTGCGTCTTCCAGTGCGGCGAGTGCACGACGATTACGTCGTAGTCGCGTGTAGAAATACTGCGACGGCAGCGCTCGTACGCCCATCGCAGCTCCTCCCACCCGCACTCGGCGCGGGGCTCGTTCTGCGGCGGGTTCTCCGCGTACACGAGGTGGGGCGGGTGCGGTGCAAGCACGCCAGCGATGATTCGTCCGGAACCGGCCATGGGATCGTCCTTCGGGAAACCGCCATAACACCGGTGAGCGACCCGATCCGGCCTGAGCTACACTGCCTGAACTCTTTGGAGTCCCGCATGCCGCACCCGCTCCGCAGCGCCCTGCTGCCCGCCTCACTCGCCGCCCTCCTCCCCGCCTGCTCCCCCGAGCTCACCCCCGAACTCCCTGAAGCCATCAGCCCGTCCGCCCCTGCGCCAACCGAACTCGTGTCGCTCGACGGCGAGCTCACCGCCCGCATCGACGCCGGTACGTTCAACGTCGGCAACGTCCACGTGGGACGGGCCCAGGGGACGAAGCGGACGATTTCCGCGCGGGGCGCGCGGGTCGTGGTGGAGCACGACGACCTCACCGAGTGGTTCGAGCCCACCGAACACGGGTTCGAGCACGGCTTCGACGTGCCACGCGCCTTGCAGGAACCCTCCGTCGAGGTGGATTTTGGCGTCCCCGTCACCGTCAGCCCGAGCGCCATCGGGGTGCGCGACGGGTACGAACAGTGGCGCTACGACGCGCTCGTCGTCGAAGACGCGAACGGAGACGTGCTCGCTTCGCACTTCGAGCGCGGCGATGCCGACACGTCCGCCCGCATCGTGTTCGATGACGGCGACGCCACCTACCCCGTCCACATCGACCCGTATTTCTCGACGCCCCAATGGAATTATGCGCCCGGCTGCGACAATCACGCGTTCGCAGACTTCAACAACGACGGGCTTGGCGATCTTGCGGGCCGCTGCTCGGGGCCGGGGCTCTCGGTGTTCTTCGGACGTGCGGGCGACCCGAGCACAACGCCGACGGTCTTCGGCACCTCGAACGTCTACGAATCCACCGGCGGCGACTTCAACGGGGACGGCTTCACCGACATCGCCTACATCGACGGCACGCTCGACATCATCGTCTACAAGGGAGGGCCGACCGGCCTGACCTTGGCGGACACCATCCCCCAGTCGGTCATGGGGACCGGGAGCCTGACCGCCGGAGACTTCGACGGCGACGGCGATAGCGACCTCGTCCTCGGCTACATGGGGACCAACCTCACCCCAGGCACGGTTCAGCTGTTCCGCAGCGGGGGGGCGAGCCTGTTCCCGACGGTTCCCTCTTCCACGGTGCCGATGCCAAACGGTGCGACGAATTGGGGGCGTGAGGTCGAGTTCATCGGCGACACCAACGGCGACGGCAATTCGGAGCTGCTCGTAAGCACCGGCGGATCCAATGCAGCCCCCCAGTACGTCTTCCTTGGCGCCAATGGGACAGCCTTCCTGTCAACCCCTGCGCGCACCTACGCTACCGGAGGCGTTGGCATCGTCGCGCGCTTCAACAACGACGCCTACCTTGACGTCGCAAGTCCAACCGGGACGTCCATCCGGGTGTATTTCGGTTCCGCGGCCGGCCTGCCAGCGAGCCTTGCGACCCCGAGCCAGACGCTCGCCACCCCGGCCACTGGCATCAGTCCGATCGGCGACACCGATGCCAACGGACTCGATGAGTTCATGTTGTCGGAATTCTCGAACGCCAACTCGGTGATCGATTTCCGTTCCGCCACGGCGACGGGCTTGGGAGCGTCCCTCACAACGATCCCGGGAACTGTCTATCTGTCGGCCTACGCTGGCGGACGCGACGTGTCCGGGGATGGTCTGGTAGACGCCTATGGCGCGGTCCGAAACGCTGGCATCCGCATGTACCGCGGCTGGGCCGACAAGGACGGCGATGGCTACAAGATCGGCGACTATACGAACCCCGACTGCGACGACACCAGCAACCTGATTCACCCGGGTCTCACGGAGACCGTCGGCGACGAGATCGATCAGAACTGCGACGGCAAGGAGACCTGCTACCGGGACAACGACAAGGACGGCCACGGAACCACGTCCACCGTCGCGTCGATCGACACCGACTGCGCAGACCTGGGCGAGATCAGGGCCGCCGGAAAGCTCGACGACTGCAACGATTCGAACCCGAACATCAGCCCGAGCGATCCCGAGATCTGTGACGGGGCCGACGTCGACGAAGACTGCGACAAGAAGTCGGACGATTTCGACAACAGCACCGACCCGACGACGATGTCCGTCTGGTACTACGACTCGGACGTCGATGGCTACGGCGACGCCTTCGGGCCTACCGACGTTTACTGCGACTTTCCTGGTACCGGCTTCACGGCCTTCATCGACGCCACTGACTGTGACGACAGCAACGCCGCGATCAACCCCGGCGAGACCGAAGTGTGTGACCCGGGCAACGTCGACGAGAACTGCAACAAGTCCGCCGACGACCTCGACGCCACGACCGACAAGTCCACCGCGCCGACATACTACGCGGACGCCGATCTCGACGGCCACACCTCACTCGCCGACCCCGGCGCGAAGTATTGCGAACCGGCGGCGGGCCGCCTGACGACGACGCCGGACGACTGCAACGACGCGAACAACGCGATCAACCCGGCCGCGCAGGAGGTGTGCGACGCGCTGAACGTGGACGAGGACTGCGACAACAAGGCGGACGACGCCGACGCGTCCGTGCTCGCGAGCGGCTTTGCGCAGACCTGGCCCGACGGCGACAGCGACGGGCACGGGTCAGCGACCGGCACGCCGCGCCTCGCGTGCGACCCGGCCGCCGGGTACGCCGACAGCAACGACGACTGCAACGACGCCAACGGGTTGATCTCGCCGTCCGCCGACGAGGTTTGCGACCCGCTGAACGTCGACGAAGACTGCGACAAGCTCGCCGACGACGCTGACCCGAGCGTGCTCCCGTCGTCCCAGTCGCTTTGGTTCACCGACGCGGACGCCGACGGCCACGGAGACCCGACGAAGTCGGCGAGCGCGTGCGAACGCAGCGGATCCTCGCTGGTGGGCGACGACTGCAACGACAAGCTCGCGACGATCAACCCGGGCGAGGCCGAGGTCTGCGACTCGCTTGACGTCGACGAAGACTGCGACGGCCTCGCAGACGACGCTGACGCGAACGTGGCGGCGAGCAGCTACCCGACGTTCTACGTGGACACGGATGGGGACACCTACGGCGGCACGTCCGTCGGCAAGTCGAACTGCGCTGGCCCCGGAAATGGCGCGGTGGACTACAAGGCCGACTGCGACGAGACCGACGCCACCATCCACCCCGGCGCGCCCGAGTCGTGTGACGGCATCGACGAAGACTGCGACGGTCGCCTCGACAACGACGCGGTAGACGGCCTGTTCACCTCCTATGCGGACCTCGACGGGGACGGCTTCGGCGCTGGTGCGATGGAGCAGTCCTGCAAGTCGGGCGGCATCCAGAGCCACGACGACTGCGACGACACCGACGCGAGCGTGAACCCGAGCGCTGACGACGAATGCAACGGGCTCAACGATGACTGCGTCGGCGCCGCAGACGACGACAAGGCGTTCTGGTTCACGTTCTACCCCGACGACGACGGCGACACGTATGGCGATGCTGCCGGCGCAAAAGACGCCTGCTCCGAGCCCGAACTCACCGGCTGGGTGGACGTCGTCGGCGACTGCAAGGACGACGACTCGACGATCCACGAGGGCGCCGCCGAGGTGGCCGACGACGGCATCGATCAGGACTGCGACGGCAAGGACCTCGTCACCGACACAGGCGACGCGGACACCGACTCCGACTCGGACTCCGATACCGACGCGGACACCGACGCTGATTCGGATGCGGACTCCGATGTCGACAGCGCAGACACGGCCGAGACCGGCACCCCCGAAAAGAAGTGCGGCTGCGAGACCGGCGGCACCAGCGGCCTGTGGCTGATGGCGCTCGGCCTCGTCGCTATCGTGCGCAGAACGCCTCGATCTCGCTGACCGTCTTCGGGATGTCCCGGGTCAGGTTCTCGGGCTCGCCGTCGGTAATGAGCAGGTCGTCTTCGATTCGGATGCCGATGCCGCGCAGCTCGCGCGGGGCGTCCATGTCGTCCGGCGCGATGTACAGCCCCGGCTCGACGGTGACGATGTTCCCGGCCACGAGCGGCCGGCTCGTGTTGCCGCGCACGTAGGCGCCCGCGTCATGCACGTCGAGGCCGAGCCAGTGGCCGGTGCCGTGCATGTAGTACTTGCGATACGAATCGTCGGCGATGCGATCATCCACCGGGCCCTGGAGCAGGCCAAGGTCGATCATGCCCTCCGTGAGCCGGCGAACCGACGCGTCGTGCATCGCGCGGTACGGCTGCCCCGCACGCGCAAACGCAAACGACGCTTCCTGGGCCGCCAGGACGTGCTCGTACACGCGCCGTTGGGGTTCGGTGAACTTGCCGCCCACCGGGAACGTGCGGGTGACGTCGCCCGTGTACAGCTCGTACTCGCAGCCGGCGTCGATCAGCAGCAGATCGCCGTCGAGCAGCACGTCCTTGTTCTCGATGTAGTGAAGGATGCAGGCGTTCGGCCCGCCGGCGACGATCGTCCCGTACCCGGGCCCGTTCCCGCCTTCGCGCCGGAACGTCCACTCGATCAGCGCCTCGATCTCGCGCTCGTTACGTCCCGGTCGCGCTTCCTTCATCGCCGCCCGATGCGCTTCGCCCGTGATCCGCGCCGCCTCGCGCATCACCGCGATCTCGTCCGGCCCCTTGATCAGTCGCAGATCATGCAGCAGCCGAGCGGGCCCGATGAACCCGTCGGGCGTGTCGAGGAACGTCTTTCGCGCCGCCTTCTGCGCGCGCTGGATCGCGCCGAGCAGGAGCAGATCGTTGTCGTGATCGCGCCCGAACGCGTAGTGCAGCGTCCGCACGCCCTGCAGCAGCCGCACAAGCTCGTCCGCCACCTTCTCGATCGGGAACGCCGCGTCGGCGCCAAACCGCTCCCGCGCCCCCTCAGGGCCGGGACGGCGGCCGGTCCACGTCTCCCGCTCCTTGTCCTTCGGCTGCACGAACAGCGTGAACGGCGCCTCGCCGGGCCGCAAAAACACCGCACAATCCGACTGTTCCCAGCCCGTAAGCCAATAGACGTCCGAGTCGGGACGGTATCGGAACTCGCTGTCGCCATTTCGGAGCGGGTGCGGCGCGCCGAACAACAACACGGCCTCGTCCGCGCCGAGGCGCTCGAGCAGGCGTTGCCGATGATGCGCAAAGTCGGGGCGAACGTGCATGGGAACTCCAACGGCGTTTGACACGAGGCGGAACCGGTCCT
Organism: Pseudomonadota bacterium; assembly: GCA_947505245.1. Taxonomy (GTDB): domain Bacteria; phylum Myxococcota_A; class UBA796; order UBA796; genus SYKL01. The sequence continues at coordinate 11,758 of CANNIZ010000010.1, read as the reverse complement.
TAATCTGTTCCGCAGCGACGGGTTGCGCCAAGCGGGGGTCCGAATGGAAGGGTTCCGCATCGACGGCAAGGAAGGAACGAGCTTTGTGATCCGCGTGGAAGACGCCGAAGGCGATCCAGCGACGTTGACACGAATCCTCCTGGACATCGACCTTCAAACGTTCAACGAAGCCACGTTCTCGACGTACACGGCCGCAGCCTTCCTTCAACACGGCCACGTGTTCGTGCTGCGCGCCGACAGCGCGCCGTCCACCACCGGGAACATCATCGGCACCGCCACGTTCATGCGCACCTGGGAGCGGCCGAACGAGGTGCTATTGCTGTCCATGGGCATCCGGCCCGGTTGGCGCGGGCGGGGCCTCGGCCAGCGGTTCCTCGACGGCGTGCTCGACAGGCTGCGCCAACGCGGCCTCCGCACGGTCACGCTCATGGTCGCGAGCGACAACCGCCGCGCGATCCGCGTCTACCAGGACGTCGGCTTCGAGATCCTCGGCACCACGTACGACGATCCGCGCACGGGTGAGTCGTTCCTGTCGATGCGGCTCCAACTCCAGGATGACCCGATGATCGCGGCCGTGCCTGACCTGAACACGCCCGACCAGGACTGACGGCGAGGATCGTGTCGTTCGGGGCTCGCGTGGTCGCGCGTTTCGCGGGTTAGGCTGCGGCCATGGTCGAAGTCCGGGAAGGAACGCTCTTGCACGATGGCGCTGCGGTCGATCCCCGGCGCGTGATCGGCTTTCACGAGCGCTACGACGCCCTCACCGGACGCGCCTGGCTCGAGGTCGTCGGCCCAGGCCTGAAGTTGCCCATGGGCGGCGGCTACGGGAGCGTGCGTAAGTCCGTGCGCGCCGCGTACCCGGACCGCCCGTTCACGAGCGACTGGGCCGACGGTCGTTTTCCGTCGGCGCCCCTCGGCGCCCCGTCCGACCTCGTCTTCGCGGCGGGCGCACTGCTCACCACCGCGCTCGCGTGCGTCGCTACGGCGTGGCTCGGCGCGCTCGCCGGCGCGGGAGTGGCCGTGGCCCTCGCCTGGCCGGTCGTGCGGCTCCGGGACGCGGTCGTGGTGCGGCGCGAGGGCATCGCGGCCGGCCCGCCTTGGGCGCCGATCGTCCCGTGGCACGAGGTGCAGGCGGTGCACGCAGTCACCGTCGGCCGGCAGACCTTCGTTCGCGTCGTCACCGCGAGCGGGGCCGGCGACGCCACGTTGCCCTCGGTCCTCCTCCCAGCGGTCAAGGCGCGCGTGAGCCGCCTCGGAGGGCTCGCGACGGGCGCCCCCACCGACGCCGTCGACTGGACCTACCGGGTGTGGCGCGCGCCTGCGCTCGGCATCCCGTGGGGCGTCCTGATCGGCGCTCTCGTCGTGGCCCCCCTGCTCGATCGGCCGTGGCGTGTCGTGGCCATCGGCCTGCTGGCTTCGTCGGCCACGGCGCTGCTCGGCGCAGGCGTCTCGGCGCGCGCGAACGGCTGGGGAACCGGCGGCGTGCTCGCGATCACCGGTGTCTACGCGATCGTCATCGGCGCCTTCGGCCTCGCGCTCGGCGGCTGGTGACTACCGGCTGACGCGGTTCGCGAACGCGAGCACCGCAGGCAGCACGATCTCCGGCCGATCGACGTGCACAAGATGCCCCGCTTCGGGCACCGCGAGGCGCTCCGCGGCCGGCAACACCGTAAGCAGGTCACGGTACGCGAACGGCCGCGTGAGCACGTCCTGCTCGCCCCAGACCACCTGGACGCCCACCCACAGGTCACCGAGGCGCGGCATCAGGTCCTCGCGCAGCGAGGCCGCATCGATCACCTCGGCGACGCCGGCGGGCGCGAGCGTAGTCGCCGTGCGCCGTTGCAGCAGCGCGGCCGGCCCCCCCGCGCGCGTCATGAACGGCTCCATCGCGAGCACCAGCGGCCGGATCGCGACGTGCCGCGCAGCCGAGACGGCCGCGGCAGCGAGTCGGTCCCGCGGCGCGGGCGTTGGGTCGACGCACCACACCGAGACGCCGGCAAACGACTCAGGGCGCTCGAGACAGGCCTCGAGTGACAGCACGCCGCCCAGATCATGACCGATCAACACGGCGTCGGTCACCGCGGCGGCGTCGCACACGGCGAGCAGATCGGCGACGAGGTCCTCGAACACGAGGTCGCGGGTGCCACGGGACGAGCGACCGTGGACGCGGAGGTCCCAACTGACGACGCGAAAGCCCGCCGCGACCAGCACCCGCGCGACCGCGCTGAACGTCCGGTGATCACCGAACAGGCCGTGGGTGATCACCACGTCGGGACCGGCCCCCTGTGAGGTCCACCACAAGACGGCTCCGTCGCCTCTGACGAGCTCCATCAGACGAGATCCAGCAGGTCGGCTGGCGACTCAGCGACGAATTCCGACGCCACCGAATCCACGTCCCCGTAGCCCCACCGCACGCCGATCGGTCGCGCGCCAGCGCCCGCCGCCGCGAGGAGGTCGTGCGGACCGTCCCCGACCATCGCCACCTCGTTCCCGGCCAGGCCGAGCGCCGCGCAGGCGGCGAGCACGTGGGCAGGATCGGGCTTGCGCCGTGGCACGTCGTCCCCCGCGACGACCGCGTCGAACCGCGACGCGAGGCCCGTGGCGCTCAGGATGGCGAGCGTGGCGGCCCGTGGCTTGTTGGTGCACACCGCGAGCTTCGCCCCGCGCGCGCGGATCGCGTCGACGACCTCGATCATTCCGGCGTACGGCGCGGTGTACCGATCGGCCCGCGCGCCGTACATAAGCAGGAACTCGCGCGTAACCCCGTCGACGGTTGACCCGTCCGACGGCCCTCCAGTCGCGATCAGGGCCTTCTCGACGAGGCGACGGGCGCCGTCCCCCACCATCGACCGCACCTCGCCCGGGGAGGGTCGGCGCAGGCCACGCGCGGCCAGCACGTCGCCGAGGGACTCGTGGAGGTCGCGAAGGCTATCGACGAGCGTTCCGTCGAGATCGAACACGACCCCCCGTGTGATCACACCTTCTTCTTCGATTTGCTCTGCACGACCCTGGGAGGCGGCGCGATTGGCTCCGCGCGCAACACGAGGTTCGGACCGTCCAACGACGACGTCCAGTTGAACTCCCCGTCGTCGAACGTGAGGCCTCCGTCCGCCAGGTGCTGCTTGAACGACAGGTACGTCTCGAGCGCCGCCGGGAACACGACGGCGAGGTCGCCTTCCGCGCTCTCGTCGGCGGCGGCCATCGCCAGCGCAAGGTTCCACACCCGCGTCACGTCGTTTGCGTCGAGCACGATCGATTGTTCCTTCATGGGGTCTCCTGGGCGTACATCTCGTCAATAATGGCCTTGAAATGCTCGTCAACGCGCTTACGCTTCACCTTGAGCGTGGGCGTCAGTTCGCCGTGTTCGACGTCGAGCGGGCGTGGCAGGCGGCGCCACTTGCGGACGTGCTCGACGCGGGCGAACCGGCTGTTGACCGCGTCGACGTGCGCCTGCAGGACTTCGTCTTTCACGTCACCTTCGACGACGAGCAGCGCCGAAAGGAACGGGCGACGGTCGCCGATCACCACGGCTTCCACGACATAAGGCGACTCCTTCAGCCCGCCCTCGATGTTCTTCGGCGCGATGTTCTTTCCGCCCGCCGTGACGATGATGTCCTTCTTGCGGCCGGTGATGTGAAGGAAGCCCTGCGCATCGATCTGACCGAGGTCGCCCGAGCGCAGCCAGCCATCGAGGAGCGCCTCGTTCGTGGCCGTCTCGTCCTTCAGGTAGCCCTTGAACACGTTGGGCCCGCGCGCGCAGATCTCGCCGTCTTCGGCGATGCGCAGCTCGACGCCCGGTACAGCGGGTCCGACGGAGCCGAACCGCGTCGCGCCGGGGCGATTGAACGAGGTGGGGCCGCAGCCTTCGGACTGCCCATAGACCTCGTGGATGATGAGCCCGAAGCTGCTGAAGAATTCGAGCACATCGGGGGCGATCGGCGCGGCGCCGCTCACACAGAATCGCGCACGTCCGAGGCCGATCGCAGCGCGCACCTTTGCCAGCACGAGGCGCTCTGCGAGGCGCTCCTGGAGCGCGAGCAACAACCCGGGGCGCCCGCCTGCGTTGCGCGCCGCTGCCGCCGCGCGTCCGGTGGCCATCGCCCAGGCGGCGAGGCGCCGCTTCGCGCCCGTCGCGTCCTTGAGCTTCGCCGCGATGCCCGCGTTCATCTTCTCCCACACCCGCGGCACGCCGAAGAATATGGTGGGTTGGGCCGACGCGAGGTCTTCCTTCAACGTCTCGATCGAGCGCGCGAAGTAGACGTGGCTCCCGCAGGTGGCCGGCACGTGCACCGTGAACATCTGCTCGGCGATGTGCGACAACGGGAGGTACGACAACATCGAATCGGACGCCCCTACCGAAGCGATCTCGAGCGCGACGCCTGCCGTCCACGCGAGGTTGCGGTGCGTGAGCATCACCGCCTTCGGCGGCCCCGTCGTGCCCGACGTGTAGATCAGCGTCCCGACGCCGTCATCCGCGAGCAGCCCGATTCGCGCGTCGATCACGTCGGCCGCCGTCGCGTCGCCGCGGGCGAGGAACGCTTCCCACTGCACGAACAGCGGCTCGTCTTGCACCGCCAATCCGCGAAACCCGACGATGTGCTTCAGCAACGGAAGCTGCTCGCGACGCGAGCGAAGCTTGTCGAGCTGCGCGCGGTCTTCCACGAACGCGATGCTCGCTTCGGCGTGGGAGACAATGTACGCAACCTCGTCGGCCGAGCAGGTGCCATACACGCCCGCGGATGCGCCGCCGGCCATCATCGCGGCGTGAGCGGCGAGCACCCACTCCGCGCGGTTGTTGCCAGCGATCGTGAGCCGATCGCCGGGCTTGAAGCCCGCGCTCACCAGGGCCCTCGCCAGCTGGCGGGCCTCCGACACCGCCCCCGCCCAGGTCGTTGGCTGCCAACCGGCTTCCGTCCTTGTGAACCACGCAGGTTCACCGGGTCGCACGGTCGCTTGGGCCACGAATCGGGCGGGGATCGTGTCGGACATGCGCTAGGCGCCCCCGCCGAACGTGTCGCGCAGGTGCGCGATGAGATCCGCGAGGTCGGCCGCAGAGAGCGTGACCGGCGCCATCGTACCGACGCCGTTGTTGACCGCGTTCTCGAGGTCAGCGTCGGTCATGGCGGGCACGCGAACCGTGAGGTCCGCCGCCCCAGCGACCGCGCCGGTTCCATCCGCCGCATGGCAGCTTGCGCAGGAGGCCGTGTAAACCGTCGCGCCCGCGGCGGGATCCGCGCCTCCACAACCCGAAAGAACCGCCAACGCAATGAACAACAGACTCCGCATGTCGCCTCCAATCAGCGCCCGACTCTAGACCCGGCGGTACGTACGGGCAACCCGCCGGTCGGCGTTCGGTCGCGACGCGGTCACCGACGTCCAGACTCCGCCTTAGAACGCCACCGTCGACGCGATCGTAAACGCGTCGTCGCGCAGCGGCGCACCTTCGGTCTCGTGGTCGACGCGGTACCCGATGAACACGCGCGCGTTGTTCAGGTTCCTGAACAGCGGCGCGCCCCCATACAGGCCGATCCCCGTCTCCAACCGCCAGGTGCCCTCGTTCTCGTCGAGCGCATCCACCGGCGGCACACCAGCCGCCGCGTCTCCGATCTCGAACCGCACGATCCCGGCGAGGTGGTCCTGGAGCCTCCCGCTCGGCACGAGGACCGCGACCTGCCCGTACCCGCCTAGCTGATCGTAGTCCGCCGCGGTTGCATCTTCGTTGTTCACATGGTTTCCGACGACCTCGACCTGGCCCGTCACGGGACCCGCGTGCACGAACACGTCCGCGTTGCCGCCGAGAATCGCGGTTCGCGACCCGACTTCGCCGGTGAGGTTGCGGTGACCAGAGACACCGATTGTCACCTCGGGCTCCGCGGTGGAAGGCATCAATTCGGTGATCTTCGCCGGTGCGCCTGTGAGCCCGACCACGACCCGACCCTCATACAACAAGCCCCGGCCCGCGTTTCCCGTGACGTTCGTCCCCTCCCCGTCGAACGCGCCGACCGTGTAGATCACCGGCCCGACCCGCCCGATCACCTCCGCGCCGACATCGCGCTTTCCGCCCCACCCAAGACCCAACGGCTGCCAGGGCAACAGCACCTGGGCGTCGGGACAAAGGCTCGCGCGCGTCGAGGGAACCTTCATCTGGCCGACGCGGAGGTGCACCTGGGTCACACCAAAGTCAGCCCACGCGTCCATCAGCTGGGGCTGCCGGTACAGCTCCACGCTGATCTGCTGCTCGTAGACGATGTGATCGTCGTCGAGTCGCACGCCGACGCTGAGGCGCGCTCGGTCCAGCGCAAAGCCGATCGTGCCGTCCGTACCAGCGTCCGCGTCCGCCTGCACGACGTCGAACCGCGGCTGCGCGAAGCCGCCGAGGTCGACAAGAATTGGCTTGTCCAGGCCCTTCAGCGCGATCGACGCGACCTCGGCCGCGCGGGCGTCAAAACAAGCCAGGAGGAGAATCATGAGCTCGCGAGCCTCCGCTCAGCGTGACGACGCCGCACGACGCGATCCGTCCGCCAGGTGCGTATCGGCTCCGCGATCCACCCGGCGACCCCCGCAACGACGGGGGGCGCCCAGCCCCACAGCAGGACGACCAGCCACGGCAGATACCAGTACGCCCGCCCCTCGACGTCCGAGCCGAACTGCATGCCCGCGACCATCGCGACCGAGGCCACGAGGTAGCCGGCACCCCAAAGCCGCGCGCGATCGGGGTGACCCGCGAGGGCCTCCAACACCGCCCCGACGGAGACGACACCCGAAAACGCGAGGTGCGCGGGCGGCACGAGCCACACCGTCGGCGAAACCAGGGCGATCGGGACGAGCAGCATCCCGAGCAGCGCGGCGAACGCGGCGAGGAGCGTCCTCACGGCACCGACGGCGCGGGAGTAAGGCCTTCGAGGTCAGGCATCGGCGGGGTCACCGCGACCGCCGCGACGGGAACCCAGCCGAACTTGTCGCCTTGCACAACGCGAAGCACAGCGCCCTCGCGCACGAGCACGTCCACGCGGGTGCCCGGTGGGAACGTGGGACCGGCCACCGCTGCATCCGAGAACCGCAACGACGGCGTCTCCGACTGCGTGTAGACGGGATCTTCCGCGAACGCGGACCACACGAACAGCAGCGCGAACATCATTGGCTTTCCCCAGAGGTCACGGCTTTACCCGGCCGCGTGGATGGTATTCGTCAGGCGCCTCGGGGTCTACCTCGGCGGCGCGCAACCGTACGAGGATGCCCTCCTCGCGGAGCAGGCGGCGCAGCGCCACCTCGTCGATCCCTTGCAGGTTCTGCAACACGATCTCGACCTGATCGGAGCGCTCCTGCAGCGAGCCGACCAGCACGGTGCCGTCGTCGAGCAGCACCTCGGCCTTTCCGGCGAGCTCCGGAAGGTTCGCGGTCGCCGTACCGACGTCGTCCAGCACCCGATCTGCGTGGGTGATCAGGTCGCCGCCCTGCCGCGCACGCGCGTCGACCTGGGCGAGCGTCGAACGCGTCTGGGCGAGCGTCAGCCGCCCTTCGGACAACACGTCAGGCAGCTGATCCGACGCCGTCGCTCCATTCGCGAGCGCGCGATCGGCGTTGTCCAACATCCGCGACAGGCGCTCCGGGTCCTTCTCGAGCGCGTCGGCGAGGGACTTGATCACTCGCCCGGCTGCGTCTGGATCGATGCCTTCGAGCATCGGCCCGAGCCGGCTCACCAGCTGATCGATCTCCATCTGCTCCCCCGAGACGGCTAATTGCCCGCCCTCGGCGACCTCGGGCCCACCGATCACGCCCGGGACGACCTCGATGTACTTCTCGCCGAGCAGCGAACGCATACGAACGCGCACCCGGGCGTCGCGGTCGACCCCCGTGCCAGGCTCGATCGCCATGTGGACGACGGCCTTTCCGGCCTTGATCTCGAGCCCTTCGACCGTTCCGATCACGACGCCGGCCATCGACACGGCTGCGTCGGACTGTATGCCGGCGACGTTGTCGAACACCGCGGTGACATGCACCTCCTGGTGGAACAACCGCCCGAGGTTGCCGATCTTTACCGCCATGACCGCAAAGACGCCGAAGGCGCCGATGATCAGCATGCCGCAGCCGATCTCGTAAATCCGCGACCTAGCCATTTCCGTCCGGCTTCTTTGGTTCGTCCTTGCCTTCCACGAGCGGCTTCAGGCTGAAGCTGACGTGCATCTCCAGCGAGTGCTTCGTCATCAGGTCGCGGACGTCGTCCTTCAGCTTGAGCTCATCCAGGTAGGTGCGAACCTCGCGCGCGACCATCTTCACCATCTCGGTCTTTGCGCGGTCCGAGCTCTCGATCAGGCCAGAGGCCAGTTCGCGGACGTCGTCGCCGCGATCGAGCAGGCGTCGACCGAACCGGTGGAGGCGCCCAGGCTTGGCGCCTTCGTCGCTCCGCGGCGGCTCGTCGTACCCGAGCTCTGGCGCCGGATCTGCGCGCCCGGCCTCGCTCTCGCGTCGTTTGGCCTCCTTGCGGGCCTCGGCCGTGTCGGGCCGACCGTCGGGATTTTCGTCGCCCATGTCGCCTCCGGACCCGCCCAAGTAACTTGTTTTCCCCCGCGTGGCGGCAGGAGTTACTTTGGCGCGATGCTCGACTCGATCGCCGCCCTCGGACGGTTCGGCCACTTCGTTGGGAAGGTGGCGTGGCGCTTCGTCCTGCCACCTTGGGCAGTGGGCGAGATGGCGCACCAGATCGTGCAGATCACCGTACGCTGCATCGTGCCTGTCGTGGCCACCGTGGCCCCGCTCGGCATGGTGATGTCGCTGCAGGGCCTGAAGATCTTCGACGCGTTCGGCGCGCAACGCCTGCTGTCGTCGCTCGTGTCCGTCGCGGTGTTCCGCGAGCTCTCGCCCGTGATGGCGAGCGCGCTGGTCGCCGCCCAGGGCGGGTCGTCGTTCGCCGCCGAGCTCGGCGCGATGCGGATCAAAGAGGAGCTCGACGCCACGGACGTGATGGCGATCGATCCCCTGCGCGTCCACGTCGTTCCGCGCGTTCTCGCAGCCGTCATCGCCACGCCGATGCTCAACCTCATCGGCTCGCTCGGCGGCATCCTCGGCGGCTGGTTCGTCGCAACCGCCGTAAAGGGCGAGCGCAGCGGGATCTTCTGGGCCAACCTGTGGAAGCTGACCGGACCGCTGGACCTGGTCGGTGGAGTCGTCAAGACGTTGCTTTTCGGGCTCGTCATCGGTCTCATCGCGACGTACCGCGGCTACTATGCGACCGGCGGCGCCGCCGGCGTCGGCAAGGCCGTCAACGACACGGTCGTGTACGCGATCACCTCGTTCATCGTCCTGAACTACTTCCTCACTTCAGCTTTATTCGCACTGAAATGATCGCTTCCATCGGCCGCTTCGGGTTCTTTGTCGCCACGTTCGCCTCGGCGTCCGTGCGAAACACCCCGCCGTGGGCGCGCATCGTCGAAGAAGCGTACAAGATCGGCGTGTTTTCGCTGCCCATCCTGCTCATCATCAGCACGTTCGTGGGCACGAACCTCGCGCTCCAGGGCTACAACGCGTTCGCGCCGCTCGGTGGGCAGAGCCTCGTCGGCATGTTCGTCGCGCGCGCCGGGGTGCGCGAGATGGCGCCGATCATGGTCGCCGCGATGGTGGCGTCGAAGGCCGGCACCGAGATGGCGAGCCAGATCGCCGTCATGAAGATCCGCGATCAGGTCGACGCGCTCGAGGTGATGGCGATCAACCCGTACTGGTACCTGGTCACGCCGCGGTTCTTCGGAATCATCCTGGTGCTGCCCGCGCTGACGATGATCTCGATCTTCACGCTGCTGTCCGCGAGCTACGTGGTGAGCGTGTACCAGCTCGGGCTGAACGGCAGCGAATGGATCTCGCTCGCGTCGCAGAACATCCACCTGTGGGACTTCGCCGCCTGCAGCGTCAAATCCATCGTGTTCGGGGTGATCATCTGCCTCGTGTCGTGCTACTGCGGCTTCACCACGAACCCCGGCCCGAGCGGCGTAGGGCAGGCGACGAACGCGGCCGTCGTTTTGTCCGCGATGCTCTGCGCGGTGCTGAACTACCTCCTCTCCGAGCTGTTGTTCCGTGACTGAAGCGTCTGAACCCGCCGAGGCCGGGCTCGAGCCCGTGCTCCGCATCGAGAACCTCTCGAAGGCGTTCGGCGACTTCGTCGTGCTGGACGACGTCACGTTCGACTTCCCGCGCGGCTACACCACCGCGATCATCGGGCCCTCCGGCACCGGCAAGTCCGTGCTGCTCAAGCACATCGTCGGCCTGCTGTCGCCCGACTCGGGGCACGTGTACGTGTACGACAAGCAGGGCGGCCGAATCGACATGGCCACCGCCGGCGAGCGCGATCGTTACGCGGTTCGCAAGCGGTTCGGCATGTTGTTCCAGGACGGCGCGCTGTTCGACAACCTCACCGCCGGCGAGAACGTCGCGTTCCCCCTCGCCTACCACACAAACCTGAACGAGAAGCAGCGAATCGAGCGCGCCCGCGAGAAGCTCGCCCTCGTCGAGCTTCCAGAGGCCTTCGACCGGCCTACTGCCGCGCTCTCAGGCGGCCAGCGCAAGCGCGTCGGGCTCGCGCGCGCCATCGTGATGGAGCCCGAGGTGGTGCTGTTCGACGAGCCGAACTCGGGTCTTGACCCCCTCACCTCCGACACGATCGACGAGCTGATCGGCAAGATGAAGCGGCAGCTGGGCATCACCTTCATCGTGATCACCCACGACATCGTGAGCTGCATAAACATCGCGGACTTCGTCGGCATGTTGTACAAGGGAAAGCTCGTCGAACACGGCACGGTCAAGCAGTTCGTGAACAGCCGGCAGGAGATCGTGCGCAAGTTCCTGCAGCGCAACGTGCCGCTGCCGGAGCTCACCGGCGAGCTGATCCCCATCCCGAAGTAGGTTCACGCCCCCCGTGGAAGCCACGGGTCCAGCGTGGGGACCTGCGTGTGGACGAAGTGCCGGGTGTTCCGCGTGACCACGGTGAGGTTGTGGACCAGCGCCGTCGCGGCGATGAGCCCATCCATCGTCACGGCCGGGTGGGCAGACCCGAAGCGCCCCCATCGATCGACGACGTCACGGTCAACGTCAAGAATCCGGCCCGCATACTGGTAACGTGCGAGATGCTCGAACCAGATGTCCAGACGACCTGCGCGCTCGGGCTCCGAAACGCGGAGCTTCTCTATCCCCCGTCGAAGTTCGCCCAGCGTCAGCACGCTCAGGAAGGTCTGGTCGGCCTGAACCGACACCGCCCACGCGTCAACTTGCGGGTGAACCCGCCCCGGCGACTTGCGCAGCTCAGAGATGACGTTGGTGTCGAGGAGGTACACCGGCCTACTCTTTCAGAGCGGCGAGCAGGGCCGCTTCCCGCTCTGCGGCCTGCGCCTGGTCCTCGACGGGGTGCTCGAAGTCGGCGTCGTCCAGGCCCGGCGGCATCTCGCGAAGGTGCTGCATCAAGGATTTGGTCGGAAACAGCACCTGGCGAAGGATCGCGCGGTGCTCGGCCTCGACCGAACGGCCGTGCCGAGCGGCCTGGTCTTTGAGCGCCGCGACGACTTCGGGCTCCAGGTCGCGCACGAGCAGCTGGGCCATCGCACACCTCGGTTGCTATCATAGGATAGCACTGCCCGCACCTGCGTCAATAGCGCTTCGCTTCACGCGGTGGAAGGGCCTTCCGCGACGGTCTGAGCGGCTCGCGACGGAGGCGTTGTCGCGCTCGGAACGCGCGCCAAACCGTTTTCGGTGTCCCACTACGCTTCTGGGCCCTTGT
>CANNIZ010000009.1 GCA_947505245.1 Pseudomonadota bacterium | reverse complement strand
GGGCCACAACATCCCCTCGGCCAACCAACGGAGCCGGTGGATTGCACCAAGCGGGAATTGTGGACGCGAGCGCGGCGTTGTCGGTGTTTTCGGCCAGAGCGCCCTCCTTGTACGGCCAGGGAGGTGATGTTACCGCGCGCGCTTGGAGGCGTCATGGACGTGACCAGCGTGGGTGTGATCGGAGCGGGCCAGATGGGCAGCGGAATCGCGCATGTGGCGTCGGTGGCCGGGTGGCCTGTCGTCGTGCAAGACGTCGCGCAGGCGGCGCTCGACCGGGCGCAAAAGGGGATCGAGGCGAACCTCGGGCGCCAGGTCAAGAAGGAGCTCCTCACGCAGGCGCAGGCGGCAGAAGCGCTCGCGCGGATCGCGTTCACGACGGATCTCGCGCGCGTGGGCGAGTCCGACCTCGTGATCGAGGCGGCGACCGAGAACGTGGACCTGAAGCACAAGATCTTCGCGAACCTTTCGAAGGCGGCGAAGCCTGGAGCGATCCTCGCGACGAACACGTCGTCGATCTCGATCACGGCGATCGCCGCTCGAACGGACCGTCCGGATCGCGTGATGGGTATGCACTTCATGAATCCGGTGCCCGTGATGAAGCTCGTGGAGCTGATCCGCGGGCTTCAGACCAGCGACGAGACGTTCGCGACGGTGGAGGCGGCCACCAAGCGCATGGGAAAGACCACGGTCGTCGCGCGGGACATGCCGGGCTTCATCGTGAACCGCGTCCTGATGCCGTACATCAACGAAGCCGCGTACGCCCTGCAGGAAGGCATTGGCAGCGCGGCGGAGATCGACGCGGGAATGAAGCTCGGCACCAACGTCCCGATGGGTCCGCTCGAGCTCGCCGACTTCATCGGCCTCGACACGTGTGTGGCGATCATGGAGGTCCTGCGCGACGGGCTCGGCGGCGACTCGAAGTACCGCGTCTGCCCGCTGCTCACGAAGCACGTCGAGGCTGGCTGGCTCGGCCGCAAGACGGGCCGCGGCTTCTACACGTACGGGGCGAAGTGATGGATCCCGTCGTCCTGCACGAGGTCCGCGCCGGCGGTATCCACGTCGTCACGATCAACCGCCCCAAGGCCGCGAACGCGCTCACGATCGAGGTGCTCGAGGCGCTGGGTGCAGTGATCGTCGCGATCTCGGCCGACGTCGGCGCCCGCGCGGTGGTGCTCACCGGCTCTGGCGAGAAGGCGTTCGTCGCCGGCGCAGACATCGGTGAGATGCGAGCGTACGGCGTGATCGAGGCGGAGGCGTTCTCCCGGCTGGGCCAGAGCGCCTTTGATCGCCTCGCTGCGCTCGCGGTCCCCGTGATCGCCGCGGTGAGCGGGTTCGCGCTCGGCGGAGGCTGTGAGCTGGCGATGGCGTGTGACATCGTGCTCGCCGGCCCCACCGCGAAGTTCGGCCAACCCGAGGTCGCGCTCGGGTTGATCCCCGGGTTTGGCGGCACGCAGCGGCTGGTTCGCCGGGCGGGGCTCGCCCGCGCCCTCGAATTGTGCCTTACCGGGCGCATGATCGACGTCGACGAAGCCCTGGCCGCCGGCATCGTGTCGCGCAAGGTCGACGGCCCGGTGCTCGACGCGGCGATCGCCGTCGCGACCGACATCGCCTCGAAGGGGCCCGTCGCGGTGCGGCTGTGCAAGCGCGCGCTCCACGAGAACGCCGACGGCGCGCTGAACGCGGGCCTCGCGGCCGAGCGTTCGCTGTTCGCGACCTGTTTTGCGACCGCGGATCACCGCGAGGGGATCGACGCGTTCTTGGAGAAGCCGCGGCGCGCGGCCCGGTTCACCGGGAGCTGAGCTCGACGACGAGCGCCTCGAACACGCGACGATCACCGGCGCGGTGGTCGTTCATGTCGCGGTTCGCCCGCGCGAGGCGCTGCAACATGGCCGACGTAGAGGGCCGATCCTTGCCGATCGCGTCCTTCAGTCGCGAGACCTGATCGGGCCGCAGCGACGTGGCCTCGCAGATCTCGGGCACGGGCCGGTTCGCGAGCTCGGCGACCTGCAGCAATTGGCGCATCTGCCACAACAACAGGCCGAGCAGCCGGTGTGCGGAATCCCCGGACTCGAACAGGCGGTGCATCGACGCGAGCGCGACGTCGGGTTTCCGGGCCGCGATCGCCGCCGTCAGATCCCAGCCGACGGCTTCTGCGAGCATCGTAGACGCCGCCTGGATCGCGTCCATCGAGATCGTGGGCTCGTCTCCTACGTACGTGGCGAGCTTCTCGACCTCGCACGACAGCGCTCCGAGCTCCTTCCCAACGATCTCGACGAGCAGCGAAGCCTCGCGCGCTCCGAGCTCCTTCCCGAGGCTTCGGGCGCGCTCTCGGGCGAAGAACGCCGGGGAGACGTCGTTCTTCGTCACCTTCAGGTGACGCCCGGTGGCTCCGATCGCCTTCGGGATGCGCGTCCCCCAGGCGGAACCGCCTTTCTTTGCAGCCGGGAACCCGGTTCCGGTGACGATCAACAGCGTCGAAGAGGACGGCTCGGCCACGTAGGCGGCGAGCGCTGCGAACGAGGCTTCGTCCCCCGCTTCGAGGTCGCGCAGCAACACGACCCGCAGGTCGCCCAACATCGGCAGGGTGCGGGCGGTCGAGCACGCGTTGACGCCGGCGCCGGCGTCGCCGAGGTGCGCCACGAGCAGGTTGAACTGCGGCGGGCCACAGCGCGCCTTTCCCCACGCGAGCAGGGTGTCGACGGCGTGTTGGACGAGCGGGCCGCCGTCTCCGGTCACCAGCCAGGTTCGGGCGCCGTTGTCGAGCGCGTCGATGATCGCGGCGTCGTTCATGGGTCCGTCGGTAACGTGGCGCACGCGGGGCTCGCCAAGAGGGACGCCACGATTCGGTCCGCCACCTCGTCGGCGAGCAGCCTTGCAGCGCCCGCGCGCGGCGTCGCGGGGTCGATCACGTCGCCAGGACCTACGACGTAGGTTCGGCGCGCGACGATCGTTCCTTCGCAGATCGCGTCTACCTCAAAGTGCGCTCGCCACGTCCACGTCCACGCGACCGTGCCCTGGTCCACGGGTACGGCCGCCTCGGGCGCGTCACCGGCCTCAACCGTCACGGAGAGTGGCCTCCCGCGCCCCGAGCCGAGCTCGGACAGGCGAGCGGCGAGGGCGCGCTCCACCATGGCCCGCGCGCCGGGTTCGGGCCCGACGTAGGACACCGGACCCGCCGACAAGGCGGGCAGCGACGGGCTGCCGAGGTGCCAGCCACACGCGATCGGCAGGATCCACCACACCCGAGGCGCCTCCTCACGTGATCGCGGGGATTGACACGCCGCCTTCGAGGCAGGTAGCACATCAAAGACGCGAGGCCCATCATGCATCTGTTGACGATCTTCCTTTCCGCGCTGGCGATTGCCCAGACCCCCCCTGCGGCCCCGCCGCCCGCCACGCCCACGCCATCGCCGGCCCCCGTGGCTGAGCGGCCGTTCCACCACGAATTCAGCTTCCGCGGACGAGGCATGACGCTCCCGTCGTCCATCCTGGACATCTGGTACTTCAACGAGGACGACGCGGGGTGGATCGACGGCCTCGAACGCCCGAAGACCGGCGGCTACGCGCTCGGCTTCGAGTACTGTATCAAGGGTCCGTCGGCGAACGGGATCTTCTACTTCGACTACGCCGATGCCACGATGAAGGAGGGCTACTGGGACGACGTCGAAGAGCCCGCCGATCACCAGGACGGCAGCTACATCAAACCGTCCAAGAATTTCGGGTTCGTTACGTTCGGGGCGGACTTTGGCTACGAGGTCCACTTCGTCCGCACTGAGGACACGAACGGCGCGTTCGGCCTGTCGCTCGTGCCCGGCGCGGGGCTCGGCGTGCTGGTCATCACCGGTCAGCTCGATGAGTGGTCGTGGGACGGCAATCCTTCGTACATCAACTACCAGAACGGCGCTCCGCCGACCGACACGGTGCGGGTGCCCAAGGTGCTGCCGATGTTGGACATCAACTTTCCCCTGCGCTTCAACTTCGGTGATCGCGTAGTCATGCGCCTTGAAACCGGACTGCACGACGTCGTTTACTACGGTGGAACGCTCGGCATCATGTTCTAGTCACACCGCGGTGGCCGCCGCGCGTTGGACGCGGTACATGGCCTGACCGCTTTTGGAGCCAAACTGTGATCCTGGTCACCGTCCGTGAGAACGAGCCGTTCGAAAAGGCCCTCCGCCGCTTCCGTCGCAAGGTCGAGCGGGAAGGCATCCGCAAGGACATCAAGAAGAACAGCTTCTACTTGAAGCCCGGCGAAAAGCGCCGCCTCAAGCAGCGCCTGGCCGAGAAGCGTCGCCGTAAGGCGCTCCGCCGCGCGGCCCGCCGTGCAGCGCGCACCACCACCACGCCTACGCGTCCTGCTCAGCAGGGCGACAAGCCGATGGGCATGGGCATGGGCCCGATGGGTGGCATGTAGCTTCGACTCCTCTTTCGCCGTGTAACAGCGGCGGATCGGGTGCTCGTCGTTAATGAGTCTCGCCGGAAATAACGGCGGGACTTTTGTCGTCTGTGCTCCGGAGGTCCGATGAGGCGCTGGGGTTCGCTGCTCGCGGTCGCTGCAGCTTCGCTCGGCGTGCTCGCGGCCTGGACGGTTCGTGCGGCCTGGCCCGAGGTCGATGAGGGCCTCGCGGACGCGCACTTCCTGCCGATCTCGGGCGATCGTCTGTTCAACCTCGTGGGCGGCCCGGGCGGCCGCTACCGCGTCGTGGGCGATCACGTCGGCTGCCTGCGCGACGAGGTCGGCATCGACGATGAGCTTCGCTGTGCGGGCTACCGCATGTTCGTGCGTCGCGTCGGAGCGAGTCATCGGCTCGTGTTGTCGGGGATCGCGGCGCCGCTGCCGTCGATCGTTGGAAGCGGGCGATCGGCGGACTTCGTGTTTCCGCTGCCGGGGCTCGGCGCCGAGGCGCTCGAGCTGCTGCCGATCGACCAGTGCCCGAACACGGACGTGCCGGAGCTTCCCGTCGTGTGCGTTCGCAACGGCGGCGCCACCGGCGGGCTGATCGTGGATCGGTCGGCGCGGCAATCGCAGACGAGCCCGCTCGCGGTGACGCGGGTGCCGGTGCGTCACGGAGACGCCGTGCTCGTGGACGAGCGCGATCGCCTGTGGGTCGGCCACGTGCCGCTTCGCGTGCGCACCGAAGACGGCCTCGTTCTGTTGTCGGTGCCGGAAGACGAGTGGACGACGTCCGGCGGCGATCGCCGCTGGATGGCGATGGAGCTTCCTTCGTGGCCGCTCGCGAACGACGACGCCCAGGACGAGGCGAGGCATGTGTTCTGGTCGCGTGAGGCGCTGTTCCACACGCCGCCGAACCCGCTCGCGTTCCACACGAACATGGCGTCCATGCGCGTCGAATACGAGCAGGAAGAGAAGCTGCAGGCGTTCATCGACGCCGAGCTGCTCTGTCTTGCCGGGCCGGGCAGCGGCGAAGGCGTCGCAGGGCGCACGTTGGTGTGGAACCTCGAGACCGGCAAGGGCTGCGACGGCAGCGACATCCCGGCGCCCCCGGCCGCGTTGTGGCGCGAGGCCGAGCTCTCGGCCTATCAGCCCGGGATCCGGCGCATCCTCGACGGCACGACCGAGGAGCTCCGCGGCCTGCCGGATCGCACGCCCGATCCCGCGGGCATGGTGTTCGTTTTCGACTGGGGCTTTGAACAGGACGCGACGGGCGCGCTGGTTCGCGTCCCGACGCGGTTGCTCGGCGTGCGCCCGGGGTCGACGCGAAACGGTCCGCCCGTTCCGGTGGAGGCGATCACGGGGGATGACGCTTGCGCGGTCGCGAGGAGCGGTCGGGGGAGGCCTCCGATCGACGCGCTGCGCGGCACCACGTCGGCGTGGCTCGAGGTCGTCGAAGACGGCGCGCTGGCGCGCGGAACCGTGCTGCTGTTGCCCGGCTCGCGGCGCGACGTGAACGGCCCGCTCGGCTCGGTGTGCGCCTGGAGCGGCGCGAAGCCCCCCGCAGGCGTCGGAAAGCTCGATCCTTCGGCGTCGGGCAAGGTGCGGGCGCTGCCCGAGGCGTACTCGCTCGGCACGCTGCACGTGCGCCGGGATCCGAAAGGTGGCGTTGTCGCGTACGGCGGGCCCGCGCCCGAGGCCGACCTTCCGGACGGGGCGGACGGCGCCTGCGCGACGGTGTTTCGCGGCGCGAGCGGGTGGACCGTAGTGACCGAGGGCGATCCGAACCAGGTGCGCATCGGTGAGACGCTCGCGGAAGGCGGCAACATCGCGCTCGTCGATGGTGCGCGGGTTCGGATCGGCCCGGCGACCGACCCGGTCGACCTCGTGTTCCACGCGCCAGCGGCGCCCGATCACCTCGCCTACGACGCGGTGACCGACGGGCACGTCGAGCGGAGCTACCCGTTTGGCAGCCTCGCGTCCCCGGTGGTGGGGTACGGGCCGCTCGCCGGCGGCATCGAAGGCGCCGGCACGAGCGACCTGTGGGACGCGGCCGAGAAGGGGTGGGCGAAGGACGCGTGCGACAAGGACGCCGGCGAGGGCGGCATCGAGCTTACGCTCCGCGGCGATCTTCAGCGCATCGTGGCGAGCGAGCTCGCGGCGATCGGAACCGCCTGCGCGTCAGGCGACGCTCGCTGCTCGCCGAAGGGCGACGCCGTGCGCGCGTCCGCCGTGCTGATGGACGCGAACAGCGGCGCGGTGCTGGCCGTCGGCAACTGGCCGGCGTTTGATCCGCGCGACGCCGAGGTGGTCGAAGGTCTAAGGCGCCAGCTGCGGCTCGCGGGTCCGAGCGGATCGATTCAGGTCCCAGCGCTCGAAAACGAGGCGTTCCTGCGGGCAAAGAACGCGGGCTCCGCGTACAAGCTCGGAACGTCGTACGTGCTCGCGCGCACGGGTCGCCTCGGGCCGAGCACGGCGACCCCGCCAGCGTTCGCGTGCCAACGCTTCACCTGGTACGCCCCACGCGCAGGCCTCGAGGAGGGCGGTCCGCCGCTGCTCGCGCCCGGATTCTCGCCCGACGGGGCGCGCAGCCAGCCGTGTGGCCACGCCGCGGTGGTGCTCTCGGACGCGACCGCCGGGTACCACGACGCGTTCCGCAAGTCGATCAACCTCTACTTTGGCCTTGCGCCGTTCGCTGTGCTGCCTTCGAGCGGCATCACCTACTCCGCTCCAAAACACGTGAGCGCGCTGCGCGACCCCCTCGAGAACCCGCTCGGGAAGCAGCCCGGGTTGTGGTCGTGGGACCACGACGGGCGCGCTGACCTCGGGCTCGTGCTGGCGCCCGACTTCGACGTCACCCGCGACCTCGCCGTGAACAACGCGTTCCTCGACGTGCTCGTCGCGACGGGGCACCGGTTTCACTACCCGAAGGTCGGCGGCGGCGTGGTCTATACGCAGCGCGACACCGGCGTCGGCGACCGTTCGTACCCGACCGCGCAAGACCCGTGGTTGCCGGGGCTCCGCGTCGGGGGCGGCTTCCGGTATCCGTCGCTCGTGGGCCCCGAGGCGTACGCGGTGGAGGGCGTCCCGGGCTGGTCCGAGCGCGATCTCGTGTTGAGCGTGAAGGACGGCGCCGCGTCGAAGAACGTCGCGTTCAAGGTCGGCACGTCGTCGATTCGCGAATACTCGCGGCTCGCCTACGGCATGGGCGGCGTCGAAGCGAGCGCGCTGTCCCTCGCGGTGCTTGCGACGCCGATGGCGCGCCGCGACGGCAGCGTCGTGGCTCCCGACCTGGTCGTCGCTCCCGCGCAAGCGAAGGTCGGTCGCGTCGTGGCGAAGGGGCTCGTCGGCGGCCCCGGACGGGCCGAGATCGAGAGCGCGATGCGCGCGGTGGTGAACGAGCCGGGAAGCACGGCCTACGGCTACTTTCCGGAGGACGTCGCGAAGCGGATCGGCGGCAAGACGGGCACGTTCGAGATCGCGCGAATGACGTCGGATCTCAAGTTCACCGACGCGCGTTCGTGGGCGTCGATCGAGACGATCGTTCGGTACAGCTGCGATGTTCGCGGTGTTGACCCGACCTCCGAAGACTGGAGGCGGTTCGCAGCCGCGCTCGACAAGCGTGGCGGACGGTACAAGTCCCGGCTGGATCAGCGTCCGTACGTGAAGAAGGGCATGGCCGAGGTCGTTTCCAATCCGCCCGCTCGCGGCTTCGCGGCGTCCGCCGATCGCTGCGTCGAGCTCGGGCTGCGGCCCGGACGGCCGGGGGTCGGCGGTGTCGTCGCGGGTGTGGACGGGGGCCTGTGGCTCGACGCAACGATGGACCTGTTCCCGCTCGATCGCGAAGAGGAGGAGCTCGTCGAGGGCTCGTCGTTCGTCGCGGTGATGTTCGATGGCCTGGTCGACGCGACCGTTCCCGGGCAGCCAAACCCCGGCCAGGGTTGGGTGCTCACGGTGGTTGTGGACGGCCACCCGACGGGCGCAAAGCGCGCGGCCGCGCGGATCCTCGATCACCTGCGCGATCAACTGCTCGTCGAGCAGGGCCTCGGCATGGCACCATGACCGGCATGCGCAACTTCTTGTTCCTGGTCCTGCTCGCCTGCCACGGTGGCGAGGAGTCCGATACCGGCCCGGTGATCCCGCCCGACTGTGACGTCGTCGATCCCGGTGGAGACACGTGTTCGGTGCCGTCGGAGTGCCGGGTCGAGTGCCTTTGCAGCAACGACTCGCGCGTCACGATGGAGCGGTGTGAGGGCCAGTGCCCCACGAACGCTAGCCAGTGTGGCCTCGGGTGCCAGGCCGTCGGCTGGAGCGGCGTCGCCTGCAGCCCGTGAGTCGCAGCGAAAAGCTCGCCGCGAAGGGTTACAGCGGCACCATGCCGCGCGGTGTTCAACAAGTCGTCGCCTGGATCGGGATCGCGGTCCTGGTCGTGCTGATGTCGGTCGCGACGTCGCTCGCGCCGGTATCTTCGGGGGCGGTCGACCTCGGCGGCACCTGGCAGGGTCGGGCGGCGGACGGGTCGTTCGTGGGCCCTCTCCAGGTTCCGGGCTTGTTCGGGCGCCAGGGGCTCAAGCCGGACGCGCGGATCGCGATGTCGCGAAGCGTAGACCTGCCTGACGACGGCGTTCTCCGTTCACTGTGGGTCGAGAGCCCCCAATATTCTGTGCGGGTTTCGTGGGACGGAGCCGTGATCGACGAGGTTGGATCCGTCGACAAGCCCGGCGGAGGGCGTGACGTCGCGGTGCTCGTCGACCTCCCGGCCTCGCCGGGGACGCACAAGCTGACGCTCGACCTTGATGGGAAGGCTGGAGAGGGCGGCGTGGTGGGTAGGGTCCTGCTCGGTCCACGGGAGGCGATTCGAACGGTGTGGGCGCGCACCATCGCGGAGCAGGCGGGGCTTTCGCTGATGCTCGCGATGCTTGGTGTGCTTCACCTCGGCGTCGCCACCCGCGCCCCGCGCCGGGATGTGTACCTGTTGTTCGGCCTGTTCGCGTGCTCGATGGCGGTGTGGACGTTCTGCCAGAGCGACGTCTCGGCCTTCGTGCTCCCGGATCTAGACACCCAGATCCGCCTGCGCCGCGTGTCCCATGCGCTGCTGCCCGGCCTCGGCGCCGCCTTCGTGTCGGCGTTCCTGTACGGGCGGGTGACCTGGCCGCCTTGGGCGTTCATCGCGATCGGGTTCATCGCTTCCGCCCTCGTCCCGTTCCTGCCCTTCGGCCTGCTGTACCGGATCGAACAGCTCGTCGATTTGATCACCGTGCCGACGCTCGCGTGGTTCGCGTTCGTGACGATCGAGTCGGTGGTCCGTCGCGCGCGCTGGTCCTACCTGCTGCTGCTCACGACGGCGCCCCCGCTGATCGTCGGTTCGCTGTCGAACATCTTGATCTCCCACGGCGTGGTGGGCGGTGGGTCGTTCCTGTTTCCGGGCTTCGCGTGGTTCATGGGCGGGTGCGCGGTGGCGCTCGCGGTGCGGCACGCCGACGAAGCCGAGCGTCATGAGCGGCTCGTGAGCGGCGCCGGCGACGTGATCATGACGCTGGACCGCGCGGGCATGATCCGGGACATCAACCCCGCGGGCCGCGCGATGCTCGGAGATGCGCTGGATCATCCGCTGATCGGGTGGGTCAGGCCGGAGGACCACGCGCTCGCACGCCTGCACCTCGTTCGGGGACCCCAGGCCATCGACCGCGCCGAGCTTCGGATCGTCCTCGGGCCGCGCCGGGAGCTGATCGTCGACTCCAACGCCACCGCGCTGGAAGATGGGTCGCGCCTGATCGTGCTCCGCGACGTGACGTTGCGGCGGAAGGCCGATGAGAGCCTGCTCCGCGCGGCCCGCATGGAGATGATGGGGGCGCTCGCGAGCGGCGTCGCGCACGACTTCAACAACATGCTGGGGACGCTGCTCGCGCAGGTCGGTTTCCTGCAGTCGGGTCCCGATGGCAAGTCCTCCACCGATACGCTTCACCGCATGGAGCGCACGATCGAGCGCTCGTCCGTGTTGATCAAGCGGTTGCTCACGGCGGTGGGGGGCACGTCCTCGGAGCTCGAGCGCGTCGACGTGGGCGCCCTGTGTCGCGACGCCGCCGACCTCGTCCGGCCGATGTTGCCGCGCGCCGTGAAGCTCGTCGTGGACGTGCCCGCCGAGTCGTTCTTTGCCATCGCGGCTGCGGGGGATCTTGAGCAGGTGCTGGTCAACCTGCTCGTGAACGCGCGCGACGCGGTGGCCGCGCGTCCCTCGGGTACGATCGTCGTTCGCGTCGGGCGGTGGCGGCTCGGTGCCGTGACCGGCGTGGGCGTGATGGTGGAGGACGATGGCACCGGCGTTCCGGAGTCGATGCGCCGGGAGATCTTCGAGCCGTTCGTGACGACGAAGGCGCCGGGAAAGGGGACAGGGCTCGGCCTGGCGGTGGCGGCGCGCGTGCTGCGCGACTGCGACGGTCGAATCTGGGTGGAGGAGCGACCCGGCGGAGGGGCGCGGTTCTTCCTGGCGCTTCGGAGCGTGCAGCCGGATCGCGACGCCACCGGCGATCTGCCCCAAGGGCGCCGCGTGCTGCTCGTCGAGGACGAGGACGCGCTCCGGGAGACGTTCGCGCGTACATTGACCGATGCCGGGTACGTCGTTCAGGCCGTCTCCGGTGGCGCGGCCGCGATCAGCGCGCTTCGCGAACACCCGCCCGACGTGCTGGTGACCGACGTCGTAATGCCCGACGTGAGCGGCCTCGCCGTGGCCGAGGCGTGCCAGGTCACGTACCCGGACGTTCCGATCCTGCTCGTGAGCGGTTTCGTGCCGGACGAGGCGCTGGTGGCGCTTCAGCGGTGGTCGTGGCATCGGCTCGACAAGCCCGTGCGCGGCTCGCGGCTCGTCAGCACGGTGGGGCGGATCCGACGCCGGGCGGAACGAAGGGCTCGGGGCGAAGTCGAGATCACCGACATCTCCCAAGCGCTGCCGCCCCTTGATTCGCTCACCTCGGCCGCGTTCGAGTCTGCCCCGGAGACGCCCGCGTGAGCGCGGGGATCGTGCCGGCGTCGTGGTCAGACGCTGTGTGTGGCCTCGTGCCGCTGCTCCGCACGACGACGACGCCGTTCGACGCCGTTCGTTCGGCCGAGCACACGCTCGTCGCCACCCCGGTGGGGCCTTCGCTGCACGGCCTTGTGGCGTGGGAGGACGACCGGGTGCGGCTGTTCCTCACGAGCCGCCACCTCGCGCGCTGGGGTGCGTCGGCCGCGGAAGCCTGCGCGCGGGCGCTCGAGGGCGTCGATCCCGCGCTTGGGATCGGCCTCGGCGACGACGGCCTGTGGCAGGTCGTGTCACCGGACGGAAACGCGTCCGGACGACTGTTGTTACCGGGCTTCGTCGAGGCGTTCCGCGGACGCGTTCGCGGATCGCCCGTCGTCGCCGTTCCGCACGCGCGCTGTGTGCTCGTCGGTGGCGCCGCGGACCGCGAACAGGTCGAGTCCCTGGTGTCGCGCGCGGCGCGGGAGTGGCGCTCCGAAGGGGATCCGATCTCCCCCGTCCTGTACACGGCGTCGGGCGGACGCCTGGCGCCGTGGTGGCCCGAAGATGCTCCCTCGGCGCTCGGCAAGTCGCTGCGTGCGGCCGCGTGTGCCCTGGCTCGTCGGGAATACGGTCGACTCGCCGAGGCGCTGGACGACGAGCCGTGGGCGACGTTCGAGGTGGGCGTCTACGCGGCGGACGCCGAGGGGCAGCACGAGGCGTTCTCGTTCGTACGCTGGCACAACGGGGACGACGTGCTCGTTCCGATTGTGGATGTGGTCGTGTTGGACGAGCCTGGCCTCGGCGCGTGGCTCGCCGTGCCGTTCGCCGCGTGGCGCGCCGCTTTGGGCCCACGGGCGGCCGACGTCACCGGCGTACCGTTGCCGGCGATCCGCGCGTTGGGCGCCTTGTCCCCACGTGACGTGAAGGACCTCGCGGCGTTCGCCCTCCCGGCCAACCGTTTTGGCCCCTGAGCGTGGTACAACGTGGGCAGGAGGCATCGATGGCGGACAAGGAATCCCTGGCGGCCAAGTTCCGGGCCGCGGCGCAGCGGGCCGAGGCGGACGTTCGCAAGAAGCAGGAAGAAACCGAACGCGTCGCGAAGGCGCGCGACACGCTGTTCGCAGACCTTGGCGGCTTCTGCGAAGCGGTTGGTCTCGTGCAGTGCGTCGCCACCGAGAAGGGCGTGAAGCTCGCGCGCGGCGAGAAGGGCATCCAGTTCGATCGCGGCGAGGGGAACGACGTCGTCGTGCGCCTGTCCGATCGCGATCTTGTCGCACGCTACGCGGGCGACACGTGGTGGCTGGGGGACGGTCCGACGGCGAAGCCGCTGTGGGACGACGGCCTCGTGTGGTTGCTCGTGAATTGGCTCGACATGCCGAACCCGACGGTCGCTGAGGAGCCCGTGGTGGAGGCGGTCGCCGCGCCCGAGGTGGTGACGACGGCGCCGAAGCCGCCTGCGCCGAAGGCGTCTACGTCGAAGGAAGGCGCTCCGGCGGACCCGACGTCGACACGCAGGTCTGGGCAGACGTTCCCCGGCAGCCGCCTGCAAGAGCTCAAGAACCCCTGGGACTGAAAAGTCGGTCTGAGTTCGTGAGCTAAACGGGCGTTTCGACGCCCGTTTCGCGTTTGCGTCGCGAGGGTTGCGGCACCGCATTCTGCCGCAGACGAACGCCGATTTTCGCAAGCGGTGTGGGGCGACCGGGACACCGTGCGGCCGTCACAATGCCCTTCGGATGGGAGTCTGAACGCCGCGGATGCACTGGCTACCCAAGAGCGCTTTGTAGCCCAAGAGCGGGTCGCAGCCCGGCGGCCTGGCGCACCGACCCGGCATGACCTCGCGAGACCGGCCTGGGAACCGCCGGGTCTGGGGGCCTGCCCCCAGGTGCGGCGCAAGCGGCTTTGTCGACCCGAATCGGGACCTGGTCCGCTACGGCAGCGTCGTCAGGTTCCGCACGAGCTCGAGGAACTCGCTGCGCCACACGGGCAGGAGGGACCCCTCGACGGCGAAGCGAAACGCGCAGGCTTCCCCATAGAAGTGGACCCGATCGGGCGGGGGCGCCGCGAGGTCGGCGAAGTACTGAACCGAGCGCGCCATCTCGTCCGCGGTCACGTCGTTGGGAGCCGCGATGTCCAAGAAGCTGCGCACCGGGTTGCCGCCCCCCGGGACAGGCACGGACTGGCTTACAAGCGTGCATGGCAGTTCGAAGTAGTCCTCGGGATTCGTTCGTCGGCCCGTCTCAGCGTGGACGTACCGGTACGCGTTGACGCCGTGCTGGCCGGTCGCGTGCGATACGACGCGCTGGGCGACGAACAACATCAGGCCGCCCTGCGTGGGAGAGCGGCGGATCCGTCCGTGAGTTCGGTATCGACGAAGCCGAGAGGGCTCTCGATCGCTTGCTGGCGGTTCCATTCGGCGGCGAGGTCGCGCTCCCGGTCGCGCTCATCTTCGGTCAGCGCTGCCCAAAGCTCGTCGAGCCTGGTGAGGATCCGCTCTTCGAGGTCATCGTCCAGGGAGCCCGTCACGCGCAACCGCAGCATCTGCGTGAGGATCGCACGGTGTTCATGTGCTGCGGGACTCATGCGACCTCCCAGATGGGCTTCGTCTGGCATAGCGCGCGCTGGTAGGCGTCGATGTGCATGGCTTCTTTCGGCTGAATGGTACCGTGTGCGCCGCGGTCCGGTCGATGGGAGAGAGGGGCGACCACGGCGGACTCGTCGAGGAAGAACAGGAGATCCTTCTTGTTGTAGCCGCCGTGGGCGGTTGGGAGCCGGCTGATCGGAATTGCCGGGATCGCGGAGAACACGGACATGCCGCCCGTCTGCGGGTGTACGACGCCGTCGGCATCGGGCTCGACGTCAACCTGCGGGGGCGGAGGCTCCGTAGGGACTCTCACGCCAAGCTTGTTCGCGGCGGGGCCACACTCAGGTCCGCCAGGAGCCGCCTGCATCGCGCGATACAGAGGTTTCGCCATGGACACCCGTAACGCGTCGCCTGGAAGCGGACGACGTTGGAACAACCACGGCGACTGAAGAATCGCTCCGGGGTTTGGAGGCGAGCCGAGCGACCGTCGCGCCAGAAGCTCGCCATGAAGCGTTCCGCGGCCTGCTAGGCTTGGCGCCATGTTCGAGACCCTGCCGCTCGATCCAACCAACAGCCGTCGCCTGAAGCGAATCGCTGTGTTGGAGCCGCGCCGTCCCCACCGCCTCGCGTGGTCGGGCGATGGGACGCGGGTGATCGCGGTCACATCCTCGGCGCTCGGCGTGCTCGAGGCGGATCCGTTTGCCCCACTCGCCTGGTTTGAGCCGCCCAACGGGCACAAGGTCGTCGCGTTCGCCGTGCGGCACGATGGGCGCGAGATCGCGGCGTCCACGGGCTACGTGCTGAACGAGTTGCACGAATTCCACTCGGGCGCGCCGCAGGGCTGCGCGATCGCTCGGTGGTCGGACGACGGCACGCTCCTGGGCGAAGAAGAACGGCAGGACGCCACCATCGCGCTCGCGTATCGCGACGACGGCACGTTGATCGCCGCGGGCGGACGCTGGCGGCCCGAGTGGGTCGGTCCCGTCGGCCAGCCGCGCGCCCTGGACGATCACGGCGTGCTCGACACGATGGCGCTGAGTCCGCGCGGCACGTGGCTGGCCATGGACCGTACCGAGGGTGAGGTGTGGCTCGTCCGCGTCGATGGCACCGTGACGCACGTCCTGCGCCCGGAGGTCGACGCGATCGCCCGCTTCGTCTTCGATCTCGACGAGGCGTTCGTCGCGGTCGTGGGCACGGGAAACCTCGTCGTATTCCGCGCCGTCGATGGCGTTCGCGTGGGGGCCTACGCCGTCCATGCGAGCGCGAACACGGTGGCCGTGCACAAGGACGGCACCTGCGTGTTCGACGCGTCGGCGCCCGGTGAAGGGCACACGCTGCGGTCAGCGCCGAACGGGGCACACATCAGCGCAGCGACCGTGTCGCCGACCGGCGAGGCCGTCGTGGTGGCCTACGGTGACGGCGTCCTCCGACGTTGGGACGACGGCCGTGACGCGCCGGTCGACGTTGACCTGAGCACGCTCGATAGCAGCGCCAGGTTCGTTGTGTTCTCGCCCGACAGCGCCCACCTCGTCGCGGTCAACCACCAGGGCGACCTCTTCGTGTGGAGGTCGTCGGATCTGCAGCTCGTCGCGCGGGTGGCGGGCACAGGGATGAAGCCCAACGGAATGGAGTTCGACCCCTCGGGCGACGTCGTCGTCGTGGTCGACGGCGAAAAGACCGTCGGACACGTTCGCATCATCGACGCCCGCACGTGGGCGGTCCGCGCGGCGTACCACGGCCAGGCCGTGTTGAGCCTCGCGATGGCGCCGGGCGTGGCGTTCTTCGATGGCTGGGAGGGCTTGCTCGCGTGGGACTGGCGTATGGCGGCCGCCCCGCGGGTCGTACACCGACCGCCGTTCCGGGCGTTGCGCCTCGCTGCTCGACCGGACGGGCGCGTGCTGGCGGTGGCCTACAGTGATGAGCTCAGGCTGGTGCGCGCGGACACCGGCGAGACCCTCGCGGAGGCCGCCCCGGAGCGCGGGAAGAACTACATCCACGACCTCGCGTTCGAGCCGCACGGCGACCACCTCGCGGTGACCGACGGCCGCACCTTGCGCCTGTACGACACCGCAGGTGACGGCCTCGTACGCACGTTCGTCCAGGCGGCCTACGGGCAAACGGTCAGCTTCGACGGTGACGGACGCTACGTGGCCGGTGGAGGCGCCTTGTGGGACCTGTCCAGCGGCACGGGCACGGGGCTGCCGTACCGCGCCGACGGTGAGGACCGGGTCGCGATGTCCCCCGATCGGCGGCTCGTCGCCGCGATCTTCGTCGGGTCCCTCTATGTCTACGGGGTGACGCCGTGACCTTGTTGTTGCTGTTGGCGTGCACGAAGCCCGGCCCCGAGACGGATCCACTCGCGGCGCTCTGGCACCAGCCGCTCGCGCTGGATCGGTCCAACCACGCTGGTGATGTTGACGACCTCGCCGACCCTCACCCGCTCTACGTCGACGGCACCTGGTACCTGTTCCCGACCCACAGCAAGCGCGATCTGGAGGTGTGGACGAGCACGGACCTCGTGACGTGGGCGTGGGGAGGCGTCGTGTGGGAGCCGACGCCGGGAACGTGGAACGACGACGGTGAGGTGTGGGCGCCGTCGATCCACCCTGGTGATGGCGGCTGGTACATGTACTACACCGCCGGCCTGCGCATCGGCGTGGCGTGGTCTGCGGAGCCGGGCGGGCCCTACGAGGACGTACTGGACGAGCCGCTCGTCGGGGGTGGTCACGGAGGCGTCGGGGACGGCGTGGACGCGAACCCGACCGACTTCATCGATCCGCTGAATTTCGAGGAGTTCTCGATCGACGCGTTCCTGTTGGACGGAGACGCGATGGAGGACCCCGCTCGCTTCGGAATGGACGGCCGGAAGCTCCTGTTCTGCACGAGCTACTCCACGCTAAGCCGCCTCGTCGCCGTGGAATTGTCGTCGTTCACGACGACAGCGGCGGCAGCACCGACCGTGGTGCTCGCCCCGGAGTCCGACACCTGGGAAGGCTTCGTCAACGAGGGGCCGTGGATCGTGGAGAACGACGGCGAGCTGCACCTGATGTACTCGGGCAACGACGCCCGCACCGAGCGGTACGGCATGGGCGTGGCCGTGGCGAACGACCCGCTGGGGCCCTACACGCGCTACGCCGACAACCCGCTGCTCGCGGAGCACGCCGACGCCGATGTTTGGGGGCCGGGACACCACGGGCTGGCGCCCGGTCCGGACGGCCGCACGCTGATCTTCTACCACGCGAAGAACACGCCCGAGGCCGCGTGGAACCGGCACCTTCGCGTCGCGACCGTCGAGTGGGGCGAGGCCGGCATGCGCATCGCGCCACCGCTGCCCTAGCGGCGCGCCTGGTACTCAACGAGGCGCTGCCCATCGCGGCGCCGCCTACGTACAGGAGGCACAGTTCGCCCAGGTCGAACACCCCGTTGTCGCAGGCCGGCAGGGTGCAATCGGTCTCGCACCCGTCACCGTCCTGGTCGTCGTCCGTCTGATCGGGGTTGGGGACCAAGGGGCCGTTGTCGGCCGCGTCGGCGAGGTCGGCGGCGAACGTGTTCACGAGCTCCTGCAGGGTGGCGTCGACGGGACCGGCGGGGCCGACCTCATCGACCGCGGCTTGGACCAGCGTTGCCGACGCGGCGAACGAGTAGGCGTTCGCGTCGGTGTCGCCGCCGAGCGCGTTCATCGAGAAGCCGGGGATCCCGGGGTCGAACCCGTCGGAGCCGATGGAGAGGGTCTCGCGCAGCTCCTGTTCGGCCTGCGCGACGGCGGCCGCGAAGTCCTGCCCGTTGTGGAGCAGGGGCGCTTTGCGACCGTGGCCGAGGTGCGTGACGAGGTTCACGTATACGCCGGTTTCCACTCGGCGAGCCGAGCACGAACGGTCCCTTCTCGAGGCCACCAGTGAGGGTGACGTTCGACTGGCACACGGCCTACGCGAGCAGAAACAAGGGGTTTCCTCCGGCGCAAGCTAACCGCGGATTCCCTCAACCCCCCGTTGGTCGCGGTTGGTGCCACTTTTCTGTGCAAATTTCCTTAACAAGTGGAGACCCAGGATCCGATAGCCCATGCATGTACACCACCATGCTCGCCCTGTTGTTCTCCGCGCCGTCCCTCGCGGCCGATGCGGAGCCGTTCTCTCCCGCCAGTTCGCTCGGGTCAGGCTCGGGTACGTTGCAGGGGGAGGCGCCGCTACTAGGCAATGCGGGGCCGTCGTTCGGGGTTGGGCTCAGCTCCGCCCGCGACCTCGTCGTCTACTACCATGGCGATGGCACGCGGGACCCGATGCTCAGTGGCGTGCTTTCGACCGAGCTATCGGCTGGGTACACCTTCGGGAGCAGGGTGCGCGTCGATGCGTCGGTGCCGCTGTACCTCGAGGCCGACGCCCCGTGGTCTGGGTACAACGGGGCCGCGGCCGGCGACGCGCGGCTCCAGGCTACGATCCCCATCCTTGCGGACAGAGGCGGGCCGTTCTCCCTCGCGATCGTGCCACACGTCGGGCTCCCCACCGGCACGCAGAAGGCGTTCCTCGGGCGCGGCCCGTCGGCGGGCGCCACCGCGGCGGTCGGTGGCGATGTTGAAAGCGTCGGCTGGGTCGGCAACCTGGGGTTCGTGTGGTCCGCTCCCGAAGCCATCGAGGGCGTCACGATGGGGTCGACGGTCGACGCTCTCGGCGGCGCGTGGTGGAACGTCGGCGACGGGCTGCGCGTCGGCGGCGAAGCCAACCTGTCGTATGGCCTCCCCAGCGGCCTTACCGGCACGAGGAACACGTTCGCCGCCGGGCACCTGTTCACCCAGGCGACTCGCCCGAACGGGTCTGGGCTCGTCGTCGGCATCGGCCGTGGGCTGATCGGGGGCATCGGCGCGCCCGCCTACCGCGTGTTCGCGGCGTTCACGTACGCGCGCGTCGACCGCGATCTTGACCTGGACGGCGTCTCCGACGACCAGGACGCGTGCCCGGTCGTACCCGAGGACGTCGACACGTTCGAGGACGGCGACGGGTGTCCGGACGACGACAACGACGCGGACCACCTCGTCGACACCGCGGACAAGTGCCCCGACGAAGCCGAAGACGCCGACGGGTTCGAGGACGACGACGGCTGCCGAGACGCCGATAACGACGCCGACGGTATCGCCGACCTCGTCGATCAATGCCCCCTCGTCGTGGGGCCCGCCGGGCTTCAGGGTTGCCCGGACGTGGACACGGATGGCGACGGTCTGAACGACCTGGCCGATGCGTGTCCCACGGAGGCGAGGGCGGCGGGCGAGGCGCTTGCGACGTCGGACGGGTGTCCCAAGCGGACGTGGCTTGCGGGCACACAATTGGTTTCGCTCGATACGGTCTCGTTCGGAGAGGGCGTCGCGCTCTCGGCGGGCGATCAGGATGTCCTGGATGATGTGGTCCGGATCATGACCGCCAGGCCGTGGCTGCTGCGGGTCGAGATCGGCGTGCACGTCGATGATCGAGGCGACGACGCGGTGAGCCTCGCGTTCTCGCAGCTTCGAGCGGACGCGATCGTCTCGTACCTGGTCCAGAAAGGGGTCGGTGCAGAGCGCCTCTCCGCGGCGGGGTACGGCGACGTGAACCCGATCGACACGAACCGGACCGATACAGGTCGCGCGCGCAACCGGCGCGTCGTGTTCACCGTTCGCGAGCAGAAGGCGCCGACTCCCTGACGCGCGGCGTCACGGCCGGGGCTCGATCGCGAGCTCCTTCCAGGTCGTGACGGGATCTTCGAGGCGCCGAAAGCGAAGGTCGTCGAGCTCGATGAGCACGATCTCCGCGGTCGTGTACACGCTCGAACCGTCCACCAGATGCCCGCCGAACGTCTGCCCGTGCGCGTCCGATACGCTGAGGTGCAGGTGCGCGCCGTCCGGGCCGAGCGTCCCTCCGAGGCTCACGATCTCGAACGGCCCGACGAGCGCCGTCGGTTCCTTTTGATCCGCAAAGCGCAGGGTCACCGACGACAGGCTCCCGACGCAGCTCACCACCGCAGCGGCCTCGAGCCCCTCGGCCTTCACCACGTCGAGAAGGGCCTGTTTCAGATCCTGGCCTGGGACGAGGCGCAGCGCGACGTAGTGCGACCGGGACGAGGTGAACGGCCCGGTGGGCGTGGATGCCGAGGCCACCTCCGCGGGCTTCGCGCACGACGCGAGCGCGAGGAATACAATGAGCTGGCTGGCGCGACGAAGGAGCACCGTTGGACGCTACCAGGGAACGCCTCGCGGGGCGACGCGAACGCGGTTCGGAGGCTCCGTCGATCAGCGAGGACCGCGGCCTCGCCCTGCTTTGCCCGGGCGACTTGAACATCTACAGCGTTGGCATCTCCACCGCGGGCGTCGGTGAAGCGCGCATGGCGAGGGCCGATCCCCGCCGCCGGGTGATCGCTACCACGGTCGATCCCCACGGCGGCGCGGTCGCGCGATCCTTCGTCGCGGGGGAAGGTCTCAGCGGGCAGATCGACGTGCGAATCGAAGACGTCCGCCGGACCCTGCCCCACCCCGATGAGGCGTTCGACTTCGTCTATTCGCGCCTTGCGCTCCATTACCTGACGCCGGTGGATCTCGACCGTGCCCTTCGCGAATTGCGTCGTGTGCTTCGCGATGAGCGACGCTTGTTTTGTGTCGTGCGTTCGGTCGCCGGAATGGGCGTCGATTCACACACGGTTCGCTACGACGCTGCGTCGCATGCGACGATCGGCGTCCGCCCTGACGGGTCGACCGTCCGCGCCGAGCGCTACCTGCAGACGAACGCGTCGATCGTCGGGCATGTCGAACGCGCGGGGTTCGTCGTCGAATCCGTGGCCGACTATGACGAGGTGTTGTTCGCCGACTTCGAACGCCGCCTGGCGCCAGGCCCTGACCACGTCATCGAGGTGGTTGCGCACCGGCCGGGCTGACCGCGGCCGACAGCCACTGCCCGACCTCGGCCTTGGTGGGGATTCGGCCGCTGCTGACGAGCTTGCCGTCGATCACGAGCCCGGGTGTGGACAGCAGGTCAAACGCCATGATCGCGTTCATGTCGGTCACCTTGACGAACTCCGCCGCGACGCCAGCGGTGGCGGCGGCTTCGCGCGACACCGCCTCGAGCTTCCTGCAATTGGAGCAGCCAGGACCAAGGATCTTTACGGTCAGCATGGGAGTGTCTCCTTTGAAGTCACAGGTTCAACCCGTCGGTCCACGCGCCGTACAGCAGGCCCGAGGTCATGCTGAACAGCGCGACGAGACCCACGTAGGCAGCGGTCTTGTGCCGGCCGACCACCGCCGAGATCATGAGGATGCTCTGCAGGCTCAGCTCCGGATCGGCCATCAAATACGCGAGCAGCGGTCCGCGGTGCATGCCGAGGTCGAGGAACATCCTCGCCACCGGCACCTCCACGAGCGTCGGGAAGTACATGAACACGCCGAACAGCACGGCCGTGGCGTTGCCTTGGAGGTCGTTGCGCCCGGCGAGGGTCTGGATCCATTCGGGCTGGATCAGCTGGCGGATCACGCCGACCGCGAACACCCCCACGACCAGGAGCGGGAAGATCTGCTTCACGAACCGCCAGGACTCCCAAAGCCAGGCAGCCCAGTCTTCGGGGTTCAACCTCCGCCCGAAGCCGACCACGGCCGCGAGCGTCCCAGCGACCGCGAAGGCGCGGCCGGTCAACGCGACGTCGAGGCCGCCCGCGTGCGGGGTGAGTCGCAGCGACGCGACCAGCAGCGTGGTGGCGGCGAGGCCCAGCGCGGCCCACGTCCAGCGGTTGGCGCCTTCGGTGATGTTCTCGAGCCCCTTCCAGGCGGTCGCTCCGATCAGCGCCAACAGCGCGATCAGCAGTGAGCCCTGCACGCTCACGCCCTCCTCGCCCTTGGCGGCGTCGAACGGCACCCAGCCCGAAAGCGTGGCCTGCCAGGCTTCGGCCCAGGGCAAGGGCAGGTTCACGGTGGTGATGGCGGCGGTGAGCGGCCACAGCTTCAGGGTGCCGGCGATGAGGAGTGCGACCAGCGACAGCAGCACGCCGACCGCTGCGGGACCGATGGCCGCCTTGCCGGCGAACAGCGCGTCGGTCTGGGCGTCATGGCTCGCGTCGTCGCGCCAGAACAGCAGCGCCATCAGCAGACCGATGCCGACGCCGAAGGTCAGGGACAACACGAACCGGGCCGCCGCGAACTCGCCGCCGAGGATGCTGCCCGTGTAGGCAAGGGCCATGATGTTGCCGGCCGGCGCGAAGAACAGGAACGTCGTCGCGGGGCCCACGCCCGCGCCTTTTCGGTAGATGCCCGCGAACAACGGCACGATGGTGCAGGAGCAGACTGCCAGCAGGGAACCCGCCGCGGCGGCCGCCGGGTACGACACGTACCGCGGGGTGCTGCGCCCCAGCCACCGCGTGATGCTCGCTTTTGGGATCAGCGCAGCCATCGCGCCCGCGATGAAGAATGCGGGCAGCAGGCACAACAGCACGTGGGCCGCCAGGTACGATGCAAGATTCCCGGCGCCTCCCCCCAACAAGTGCAGGATGTAGTCCATGGATTGAGCCTTGGCGGTGCGGCTGCGCGCCGGCTTACGGCTCTCTTCTACGACCGGTCTTCGACCCGACCATTGGTCACCTGACCGACCCGTTGGCCAGGGCCTCGAGCCTCGCGTCGATCGCGTCGCGCGCCGCGCGGAAGTGGGCGAGCCGCTCCTCGTCGGTGAGGTCCTCGTGTTTGCGGTCCGGATCCGGCATCGCCCAGCTGAGCCGCGCGGCGTCGCCGAGGAACACCGGGCACGACTCCTCCGCGCAAAGCGTGATCACGAGGTCCACCGACGCCGGGTCGATGGTGTCGACGTGCTTGCTGTGCTGCGCGCTCGCGTCGATGCCGACCTCGGCGAGGGCGCGGATTGCGTACGGGTTCACCCGCCCGGGCGCGCTGCCAGCGGACTGCACGCGCACGGCGTCGCCGAAGCGCTTTCGGGCGAGGCCCTCGGCCATCTGGCTGCGCGCGGAGTTGGCGACGCAGAGGAACAGGACGCTGTTGTACTTCACGGTCACTCCGCACGGACAGGGGAAGTCGGCTCGGCGAACAGCCGGCCCCGCAGGAACAGCGCGACCTGGACGAGGCCGATGAGGGCGGGCACCTCGACGAGCGGCCCCACCACGGCGGCGAGCGCGGCCCCGTGTTTGATACCGAACGTGGCGACCGCGACGGCGATCGCGAGCTCGAAGTTGTTCGAGGCCGCCGTGAACGAGAGCGCGACGGTCTTCCCGTAGTCCGCGCCGACGGTGCGGCTCATGAGGAAGGACACCCCGAACATCACGAAGAAGTAGAGCACGAGCGGGATCGCGATGCGCACGACGTCGAACGGCTGGGTCAGGATGCGGTCGCCTTGGAGCGCGAACATGACGACGATCGTGAACAGCAGCGCCACGAGCGTGAGGGGGCTGATCGTCGGCACGAACGTCTGCGTGTACCAGGCGTCGCCCTTCGCGCGGCGGAGCGTCAGGCGCGTGAGCAGCCCGGCGACAAACGGGATGCCGAGGTAGATGGCGACGCTCTGGCCGATGCCCCAGATGGTGACGTTGACCTCGGCGCCTTCGAGCCCGAGCCAGCGCGGTACGACCGTGACGAACACCCAGGCGTACAGCGGGAAGAACAGGATCTGGAACACCGAGTTCAGCGCGACCAGCCCTGCGCAGTAGTCGGGGTCGCCGCGGGCGAGGTCGTTCCACACGATCACCATCGCGATGCAGCGCGCGAGGCCGATCAGGATGAGGCCGGTCATGAATTCGGGGCGGTCGGGCAACAACAGCACGGCGAGCCCGAACATGAGCAGGGGTCCGACGACCCAGTTCTGGACCAGCGACAGCGCGAGCACGCGGCCGTTGCGGAACACGTGACCGAGCTGCTCGTAGCGCACCTTCGCGAGCGGCGGGTACATCATGACGATGAGGCCGACGGCGATCGGAAGCGACGTCGTTCCCGAGCTCATCGCGTCGAGCGCGGCTGCGACCTTCGGGACGAAGTGGCCGAGGCCGAGGCCGAGAGCCATCGCTGTGAAGATCCACAGCGTCAGGAAGCGATCGAGGAACGACAGCCTTCCAGCGGTACGATCGGTCATGAGCAGCTCCTGGCGTTGCAGAACGCCTTCCGAAGGGCCTTGTCGGCGCGCCACTCGACCAGCGCGGGCGCGAGCCACTGCTCGGCCGTGTCGGTGAGCGCGTAGTGGACCCACGAGCCCTCACGGCGGGCGCGCACCAGCCCTGCGTGCCGCAGGATCGCGAGGTGCCGCGAGACGGTCGGTTGGGGGGCATCCAGCGCGCTGTGCAGGTGGCAGACGCAAAGCTCCCCGTGGGTGAGCATCGACAGGATCCGGAGGCGGATCGGCTCGCTGGCGGCCTTGTAGATGCTGGCGAGGTCTTCGGTCGGGCGCGTCGCGGTAGTCATGGAGTACGGATATCCGGATGTACGAATATGTCTGTAGACCGCAACAGGATGTGCTGGCACCGGGCGTGAGGGTGGGTGACGTGGGGCCATGTCCGAGACCCTGTTGCTCGCGCTTGGATTCGTCGTCGTCGCCGCCATCTACAGCTCGGTCGGGCACGCTGGCGCGTCGGGCTACCTCGCGACGATGGCGCTCGTGGGCGTAGCACCCGAGCGGATGAAGCCGACCGCGCTGCTGCTGAACATCGTCGTCGGGCTGATCGCGGTGGTGAACTTCAGGCGCGCAGGGGTGTTCTTCCCGCGCGCGGTGCTTCCGTTCGCGGTGGGGTCGATCCCGATGGCGTTCTTGGGGGGCGCGTACCACCCGGCGTCGTCGTGGTACCGGCCGCTCGTCGCTGTCGTCCTCGCGTTCGCGGCCGTGCGGCTGTTCATCCCGCGCGCGAAGGTCGCCGGGACAGACGCCTCTGCGGAGCCCTACGCGCCCTGGCTTGCGGCGGTGCCGATGGGGGCGTGCATCGGCCTGCTGGCGGGCTTGACCGGCACCGGTGGAGGCATCTTCCTCACGCCGCTGCTCGTGTGGCTCGGCTGGGCAGGCGTGCGCCAGAGCGCTGGCATCTCGGCCTTGTTCATCCTCGTGAACTCGGTCGCCGGCCTCGCGGGCAACGCGACGATCCAGCCGGCTCTCACGCCGGAAACGGCCGTGCTCGCGCTCGCCGCGGGCGTCGGCGGCTTCGTGGGCTCCTGGCTCGGTGCCAACCGCATCCCCGAGCGCCCCCTCGCGATCCTGCTCGGGGTGGTGCTGCTGATCGCTTCGGCCAAGCTCGCGTTCTCGTAAGGTCACCCTGCGTGCCCGCTCGGGCCATGGAGTCGTCGTGTCGCGTCTTCCACCGATCGTTTGCTTTGCGGCGCCCTCGGGCACTGGAAAGACCACGCTGATCGAGGGCGTCGTGCGCGCGCTCGTCGCGCGGGGGTACCGCGTCGGCGTGCTCAAGTCCGACGCGCACCGGCTGATCCTCGACACACCGGGCAAGGACTCGTGGCGGTTTCGCGCGGCAGGTGCCGAGGCGGCGCTCGTCGTCGGCAGCGAGGCGCTCGGACTGTTCGCGACGACGGAGGGACGGCCGAGCCTCGTAGCGCTCGTCGACCGCCATCTGCCGAGCGTCGACATCGTGTTGGGCGAGGGGTTTCGACGATCGGGGCTGCCGTCGATCCGCGTGCTGCGCGCGGGCGCACGGACGGACGCGGACTGGTACCCGCCCGAGAACCAGGTCGCGTGGGCGGCCGACGCGCCCGTCGCGAGCGACCTCCCCGTGCTGCCGCTCGGTGATCCCGACGCGGTCGCGACGTGGATCGAGGCGCGCTGGCTGAAAGCGGCGCCGCCGCGCCGGGTCACGCTGGTGGTCCCTGTCCCCGGCCAGCAGGCCTTCGACGCCGTCGAACAGCCGCTGCTCGACCTCGCGGGCGCCCTCGCGCTGCCGCTGGTGGTCGTGGCACCGGCGCCGCTCGCGATGCCCGACGGCGTCCGCGCTGTCGTCGACGTTCGGCCCGGCCTCGGAATCCTCGGCGCGCTGTTGACGGGTCTCGTAGCCTGCGACACGCCGGACATCGTGTTGCTCGGGCCGCGGTTCCTGCCTGAAGCCCGGGCGGGCATCCCCGCGCTGCTCGCGTCGCACCGGCGGGAGGACGTCGTGGCCGCCGTGATCGGCGGTCGCCAACAGCCGACGTTCGCGCTGTACGGCCACCGCTGCCTCGTCGCGATTCAGTCGGCGCTGCTCTCCGGAGAATTCCGGATGGACCGCTGGTGGGAACAGGTGCGGGTCGCGACGGTTGACGCGTCGACGTGGGCGCCCCCGAGCTAGCTGCGCGCGGACGCAGTCACCAGTTTCCGACGTCGCGCGGCCCGGGTCCGATGCCCGACTTCTGCTTGTCCACGAGCGACAGCACCGTCATCGGGCAGGCTTCCACGCACAGGCCGCACTGGATGCAGGCGCTGTTGTGGTTGTCGAGGTGCGCGCCCTGCTCGGCAAAGCCCTGCACGTCGATGCCCATCTGGCACACCTTCGTGCACTCGCCGCACGAGATGCACTTGTCGTTCGCCGCGATGGCGAGGCGCCCGAACGCCCGCGACAGCAGCTCCATGTACGCGCGCAGCGGGCAGAAGAACCTGCACCAGACGCGGTTCCCGAGCCACGGGTAGAACGCGACCCCCACGACGGACGCGAGCCCGAAGTCGACCATCAACCCGTACCAGGACCGCGCGAAGTCCGTCACGCGCGACAGCGACGACGACGCGGCCATCACCTGGAACGGGCCCGTCACGTCCGCGATCGGCAGCGTGTACCGGCCCTCGCCGGCGGGCGT
The DNA here is from genome assembly GCA_947505245.1 of Pseudomonadota bacterium. Taxonomy (GTDB): domain Bacteria; phylum Myxococcota_A; class UBA796; order UBA796; genus SYKL01. Next base: position 94,634 of record CANNIZ010000009.1, on the reverse strand, counting down.
CGGGTACAGGACGGCGTCGCCCGCGTGGATCTCGCGGATCCAGCCGTTTGCGTGCCACGTGTGATCCCAGTCGAACTTCTCGACCGCGAGCGTCAACACGTCGCCGTCGACGGTCGCCTCGGTGATTCGCATCGCGCCTTCGACGTCGCCCTCAGCACCCGCGGGGCCGATCGACGCGGCGTTCTCGCTGATCGACACGGTCTGATCGAGCCACGTGTGAAACCCGACCAGACCCCACAGGTCGTTGAGGATCAGCAGCGTGACAGGGATGGCGCACGCGAGCACGATCGGACCGCCCCACTCGGCCTTCTTCGCGAGCGAGCCGCGCGGCGCGCGCCAGCGGAACCGGTCGCCGACCGTCTCGGCGAGGCCGCCGCAGCCGCAAAGGTACGAGCAGAATTTCTCGTTGTTGCGGGCCACGTAGAGTGGCATTGCCACAAACGAAACGAGCGCGCCGGCGACGAGCCACGCCCACGCGGCGGGCTCGTGGGCGAGCGACCACACGGACAGCGGCCACGGCACGGAGAGCGAGTACAGCTTTCCGGGCGTTCGCGTGAGGATCGGAGCGATGACCTCGGGGATTCCGAACAGGAACACCCACTGGAACGCGATCAGCGAGAGGTACCGGCGTCGCTGCTCGGGCCCGCGGTGGCGGCGCATCGCGTCGAGCCCGAAGCCGAGGATCGCGAGCGAGTACAGCAGGGTGCCCCAGAAGCCCGCGTCGAGCACGCGCACGGCGCCGTCGGCGGTCGGGTACCACGGGAGGGGGACCTTCACCGCGTCGGTGAGCCAGCCGATCGGCCCGGCCCCGAACGGCCACAGCTCGCGGTGCTGCTTGAGGACGTAGAACAGGTACGTCGCCACCGCGAACAGCATGAGGCCGGGGGCGCGCGCGAGCTCCCGCCACGCGTCGGACCGCAGCCGCACGCCGCACCGGCGCAGCAGCGCGACGGGAAGTTCGGTGCCGATCATCGCGAACACGGCGTCGGCGGGCAGGGGGGTCGGGTCGCCCACCACGACGACGCCAGCGTCCTCGATGCGCGCGAGGGTGACGGAGAGCCGCACGTGGACCCCCGACGTCGCGAGGCGGGCGCGGTTCTTCGGCTTGGGCCGCGAGAGGCGCGCGCCGCGGACGAGCAGCGTCGCGTGGGCGCCGGCCTCCGCGAGCGAGCAGGCGGCCTCCACCGCCGAGTCGCCGGCGCCGATCACCACCACGGACTTGCCCCGCCACTCCCCGGGGTCGGCCAGGTGATCGCGGGCCTTGTCGGCCCCCGGGACGTCGAGCCGGCGCGGCGTGCCGCGGCGCCCGAACGCGAGGATCACCTTTCGCGCGCGCCACGAGCGCGTCGACGTGTACACGGTGAACGCCCCGTCGCTGCCTTCGATCTCGGAAAGGTCGCCGCGTTCCACGCGGAGTCCGAGCGCGTCACAGCGCTTTCGCCAGTCGTCGACCAGCGCCTCCTTCGGGGTGTCGGCGAGCGGAAACGCATCGGGAACCAGCACGCCCGGCGGATCGGCGTACATGATCTTTCCTGCCGGGAACGCGTCGATCGTGTGAAACGGCGCGTCGCGCTCGAGCACCACGTAGGCGATCTTGCGCTCGTGCAGGGCGGCCGCGGCCGCCATCCCTGCGGGCCCGCCGCCGACGATCACCACGTCCACGTCGACGTTTCCCGCCGGCGCGCCCGCGAGCTTGTCGGCGAGGTGGCGGCCCGTCGCGTCGCCCTGGTTCAGCGCCGCTTTGAGGATCGGCGCGTCCGCGAGGTCGCCGACGACGTACACGCCGCTCCGCTCCGACTGCCGGTCGGCGTCGAGGGACGGCAGCTCCCGGAGCCCGATCCATGTCGAAAAGTTGCGCACGTCCCGTCGAGTAACGTCGGGGCGTGGCTCGTGGGACCTACTTGAAGCCGAGCAGCAGCCCGCCCTGGTACACCGCGAACGACGCCGTCCACGCCAGCACTGTCATGTAGGCGACGATGAACCCGGCCCACCGCCAGCCCCCGGCCTCGCGGCGCAGCACGGCGAGCGTGGAAAGGCACTGGAACGCGAACGCGAAGAACACCATCAACGACGTCGCGACGAGGGGCGTGTAGCGCGGCTGCCCGTCGCTCGTCCGTTCGCCGCGCAGGCGGTCGCGGAGCGTCGCCGAGCTGTCGTCGACGTCGTCGCCGAGCCCGTAAACAACGCCCATCGTGGACACGAACACCTCGCGCGCGGCGAACGCTCCGACCAGCCCAACGCCGATTCGCCAGTCGAATCCGAGCGGTCGGATCGCGGGCTCGACGACGTGGCCGATGCGGCCTGCGAAGCTGCGCTCGATCGCCGCACCGCGCGCGGCGCTGGTGAGGTCGGTGCCGTCCACCTGGGCCTGGGCGATCACGTCGGGTGGGAGCACCTGTTCGGGGGTGTAGCGCGGGAACGAAAGCAGGAACCACAACACGACGGTGGCCTTGAGGATGGTGCCGCCCGCCTCGCGGACGAAGTCGGCGACGCGCGCGTAGACCATGCGCCCCACCGTCTGCCAGTGGGGAAGGCGGTAGGGCGGAAGCTCGATCAGGTCGGGTGCGGCGACGTCGGGCACCACGAGGCGCCCCAACACGAGCGCGGCGAGCAGGGTCACGAAGGTGGACATCACGTACATGCCGAACAGCGCGACCGGGCGCGCGGGGATCGACGTCCCCGGGATCAGCGCCGGGTACAGCGCGCCGATCATCAGCCCGTACACCGGAAGACGAGCGGAACAGGACGTGAGTGGCAACACCGCCATGGTGAGCAGCCGGTCCCGCGCGCGCGGCATGGTGCGGGTCGCCATGATCGCGGGCACTGCGCACGCGTAGCCCGAGATCAGCGGCACGAACGCGCGTCCGGGCAGGCCTGCGAGGCGGAGGATTCGATCCATCAGCTGCGCGGCGCGCGCGAGGTAGCCGCTGTCTTCGAGCAGTGCGAGGAAGAAGAACAGCAGCCCGATCTGCGGGATGAACACGAGCACCGAGCCGACGCCGCCGATGATCCCGTTAACGACGAGGTCGCCGAGGATCGCCGTCACGCCGCCGAGGGGCGCGCTCGCGACCGCGACCTCGAACCCGCCCGCGACGAGCCCGCCGATGCGGGCGAACAGCGCCTCGATCAGGCCGATCAGCGGGTCGCTCCACGAGAACAGGGACGTGAACACGAGCCCCATCACGGCGAGGAACGCCAGCGAGCCCCACAGCGGGTGCAGCAACACACGGTCGATCTTGTCGGCCAACGGCGCACCTCGTGGGCCGCCGACCGGTACGAACTGGTTCGCCCGGGCGTCGATCCATGCGTACCGATGGCCGATGATCTCGCCCTGCAGATCTCGCCGAGCGGCCTTCGCTGCTGCACGGATCCGCGCGATCTCAGCGGTCGGAACGTCCGCGTCGGGCAGCGCGTCGTCATCGTCGACCGACAGCAACATCCACAACGCGAGCGCTCGCGCACGGGCGGGATCGGTGGCGACGGCACGCAGGCGTGCGGGCAGGTGCGGGACGAGGGCGTCGGCGTCCGCGACCAGCGCGGGCGTCCAGTCGTGGACGGCGCCCGGCGTCACCGAGGCGGGGTCGCGCAGCGCCTTGCCGATCGCGTCACGGAGCGCCTGCAGGCCCTCGCCGGTGCGCGCGACGGTGGCGATGACGGGCACACCGAGCGCGTGGGCGAGGGCGTCGACGTCGGGCATCACGCCGTCCTGCCGGGCTTCGTCAGCGAGGTTGAGCGCGCACACGACCGGCACCTTCAGATCGAGCAGCTGAAGCGTGACGTAGAGGCTGCGCATCACGCGAGGGGCGTCGAGTACGACCACGAGGAGCGCGGGCGGCTCGTGTTGGCCGAGCCCCACGGCGATGTCGATAGCGATGCGCTCTTCCGGGGAGCGGGCCGCGAGGGACCACGTCCCGGGCACGTCGAGCACCTCCATCGCCGTTCCGTCGATCGTCAGCTGTCCGACGTGGCGATCGACGGTCGTGCCGGCGTAATTTCCGGTGCGTGCGGTGCCGCCCGTGAGCGCGTTGAACAGCGTGGACTTGCCCGCGTTCGGGTTGCCGATCAACGCGATGCGGGGAGCGGTCACACGGCCGCCGGTGCGGTCGCGAGCTGCACGAGCGCCGCCTCGGCGCGTCGCAGGCACAACACGGCGCGACGCACCCGGAAGGTGAGCGGGTCGCCGAACGGCGCCTGCCCGATGCGCTCGACGAGGGTTCCCGGGACGAGGCCGAGCTCGAGCAGGCGGCGGCGGAACGGGCCTTCGCCGGCGACGGACGCGATGTTGCCTGCTTTGCCGTTCTCGAGCTGATCGAGCGTCACCGCGCCCCCATTGAAAGTCATTTTCAATTTAACGGAGCGTGCTGTATTTGAAAAGCATTTTCAACTGAGGGTGGAGACCGGGATCTTCCCGCTCCCGTCTGGAGGATCGACGACGTACGCCGGCAATGCGAGGCCGCTCACCCGCCGTCCGAGCTCGGCGTAGATCTCCAGCCCTCGCTCGAACGTCACCCGGAACGCCGCGTTTCCGGACGCTGCATCGGGGTGGTGCAGGTAGTACGGGAACACCCTCCGCTCGACCAGCGCCTCCGAGAGCGCCTGCAGCACGGAAGGATCGTCGTTCACACCCGCGAGGAGCACGGACTGGTTCAGGACCGGGATCCCGGCGTCCACCAGCCTGGCGAGAGCCTCATCGACGTCGGGTGCGAGCTCGCGCGGGTGGTTGGTGTGCACGATCACCCACACGGGTGCGCGCTTCTGAAGCCCCGCGACGAGCGCCGGTGTCACGCGCGAGGGGAGGGCGATCGGGGCCCTCGTGTGGACCCGAATCACAGGAACCTCGGGCCGAACGGCGTCAATCGCCGAAAACAGCTGTTCGTCGGTGACCGCGAGTGGGTCGCCGCCGGAGAAAATGACCTCGTGGGCGCCCGAAGTCTTCGCGTACGCGAGGGCCGCTCGGAGCTCGGCGTCGCTGGGGTCCTGTTCGCCGTGCTCGATGTTCCGACGAAAACAGTACCGACAGTAGATCTGGCAGCGCTTGGTGAGCAGCACCAACACGCGGTCCGGGTGCTTTCGGACCACCCACGGCAACGGGCTCATGCGCAGGTCGCCGACCGGATCGTCGAGGTCGCCGGGCGCCGGCACGAGCTCGCTGGGGGACGGCAAGACCTGCAGCGCGAGGGGATCGTTGGGGTCGTCGAGGTTCATGCGGTCAAGAAACGAACGGGTGACGCGCACGGGGAACGCCGCGTCAGCCTCATCCCAGACCTCCGCGAGATCAGGCCTGTGGGCCAACAATTCGGGCCGACCGACCACGCGTCCCGCCGGTTCGGCTACCGGGCCTGCTTTCCCGTGATACATGGCGGCTCCCAACGGTGAGGACCCCATGTATCAGTCGGCGGAAATCCGCAACGGCCTGAAGATCGAGTTGGAAGGCTACCCGTACGTCATCACGTACTTCCAGTTCGTAAAGCCTGGAAAAGGCACGGCTTTCACGCGGGTCAAGCTCCGGAATCTGCTCAACGGCAACACCCTCGAGCGCACCTGGCGTTCGGGTGAGACGCTGGAGCCGGCGGACATCGAAGAGTTTACGATGCAGTACCTCTACAACGACGGCGAACAGTGGTTCTTCATGAACCAGGAGAACTTCGAGCAGGTCGGCATCCAGAAGGAGAGCATCGCCGACGTCACGCCCTGGCTCCTCGAAGAGGCCATGTGCGAGGTCATGTTCTACAAGGGCCGCGCCGTAAGCGTCGTCCCGCCGACGTTCGTCGAATTGCAGATCACGTACACGGAGCCCGGCGCCCGCGGCAACACCGCCACCGGCACGAACAAGCAGGCGGTGCTCACGACGGGCGCTTCGGTTGGCGTTCCGCTGTTCATCGAGAGCGGCGAGTTCATCCGCATTGACACGCGCACCGGCGAATACGTCGAGCGCGTCGGCAAGAAGTAAGGTTCGTCGAATCGACCCTGCTGGACTGAGGGCCCGAGCCGTCGTCACCCGCGCGATCCGCGGGTGGTTTGACGATCACGGGTACCTCGAGGTCCACACGCCAGCGCTCGTTCCGTCTCCCGCGATGGAGGAGCAGCTGTTCGCGTTGCCGGTCGCCGACGGCTACCTGCGCACCTCGCCCGAGTTCGCGTGCAAGCGCGTCGTGGCCGCAGGCCTGCCGCGCATCTACGATCTCGGTCCGTGTTTTCGCGACCGCGAGCGCGGGTCGTGGCACGGGCGGGAATTCACGATGCTCGAATGGTACCGCGCAGGCGCGGGCCTCGCGGATCTGATGGACGACGTCGAAGCTCTCGTCGCGACGGCCGCCAACGCGTTGGGCGTGGACGCGCCGGCCGCGTGGCGCCGCGTGACGGTGCGCGACCTGTTCCTGGAGACGACCGGCGTCGACCTTGCGACGGCGTCAGCGTCGGATCTCTCCAGCCGCGACCGCGGGTTTGACGACGCGTTCTTTCGGCGGTTCGTCGAGGACGTCGAGCCGCGCATCACGGCGCCCACGTTCGTGCGCGACTGGCCAGCTTCGCAGGCGGCGCTCGCGCAGGTTCGCGACGACGGCCCGTGGCCAGTCGCCTGCCGGTTCGAAGGCTTCCTCGGCGGCGTGGAGCTTTGCAACGCGTTCCTCGAGGTCGTCGACTCGCAGGAGCAGCTCCGGCGCGCGTTGTCGGTGAACGCGGCCCGGGTGGCGGCGGGGGAGTCGCCCCATCCCGTCGACATGGCGTTTGTCGAAGCGGTAGGTCGCATGCCGACGACCGCGGGCATCGCGATGGGCCTCGACCGGCTCGTCGCCGCCCTGTGCGGCTGGGACGGCATCGAACGTGGCCGCGTCGGGTAGCGCCCGGCCGCGTTAGCAGGCCACCTGGAGGGCACGATGGAGCTCGAAGGAAAGGTCGCGATCGTGACGGGTGGCAGCCGCGGAATTGGGCGGGCGATCGCCCGGGAGCTGCATGCGGCCGGCGCTGTCGTGGTGGTCAACTACGCCACGCGCGTCGCCGAGGCCGAGGCGCTGATCGCCGAGTTCGGCCGTGGACGCGCCGTGCAGGCCGACGTCTCGACGACCGAGGGCTGCGAGGCGCTTCACAAGGCCGCGTGTGAGCTCGGGGACGTCGAGATCCTCGTGAACAACGCCGGGGTGACCGACGACACCCTGATGATGCGGATGAGCGACGACCAGTGGGATCGCGTGCTCGACGTGAACGCCGGCGGCGCGTTCCGGATGTCGCGCGCGGTGTTGTACGGCATGGTCCGCCGCCGCTCGGGCGCGATCGTGAACATCGTGTCGGTCTCCGCGCTGCGGGGCAACGCCGGCCAGGTGAACTATGCAGCGTCCAAGGCGGCGGTCGTCGCGATGACGCGCTCGCTCTCGAAGGAGGTCGCGAAGCGGAACATCCGCGTGAACGCCGTCGCGCCGGGCTTCATCGACACGGACATGACGAAAGGCCTCCCGGACGCGGTGATCGAGGGCGCCAACGCGGCCATCCCGATGCAGCGCATGGGCAAGCCGGAAGAGGTCGCGCCGATCGTGCGGTTCCTTTGCGGCCCCGGCGCCTTGTACATCACGGGGCAGGTGATCCCGGTGGACGGCGGTCTGAGCGCGTGATCTCCGGGGGTGTCGGCGCGATGCGGACGGCATCGTTTCTCGCAGAGATGCAGGAGAATGGGCAGAGCGCGCAGAGCGACGTCCAAAGACCCCTCTGCGCCCCTCTGCCCATTCTTGGCGTCTCTGCGAGAAATTTTGCTTTGGCGTCACCCTGACGCAGCCGGAGATCTAGACGTTATCGGACCTTCCGCCCCCGCGGGTTCTTCAGCCAACCCGCGAGATCCTCGTCGAACCGCACCCCTTCAGGCTGCATCATCGGGAAGTGGCCGAGGTCGTCGTAGCGCCAGATCAGCGCGTCCAGGTGCTCCCCGAGGGCGCGCCCGACCTGCCAGCGCACGACGCGGTCGTGGCGGCCGATGACGCACAACACCGGCGCGCCGATCGCCTCGCGATTGACGTGGTGGGGCTGGAACGCGAGCTTGCGCACGAGGCGGCCAGGCCACGGCGTGATGCGCTCGAACGCGTTCTTTGCTTCGTCTTCGGGCAGCTTGTCGAAGCCGCACCGGTGGTAGTCGCCGTAGCGCAGGCGGAACGGCTGTCCGAGCAGGGCGGCTGCGGTGTGGCGAAGCGACGATCGCAGCTGATCGCGCGTCGGGACGAGCTGCACAGCGCGGGTCGGAAATGCGCCGACGAGCGCGAGCGCAGGCACGCGCACGCGGGTGACGGCCACCTGCGAAAGGTAGCCGCCGACGCTGTGCCCGACGACCGAGCTGCCCGGCACCGAGCGGATCACGGCCTCGACCTCGTCGATCGCCTGGTCGAGCGACGGGTTGCTCGGGCTGTCGCCGTGGCCTGGAAGATCGTAGGCGAACGACGTGATTCCGCCCTTGGCGAGCGTCTCCTGTGTGCGCCCCCAGATCCACCGGCCGAGCCCCATGCCGTGGAACAGCACGACGGGTGGCGCCTGCTCGGGGCCTACAGCGCGGACGATGGTCACTGGACGGGTCATCAGTTCCCTGTACATTCGGCGGTGATCGCCACGAGATCGGCGGTTGCCGCAGCCCCGCCGCAGTCGGTGACGCGGAGCGACACGAACACCGTGTGCACCGCGGTGGTGCCAGGCAACGGTACCGCGCCTGGAACGACGATCGTCGTGGCCTTCGACGTCGGGTCGGCGAGGAGGCCCCAGCCAGAAACCACGCTCCAGCGGTAGGTGAGCGGCCCGCCTTCGGGATCCGACGACGCAGCACCGTCGAGGAGCACGACGACCGCGTCACAGGGCGCGCACACCCCGTCCACACACGGCGTCGTCGCGCTGACGAACGTGTTGGCGCCCGCCTCTGAGCTCGGCCCGGCGCCTGGCGTGCCGGCGGCGATCGATACGTCGACCGTGCCGGTGCGACCCGCGGCGGCACCCGAGTCGGTCCCGGTGGCCGCGAGGTGGTACGCGCCGGGGCGATCGGGCGCGAACGTCGCGACCCCACCGGTGATCGACAGGTCCGCCGCCTGAAGGCTCGACCCCGCGGGGGCGATCAGGTCCCACGCGACGGTCACGGGGCCGTCCGGATCGGGCGCTACGTTGGCGCGTACGGTGACCGCGCCGCACGTGTCGGCCGAAGATGACGGCTCGACGGACAGCTCTACGTCAGGCCCCTTCTCGGCCACGCCATCGCAGTCCTGATCGCGCGAGGCGTCGGTCTCGGCGGCCCCGGGGTAAACGTCCGCGCGGGTGTCGTCGCAGTCCGCGTCCGCGGACCACCCGTCGCCGTCGGCGTCCACGGCGCAGGGGGGATTGGGCTCGCCGGGTGAACCGCGGTCGCCGAGCGGCGCCCACGCCTCGCTCGCAGCGCAGCCGCCGGCACCCTCGACGATCCACGCCGCGCCGCGGTCCGAGCGGTCCCAGGTGAGGGTCGCTAGCACGAGCGGTCCAGCTGACTGATCGACCGACAACGTCAGTCCCGGTCCGCTGTTCCCGAGCGAGAGCGCTCCGTTCCAGGTCGCCGCCGGGAACACGCCGCCGTTTTGGGACGGATCCAGCGACGCCCCAATCAGCGCAAACGCGCCCGGGGCGAGGGGAGCTGTCCCTTCGGGGATTCGCCAGTCGGCTGCTGTGGACGCGTCGTACGGTCCTGCATCCACGCGCAGCCCGGCGAGCGGGAGCGTGCGGCTGCCCGTGTTTTTGAGCTCGAACCATTCACCTGCCGAGTCTGGTACGACCGCGGGATCGATCAGCACCTCCGTGATCGCGAGCTCGCCGGCATGCCAGTCGTCTTCATCGACGTACCCGTCGCAGTCCTCGTCAAGGCCGCTTCCGGCGGCCTCGGGTCGGTCGGGCGCCCGCTGGGGATCAGCGTCGTCGCAGTCCCCGTCGCACGCGGTGACGCCGTCCCCGTCTTGATCAAAGCCCTCGTCGACGGCACCGTCCCCGTTGTCGTCGTGCCCGTTGCACACCTCGATCACCGCGCAGTCGGGCTGGCCCTCCACGTTGCAGGCGTCGGTGTCGAGGGCGTCACAGGTCCCATCGCCGTCTTCGTCTGCCGTCTGCTCGTCGATGATCCCGTCGCAGTCCTGATCCACGCCGTCGCACAGCTCCGCCTGACCTGGATGGATCGTCGCGTTCGAGTCGTCGCAATCTCCACCTTCCGCGGCGATCCCGTCCCCGTCCCGATCCGTGGGCGACGAATTTTCGGGCCAGGAATCGTCATCGGTCTCGAATTCTCCCCGGCAGGCGAGGAGCAGCGCACAAAGGATCGTGACGGAGGGCCGATGCATGGCCGGTAATCTAGCACCCGTCACACAGCCTGCGCAGATCGCTTGACACCCGATGGAGGGCGCCATAGAAAACAATGGTCAGCGGGTGTAGCTCAGTGGTAGAGCTCCACGTTGCCAACGTGGCTGTCGTCAGTTCAAATCTGTCCACCCGCTCCACACTTTTGGGCTCGAAAGAGCCTGAGATTCTAAAGAACCCCGCCGGCTTTCCGGCGGGGTTCTGCAGTTTCCACAGGGTGTGTACAAACCTGTGGATAACTCTCGGACGCGCGGTACGTCCTAGGAAATCCGGCGTCGTTGCGCGGCCACGAACGGGGACACGTGCTCGCCGTAGGTCGCCATCGCGGGCAGGCGCCAGTCCGAGCCACGAATCTGTCCGCGGCACGCCGACGCGCCGCACGAACAGGTGAATGGGGCCATCTCGTCGCCGCAGAACGTCCCGTAGTCACACGTGATCGCGTCGCCGCGGGCGATCGGCCGCCGCGCGACAAGATCGAGCCCGTCCACCCAGGCGTTCGGATCGCAGCCGTGGTCGATGGGGCGCCAGTCCATGGGATCCTCCGCCCAGATCGCGAACACGTCCTCGCCGATCGGCCACGCGTACCGCTCGAACCAGTCGCGCATACGTCCGGTCCACGCTGCCGCGTGTTTGCGGCTTACGAGCCGCTGCGGACGCGCCTCCCACGGATCGATCACCTCGCCCGCTGCGAGGTCGCGAGCGGCGAACATGCCGAAGCCGCCGTGGCCGTTGTCGCGAATCGTAAACGCCTTCCGGGTGCGCGTGTGCCGCACGAGCGCCGCGCGGGCGATGCGATCGAAGAACGCGGCGTGGCCGCCAGGATCGAGGCCGAGGATCGTGTCCGCGCTGCCGTATTCGCCCTCCGGGTAGAAGACGCCGGGCTGGGGGTTCATCTCGAGCACGAACAGCTGCCCGTCGCGGTCGACGCGGATGTCTGCCCGACCGTACCCCGTGCCGCCGAGGCCGGAGAACATGCGCGACGTCGCGTCGCAAAGACGCGCCGCGAGGGCCTCATCGGCCACCGGTGCCCACGCGATCCCGGCGAAATCGACCCACTTGAGATCGAAGTGCTTGAACGTCTCTCCGGGCGGAAAGCTGCATTCTACGGGGCGATACGCGTGGGGGTCACCGTCTGGATCTTCGGACACGAGCACGGTGAACTCGCGGCCCTCGATGAATTCTTCGATCAGGACCTCCCCGAAGCGGGCGAGGAAACGAAGTCCCTCGTCGCGCAGCGCGGCGGCCGAGGTGACGCGAGAGTCCTTCGTCATGCCGATGCTGCCGTAGCTCGACGGATGCTTGATGATCAGCGGGTAGCGGAGGACCTCTCCGGCGCGTTCGATCTGTTCGGGCGTCGACGCGAATCGCCAGGCCGGCGTTGAAATGTCCTGGTAGCGGCAGGCGCGCTTCATCGACTCGCGCGAGGGCTCGTAGAAGTTCGACGTGGCGCCCGTGAACGGTAGCTCGAGGAGCTCGAGCACGCGGACGACGTCGATGCCAGGACGATCCTCGTCCCAGGCGCCGTCGCACAGGTTCACGAACAGGTCGACGTCGTGCGCGTGGTCGCGGATCTGGCGCCCGGCGATGGCCTTTTGCACCATCAGCTGGGTGTAGTCGTGTTGGGGGGCATGACGCGCCGGGTTGCACACCGGATCGTGGCCTTTGAATGGCGAGGCAGAGCCCTCGTACGACGGGTTCAGCACGCAGATCCGCATCGGACCTCCGCGGCCGTGCTATCACGCGAAGTGGAGGGACGATGGCGAATGCACCCGGAGAGGTGGCGCTCCCGCAGCCGGTGTTCATCGTGTCAGACGGCACCGGTGACACGGCAGAAAAGGTTGTTCGAGCGGCGTTTCGGCAGTTCCGTGGGCACCTTGTGCACCTCACGACGTTCTCCCACGTGACGCGCTCGGATCAGCTCACGAGCCTGTTCAAGCGCGCAGCTCAGAAGAACGCGCTCGTGGTCACCACGCTCGTCAGCCAGGACATGCGCGCCCACGCACGCAGACTCGCCACCGAAGGCAATCTTCGGCACATCGACCTGATCGGTGAGCTGATCGTCGAGCTCGAACACTTCCTCGATTCGACGGCCAAGGGGGTCCCGGGCCTGTTTCGCACCGCGGACGAGAGCTACTTCCGGCGCATCGAGGCTGTCGAGTACACGGTCAAGGCCGATGACGGCAAGGAGCCGCGCATGCTGCGTGAGGCGGACATCGTGCTCGTCGGGGTTTCCCGAACCTCGAAGACGCCGCTGTCCACGTTCCTCGCGCACAAGGGCTACAAGGTCGGCAACGTCCCGATCGTCCTTGATCGCCCGCCTCCGGACGAGCTGTTCCGCGTCGATCAGAAGAAGATCTTCGGGCTGATCATCGATCCGGACGCCCTGGAGCGCATCCGGCTCGTTCGCCTCAAGGCGATGGGCATGCCGCAAAAGACGAACTACGGCGACATGGACTACATCATGGCCGAGCTCGAATGGGCGAAGAAGCTGTTCAAACAGCACCCGTTGTGGCCGCTGGTGGACGTGACCAACAAAGCCGTCGAGGAGACGGCTTCCCGCATCATCACCGTGCTGGAAGAGCGCGGCTTCGGGTCTCCGATCGGGGATGTTTCCCAGCTCTGAACGCGCGCGGTGACCGCAGCCGCCGGTTCCGATTAGGATCTTCGTATGAGCAGCGTTCATGATCGTCCGCGTTCGCGCAGGGCACCCCGAAAGGTGTACCTGAACCGGGAGCTTTCGTGGATGGCGTTCGACGAGCGCGTCCTTGAAGAGGCCCAGGACACCCGCAATCCGTTGCTCGAGCGGCTGCGATTCCTGGGGATCTTCTACACGAACCTCGACGAATTCTTCATGATCCGCGTAAGCGGGCTCAAGGATCAGGCGTCGGTCGGCGTCGGCGTCCGTTCGTTCGATGGCCTTTCGCCGCGGAGCCAGCTGACGCGCATCGCCTCGCGGTTGCGCCCGATCCTCGCCGCTGCACACGAGGTGTTCGCGGACGTGCTCGTGCCAGAGCTTGCCGAGCAGGGCGTAGAGATCCGGCACTACGCCGATCTCGACAAGCGCGAGCGCGCGCGCTGGGACCGGTTCTTCGAGCAGAAGGTGGCGCCGGTGCTGACGCCGCTCGCGGTGGGCCCCACGCAGCCGTTCCCGTGGATCTCGAACCTCTCGCTGAACGCGGCCGTGTTGGTGCGGGCGCCGGACGGAGAGCAGCGAATGGCGCGGGTGAAGATCCCGCCCATCATCCCGCGGCTCGTGCGGATGGACGACGAAGAAGACGAGACGAGCGCTATCCGTTTTCTTCCGCTCGAAGAGTTGCTTGCCGCAAACCTTGATAAGCTGTTTCCTGGAATGCAGGTCGCCGAGCCGTGGCTGTTCCGCGTCACGCGCGACGCGGACGTGGAGATCCTGGACGACGAGGCCGACGACCTGCTGAAGATGGTCGAACAGCAGGTTCGACAGCGCCGGTTCGGCGCCGCCGTGCGGCTCGAGGTCCAGGTGGGCATGCCTGCGGGCCTTCGCGAGACGCTGCGCAAGGCGCTCGACCTCGAACCGATGGACGTCTACGAGGTGAGCGGCACCATGGCTGCGCAGGATCTCGCGCCGCTGTGGCAGCTTGATCTCCCCGAGCTCAAGTTCGGAAAGTTCACACCGCGCATGCCGCCGCAGGCGAGCGGGGACTTGTTCAAGGCCATCCGCCAGGACGACATCCTCCTGCACCACCCGTTCGACAGCTTCCAGCCCGTCGTCGACCTGCTGTTCCAGGCGGCGCGCGATCCAGCCGTGCAGGCGATCAAGGTCACGTTGTACCGCACGAGCGGCGACTCTCCGATCATCCAGGCGCTGATGGAGGCGTGCGAGCGAGGCAAGCAGGTGGCCGCTGTCGTCGAGTTGAAGGCGCGGTTCGACGAAGAGAACAACGTCGCGTGGGCGAAGCGGCTCGAAGAGGCCGGCGTACACGTGGTGTACGGCATGACGGGCCTCAAGGTGCACTGCAAGCTTGCCCTCATCGTGCGGTCCGAAGGTGATGAGCTGCGGCGGTACGTGCACATCGGCACCGGCAACTACAACCCGCACACGGCGAAGGTGTACACGGACATCGGGTTGATGACCGCGAACCCGTACGTCTGCGCGGACGTCGCGGACGTATTCAACGAGCTGACAGGCTTCGCGCTGCCGACAGGCCATCGTCGCCTGCTCGTCGCGCCGCGCCACATGTCGGACCGCCTGATCGAGCGCATCCGCCGCGAGACCGAGAACGCCAGGCGCGGCCGGCCCGCGCGCGTCATCTTGAAGTGCAACGCGATCACCGAGCAGGAGGTGATCCGCGAGCTCTACGCCGCGAGTCGCGAGGGCGTCACGGTCGACCTGCTCGTGCGCGGAACGTGCTGCCTGTTGCCCGGGCAGAAGGACCTGTCCGAGAACATCCAGGTGCGTTCGGTCGTCGGTCGGTTCCTCGAACACAGCCGGGTGTACTGGTTCGAGAACGACGGGGATCCCGAGGTGTTCATCGGCTCCGCCGATCTGATGGACCGCAACCTCCATCACCGCATTGAAGTGCTCGTGCCGATCGAAGACCCCGACTGGAAGGCGTGGCTGTTCGACACGCTGCTCGATGGCTACCTGCGCGACAACGCTCGCACGCGCGTGATGCAGCCCGACGGCACGTACGTCCGACTGTTCGAAGACGACGCGGAGGACCGCGGGTTTGACGTACAGGCCGCGTTCCTCGCGGGCCGCTGAGATGGGCGCTTGAGCCCGCCCCGGGTCTCGCTGCGGGCGGTGCGTTCGTTCGTTCGCCGGCAGGTTCGGGGCTCCGTTCCGGTCGCGTGGCACCCGTCGTTTCGCGTGCCGCTCGCGGGGCTCGAGGCGATCACGGGAAT
This sequence comes from Pseudomonadota bacterium, assembly GCA_947505245.1. Taxonomy (GTDB): domain Bacteria; phylum Myxococcota_A; class UBA796; order UBA796; genus SYKL01. Next base: position 79,421 of record CANNIZ010000009.1, on the reverse strand, counting down.
GGACCCGAAGCGCGCTGAGAGCGTGCTCACCTGGCTGCTCGACGTCGGCGTCATCGCGCAGCGAGACCTCATCGAAGCCGCCGAGGCCCCCTGGTCGTGGGCTCGCGAGGTCCACGACGCCGAGTACCTTGCGACGCTCGATCGGGCGGACGTCATCGCGCAGATCACGTCGATCGACGCGGAGCGGCTGAGCGTCGCGAACGTGGTCGAGACGTGGCGTCGCGCGGTGGGCGGTGTGGTCGCGGCGTCGCTTTGTGCGGCGGACGGCCGCTCAGCGGCGAGCCTCGCCGGTGGGTTCCACCACGCAGCGCCCGACAGGGGCGCCGGCTTTTGTGGACTCTCGGACGTTGCCATCGCGATCTCGCGCCTGCGCGATCGTGGCTTCACCGACGAGGTCGTGGTCTACGACCTGGACGCGCACCCACCCGACGGTCTCGCTGCGTGTGTGCGCGACGACAAGCGCGTCTCGATCGTTTCGCTCGGCGTCGAGTCCCAGTGGACGGTCAGCACGCCGATCCTCGACGTTCGAGTGCCGCCGCTGTCCCAAGACGAGGCGTGGCTCGCGAGCCTCGACCACCTGCTCCGCGAGGCGCCCCGGGCTGATCTCGCGTTCGTGCTCGCCGGCGCGGACCCGCTCGCTGGCGACCGGTTCGGCAACCTCGCGTGCACCGAGTCGGGGCTCCTCGAGGGGCACCGTCGCGTGCTCGGGCACCTCCGCGGCACACCCGTCGTGCTGCTTCCCGCGGGCGGCTACACAGTCGGCGCGTGGCGCGTGTTCGCGAACGCGGTCGCGGTCCTCGCGGGCTCGCGCCAGCGGGTGGTGCGCGGCTACGACCCCGTCCTTCGGCGCACGCGCGACGTCTCGAAGGCGCTGGACCCCCACGCGCTCGGCGAGGAAGACGACTGGAGTGACATCGCGTTCGACCTTCACCTCCCCAACGCCGAGCCGCGTCTCCTCGGCTTCTACACGCGCGCAGGCATCGAATACGCGCTGTCACGGTTCGGCATCCTTTCGGCGCTCGCGCGCATGGGGTTTCGAGGCATCGCCGTCGAGCTGTACGCCGATCACCTGCCACATCGCGTGCGGATCACCGCCGAAGTCGACGACCGGCGTGAGGTGTTGGCCGAGCTCTCGCTGTCGAAACGCGCGATCGAGCGCTGGTCGACCGTGTTCGTGGAGTGGCTGTCGCTCCGCGATCCGCGCGGCGGTTTCAACAGCGCCCGCCCGCAGCTGCCAGGCCAGGAGCGGCCCGGGCTCGGGATGGCCGAGGAATTCGGGCACCTGTTCGTGCGCATCGCCGATCGCCTCGGACTCGCAGGTGTGTCGTTCGTGCCCGCGCACTACCACATCGCGTGGATGGTGCGCGGTCGGTTCCGGTTCGTCGACCCCGTCGTACGCGGCCGGTTCGAGGCGATGCGGTATGCGCTGCGCGAGGTTCCGTTGCCCGAGGCGAGTCGTCGACTCGACGAAGAGGGCCTCTCCGTCGAGTACGGCGAGGCCGTGCGGTGGGAACCCGCGCTGATGGTCGCTCCCGGGGACCCTGAACTGCGAGCGTTCATGGCCGCGTCTGACGACGTCGCGGCGGCGGCGAAAGAGGCAGTCCTGACGCGGTTGTTGTGACGGGCCGTTGACCCCGCGATTGGGTGTGCCTACGCATAAGACAGACGAGTGAGCGCCAACGAGTCCGCGCCCCGCTCTGCAACCACACCCTGACAACCGGCAGTTTCGCCGGCGTCGCCGGCCCCCCGGCGCGTGGAGTACCCGTGTCTGACCTCAAGCTCGACTTCCGCCTTCCAACTACCCTGCCGACCGTCCTCCCCGTGCTCCCGCTGCGCAAGGGTGTGCTGCTCCCTGGGGGCGTGAACCTGTTCACGGTCGGTCGTCCCAAGTCGCGCGCTGCGATCGAGGCGTCCGTAGACAAGCTGATCATCGTGGCCGCGCAGCGGGAGCCTGTCGACGACCCGACGGGCGGCGACCTCCTCGAGATCGGCGTGCTCGCCCGCGTCGTGGACATCCAGGAGCACGGTCGCGGCCACATGGCCGTGCTTGTGCAGGGCCTCCAGCGCGTCGAATTGACCGGCTTCACGAACGAGTCGCGGTTCCTCGGCGGGACGTTCTCGCGCTTGCCCGAGACGTGGCCAGACACCGCACACGCCCAGGCCCTCGCCAACGCCGTGCGCGAGAACGCGCAGCGCGCGGCGGTGCTGTTCGGGGTGGAGAGCCGCGTCGCAGCGGTACTCAAGCAGGTGCGTGATCCGGCCCTGTTGGTCGACGCGATCGCGAGCGTGTTGGACGCGGACGAGGAATGGAAGCGCGAGTTCCTGTCGGACCGGGCTCCGCTCCGTCGCGCTGAGAAGGTGATCGTCGAGCTCGCGCGCGTGCAGGGCGTTCAGGAGGCGCGCAACACCATCCGCGACAAGGTCGAGGTGGACACGCGTGAGCAGCAGAAGAACTTCGCGTTGCGTCAGCAGCTCAAGGCGATTCAGACCGAGCTCGGTGACGGCGATGACGACGACGCGTTCGCGAAGCTGAAGGCGCGTCTCGCCGAGAAGAAGTTCCCGGAAGAGGCCCGCAACGCGGTGGATCGCGAGCTCAAGCGGCTCGAGCGCATGAACGCCCAGGGCCCCGAGCGCGGCGTTGCGCTCGACTGGCTCGAGTGGATGGCGGACCTGCCGTTCGGCGAGACGAGCGGGGTCGACACCGATCTGACGGCGCTCGAGGAGGCGCTCGCGAAGAGCCATTACGGTCTCGCGGACGTGAAGCGGCAGGTCGTCGAGAACCTCGCCGTTCGCAAGCTCGCTGGCAACGGCCGCGCGGACGTGCTGTTGCTCGTCGGCCCTCCGGGCGTCGGCAAGACGAGCATCGGGCAGGCGATCGCCGACGCGACGGGCCGCAAGCTGGTGCGAGTCGCGCTGGGCGGCGTGCGCGACGAAGCCGAATTGCGCGGTCATCGTCGGACGTACATCGGCGCGCGCCCGGGTCGCCTCGTCGAGGGGCTGCGTCGCGCGGGCACCGCGGATCCAGTGGTGTTGCTGGACGAGATCGACAAGCTCGGCACGGGGTACCAGGGGGACCCGGCTGGCGCGCTGCTCGAGATCCTCGACCCCGAACAGAACCACGCGTTCACCGACCACTACCTCGAGGTCCCGTTTGACCTCTCCAAGGTGCTGTTCATCGCGACCGCGAACGATCTTTCATCGGTTCCGGCGCCGCTGCGCGACCGCATGGAGGTGCTCGACATCTCCGGCTATACCGCAGACGAAAAGGTGCTGATCGCGAAGGATCACCTGCTGCCGAAGCTCGCCAAGAACGCGGGCGTGGCCGAGGACGACGTGGTGATCTCCGACGAGGCGCTGAAGGACGCGATCGCCGGGTGGACCCGCGAGGCCGGCGTGCGGCAGCTCCAGCGGACGCTCGGTCGCCTGTTCCGGGCTGCGGCGGTGAAGAAGGCCAAGGGTGACGCGGCGCTGCCGCTGCACATCGAGTCCTCGAACCTTCCCGACTACCTTGGGCGTCGCAAGATCCACGACGAGATGCACGAGGGCATCGCCCGTGCAGGCATCGCCACCGGCCTCGCGTGGACGGCCGCCGGAGGAGACGTGCTGTACGTCGAAGCGAGCACGATGCCCGGCACCGGCCAGCTGGTGCTGACCGGCCAGCTCGGGGACGTGATGAAGGAGTCGGCGCGCGCGGCGCTCACCTACGTGCTGTCGAACGCGGACGCCCTCGGCATCCCGCCCGAGGCCTACAGGGGCCGCGACGTGCACCTTCACGTGCCGGCGGGCGCGGTGCCGAAGGACGGCCCCTCGGCGGGCGTGACGATGTTCACGGCGCTCGCGTCGCTGCTGTCAGGTCGCGCGGTGCGCCCAGACCTCGCGATGACCGGCGAGGCGACGCTGCGCGGTCGTGTGCTCCCGGTGGGCGGCATCAAGAGCAAGGTGCTCGCCGCGCATCGCATGGGCCTGCGCACCCTCGTGCTGCCTCGCCGCAACGGCGCCGATCTGGACGAGATCCCCGCCGCCACGCTGGCCGAGCTCGACATCGTGCTCGTCGACTCGATGACCGAGGTCTTCGACCGGGCGCTGCTGCCGCGTGTGCAGGTCGAGATGGCGCCCCAGGCCTTGTGAAGACGCCGCACCGGGCGGCGCAGTCACTGACTACAGGCAGCTCGAATCGTCACAGAGCCGTGTCGCGTCGTCCCCGAGGTCGACCGACACGGACGTCTTCGAGGCGAAGATGTCGTGCGGCGTGTTGTTGAGCGGGCTCGTGGCCGGCGCGAAGTCGCAGGACGTCGCGTCGAACAGGCCGCCGGTCGCGATGTGCACCGCGGCCGTGGTGGACGAGTTCGCGTTGATGGCTGTGCCGGTAGCGTCCCAGGTGCCGGACACGTAGGCGCCCCCGCCGAAGCGTCCGTCGTTGCCGAGCAGCCCACCGTTGGTGGTGATCAAGCTGCCACCGGCCCACACGCCGCCGCCCTGGTCGGCTGCCGTGTTGCCTTCGATGCGCACGCCGGTGAGCGTGGCCGTGGAGGTGGCGTCGAGCCAGAGCCCGCCGCCGTCGTCTGCGAGGCTGTCCACCAGGCTGCACGTGGCCAGGATGACGTCGGAGTTCTCGAGGTGTACGGCACCGCCCTGGGACCCGAAGCCGTCGGTGAACGTCAGGCCTTGTACGGTCGAGATCGCGTTCTTCACGAACAGCACGTGGTCGTCGAGTCCGGCGGCGACGGCCGTGGCGCCGTCGCCGTAGTACCCGGTGAGGTCGACGTCGAACCCGTCGATCACGAGCTCTGCGGCGAACGTTCCTCCGCACAGCAACAGCTCGCCGTCGGCGGGAGCGTTCCACACGTACGGCGTGTCGATCGTACCCGTGGCGAAGTCGTCGGACACGTCGACAGGAGCGCCGCTCGTGGGGGTCCACGTGACGAGGCCTGCCTCGAAGTCGCACGCGCGGTCCACGCCGTCGCAAAGGAGGTCTACCGCCGCCGGGTTGATCCCGGGGTCGCCGTCGTTGCAGTCACCCTGCCGGCGAACGAACCCGGGGATGGCGAAACACGATTCGACCGCGTACCGGGTGTCGCCCCAGGTGTCTTCGTCGTTGTCGCCGTACCACGTCTCGGTGGGCGCGCCGTCGTCGATGACCGTGTCGCAGTCGTTGTCCTTGTTGTCGCAAAGCTCGACTTTGCCCGGCGCCGTGCCCTTCGAGAGGTCGTCGCAGTCGTCGCTGTTGGCGACGTAGCCAGAGGGAGCCACGCACGCGCGCCCGATCGAGGCGGGGTTGCCGTAGCCGTCTTCGTCGGCGTCCTCGAACCACTCGCGCTTCGGGTTGGTCGTGGCGTCCGCGTCGTCGCAGTCGTCCGAGTTCTCGACGTGCCCGGCCGGCGCCTTGCAATCGAGCACCCAGCTCGCAGGATCCCCATATTGGTCCTCGTCGGCGTCGTTGAACCACTTCACGTCTTCGTGCAACAGCCGGTCGAAGTCGTTGCAGTCCGTTCCGTCGCGGACGTAGCCCGTGGGCGGATTGCAGTCGTGAATCTCCGCGTCCGGGTTTCCGTAGCCGTCTTCATCGCGGTCGCGGTACCACGGCGTCTCCGGGTTGAGCGACCCGTCCGCGTCGTCACAGTCTTCACAAGCGGCGAAGCCGTCTTTGTCCTGATCGACGAAGTCGACGTGCCCGTCGCAGTTGTAGTCGTTCGGGTCCCCGCACTCGCCCTCTTCGGCGGTTGGGTGGTACCGGGCGAGCAGATCGTCGCAGTCGTCCGGGTTGTCGACGAAGCCCTCGGGCGCGAGGCAGCCAGACGCTGAGAACTGGGGGTTTCCGTACCCGTCTTTGTCGGCGTCCAGGTAGTAATCGACGGCGATGCCGATGCCCGCATCGGCGTCATTGCAGTCGTACGCGTTGGTGAAGCCGTCACCGTCGGCGTCGATGGCACTCTTCCCGTCGCCAGGGCAGCCGGCGAGCAGTCCGGTGGAGCCGGCAATAAGCAAGGCGGCCGGGAGCAGGTACGCGCGCAAGGAACCTCCGGGGCAGGCCCCGTAACCGGCCGACGGCGCTACGGCAGGTCAAACAGTAGGACCTCGCCGGTACCAGCCCCCGTGAGGCGCACCGAGGGCTCGCCGGAGATCGCGACGCCATCGCCGGCCTTGAGCTCGCTGCCGGCAAATTCGACAGTCCCCGAGGCGACGTGCAGCCACGCATGTCGGCCGGGACGCAGCACGTGCTCCAGGTGGTGGCCGTCCTCGACGATGGTCGCGTAAAGATCGACGTCCTGATGGATGACCACCGAGCTGGCGCGACCGTCGCGCGACGCGATCAGGCAGAATTTTCCGCGCTTGTCGTCGGCCGTGAACGAGCGCTGCTCGTAGGACGGCTCGAAGCCGGTGCGCTCTGGCACGATCCAGATCTGCAGGAAGTGGACACCATCGGCGTTGCTCGCGTTGAACTCGCTGTGCTGGACGCCAGTTCCGGCGGTCATCACCTGGACGTCGCCAGGCCAGATCGTCGACGCCGTTCCCATCGTGTCCTTGTGGGCGAGGGAGCCTTCGAGGACGTAGGAGATGATCTCCATGTCGCGATGCCCGTGTTTTCCAAAGCCTTTTCCGGCTTGGACGCGGTCGTCGTTGATCACGCGGAGCACGCGAAAGCCCATGAACCGCGGATCGTGGTAATCGGCGAACGAGAACGTGTGGTGGGAGTCGAGCCAGCCGTGGTCGGCGTGGCCACGTTCCGCGGCAGGGCGTAGGGCGATCATGGTGCCTCCGCCGATCGTGTAAGGGGTCATTGCGGGGCGGGCGAATCGAACGGCCTGGCGGTACGTACCATCGGTGGGGGAGGCGCGTTGTCTACGGTCCGGCTTGAGGTTTCCGAGGCGGGGATCCGCCCCTATGGCTTCTACTCGCGCGATAGGGCAGACGAGGCGGTGGTTGAGGTGCAGGCGCTGCTCGCAGCCCTCTCCGCCGATCGCCGCCCGGTCGCCGTCCGATGGCAGCGCGAGGGCGAGCTCCTGGCGCCGCGTCGGCTGCCGTTGTTTCGCGCGGACCGCCCGACGTTGTTCGAGTGGGACGCCGACACGGGCTCGCTCTCCGGCGAAGCCGCCGGGGCGCCGATCGAAGCGGTGGCTGAACAGCGCGGGTTTCGCATCACCTGGGCCGGGCGCGTGCTCACGAAGGTGGGGGGCGCCTGGGTCGACGATCAGGGCGATCGGATCGGGCCCGAGGTGCACGATTGCCTGTCGACGTCTCCCCTCGCGCGCCTTCAGCTCGGAAAGGTGACGCTCGGCGGCGTGTCGCTGGAGGGCGCCGTGCCGTTGCCTGCGGCCGCCGTCGTACGCGCACGGCTGGTCGGCAAGTCGGAGCTCGATCTCGGCGAGGCGAGGATCGACGCCGAGCTTCGCGCTACGTGGTCGTTGCCGCCCCGCGATCGGTGGCCCGAGGGGCCGTGGGAGCTCGCGATCGAGGCCAACCTCGTCGTCGACGGTGCGACGGCCCGTGTGCCCGCGCTCGAGGCGACCGCGTTCACCGACGCCGCGCTGATCGTGGAGGGTCGGGTCGTGCGTCAGGTGCGCTCGGGCGATGCGATCACGTCGCTCCACTTCGGCTGCGGCGGGCAAGACGCCGCACCTCAGCGGGTCGTGCTCGGGTTCGGCACGGCTTCCGGCGACCTGCGCGTCCAGTGCGTCGGCCACGGGCCGGTGCGCGACATGACCGGCGTCGTGTACCAGCTCGAGCCTCCCGTCGTGATCCCCGCCGATCTGTTCGTCCCGGGGCGGATCGTGGTCACCGCTGAGGGCCAGGACACGCCCGCCGGAACGCTGGTCGCCGCGCCTCGGGTGGTGCGGGCGCGGTTCCGACTCGTGCGGGACGAACGTGGTTCGGCCCGCGTCCCGCGTGTGGACGCGGCCCACCTCGAGCCCGTCGGCATGCGGGCTGCCCAGTTTGCCCCCACCGAAGATGGTTCTGTGCGCGTCGAGATCGACGGCGTCTCGTGTACGGCGCCCCTCGTTGACGACGCTTTCGCGCCGCTGTTGTGGACCGAGCCGCGGGTGCCCGTTTGGGGGGCCGCGACGTCCGCCGAGCGCGGCGTGGTGACGGCGTGGGCTCCTGGGTACCCGCCCGTAGACGTCCCTGTCGACGAGCACGGCCGCTTGCGTCCGCGATCCCCTGCGTTCGAGGAGATGGCGCGCGAGTGGGCGCGACGTGGCCTCGTACTGCGGGTGCACCAGGCGGATCGACGCGGCGTCGTGTTTCCCGCCGACGCGACCTGTGGCGGCGAGGAAGTGCAGCCGTCCGGCGGCGCGTTCGCTGTCCAGGGTGGGCAGCGGTATGCGATCGCGTTTCACGGGCTCGTGTTCGATGCGGCGGTCGCCACCTCCGGCGACCAGACCGTCCTTCAGCTCGAACGGCCCCTGCCGATCGACGGTCGGCTCGGCGTCGACGTTGGGGCGTTTCTTCCGCTCCGGGCGCAGGTGCTGCCGGAAGCGGTCGTGATCGTGGCGGGGGCGCGTCGCGCGCGCTTGATCGACCACGCGGGGCGGTTGCGGCCGGACGCGCAAACGGCCACGCTGCTGTTCGAGTCAAAGTGGGGCTTTCACGCTGAGCAGCCTCGGGAGCCGACAGGTCGCTACGCCTTCAACGGGCTGGTGTTCGCCTGTGATCCCGCCGGGGTCGTGTTCCTCGGCTGGCTGCTCGACCCGATGTTTCGCATGGAGGCTTGTGATCCGTGGCCCGGCTACGGGTTCCGCGCCGGTCCCGCCGTCGTGGGACCGGTGCTCGTGAGCGCGGAGGGGGGCGCGCCTGGCGTGCCGTCTGCCGCGCTCGACGCCGCTCGGGCGATGATCGCGTCGTGCGCGCGAAGTCCCCGCACGGTCCGCTGCGACGACGGCGAGTTCGAATTGGTGCCGATGTTCGACGACCCTCGCCAGCCGCCGGTCCACATCGAGGTCACCACCCTCGCGTCGCGTGGGAACCCCGCGGTCCGGGTGTTCCTCCGCTGACCTGCACGGCTCCGCGTCGCTAAGGCCGTGGACGCCAGGCCACCTGCGGCCAGGTCGAGACCCGGCGTGCAAAGTCGTCGAGCGCCGTGTCCGCACACTCCGCGTCGTTGCACGCGATCCACCCGTCGTAAAGCGCGCGATCGCGTAGTCGCGAGAGGTCGCCGAGGTGAACGGTCCAGAACCGAGGCCCACCGACGTCCCTCGCCGCGAGCACGCGAGCGACGAGGTAGTGCTCTGCGAACGCGAAGTCAGCGGCGGTCATCACGTCGAGCGCCTCGTCGCCCGCATAGGTGGGATCCTCCCAGTCCGTCGCGAGCGACACGGTCTGGATGTACTCCTGCATCAACAGGCCCGAACGTCGCTGCTCGGCGAGGTACTCGAGCGCGAACGTCTGTCCGGGCCAATACACCCCTTCGGTGTCGGTGCCGCCTCCGTCCCAGCGATCGGCCGGCGTCTGGACCACCATCGGGAACGCCCGCGCCATCGCATCTTCGGGGGCCATCTCCTTCGCCAGCGCGGCCGGCGCGCGGGGGTCCATGCCGAGGTTGCCGAAGAACAGGCCGTCCTCAGCGGGTGCGCCGTCCGGAAGTTCGAGCGCGGGCAGCACGTCCGGCCAGGAGACTCCGCCGGGAACTTCCGTCCCAAAGCCGCCTGCGAGCAGCCTCCAATCGGGCTCGTTGCCCCACGCTGCGAGCGATGCGGAACCCGTCACGTCGTCGTAGAACGAGCGGTAGTGGGCTTCGTCGCGGGGCACATCCCAACAGGCCGTCGGTGGAGCGCTCGTCGGCCACAGGTCGGGGCACCCCACCCACCACGACGAGGGATCGAACGGGCCCGAATGGATGAACACCGCGGCCGACGCGACGCCGCGCGGCTGCCAGCGCCCGAGCCACCGCTCGATCGCTGCGGGAACCGGCTCGCCGAAGGCCGCTACGGCCGATTCGGGGACGGCGGCGCAGCGACGCGAGACCGCGATCGCGGTCGGGCTCACGCCGAGGACCACGGCGATCGGCTGCTCGCCGCGCATGCGGTCGTCGAGCCACGCGAGCTGGGCGTCGAGGCGCTCGCCGCGCGCTGCTTGAGCGCAGCAGACCTCGTGTTCCTGCTCGAAGCCGTCTGGCGCGCTCGTCGGGCAACCGCCCACCGCCGCGAGCGTGAGTGATGCCGCCGCTGCGTCCGCGATCTCCGGGTCCTTCGGGCTCTCGACGAACGCGGCGAGCGCGAGCCCGACCGTGCCGGGGGCGATCGCGTCGAGGTGGCGCTGGTCGATCACCCCGCGAACGACCGGTGGATCACCGTCTTCGACGAGCACGATCTCCTGAAAGTAGCTCCCCGTGCCGGCGCCGAGCAGGCGCGGCCCCGTGGATGTACCGGTCGCCGTGCCGTCCGGTTCGAGGCGCCAGACCACGCCGCCCGCGTCGTCGTTTCCCCACGCGTAGATGGTTGGGACCCCGGCGGGGTAGCCGACGAACAAGCCCTGGGCGCCGACGACCGGCCAGAACCCGAGGGCGCCTTGCGGGCCCACCGCTACGACGCCCGCGGGGACCAGCACGTAGGGGGTTCCTTCGGTCGGGTTGATCGCGACGTCGATCACCCCTGCGCGCAGGGCGCGGTGATCGCGCCGTTCGCGATGAAAATCGGGGGAGGACCACACATCCACGCCGCTGTCGGCCGCGACCGCGAACGTGTCACCTGCGGCGGCAAATTCACCTCTTCCGCGGCTTCTGCGGCGCTCGAGGGGCTCGTCCAGGTCCCTTCGTGCGTCCGTTCGCTTGAAGAACACCACGCCGCCGTCGTCGCTGTAGGTGGCCACGACGGTGTCGCCCGCCGCGATCGATGAGCCCTTTCCAGGCAGGTCGAGCGTCGAAAGGTAGGAAAGCCGCGTCCCGGGCGACTCGCCGGGATCGATCGGCGGGTCGGCGGTCCCTGTGAGATCGAACCGCTCGAGTCCGTCGGGTCCGGGCAGCAGCGCCGTGCCGTCGACCGCGACGACGTCCGTTCCGTCCGCGGCGACGACCCCGGGCGAAAGCCATCGCCAGTGGGTGGGTGCTGTCGCGTCGGGTCCGCACGCGCCCGTCTGGTGCCCTCCAGGGGCGCAGTCCTGGTCGGGGAGATCGGGATCTGCGCCGTCGAGCGGGAGCCACCAGCACCGGTCCGACACCACGCCGAACCCGTCGCGAAGCCACATCCGCTCGGCTTCGCGGTCGAGCAGCACCGTCATGCCCGTGCGGTCGTCGACCTCGACCTCATACGCGCCGTGCCCACCGATCGCGTCGGCGCACGGCACGGCGAGGTGGGCTCGGACTGGCGAAACGTCGCGCAGGAACGCGTCGGTGACCACGTGGCCTTCGGGCAGTTCCCCTGGCGCACACCCCAACAACGCGGCCGCGATTACGAGCATGCGGGGAGGATAGCCGAGTGTTACGGATTGTGGTCCCTGGAGGTCCTTTGCTGCTGTTCGTGTCGGTCGCGCTCGCGGGCGATGTCGGGTCGGTCGGGCCGGTTTCAGGCCCCGATGGCCTCCGGGTCGAAGAACGCGTGGTGCCGTGGGCGGAGTTCGGCTTTGTTCCTGCCGCCCAGGAGCAGAAAGCCATCGGCCCGGATCGCGTCGCGGCGGGCGCAGACGGCCTCGCTGCGGTGTGGGATCCGGTTCGGCAACAGGTGCTCGTGCTCCACGATCTCGTCGTGCAGGGCGCGTTCGCAGCCTCGCGGGTAGACGACCTCGCGTTCGCGGGCCGCGATCTCGTGCTTCTCGAAGGTCGCACGATCGCCCTCGTCGGAGCGGATGGACGCGATCACGGGAACCTGCCGGTGCCCGACCTCGTCCCGACGAACATCGATCTGCTCGTCCAGGGAAGCGACGTGTGGGGCGTCGATCCGTTCGGCAATCGGCATGCGATAGCACACGTGGAGGGCGGCCTGTCCGTCGCGACGGGCGCGTCGTTCGGTGGTCCTGCGTTTGCCAAGGTCGAGGTGACGCCTCGGGCTGGCGCGCTGAAGACGAGCGTTCGCACGCTGGGTGCGGGCTGGGCGATCGTCGACTCGGTCGTGTCGGACTTCCCGATCGGCGTCGAACGAGCGGTGGTGCATGATGGGCGCTCGCTCCCGCTCGAGACCCGCTCCCGAAGCTGGACGCCCGCGGACGACGCTGACGTCGACGCAGAAGGGCGATTGGTGGTGATCGTGCCGCTCGCGGATGGTCTTCATGTGCGGAGGATCAGCCAATGATAACCCTCCTCGTCGCCTCCGCGTTTGCGATCGATCGGGAAGACGTCCTCGATCAGGCCGCGCAATACGCGTTCCACCCGTGGTCGATGACGTCGGTGAACGAGACCGCCGACTGCAGCGCGTCCTACCAGAGCGACTACGTCGCCGGCAGCTACCGCGGCCTCCCCTACGATTGGGGTGGCTACTACACGCTCGACGAGTACGACCAGGCGATCGCGGACGGCCTCGGCGCCGGGAGCCACTCCTGGCACGGCGTGTTGTCGTGCACCGCTGGCGTGGACTGCTCGGGTTTCGTGTCGCAGGTGTGGGACACCGCGCACTACTCGACGTCCACGTTCTACAGCGTGACGACGGACATCTCGATCTCGGAGCTGAAACGCGCGGACGCAGTGAACGACGCCGGCAGCCACGTGGTGTTGTTCGCCTACGAGACGGGCGCCGGTATGCCCGTGTTCTACGAGGCCGCTGGCAGCGCCCAACGCACGCGGTTGAACAGCGGCGCCGGGTGGAGCTACCTCGACGGGTACCAGCCCGTCCGGTACGACGACATCGTGGACGGAGGCTCGTCCGCGACGGTCGGCGAGCCCATCGAGATCGACGCGTTCCCGTTCGAGGACTTCCGGTGGACGGCGGGAGCCGCGTCGGACGTGATCGACAGCTACTCGTGCTCGCCAAACACGGACGAGTCGGGTCCCGAGGTGCTGTACAAGTTCTCGGTCGCGGTTGCGGGCACGCTGCACGCGGTGGTGAGCGACGATGACGGCGTCGACGTCGACGTACACGTGATGACCTCGCCGGACGGCGAACATTGCCTCGCGCGCCACGACAGCGAGGTCACGGTCGAGGTCGGTCCCGGCGACGTGTGGCTGGCGCTCGACACGTACGTCGGCGCGCACGAGTTCCCGGGGCCGTTCCTGCTGGACGTGACGTTTGACGGCGTGGTGGGTGATCCACTTCCGATCGATACGGGGAACCCTGAAGACACGGGATCGACGGGCGGCAATCGGCTTCCGTGGCGTCGCGTCTACGCTACGGACGGCGGAATTAGCGGCTGCGATACAGGCGGTTCGCCCTTCGCCCTGCTCGCGATCGGCCTCGCTTCGGTGGCCGCGCGTCGGCGTCGCGCCTGATCCCGCTCGTCACGTGTCCGGCGACGACGATGGACCTCCCGGCGTCAGCGCTGTTCGAGGCCGGCGATGAGCGTCTTCACGCCGATGATCTCGTCGTCGTGCTCAAATCCAGCCGCCTGGTGGGGCTGTACGACGCCGGCCAGTTGAAGGGCTGTTGGCGCGTGGCGCTCGGCATGGGTGGCGGCGGGGACGCCGGCCCCAAGGCGAGGGAAGGGGATCTTCGCACGCCAGAGGGGTGGTACCGCACGTCCGATCGGCCAGCGTCGCGGTACTACCATGCGATCTTTCTGAATTATCCGAACCTTGCGGATGCGGATCGCGGCCTGGCGGCGGGCCTGATCGACGGGGCCACCCGCGACGCGATCGCTGAGGCGTCGCGCCAGGGAGACGCTCCCCCGCAGGACACCGCGCTCGGGAGCTACCTTTTGTTCCATGGCGGCGGCAACGCGGCCGATTGGACGCTCGGGTGTGTCGCGCTCGCTGACGCCGATATCGACGCGCTGCGCGCGCAGTTGCCCGGCGGAATGCGCACCTGGGCGTTGCTCCTGCCGTGATCGCGTTAAACAAGCCACGAGGTGCCAAATGAAGCGCGTCGCAGCCTTCGTAACGGTCGTGTTCCTGTTCGCGTGTACGAACCCCGTCGCGCCGGCCCCTGCGCCGGCCCCGCCGCCGCCTGTGGCCCCGCCGCCGGTCGTCGCACCCGTGGCGCCGCCGGTCGCGCCGACGGCGACGAAGTCTCCCGAAGAGGCCGGATTCCTGAAGACGTGGTCCGCCTATCGCTCCGCTGTGGCCGATAACGACGTGGACGCGCTCGCGAAGATCGTCACGTTCCCGTTCAAGACGCGCGGCCCGATGGACGATGACAAAGAGGTCACCTACAACAGCGAGGAATTCCTCGTCGTCGCCAAGCACTACCTCAAGCAGGACGCGGGTTGGGGCGACGGCGCGTCCGAGGCCACCTACGTGGTCAAGTTCCCGGCAGACGCGCTGCCCGACAAGACCACCATCGAAGACGTGAACAGCGGCTCCGTTCGTGTCGGTGAGTCCGAGTTCGAGCGGGTATCCGGCGAATGGCGCTGGACGTTCTGCTACCTGAACGACGACACCATCACCGCGATCAACAAGGAGCTGGGCAAGTCCACGACGCCCGTGGTCCGTCCCACCTCGTCGAGCGGCGGCGGCTCGCGTCCTGGCGTCGCTGGAACACGCCCGACGTCGCGCCCGGGGCCTGCCAGCAGCGGCGTGGTCAAGACCCGGCCGCGCTGATGCCCACGGAAGACGCCCGCAAGGTGTTCGTGCACACCTTCGGGTGTCAGATGAACGAATACGACTCGGCGAAGATCCGCGCTCAGCTCGCGCGGGACGGCTTCGTCGGCACGTCCGATCCGGGTCAGGCGCACCTGATCCTGCTCAACACCTGCTCCATCCGCGACAAGGCAGAGCAGAAGATGCACTCGGCGCTCGGCGAGTACCGCCTGCTCAAGAAGCGCGGCCAGCAGGTGGTGATCGGCATCGCGGGCTGCGTGGCGCAACAGGAGGGCAAGGCCCTCCTCGAGCGCTACGCAGACGTCGACCTCGTGTTCGGGCCGGACGCCGTGTCCCACGTCCGCGAGCTCGTCCGTGGCGCGCTCGAAGGCCAGCGCCTGCTCGACACGACGTTCCTCGACCTCGCCGAATACCCGTTCGTCGCCGACGTCGACCCCGACGCAACGAACCAGATCGGCGCCTTCGTCACGATTCAGAAGGGCTGCGACAACAAGTGCACGTTCTGCATCGTGCCCTCCACGCGCGGCATCGAAGCGTCCCGTCCGAGCCCGCAGATCCTCACCGAGGTCCGCGAGCTCGTCGCCCGCGGCGTAAAGGAGATCACCCTCATCGGCCAGAACGTGAACAGCTACGGGCTCAAGACGCCGAGCGAGCTCACGTTCGCGCAGCTGCTTCGCGCGGTCGCGGCCATCTCAGGTGTGGAGCGCATCCGCTACACCACGAGCCACCCGCGCGACATCACGGACGACGTGATCGCCGCCCACCGCGATCTCGACGTGATCGCCGCCCAGTTGCACCTCCCGGTGCAGTCCGGCAACAGCCGCGTGCTTCGGCGGATGAAGCGGTTCTACACGCGCGAACACTACCTCGGCGTGATCGAGAAGTTGCGCGCCGCACGGCCGGACATGGTGTTCTCGACGGACTTCATCGTCGGCTTCCCAGGGGAGACAGATGACGAATTCGAAGACACGATGCGGCTGCTCGACGAGGTCGGCTTCGTGACGTCGTTCTCGTTCAAGTACAGCCCGCGGCCGGGCACGTCGGCGCTTCGCCTCGGCGACGAGGTCTCCGACGAGGTCGCCGGAGCCCGGCTCACACGCCTGCAAGACCGCCAGCGGGAGCTCTCGCTCGCGTGGCACCGGTCGCTCGAGGGGACGGAACAGACCGTGCTCGTCGAGGGGCCGTCCCGACACGACGTGGGCGTCGTTTGCGGTCGCGCAAGCACGTTCGTGATGGTGAATTTCCCGGGCGACGAATCGCTCACCGGTCAACAGGTCAAGATCAAGGTCACGCGCGGGTTTACGAACTCGGCGCGGGGTGAAAGGCTCGCCAGCGTTACTTGAGCTGGTACGCGGCGGTCTGGGTGAACAGCGGAACGGCGCCGGTGCCGTCGGGCTTCGCCTTCGCCACCACGATCTTGATCTCGCCCTTCGCGTCTACGACCGGCGCGGACACCTTCATGAACGCGAAGGTGGGGCCGAATTCGGCGAGGGAGGCGGGCTCGAAGCTCTGGCGCACCTCGCCGACCTTGGTGGCGCCGACGAACACACTCGCGATCAGCACGAACGGCTCTGTGCCAGCGCGGCTCTTCGCGACGAGCACGGGGAGCTCGATCACGACGGCGTCGCGGTCTACGGCAACGATCGACGCCGGGTAGTTGTTCGCCAGGGCCTCCTTGCCGGCGACGTCGAGCGCGACCGGACCGGGCTGCACGGCCGCCACCGGCGGGGTGGGCGGGGCGATCGGCTCTTCGAACACGAACTCGTCTTCACCGGGCGTCTTGGTGGTGATCGTGACCGTCGGCAGCGGGTCGCGCTTGACGTCTCTTACGTCTGCGACGTCCTCGTCATCGGGCTCGTCTTCGTCCGGCTCGTCTTCCTCCGACACGGGTGGCGACACCGCGCGCTCGGGCATGCGGTCTGCGGCGAACGCAGGATTCAACGCGAGGGCCAACACGAAAGCGATGGTGGACAAACTTCACCCCAACGGATTGTAGCAGGCGCTGCGAGAAGAGGAAGGACGCCCCGCGAGATAGCAATCTCCGTACCAGTCGGGGGGTGACTGCCGGAGTGCAGCCTTGAACCGTGCTCGAGGGGGGGAGGGAACACACGGTTATCGGCTGTGCTGCCGCGGCGGGGCGTCCAGGGTTGAAACCAGTGTCAAGGATTTCGGACAGTTGCTGCGGCCAGCGTTCACGTCCTGCTCATTGAACGCACGAGACCCATGGCGCATTTCACTGTTCATCGATACTTCGCAGCGTGGCCCCCGGAAACCCGCATCTCGTCGCATGGAGCCGCATGCGCGCGCACCGTCGCCGCGAGGCTCCGTTCGCGGCCGTCGCCCGCGGTGCCGTGTTCGTCGCCGTCGTGGCGGTCCTGGTGCCGCTCGCGCGTCCCGTATTCTTCGCCTACCTCGACGATCCAGACGCGACGGGCGAGGGGACCGAGGCTGCGCTGCAGCGCGCGTGCCTGTTGATCGTTGGCCTGCTCGCGATCGACCTGTACACGGCGTTGGTTCGCGGCCCCGAGCGCATCGTCCTCGAGACACTGCCCGTCGACGGGTGGCGGGTGGCGCTCACCGAGTTGCTGCGGGTCGCGGTCGAAAGGTGGCCGCTCATCGCGGGCCTGGCCGTGGTGTTCGCTCCCATCGCAGTGGAGCGGTCCGCGCTCGCGTGGGGCGCGTCGGTGTTGGCGCTCGGTGGCGCGTTTGCCCTCGCGATCCCCGGAGCAGCGGTGGTTCACCTCGCGTCGATCGACGCGGCGACCAGCCCGCGCTGGGCCCCGCTGCTCGATGCGCTGCGCGGGCACAATCCGCGCGAGCAGGCCGCGTTCATCTATGCGCCGGGGGTCGTCCTCGCGGCCGTAGGCGCCGTCGTGCTTGCAGCGGCTGGCGGCGTGAGGGCGGTGGTGGACGGCGATCCGCGCGGTTGGGCCTTGATCGCGGTGCCGTGGGGGCTCGCACCAATGGTGGCAGCCCTGGTGCCCGGGCTCGCTCGCCGCACGTGGTTCGCGGGCAGCGCCGTGCTCGCTGACATCGACGCCCGTTATGCGTCCATCGAACGACCTGAGGAGGCTCGCGCCGTGTACCTGGATTGGACGGTGCGTTGGCTGCCGGTGGGCGTCGGGCGCTACGCGCTTCGCGACCTTCGGCACGCCTGGCGCACGCGGCGCGGCTTCATCAGCGGAGCATGGATCGGTGGCGCGCTCGCGGCGTTCGCGGGCTGGTCCGCGGACCCCTCCGCGCCCGCTCGGGCAGCGGCCGCCGTGGTGATCGTCGTGTTCGGCTTCGGCGCGGTGGGGGCCGTGCTCGAGTCCGATGAACCCGGCTTCTTGCGCGCGTGGCTTCCCAGCGGCGGCCGCGAGGCGGTGTTGGGCCGGGCGTGGGCCGAGGTGCTTTGGCTGCAGGCCTGTGTGTGGCCGGCCGTCGCGGCGTCCCTGGTCCGCCACGGCCTGTCCGGCGCGGGGCTTGTGCTCGGCGCTGGCCTCGTCGCGGTGCCGCTCGCGACGGGCGTGGCGTTGTTGGCGGGCCGCCTGGGGCCGCGCGCGCCGGCGGTCTACGCGCCGGTCGCGACCGTGTTCGCGGGCGTCCTCGCCGCGCTGGTGTCGTCGTGAGCGCGATCTCCATCGAAGGCGTCCGCCGCACGTTCGGTCGCGTCGTCGCCGTCGATCGCATCGACCTGCAGATCCCCGCGGGCTCGTTCTGCGGCCTGATCGGACACAACGGCGCCGGCAAGAGCACGACGTTGCGCATGTTGATGGGCCTGCTGCACCCGACCGAAGGCAAGGTGCGCATCTGCGGCCACGACGTCGTCGCCGAGCCGCTCGAGGCCCGCAAGAAGCTCGGCGCGGTGCCCGAGGAGCCCGCCGTCTACGAGTACCTCACCGCGCGGGAGTTCCTCGAGTTCGTCGCGGGCGTGCGAGGCGGTGGAGACGTCGGCAAGGCGCTGGAAGACACGGGGCTCGGGGCCGATGCCGACCGCCTGCTGCGCGAGTATTCCCAGGGCATGCGCCGAAAGACGGCGCTCGCGGCAGCCATGCTCGGCCGTCCACCCGTGCTGGTGCTCGACGAGGCGCTTAACGGCCTCGATCCGCCGAGCGCGTCAGCCGTGAAACGCGCCCTGCGCGCCTACGTGGACGAAGGCAACACCGTGCTGTTGTCCACGCACGTCGTGGAGACGGTCGCGGCGGTCGCCGATCGCGTCGTCATGCTCGCCCACGGGCGCGTCGTCGCGGACGAGCGCGTCGCGGACATTGGAAAAGACGGGCTCGAGCGGCTGTTCCTGGAGCGAATTGAAGCGACCCGGGCCCGCTGAGGGCGCCCGGGTCGAGGCTTCTTCCGCTGCGGCGTATTCAGACGTTCATATCGATGATCGTCGCCGTCGCCTGGCCGAAGCCGATGCACATCGTCTGCAGGCCGTAGCGTTTGCCGGACCGCTCGAGGCGGTTGATCATGGTGGTCATCAGCTTGGCGCCGGACGCGCCGAGCGGGTGGCCGTTGGCGATGGCGCCGCCGTACGCGTTGACCTTGTCCATGTCCGCACCGAGGTCGCGATGCCACGCGAGCACGACCGACGCGAACGCCTCGTTGATCTCGACCGCGTCGATGTCCTTGAGCGACAGGCCGGCCTTATCGAGGGCCTGGCGCGTGGCGGGCATGACACCCGTGAGCATGATCGTGGGGTCGACGCCAGCGACCGTGGCCGAGATGATCTTTGCGCGCGGCTTGAGGCCGTACTTCTTGACGGCCGCTTCGGAGGCGACGAGCACGGCGGCGGCGCCGTCGGAGATCTGGCTCGACGAGGCGGCCGTGATGACGCCGTCGTCGCGGAACGCGGGCTTGAGCGACGCGAGCTTCTCCATCGTCGTGTCGCGGCGGACGCCTTCATCGCGCGCGATCAGCGTCTTGCCCTGCCACTCGACCGCCACCATCTCCGAGTCCTGCAGGCCCGCGTCCGTTGCCTTGCCAGCGAGCTGGTGGCTGCGGAGCGAGTACTCGTCGAGATCGCGGCGCGAGATCTCCCACTTCTTCGCGATGATTTCGGCGGACTGGCCCTGCGGGATGACGGAGAACCGCCACGCGAGCTCGGGCGGGAACGACGCCATCTCGCCGTTGAGGAACATGTCCGACGCCATCGGGACGCGGGACATCACCTCGACGCCGCCGGCGATGACGAGGTCCTGGAAGCCCGACGCGACGCCCATGGCCGCGAAGTGGATCGCCTGCTGCGACGAGCCGCACATGCGGTTGATCTGCACGCCGGTGACCTCGATCGGGAAGCCCGCCTCGAGCGCCGCCATGCGGCCGATGTTCGCGCCCTGCTCACCGACCGGCGTGACGCAGCCGTAGATCACGTCTTCGATCAGCTTCGGGTCGATGCCCGTACGCTGGACCAGGGCGCGCAGAGGGACGGCTCCGAGCGCTACCGCGTGGACGCCTGCGTAGGCACCGTTCTTGCGGCCGACTGGGGTGCGAATCGCGTCGATGATGTAGGCAGTACCCATGGGTTCGTCCTCGCGGTGAATGAGCATTCATTCCTATCCGCCTGGGGCGCCCAGGCAAAAAAAATGCCCCGAGCGTTTCCGCCCGGGGCCATTTTTACGGTGTCGTGATGATGATGCGACGTCGCCTTCAGAGTCTTGCGAGCGTTGAAACGTGCCGCGCGAACGGCGACTCTCATGAGGTTCACGGGCTCTTCAGGGTCGCGGCGAACGGAACCGACTTACGCCTGTTCCTTTGGTTCACCTGCGATGTTGCTCTAGCGGGCTTGTTGGCCATCCCGCGCCTCGTTCGTCCTTGTCGGTCACCCGATTGGACACTCGAGACTTCAAGCCTCATCGCCGTCGGTTCGCCCGTATTGCTACGGTCGTTCCGTACCGGCCCTCGTGAGCTTCGCTCCTCTCCAGAGTTCTTGTTCCAATGCCCCGGTCGGTGATTTCCGACCCTCTCTCTTGGGATTCGCCCCGGTTGAGCCTTCCGCCGCCGACATCGCTGCCGTAGCGTTCTTCATCAACCGGTCCACTTCGCCCTTCCATCGACCTGTTCCCCGGCGTCCACTCCCGCGACGACATTGCTGCCATCGCTTCGGTCGCGAAGTGCCAACTCCGCGATCCTGTTCCGACCTCACCGTTTTGCACGGTCCCGCCGGTTTCCTCCGCCGATCGCCCCGCTTGCGCGAGACTTTGCGCCATTTCTGGCGCAGGATTCGCGGGCTTGTTGCATCCCGCTGCCGATCCTGGGGTTCGCTGCGTTTCTTTCGTCTTTCGGGTGGGTCCAACACCCCACACTGGCCATTGCTGGTCGATGTGCAGTTGGTCACGCGAAAGCCGCTTCCCCGCAGCGCGGTTCATACCCTTTGGAGGATTCCCCCCACCCGCAGCCGTTTCGTGTCGCCACGACCGTTGCCTCCGTGGTGTTCGCTTCCCGCGTGTTCTCGATCGACTCGTCGCCTCCGTTGCCGGCGTCGACGCGCGTGTCGGGAGTACGTGAGGCATCACCTTCGAGGCGTTGCTCCGCAGATGGGTCCGTACCGGTGCACGCCGTTTCCAGCATACCTCCGGCCTACCCTCCCTGGGCTTTGGTCCCCTTCGAGGTCCTTCGACCGCGGGATTGCTCCCGAGGTGAATGCGTCGCGCACTCAGTGCGCCAGCATTCCGGAAAACGAAATCCTTGTTCGTTCGCCGCTGCTCTTGTCGTTCCTGTCGGTCGAGACCGTCAGGTGAAAGAGCCTCGCTCCGTTCCGCCCTCGCTGCTTCGTTGCACGCGGCCAACCTTTCGGTTGGGGAACCACCCGCCGGCCATGGTGGCGAGGGGTTCGTCGACACGTTCTGCCGTGAGGCGAGCGACGTGTGACCATCGAAGCAGCAGGGACCTCGGACGCAGACGCCTTTCGACGCCTGTGCTCGGATCCCGCGAGGATCCGCCAGATGCGCTTTGCAGAGCACCTGCGAGGTTGCCGTCGTCACCTCCTTGCGAAGGATAGACAGCCTCGTCCCACCTACATCGCAGGTTGGGTGACCTGCGTGAACTGGATGGTGGGACGGTCGGACTGATCCCTCTTGAGCTTGCATTCGAACTTCGCTTTTCACGATGCTCGACCATGGTTTGCCACCGTTGCTGGTGACGCGCTCGAGAGTCTGTCCGGAGCGGAAGTTGTGCCGTTGCCTTTCGCCGTGATGGAATTTCGCGTTCCATCGCGCCGTCGCCGAATGCGTTTCTCAGCGGTTTCCCGTTGAGGCGTCTCACTGCGAGGGGGTCGCGGCCGACCTCCGTGGGGTTTTTGACGTCAAAGATCGCCCGAAAGTGAACTTTCGGTCGGTCATCGGGCATCCCGACTTCCGTGTCTTGGGCAAGTGCATGCGGCGTGCCAGCTCTCCTGAACGGTGGAACGCCGAGAACATGTCGGGGACCTAAGGATCTCGGTTGCCCGACCCGGGGT
Source organism: Pseudomonadota bacterium (assembly GCA_947505245.1). Lineage (GTDB taxonomy): Bacteria > Myxococcota_A > UBA796 > UBA796 > SYKL01. Next base: position 57,372 of record CANNIZ010000009.1, on the reverse strand, counting down.
GGGGCGGAATCGGGGTCGGCGCGAGGATTGTCCAGCACAGCGTCAAATGCAGGGTCTGCGCGCTTTGCAGACGGGATCCGTTTCGGAAATCGATTTCCCAGGTTCTCGACCGCTTGGTCCGACGCTTGAGTGCGGTACGCTGCGCCGCATGGGTCGGGTCAGCCTTCGCAAGGAAATCATCTCGCGGTTGCTGCCGGCGGCGTCGCTGCTTGGCCTCGTGATGCTGGTCGGGACCGCCGGGTACCACGTCATCGGGGCCGGTCGGTGGGCGTGGCAGGACAGCGCGTACATGACGGCGATCACGCTGTCGACGGTGGGCTACGGCGAGCTGCCCGACATGGCGATCGTCCCCTATGCGCGGCTGTGGACCGTCGTGCTCATCATGTTCGGGTCCGGCTCATTGGTGTACTTCGTGTCCGTCATCACCGCCCTCGTCGTCGAGGGCGATCTGACGAACCTGCTCAAGAGGGATCGGATGCAGCGCGCCATCGACGCCATGAGCGAACACATCGTCGTCTGCGGCCTCGGCGCGACAGGTCGGCATGTGGTGAGCGAGCTGATCTCGGCTGGAGCGCCGTTCGTGGTGATCGATCGCGACGCCGCTCGGATCGCAGAGCTCGAAGAGGACAACAAGCGCGAGATCATCCACGTGATCGGCGATGTAGTCGCGGACGATCGCGCGCTGGAGGAGGCCGGTCTGGTGCGCGCGAAGGCGCTGGTAGCCTCGCTCCACGACGACCGCGACAACCTGTTCGTCGTGCTGTCGGCGCGCGCGATGAACGAGAAATTGCGGATCGTGAGCAAGGCGGACGACGTGCCCACCGCCTCCAAGCTGAAGCGCGCCGGCGCCAACGACGTGGTGTTGCCGGCCCTGATCGGAGGAATGCGGATCGCGTCGCAGATCGTGCGGCCGACCGTGGTGCAGTTCCTCGACGAGATGCTGCGCGACAAGCAGCTAAGGTACCGTATCGAAGAGGTTCAGGTGCCGGCCGGCAGCGTGCTCGCGAACAAGACGATCGGCGACCTCGCGGCGGCGAAGCTGGCCGACGCATTGGTGATGGCCGTGCGCGACGCGTCTGGAAAGACGTTCTACAACCCGCCGCCCGAGCAGGTGATCGGCCCGAACGCCTGGCTGATCGTGCTTGCGCGGATGGACGAGGTGCTGAAGTTTCGCAAGGCGCTGGGCACCTGAGCGTGGGAAACCTCCTCGGGCCGTTGCTGTTGATCCCGTCGGCGTTGTGCTCGGTGATTCCGATGCTGACGCTGCTCGGACTGGTCTGGTGGATGGACCGCTACCAGCGCGAGCCCGTGTGGCTGTTCGTGCTCACGTTCTTGTGGGGCGGGATCGGCGGCGTGTTGTTCGCGGTCGCGGGCTCGGCAGCGCTCGAATTTCCGCTGTTGTGGCTCGGCATGGACCCCGCGACCGCCGACGCGCTCGGAGCGGTCGTCGTGGCGCCGCTCGCGGAGGAGCCTGCGAAGGCGATGTTCCTGCTGATCGTGATCTGGAACCGCGGCTTCGACAACATGACGGACGGGTTTGTGTACGGCGCCGCCGCGGGGCTCGGGTTCGGCATGACCGAGAATTTCACGTACTTCGCGTCGGCCGGAATGTCGGGCGACGCGTTTGGGTGGGCTGAGACGGTGGTGATCCGGACGATCTACTCGGCGGTCATGCACGCGACGGCGACGTCGATGGTGGGCGCTTCGCTCGGCTTCGCGCGGTTCCGCGGCTGGCCGATGATGGTGCTCTCGCTCGCGATCGGGTTCCCGATCGCGATGACGATGCATGGGCTTTGGAACGGGATCCTCGTGTTCGATCAGGCGCGGGGAGGGAACACGATCCTGTCGTGGCTGGACTTCGTGTTCCTGCCGATCGAGGTGATCACGGTGTTCGCGGTGTTCCAGTTAGCACTGTGGGAGGAGAGCGGAACGATCCGGCGCGAGCTCGAGGAAGAGGCGCGCACCGGGCTGATCCCCGCTGACCACCCGGGAATACTCGCGTCGTGGTGGAAGCGGCGGCGGCGGGACTTCGCGCCGAAGGGCGTCGAGCATCACCAGTATGTGCGCGCGGTGACCGCGCTCGCGCTGCGGAAGTCCCAGGCGCGTCGAGCCGACGCTTCCGACGAATTCTACCGCGACGAGGTCGCGCGATTGCGGCGGTCGATCCAGCTTTTGATCGCGCGAGGATCCAAAGCTTGACGGGCCAATAAACACGGCGGATCAGTGTTGACGCGTCAAGTTTAGACTTCGTCCGTCACATGAAAGACACAAAAAAAAGTGGATTAGGCTATGCACGCATGCCCGATCCATGTCATCATTCGATCAGCCGCCAGAAGGCTCGGGCGGTCCCCCCTCGACAGACTCGATGCGTTCCTCTACTCCTCCCCCCGCCTAGCGCTCCCCTCGCACCCCCCCCCGCGATGAGTCCGCTCCTCCCATCAATAAAACGCACCGAATCTAGACCACCCGCCCGAGCCTCGGCGGCGCAAATTCTTGAACGCGCCGTCGAGATCACCGCCCAACTTGTGTGGCGCGTCCGCAATCCTGCCGCCCGCGAGCGATGGATCGAGAGCGCTCCTCCGGTCCCCGCGGTGCACCTCCCCTACGAAGCGTCCGATGGCTGGCGCGCCTCCGTGCTGTTCGTGCCGCCCGCCGCCGGAGGAACGGGCGAGCCCGTCGTGCTCGCGCACGCCCTCGGCCTGTCACCGGACGCGTACCGCTACGGCGCTGGCGCTACGCTGGTCTCCCGCCTCTCGGCGGCGGGCTTCGCGGTCTACCTTCCCACCTGGCGCGGTGACTCGGAGGCGATCGCACCCGCCGTGCGCACCGGAGTGAGCTTCGACGACATCGTCGAGCGGGACCTGCCGGCGGCCCTCGACGTCGCGCGCGCGCATTCGGCCTACCGGCGCGTGTTCTTGATCGGCCACGGGTTCGGCGGTCAGGTCGCCATCGCCCACGCCGGGCGCGTGTGCGCGGAGGGCCTCGCGGGCGTGGTCGCGATGTGCGCGCCGGTTCGCTTCGAGGGCCCCGAAAGCGCGGTGTTGCGTCTTGCGCGCGTGTTGTCGCACGTCCCTGGTGCGTGGCGACTGCCTTCCGACCGCTTCGGACCAGCGTTGGCGCCATGGGTCGAGGGGCGCGATCGGGTGCGCGGCGTGTTGTGGCACGAGGCCGACGGTGTGCGCGTCGAGCTGCTCCGGCAGATCGCCGCCTGGTACGACCACGGGTCGATCGTGGATGGCAGCGGCCTGTTCGACTACGTCGCCGCGACGCGGGACGCGCGCGCGCCGCTGCTCGTCGCGTATTCGGCCGGCGACGCGCTGTGTTCGGAGGACGCGGCGCTGGCGTTGGTCGGGCAGTGGGGCGGGGAGGTTGCCTCGCTGCCGTTGCCAGAGGGGTTCGGGCACCTCGACGCGCTGTTTGGCAAGGACGCGGACGCGGCCGTCTACGCGCCGATCGCGCGCTGGCTCGCGGCGCGTCGGCAGGCGTGTTGGGAGCACGACGGCGAATCACGGCTCGCGAAGGCCGGTTAGTCGCGCCCGAGGATGACGAACTCGACGCGGCGGTTGTTGGCCTTGCCCGTCTCGGTCCCGTTCGTGTCGATGGGGACGGTCTCGCCGTAGCCTCGGGCCTCCAGCCGATCGCCCGCCACGCCCGCCGCCTCCAGGTAGTTGCGCACCGACTCGGCGCGCGCCTGCGAGAGCTTCAGGTTGTACGCGTCGTTGCCGTCGGAGTCCGTGTGCCCCGCGACCTCGATGGACTTGATCTCGGGGTGATCGAGGATGACGAGGCCGACTTCGTCGAGGAGCGAGTACGACTCCTTCTTGATCACGGCCTTGTTGAACTCGAAGAACACCTTCTCGAGGATGACGATCTTCTCTCGGGTGACCACGACGCGCGACGGGCAGCCGTTGCTCGTTTCGGGATCGGCGCGAGGGTCGCCTGGCGTGTCGGGGCAGTCGTCCCGGCTGTCAGGCACGCGATCGCCGTCGCGATCAGGGCAGCCGTGGGTCGCCGCTGACCCGAACTCGTCGGGACACGCGTCTTCGTCGTCGGGTACGCCGTCACCATCGCGGTCGGAGACGTCGGCTTCGGGCGGCCACGGGCAGCCGTTGTTCGCCGGGTCGCCGTAGTCGTTGGGGCAGTCGTCCTTCACGTCGAGCACGGTGTCGCGGTCGTTGTCGTCCTCCGGGCAGCCGTCTTTGTCGGCGAAGCCGTCACGGTCTTCAGGGTCGTTCGGGCACTTGTCCTTCGCGTCGAGGATGCCATCTTTGTCGTTGTCCTTCTCGGGACACCCGTCGTCGTCTTCGTACTCGTCGAAGTCTTCGGGATCGTCGATGCACTCGTCGACCTTGTCGACGAGGCCGTCACCGTCGGTGTCCTTGGGCGCGGGCCCAGCGCCGAATCCGACGCCGACCGTGAATTCCCACGCGGTGAAGCGATCGGGGCGCGTTCCGAGCGGCTCGGTGCCTGCGGTGGCGACAAACCGGAAGTCCGATCGCAGGTAGACGAGGTCGCCGAGGCGGTAATTGACGCCGGGACCGACGTTGAACAGGAAGTCGGTGTCGGGGTTCTTGTAGTTGCCGCAGTCCGGGGTCGGGACTTCGGCGCCCTCGGGGCAGTGGCTGGCGGACTCGCCGGTCGTGGTGCGATGCACGTAGCGACGAAACATTCCGGGCCCGGCGGCGATGAACGGCTCGGCTTTGCCGAAGTCGCCGGGGATGAACAACAGGGCATCGAGGCGGGGGTTGATCGCGTCGTACACGTAGTGGTTGATGCGGGTGGTGCCTTGCAGGAAGCCGATCTCGGCTTCGAGCGACAGCAGGGGGATCGGACGGTAGCCAACGCGCGGGACGACCGTGAAGTCACCGTTGATCGGGTCGTCCGGCCCCACCCAGTAATGTCCGACGTACACGCCGGCCGTCGGGCCACCAGCGTGGGCGTTGGTCGAGCCTAGAACCAGCGAAAGGGCCAGGGCGATCCGCATCGGTCTCCTCAGAACGGCGAGATCTTACCCGAAGGAGCGCCGTCGTCGATGCTCCGCTTTTGGTGCGGCTCCCCTACAGCAGCCCGAAGGCCCGGCGTGGCTCCTCGCGAAGGAGGGCGTAGAAGCCGTAGATTCCGAATGGCGCGCAACAACCTGCGAACGTCAGGGAGAACCCCAACATCGCGAGCACCCAGCCCCACGTCTTTCGCGCGAACAGGCCGTACGCCGCGGCGAGGTAGGCGGCGGCGGGGATGAAGAAGAACAGGCTCTCCCCGAACGCGACGATCGGCATCACGATCTGCGGCGGGTCGTCGGGGTTCTGCGGAAGACCAGGGCCGAACAGGACGACGGCGCCAAGAAGGACGCCGCCGCCGGCGAGGAGCAGGCCGAGCCCTGCGAGGACGACGCCCACGGCGAGCAGGCCGCCGGACACCACAGTGACGTGTACGTCCACGCCTGGCCGCGTGGGTTCCGTGGTTGCCGTGTCAGGTGCTTCGAACGGGTTCAAACGCGCGCAGCCTCTTCCGTCGGATCCGGGCGTTCCTGGTTCGGGTTCTGGCGTTCGAACCGCACCGCACCGAGGTCGACGATGGCGCGGTAGGAGCGATCCCCCGGGGCGTCCTCGCGGAGCAGGAGCTGCCCGAGCGGCTCGGCGACGAGGTCATCGATGGCGCGCAACACGGGTCGCGCCCCGTACGTGGCGTCGGGCTTGTGCTCGATCACGAGCCGTTCGACGGACTCGTCCCACGAGAGGTGCACCCCTTCGGCGGCGGCGCGTTCGGCGAGCCTGTGGAGGTTCAGGCGCGCGATTCGAAGCAGGTCGTTCGAGTCGAGCGGGCGGAACCACACGATGTCGTCCACGCGATTGAGCAGCTCCGGCCTGAACTGCTTGCGGATGCGATCGAGCACCTCTGCGCGGATCTCGTCGGTGGAACCGCCCCCGAAGCCCACGCGCGTCTGCTTCAACAGCTCGGACCCGGCGTTGGTGGTGATGACGAAGTAGGCCTCCTTCGCTTCGACCCGACGCCCTTCCGAGTCCGTGACGACGCCTTCGTCGAACAGCGACAGGAACATCGTTTGTACGTCGGGGTGGCACTTCTCGAACTCGTCCAACAGGACGACGGCATACGGCCGACGGCGCAGCGGGCCTGTGAGTTGCCCTTCGTCGCCGTGTCCGGCGTAGCCAGGAGGCGCGCCGAGCAGCCGGCTCGACGTGAATTTTTCCGAGAACTCGCTCATGTCGATCTTGATCAACGCGTTCCCCTCGGGGAACAAGAAGTCGGCGAGCGACTTGGCGAGCTCGGTCTTGCCGACGCCGGAACCACCTGCGAACAGGAATACGCCGCGCGGCTTCTTGCTGTCACGCAGGCCTGCACGCGACAGTCGCACGATGTTCGCGACCTGGCCGATCGCCTCGTCCTGGCCGATGACGCGCTCTCCGAGGGAGTCCTCGGTGTGGGAGATTCGCTCGCGCTCCTTGGAGGTGAGCTTGCCGACGGCGATGTTCGTGCGCTCGGAAAGCACCATCGCGACGGTGTCGACGTCGACGCGGCCGCTTCCGGACAGGCTCGCCTCGGCGCAGGCTTCGTCGAGCAGATCGAGCGCCTTGTCGGGCAACCGGCGGTCGGGCATGAAGCGCACCGACAGCTTCGCGCACGTCGCCAGGGCCTCGTCTTCGATCGTGACCTTGTGATGCTCGGCGTACAGGCTCTGCACTTCGCGGAGCAGCTCGATGGTGTCTTCGATGCCGGGCTCTTCGATATTGATCGGCTGAAACCGGCGTTCCAACGCGGAGTCCGACTCGAAGTGCTTGCGGTATTCGGCCATCGTCGTGGCGCCGATCACGTTGATCTCGCCGCGAGCCAGGGCGGGCTTGAGGATGTTCGCCGCGTCGAGCGAGCCGCCCTCGGTGCGGCCCGCGCCGACCAGGGTGTGGATCTCGTCGATGAACAGGATGATCCCGGGGTTCGCCTTGGCCTCCTTGATGATGGCCTTCAGGCGCTCCTCGAACGTGCCGCGGTACTTCGTTCCGGCGACGAGGCTGCCCATCGACAGCTCGATGATTCGTACGCCCTTCAGGCGCTCGGGGGCCTTGTCGGACGCGAGGAGGTGCGCGACCCCTTCCACCACGGCGGTCTTTCCGACGCCGGGGTCGCCGAGCAGCAGCGGGTTGGCCTTCTGGCGGCGCACAAGCGTCTTCATCACTGAGCGGATCTCGGAGGCGCGACCGATGACCCGGTTGAGCTTTCCAGCGCGGGCGAGCGCGGTGAGGTCCCGACCCTGTTCGTCGAGCGTGGGCGTGGTGCTCTCGGTCTCGGGCTCCTCGGCACCCTCCTTCTCGTCGAGTTTCGCGCTCTTGAGCTGGGACTCGCAGTAGGCTTTTCCGTCGAGCGCGAACTGGCTGCGGACATCGATCTCGAGCGCCTTCTCCCACAACGGATGCGCTTCCTTGAAGCGACGAAGCGCGTTCAGCGCGGCCGCCTTGCCCTGAATCGCGAAGGCGTGGCGCGGACCGACCGCCAGCGCGCGATCGAACCACGCGAGCGAGCCTTCGTAGTCGCCGAGCATCCGCATGGACTCGCCCCGTCCGGCGAGCGCGTAGAGGTAGTCCGACTTGATTCGAAGCGCGCGGTCGTAGGCCTTCAGCGCGTCCTTGTAGCGCTCGTTCTTTCGCTGGGCCTCGCCGATGTTGCAGGCCGCCTGCACGTGATCGGGCTTGATCTCGAGGCACTTCTCATAGGCCTCGATCGCCTTTCGGAACTGCCGATCGTCTTCGTGCGTCAGTCCGAGCCGGAAGGCGGCCTCGGAGAGGGACGGATCGAGCTGGAGCGCGCGTTGGAACGAGGCTGCGGCGCCGACATAGTCCCGGTCCTTGTGGAACGACCGCCCGCGATCGAACTCGTCGCGCGCGAGCTGGGTGCCGTCGAGTGGAGCCGAAGGCAGTCCGGAGTTTTCGGGTTGCGGCCGGTCCGAATTCGCGCTCGCGTCGCCGACGGTCGGCGGGGAACCGGGCTCCGCGGGCGGTGGACGGATGGCCGTGGGGGCGCGCGACACGTTCCGGCGGTCGCCCTCGTCGGGGATCTCGCCGCGGAACACGCTGTCGTTGGAGGCCGGCGCGTCAGGCCGGAGGGCAGATTCCGTGTGCGCGAGGCCGCGCCGCGCGTACGTCGCGTGGGGATCGAGCTCCAACGCCCGCGACCACAGCGCGCGGGCCTCCTCGAACCGCCGCAGCGCGGTCAGGGCCGCGGCCTTGCCGACCAGCGCCGGCAGGTGATCGGAACGCACCTGCAGCGCGCGATCGTACCAGCGCACGGCGTCCCCGAACTTTCCGAGCAGACGCAACGTCTCGGCGCGACCGAGCAGCGCGCGGAGCTCCTCCGGATGCGTCCACAACACGGCGTCGTAGGCTTGAAGCGCCTCGTAATAGTCGTGTTTGCGTCGGAGGGCGTCGGCCTTTCGACAGGCGGCGTCCAGGTGCATCGGGTCGCGCTGGAGCGCGTCGTCGAACGATCGCACCGCGCGCGCGTATTGACGGCTCCCTTCGTACGCGAGGCCGAGCAGGAAGTGCGGCATTGCCCAGTCCGGGTCTGCGGCTGCAGCCCGCGCGAACGCCTCGGCAGCGTCGCGGTACTTGGACGCCTGGAGGAGGTTGCGACCCTCTTCGACGAGCCTGCGAGCGCTTCGGCGCGCGTCGGAGTCCTCGAGCGCGCCGGTGCGGGTAAGGACGGGCAGAGCGTCGGGCCCCCGCGGGATCAGCGCGAGCTGCGTCGGGTCGGTGACTGCGGGGAGCTGCGGATCGCGGCCGAGCGCCACGAGCGCGGCCGTTCGTGCGAGCGCTGGACCGGCCGCGTCGGGAGCCGCTGCGACGGCGGCCTCGGCGAGGGCGAGCGCCTCCTCGGGCCGACCGAGCTCGAGCAGGAGCTCGCACTTTCCGAGCAGGGCGTGGGCCGAGTTCGGTTCGAGGGCCAACGCCGCGTCAAACGAGCGCAGCGCGCCGTCCGTGTTGCCGCCGCGTCGACGCGCGGCTCCAAGCGCGACGTGGGCCGCCACACGGGCGGGATCGACGGACACGATGCGCTCCCACGCGAGCGCCGCGTCTGCGTGCCGGCCCGCGTCCGACTGCGCCTGGGCGAGCTCCTCGTGCCATTCGAGCGCGTTTGGAACCTTCGCGAGGGCGTCGCGTAGCGCGGCGATTCCTTCTTCGAACCGCCCCTCGCGGCTGAGCGCCACCCCCCAGTCCCGCTCGCGCGTCGCGCGCTCGGCCGTCCCCGTGGGGAGGCTCGGCTGGGGCGGCGCGGGGCTCGGGTCTTCCGTGCGTTGCCCGTGCTCGGCTTGAGCGCGTCCGACCTGGGCCGACCGCGAGTGCGCCTGGAGCGCGAGCACCTCGTCCCACAGCGGAAGTGCGTCCTTGTAGCGATGGAGCGCGTTCAGGGCGGCGGCCTTTCCGCGGATCGCGAACACGAGGTCGCCCTGCTGTTTCAGGGCGCGTTCGAACCACGGCAGCGCGGAGGTTGCCTGGCCGAGGAGGAGCAGCGTGTCGCCCCGCCCGGCGATGGCTCGGGGATCGTCGGCCCGCGACGCGAGGGCTTGATCGTAGGCCTCCAGGGCGGCGAGCCCGCAGTGTGCCTTGCGAAGCGAATCCGCGAGCCCGACCTTCGGCTCGTGGAGTGTTCCATCCAGTCGCAGCGCTTCCCGCCACGCATCGGCCGCCGCGGTATGACGCTCGGCGCGATCGTGGCAGGCCGCGAGGCGCTCCCAGGCGTCGGGCCACGTAGGGTCGATCGAGATCGCCTTCTGGTAGGCGCGCACGGCCTCGTCGAGGGATCCGCTCTCACGGAGCGCGGACCCTTCATCAAAAAATGGCCGGGCTTCCTCTCTGCGGCTCATCGCCCCTCCCGTTCCGGTTCGGTGGCTCGCCTAGTTTAAGCATGAACGGCCGCGCGCCTACTGGCAAATGACCGCGCCCTGCCGCAAACGGTTCACAACACTCAGAGAATTGGCCCATGGTGGCGGGCAGACCTGAACAACCCCTTCGTTGCGGCCGTAGGTGCCATGGCGGCGGCTCTGCGATACCTGCCGGTGCCTAGGAGGTGGACCATCCGGATCGGCGTGCCGCGGGAGACCGCAAAATACGAGCGTCGCGTCGCAGCGGTGCCCGAGTCGGTGGGCAAGCTGCGGGAAATGGGATTCGACGTGGTGGTGGAGCGTGGAGCGGGCTCGCTCGCCGGCTTTACCGACCAGGCGTACGAAGCCGTTGGGGCTGTGATCGACGGCGCTGACGTCGCCTGGGGCGCAGACGTCGTGATCAAGGTGAGGCCGCCGGCAGCGAGTGAGGCCGCGCTCCTCGCCGAAGGGTCTCTGCTGATCAGCCTGTTGCAGCCCGAGCGCAACCCCGGCGTGTTGGAATCCATCGCCGCGAGAAAGGCCGGCGCGCTCGCGCTGGAGCGCATTCCACGCGTCACGCGTGCACAAAAGATGGACGTGTTGTCGTCCATGGCGAACCTCGCGGGCTACCGCGCGATCATCGAGGCCGCAGCGGCGTTGCCAGGGCCGCTCGGCGCGCTCGTCACGGCGGCGGGCTCGTCTCGACCCGGCAAGGTGATGGTGATCGGCTGCGGCGTCGCCGGTCTCGCAGCGGTCGCGGCCGCCCGAGCCCTGGGCGCGGAGGTACGCGCGTTCGATACGCGCGCCGCTGCCCGCGAGCAGGTGGAGAGCCTGGGGGCCACCTTCCTCGAGGTGGACTTCAAGGAGTCCGGCGAAGGCCAGGGCGGCTACGCGAAGGTGATGTCGCCCGAGTTCATCGCCGCCGAGATGGCGCTGTTTCGGGCCCAGGCCGCCGAAGTTGACGTCATCATCACGACGGCGCTCGTGCCTGGCGCGAAAGCCCCGATCCTCCTCGCCCGCGACATCGTCGAGGCGATGCGGACCGGCAGCGTGATCATCGACCTCGCGGCCGAGCAGGGCGGAAACTGCGAGATGTGTGTGCCGGACGAGGTCAACGTGCACAACGGCGTGAAGATCGTCGGCTACACGGACCTCGTGTCGCGCATGGCGGGGCACGCGAGCAAGTTCTTTGCGCAGAACCTTGTGAATCTCCTCGCGGAGATGGGCGGCGGCAAGAAGTTTGTCGTCGATCACGCGAACGATGTCATCCGGCCGGCTCTCCTTGTGGAGAAGGGCGAAATCCTCCCGCCACCGCCGAAGAAGGAGCCCGCGCCGGCGCCCGCGCCGGTCGCCAAGCCCGCCCCTGTGGCTAAGAAGGCCACGCCTCCGCCGGAGGATCTGGTGCCGGCGCAACAGCACATCATGGTGCCCACGCGGGCAGCCTGGGGCCAGACCGTGTTCGGGTTGGTGCTCATCGCCGTGTTGTTCGCCCTGGGTCGGTTCGCGCCGACCGATTTCCTCCAGCACTTCACGGTGTTTGTGCTCGCCTGCTTCATCGGCTGGCAGGTCGTGTGGAGCGTCACTCCCGCGCTGCACACCCCGCTCATGAGCGTGACCAACGCCATCTCCGGCATCATCGTCGTCGGCGGCATGTTGCAGATCGGCGGGGGAATGGACGCGGCGACGGTGCTCGGCGCGGTCGCGGTGCTCGTCGCAACCATCAACATCGCGGGTGGGTTCCTGGTGACGCAACGAATGCTGGCGATGTTCCATCGGGGTGAGTCTTGATTTCCCCAGGCCTTTTGACGGTGGCCTACCTCTCAGCCGGCGTCCTGTTCATTCGCTCGCTCGGCGGGCTTTCGCAGCAGACCACGGCGCGGCAGGGGAACCTGTTCGGCATCATCGGCATGGTCATCGCCGTCGTCGTGACCGCGATCGCCTGGGCGGGCGACGACCTCAGCGCGAAGACGGCGGGACTCGCGATCCTGGTCGCGGCGGTCGGCGTTGGCGCGCTGGTCGGCGCCACCCTCGCGCGTCGCGTCGAGATGACGGGAATGCCCGAGCTGGTAGCGATCCTTCACAGCTTCGTCGGCCTCGCCGCCGTGCTTGTCGGCATCTCCTCGTACCTGCACCCGCACCACACCGAGAAGCTCGAAGGTGCAGCGCACCTCGTGTACCTGGTCGAGATCGGGATCGGCGTCGCCGTCGGCGCGATCACGCTGACGGGCTCGATCGTCGCCTGGGCAAAGCTTTCCGGTCGCCTCTCCGGCTCGCCCCTGCTCCTGCCCGGTCGCCATATTTTGAACCTCGTCACCGCGGTCTCGTGCCTCGCGTTGATGGTGCCGCTGATGCAGGCGGACGGCGCCACGGGGATCGTCTGGTTGCTCGGGATCACCGTGCTCTCGTGCGCGCTCGGCGTGCACCTCGTCCTGGCGATCGGCGGCGCCGACATGCCCGTCGTCGTGTCGCTGCTCAACAGCTACTCCGGGTGGGCCGCGGCGGCGTCGGGCTTTGTGCTCGGAAACGACCTGTTGATCGTGACGGGCGCCCTCGTGGGGTCGTCTGGCGCCATCCTCTCCACGATCATGTGCCGCGCCATGAACCGGTCGATCTGGAACGTCGTGTTCGGCGGCTTCGGGACCGACAGCTCGGCGAAGCCCGCTGGCGAGGCGGTGCCCCAGGGCGACGTCATCGAGATCAAGCCGCTGGAGCTCGCGGAGGAGCTTCGCGCAGCAAAGAGCGTCGTCGTGGTGCCTGGGTACGGCATGGCCGTCGCCCGCGCGCAGAACTCCGTGCACGACCTCTGCAAGGTGCTCAAAGCCCGAGGCTGCAAGGTCCGGTTCGCGATTCACCCCGTCGCCGGGCGCTTGCCAGGCCACATGAACGTGTTGCTCGCCGAGGCGGGCGTGCCGTACGACATCGTGCTCGAGATGGAGCACGTGAACGCCGACTTCCCGAACACCGACGTGGTCCTGGTGATCGGCGCGAACGACATCGTGAACCCCGGCGCGCTCGATGACCCGTCGAGCCCGATCTACGGCATGCCGGTGCTCGAGGTCTGGAAGGCCAAGCGCGTGGTCGTCAGCAAGCGTGGCATGGCCGCCGGTTACGCGGGCGTCGAAAATCCGTTGTTCTTCTTGGATAATACGCGGATGCTGTTCGGCGACGCGAAGAAGTCGGTGGAAGCGCTCGTGGCGGCCGTCAAGGGCTAGCCTTCACGGTTGCGGCGACGTCACTTCGCTGCGTCCACGACCCGCGGGCGGGCTGTCCAGTGCTTCGCATAGCCGAAGCGCTCGAGGTAGCGTTGCCCGCCAAAGCCGCGGTGGTCGCCGGAACCTTCGGCGAGCGCGACCTCGTCGGACAGGCCGCCCCAGGCAAAGCCGAGGTCGAACACGTCGGGGCGCCGGCGGACGAGGTCTCCGAGGAGATCGGCGGCTCGGGCGTCGGTGTCGTCTTCCTGCACGTAAACGCCGAGCTGCAGGTTGCGGCTCGTACGGTACGCGACGAGCTCGTCGACGACGGACTCCTTGACCGTGTACTCGCGCTGGCCGTGGATGACCTCGACGTCCAGCAGGGAGGCGCCGTTGAACAGCGCGCAGACCCCGTGCGGGACGCGGTCTGCGTCGCAGGCCTGCTGAAAATCGCCGGCGTAGTGGAAGAACACGACCTCGCGAGGTCCCGGCAGCTCCTCGCCATCGATCGTCTGCCCGACCTTTGAAAGGCCGCGGATCTCCTCGGCGTGGAACGAGCCGACCCCGGCGATGTGCACGCCGCGCCGATTGAGCTCGGCGACGAGGGCCGCGATCATGGCGGGCGTCGACTTGAACGACTTGATCTCGAGCATGAGCCCGAGGTGCTTGTGCCCGGTGAGCGCGCGCACGAGGGCGACGGCCTCGCGCGCGGGCAGGGGCTTCGCGAACGTGTGCTTCAGGCACTCCTCGTCGCTGTCGCTGCGGGGCTCCTTCTCCATCGTCGCGATCGCGCCGTCGAGGTCGTCTGCCTGGGAGAGCCGGATCGCGCGCGTGAGGAGATCGAGCCAGGCGGCCGGGGGTACGCCTCCGAGGCGGCTCTTCGGGGTGGCGCGCACGTCGGACCACTGGCAGATTCCGATCTGCTCCTGCATCGTGTCGGTCGCGGTCGCGTGGGCGATGACGAGCGTGTCGACGAAGTCCTCTTGGAGGCGCTGCCGTTCGGTGGCGTCCGCGGTGGCTGCCCAGCGCGCGACGCGCTCCGAGTCGACGTACACATCCCATTCGATCGCGGCCGGGGCGGCCTTGCCCATGCGCGACAGGCCGAACGCGCACATGACCGGGTTGTTTTCGAACATCGGGATCAGCGACGCAAGGCGCGAGCTTCGCGCCGCCAGAGAGGAGCGCACGTCGCTGTAGACGTCGGGCATGAGGAACGCGAGGATCCGCCGCCAGCGCCGGTCGGCGAGCATCGCGGGCGCGGCCCCCATGAACGCTCCGTGGGCGTAGAACGCCGTCGGAACCGGTGCGATGCGCCGCCGGACGGCGCGGAACGCGACGTCGTCGTTGCGCGACCAGGTCCCGCCGGCGTTTACGCGAACGACGGCCTCCTGGCGAATCCTGCGCTGCCGCAGCCGCACGGTCGCGCGCGTGGTGACGCCCTCGACGCCGCCCCACGCGCTGCCGATGCCGTTCAACGCGGCCTGGCGCCGCGTCGGGTCGCGCACGATCGCGCGCGCGATCAGCAGCGTCAGCACGGCCAGGACCAGCACGAGCAGGCCGCCGAATGCCGTCCGCCCGAGGTGGCGTTCATGCTTCTCGTGAGGCGTTTCGTCCGGAATCGAGTTCATTTGCGCACCGAAACCGCTTGTGCGGGTCGCTTGGTGATCACGCCGTGCAGGCGCGGAAAGCGATCGAAGCAGCGTCGCAGGGGACCTTCGCCGTCGACGCTCCACGTGAGGGTGAGCAGGCCGGCCGCTGCTGCGCGTTCACAGGTCGGGCCGTCAAGGAGGTCGACGTCCATCGACAAGCAGCCCAGCCAAGGCATCGTAGCAGCCTCGAACCCGTCCGGCGAGGGGAGGCCGCGGCGTTCGAGGATGAGTCCAAGGAACAGCTCGGGAGCGACGTGATGGAACAGTCGGACGAGGACGGGGTCGAACGAGCCGACGATGGTCCGCGACGGGTTCCCGGCGAAGCCCGGGCGTTGGCGCACGAGGTCGACGATCCGGTCGGGCAGGACGGCCTCGAGTACAGACCCCTGGCGTTTGATCTCGACGAAGATCGTGGCGGTGGAGGGCAGCCTGGCGAACACCTCGTCGAGCGTGGACAGCTTGTGTCCGACGTCCTGTTGAAGCTCGGCGAACGACCGCGTCCAGGCGGGGCGTCCGTTCACGACGGTGTCGTGGTGCAGAGCCAACACGCCGTCCCGGGTGAGGTGCACGTCGAGTTCGACGCCGTCCGCGCCCTCATCGATGGCCGCAACGAAGGCCTCGACGGTGTTTTCCACCGCGCGGAAGGGCGCGCCGCGGTGTCCGAGGATGAGCGGTCGGTTGGGGATCATGGCGTGGATTGCAAGCCTCCGGCGCGCAGCGAGCGGCACGCGAGCGTAGTCATTGTACCGCGCCCGGGTCCACGCCGTCCCACGTCGGGCTGACGCCGATCTGGGAGTCCCATGGATTCTTCACGACGAGCCGCAGGACAGGCAGCTTTTCGCCGTTTCGATCGATCGTCCCGTCGGCGATGCCGATCACGTCGACGTCGTGCGTTGGCCACCACGCGCCGAACGCGGTGTAGTCGAGCCAGTAGCGGCCACACGGCGTGGGCGCGTCCCACCGGGGGACCTCGGCGCAGGTGTGGTCGAGCGTCTGCCCTGTGGGGTCGAGCCAGTCGGCGGAAAATCTGCGGTCCGCCGTGAGCCATTGCGGCTCGACGTCCAGCCAGTACGGACGGCCCTTCCAGGCGTCGGCGTTGGTGGCGAGGTCCTTGGCCGCGGGTGCGCGGGTGATGGGCGCCACCTTTTCGGCTGTGGCCTTGCCCGCGACGAACCGCAGCCGCGGTGCGCGCTCTTCGAGGGGGCGACCGGGGAAGCGATCGGGCCTGTCGACGATGGGGAAGATGTACGCGGGCACGACGAGCTCATGGCCGTTCACGTCGCGGACGACGTGGGCAGCTTCGTCGAGCACCTCGACGGTCTCGCCGTACGCGAGCGGGCGGGGCCACGTCCAGTGCGGGTCGTCGAGCGGGGTGGCGAGGACCGGCTTGCTGTCCATGCCCACGGTGGTGGTGCGCAGCGCAGGCTTGTTGTCCCACGCGTTTTTTCCGGGTTCGCGGGTGACCTGGTCGATTCGCAGCGTGGAGGCGAGGCTGTTTCCGCCGTCGCGGTAGCGCACGAGGAGCCACGTCTCGCCGCACTTGTCGGCGTACACGAGGTGGGCCGAGCCTCGAACGCCCTGGGCGATCGGCTCCTGAAGCGGTTTGACGCGGCAGCCGTCGTCGGTCGTGTACACGTCGGACGGAACGCCGTCGGGTCCCACCCACACCTCGACGGCTGTGGCGTCGTCGGTGGGCCAGGGAGGACCCTTGCCGGCGAGAGCGAGGCTGGTGAGGAGCGTGATCATTTCGGGTACCAGCCCGTCACGTCCGAGCGGATCGTGGCCTCGCGCCGCTCGATGACCTCGGGGTCCGTTGTTGGAAGCTGGTCGTGGAGCGCGAGCAGCGTCGCGACGCGCTGGTCGGCGTACCACGACTTGTCCCACACCGAGCCCATCATCGTGTCGTACCACTGCTCGGCGAGGTCGGTGAACCGGGACTCGCTGCGAACGCTGTCGTAATAGCCCTTCGCGACGCGGCTGCTGAACGCCTGGTAGCCAGAGAGGGCCATCTTGGGCGTATGTGCGGCGGCTCGGGCGCACTTCACCTCGGGCCAGAGCAGGTCCATGGACGCGGGCTCGCGGGCGACCCGGGCGATGGTAACGTCGCACTCCTTCTTGGCTTCGCGCGCCTGTTTCGCGTCTTCGACGGCGTCTTCGAGATCCCCGAGCCGCTGGGATGCGTCGCGGGCGTCGCCTTCGAGCTCGGCCTGACGGACCTGTTGCCGCAGAATCACGACCTGAAGATCGGCGAGACCGAGGTCTTCGGCGCGTCGGAGCGGGTCCGAAGGCTTGTCGTTGGGTCTCTCGAGCGGCCCCGGGTCCTGGTAGGCGCTCACGAGGACGCCGGCTGCCTCAGCGTTGCGGCCGAGGATGACGAGGACCGCGGCCGTGTCCATGCGGATGGTGGAGGGAATCACGGAGAGGTTCGCGAACGGCCCGTACCGATGCGACTCCATGCTGCGGTCGCGCAGGAGCTCGTACAGGCGATCTTCGAACTTCGACTCGATGTAGACAGCGCTGGTGCCGTTGCGGGCGCTCTCGACGATCGCGTCCCAGTGCTCGCGCGTCCAGGCGGCGCGCTGCTCTTCCCACGCGACGTTTTCGACGAGTTGGCCGTCGAGCAGGAACAGGCGGCCGCGAAGGGCCATCCAGGCTGCGCCGTCGAGCGTGGGCGTCGGATTTGCGGTGTTCGCGATGGCCTCGGTCCGGAGCTTGTCCCAGCTGGCGTGGGCGCGCGTGACGGCTTCGTTGGCGATGACGGCCCTCTTCGTGACGATCGCTGCAGCGATCTTGTCGAGCTCGTCTTCCGCGATGTGAAAGCCGGGTTCGAGGGCGAGGGCCTGCGACAGCAGCTGCTGCGCGACGTCGCGGTCACCGGCGTCCAGGGCCTTGAGCGCCTTGCCGAACGTCGCCACGGTGTCGAGCCGGTGCACGTCGATCTGCCCGAATTCGATGCGATCTCCGGGGTCGAGGTGAATCTGGAGGCCCTCGAGCACCTCGAACCCCACCTCGTCGATCAGGACGAAGAACTCGCTCCCGTCGGCGCCGATTGCACCCGTGATGTCTTTTGCGACGATCACCTGGCCGGTCTCTACGTCGATAATGCGCAGGCTGACGACGAGGTTCGGCAGCTTGACCGAGAATAGCTGGCCGGTGACCAGGTACCGTGCGCCGAGCAGCTTTCCGACGGCGACGGCGCTCTTGTCGTCGATCAACTTGGTGCGCTGCAGCTTGAGCTCGTCCATCACATCGGCGATGCGATCGCGCTCGACGACGACGACCTCGTCGACGCGCGCGAACTTCGACACCAGGATCTGCGCTACGCCCGGACCGGCGGAGTCCAGCGCGGGGTCGCCCGTGTGGTTGTCGAGGTCGAGCACGGCGATCGTGGGCGCTGCCGCCAGCGCTGCCGCCAGGAGCAGGTGGATCACCACACGCTCAGGAGCTCGTTCGTGGGCCCTGAGACGATGTACGTCCAGGGCACGACCTCGAGCTGCGACCAGACGATGAGGTCGCCGCCGACCTCCATCTTGCCGCTCTTTTCGCCGCGCTTCACGGCTTGCACTGCCTCCTGGTGTCGGTAGGCAGGCTTCTTCTTGGTGTCGATCGGCACGTCCGTCCCCGCGATGACGAGGCCCGCCTCGTCTACGAGTGCAACGTTCACGCCGGGCAGGTCTTTCGGCTGGAGGAGGTTTTCGGCGACGTAGGCGGCGGTGATGTCCAGAGCGGCGACACCCATGAACGTGCCCGCGCGGTCGTACAACGCGGACGAGACGGTGACGAGCATTCCCTGGCCGCTCTCGTCGTCGTTCGCGTCCCAAACGAGCCCGCGCGCGTTGCGCGTGCGCTTGTACCATTCCATCGAGCGGGGATCGTACATCTCGGGGTATTCGCCGGTGCCGGGGTAGCCGACCATCAGACCCGCGTCCGTGGCGACATAGTTCCACACCATCGGGGTGCCGGTGTCGAGGATGAGCTTCCGGCGGCCCTCAGCGTCGAGATCGATCGAGTCTTCGGACGCCGACCGGACCATCAGCCGCTGCATCATGGGCGTGAGCAGCGCGAGCTGCTGCATTTGTGTAGCGACAGCGGCTGAATCCACGTTCGGCGCGAGGGCGTTGTCCGGGAACGCGGTGGAGACCTTGATCTCGTACACCTTGGACTCGCGCAGGTCGGGCGGCGCCTTCGTGGGATCGAAGAAGTCCGCCGCGGCGTACACGGTCTGCGGCTCGACGACGGTGTCTTGGAGGGTGAACTCCGAGGCGCCGGCGAGCGACGACAACATGCCGCCGAATCGCTGGAGCACGGCGTCGATGGTGTGCGCCTGGCCGTTCGCGGCGGTGACGACGAACGCGAGCTTGTCTTCCCGCTTGTTGGCGAGCCAGTTGTCGAGCACCAGGGCTCCGATACCGACTGCGACCGTGCCGCCGACGGCGGTGGCGAACACCGTCGCCATCGCGAAGAACGCGGCCATCGTGGCTTGTCGGTGGTGGCCGACCCAGCGGGACGCTCGCTGCAGGCCGCGGTCGGGCGCGGCGACGGTGGCTTCGTCGCGCATGTAGCGGCGCACGTCCGTCGCGAGCGCGTCCACGTTCGGGTAGCGGTCACGCGTCTCGAACGAGGTCGCCTTTGCGACGATGGCCTGGATCTCGCGTGGGATCTTGTCGCCGTACTTGTGCTCGAAAGGGTTCTTGTCGCCGTCCGCGGCCCGGGTGATCACCTCGGCGACCCCGCCGCCGCTCACGGCGCGCCGCAGCGCCACGAGCTCGAACAAGATGAGGCCCAGCGAGTACTGATCGCTCGCCCCGTCAAGATCGGCGTTGCGGCCCTGCGCCTGCTCAGGCGACATGTACGGTGGCGTGCCGATCGCGGTGCCGAGCTGGGTGCCCGTCGAGGACGCGTCGGTGCCGATCGCGGTGGCGTTGGCCTCCTCGGTGGTGCCCATGAGCCGGGCGATGCCCCAGTCCATGACCATGACCTCGCCGTAGCTGCCGATCATGATGTTGTCGGGCTTCAGATCGCGGTGTACGACGCCGCGGCTGTGCGCGTAGTGGATGGCGTTGCAAAGCTCCTGGAACATGAGGAGCCGCGTGGTGAGCGCGTGCTGCTCGTCGAGTGGCTTCTTCTTCTCGTAGAAAGCGCTCGTGTCCTTGATCAGCTTGTCGAGCGTGATCCCGCGGACGATCCGCATGGAGTAGCCGATGGAGCCGTCGGGACGGCGCTCCACGGCGTACACGGGCACGATCGACGGGTGATCAAGCTGGGCCGTGACCTGCACCTCGGTGAGGAACCGCCGCACGAGGGTGGGGTCCTTCGCGAGCATCGGGTCCATGAGCTTGACCGCGACGTTGCGGTGGAGGTCCGTGTCGCGTGCGACGTGAACCTCGCCCATCGCGCCTTTCCCGAGCAGACCGAGCAGGCGGTACGACGACGTGGCCTGGCCGCCGCGCGGTTTGCTGATGGCCTCGGAGATCGTGAAGCTGACGTCGGCTTCGACGAGCAGCGCCCGCAGCTGACCCTGGGTGAGGATGTTGCGGGTCGCTAAGTCTGCGGCGAACGTCGCGACGTCGCCGTCAGGCGTAGCTTTGACGTACTCCGCCCACAGCTGGTCGATGTCCTGGGCGGGGAGCAGGTCTTTGAGGCGCTTTAGGTTCACGCGAAGAGACTACCACCCACGGGCGGCGTCAGTTCGCGGGGTAGAACAGGACCCGCGCCTTTTCGTCGGTCGGGTCGGCGAGATCGGTGACTTTGATGCCGTAGTCGCTGATCGACAGCAGGTTCTGCTCGATCACGACGCTGCGGCGCACGCTCGCGTACCAGTAGTAGTCGTCGTCGCAGTACGAGAAGTCCGGCGTGCCGGACGGGTAGTAGTCCACCCAGTACTCGTCCCACAGGCAGACGGAGTCGGCGACGAGATCATCGTGGCTGATGCGGCCGACCTCGTCGAGCGTGCCGTTGGTGGTGTCGACGTCGATCGACAGGATGCCCGAGAAGCTGTCCGACGTGCCGTTCGCCTCGTCCCACGTGTAGGTGTAGAACGGCAGGGAGAGGTTGTCGTTGTGGTAGGTGAACGCGTGGTGATCCCACAGCGCCTCGCTGTAGCTCCATTCGCCCGCGGAGAGGTCGAGCTCGTCGGCGATTCGCGGGTTGGCGAAGTCGGACACGTCGAACAGCGTCACCTTCAAGCCCGTGATGTTGCCGGTGTCGTCGCCGGCCATGCCCACGGCCAGCAGCTTATCGTCGCCCACCGGGTGCAGATAGCTCGAGTAGCCGGGCATCACGAGCTCGCCGGCGATCTCGGGGTTGGTGGGGTCGGTCAGGTCGATCGTGAACAGGGGATCGGTCTGCTGGAACGTGACCATGTACCCCTTGTTTCCGAGGAACCGCGTCGCCTGGATCATCTCTTCGGGCGCGATGCCCGTGAGCTCGCCGACGACGTTGAGTGCCGCGCCGCTCTCCTGGAGCACAAACACGTTGTTCGCCGGCGGGTCGGGGTTCTCCGTGCAGGCGTCGCCCCAGCAGCCCCACCACCAGAAGTCGCTCGTGGCGACGCGGAGGTAGCCGTCGAGCTCGCTGAACGAGAACTGGTCACCGATCCAGCCGTCCACGGTGCCGGACGCGACGTACGTGGTGTTCGCGCCTTCCAACGCGAACTTGTGGATGTTCGTCGTCTGGTCGAGGTTGCCCCAGCCCCACCACCACCACCACGAAGACTGCGCGATGTACAGCGCGTCCGTGGACGCGTAAACCTGCCACCCGTCGGCCATCAGCGTGGTCGTCGACACGTCGGTGCCGTCGTCGTCGTCGATGCCGAGGTGAGCGACCGTGAGCATGCTCGGGCGGCTGATTCCCTGCGGGTGGTAGACGTCCGTACACGCGCTGATCGGCTCGGGGTCGACGAGCTCACCCGGCGCGTGGTCCCACATGCGGGGCAGCAGCGTCGTGACGTCCATGCTGCCGACGATCTCGGCGACCTGCGGGCGCCAGATCCGACGGGCTTCTTCGCGGATCGCCGCCTGCTCGTCTTCGGTCTTTTGCCAATAGTCCGAGTTGTCGGGCAGGGACGGGTCGTTCAGCAGGTCGTTGATCGCGGGGGGCGTGTACGCGTAGGTGTTGACCACGGTGTAGACGTCCGCGTCGATCATGCGCGCGTCGGTCAGCGAGCCCTCGAGGTCGATCTGGCGCAGCTCCTCGGGGTTCTCGGGGTCCGCGACGTCGATGATGCTGATGCGCGTACCGTAGCCATAGCGGTTCGGGTCGGCGTCTGAAGTTGGGAGGTCATACACGTACGAATACGTGATCAGCTTCGTTCCCGACAGGAACATCGAGTACGGGTAGCCCTCGAGCTCGACGGTGGCGACCTCGGCCGTGTCCGCGATCGGCCAGGTCTGGACGATGTGAATCGAGTTGTTGCCGTACCAGGACGGGTCGATCACGTACGTGTAGTTGCCGTTCGTCTTGACGATGTCCGGCTCGTCGACACCGGCTTCCTGGACGTTCGTGGTCGAGTAGTCCGACGGGCCGTCGCTGTCATTGGTCGGCGGCGAACCACCGTCCTCCATCATCACGTCGTACCAATAGCCGTACCGCCAGGCGACGAGCTCTTCGGTGAACGCGTCGACGAAGCCGCCCTCGAGCGCGCCACAGCTGTTGAAGCGCTCGAGCGAGGCGTCGGTGCGGGTTGGCGGGTCCTGGTATTGGGCGTCCGGGTTGCAGGCGGCCAGCGCGATGACCGCGAGGAGCGAGGCGACTACGGTGCGTTGCATGGCGTTCTCCTGGGGAGGGACAAAGGTTGAAAGCTCGCCCGGCTATTTAGCAGGTTGTGTGCCACATCCGAACGGACGAGAGAATGCCGATAATGTAGGGTTGCGACGCTCTTCGGGGTCAGGGACCGCGACATCGGTGTCATACCGCACACAGGCGGCGCCCAGCGGCGGTCCACTCTTCGGCGCCGTAGAGCGTTCCGGCTTCGATCAGCGCGGCGCCGAGGTGCCGGCGCTCCTCCGGATCGGCAGGTTGCCCTTGGCGAAGCTGCATCATCGCGTCATGTGCGCGGCGCCGGACCTCCGCCCAGTCGCGCCAGGCGGCGGCGCGGTCTCCGGCGTTGGCGGCCGCCTGGGCTCGTCGGGCGAGGGATGCGATTTCGTGTTGACGTGTCAACGGGTGTGGATACCTTGCGCGCATGGTGAACCGAGAGAAAATGACGCGGAACTTCGTCGAGCGCTACGGGCTCGCGCGGCTCGATCGGTTGCTCGACGCGCTCGCGTCGGGGGAATCGGGCGAGACGATCGCGCGCGAATTCGACGTGAGCCGGGAGCGCGTCCGGCAATGGAAGATCGCGTTCGGCCAGGTGGTGACGATCTACCAGGTCCACCCCGACGTGCTCCGCGTCGCGGACGCCTCTCGCAAGGCCGGGGCGTGACCGCGTTCACGGCTTGAGTGGCTGCAGGCGGCCGTCGCGGACGACGTTCGCGCCAGGTTCGATAGCGGGTGGTAGGTTGCGCGCGACCTCGTCGGGGTCTCCGATCAGGAGCGCGTCGTTGGGCACGGCTTCACCGTAGCCGAGGCGCACGTGGGGCCCGATCCGGGCGCGGTGTCCGATGGCCGAGCCGAGGAACCGCGTGCCGATCCCGACGCGGACGCCGTCCCGAGCGACGTCGATCTCGCGGCCGAACGACAGGTCGAACGTGGTGACCCCGACGGCGACGAAGCTGTCGCGGCCGAACGTGCACATCTGGTGGCCTCGGCCCTCGCTCACGTAGCTGCCAGGCAGCAAGACGGAGAGCTGCAGGTTGGTTCCGCGCGCGACCGTGCAGCGCTCGCCGACGATGCAGCCGGCGACCCTGGCGTGCTCCGTGATCTTGCTGCCCGAGCCGATCCACGAACCGCGGATGACCGCGAACGGTCCGACCTCGACCCCGTCGCCGAGCACGGACGCCTCGATCACGGCTGTCGGGTGGATGCGGCAGTCGCGACCTTTGTGGCCGATCGCGGCCGCGATGTAGGCTGGATCGAACGACCGCGCCCGCAGGCTGATGGTGAGGATCGCGAGGATCGTTCGCCACCACGAACCGGCGATCCGGCGGCGTTCTCCTTCGCCCCACGCGAGCCACGCGAGCAGGTTTACGCGGTGCAGGTGGACCCAATGCGACACGACGTGCACCATCGCGTCGGTGACGGGGATCGGCCGCGTATCGGCGCCATCGAGCGCCGGGTGCTGCGGCGGGATGGGCTTCGCGTCGACGGCGAGGTCGACGGTGACGACCGGGACGTCTTCGCGGCGCTTGCCGGCGGGGACGAGCCACAGCGGCACGCGCCCGTCGTCGAGGTCCTGCAGCGCGCCGGTGGCTTGCAGGAACGGGCCGTCGATCCGCATCTGCCCGCCGCGCTCGTCACACGCCGCCAGGAACCGGCGGATCGCCTCGTGCGTGAACCACAGGTTGTCTGCGAACACGAGGTGAGGCTCCGCCTCGGGAACGGTGGCGGGCAGGTCGATGCCGTGGACGGCGAGGGCCTGTTCCTGCACGAGCGAGAGCGGCCGACCGAGGACCCACAGGTCCGCGACGGCGTCGCCGAACGGGGGAAACGGGCGACCGACGGGGAGCCGCATGGCGTGGCGCGCGATCATAGGCGACGCACGTTACACCACGCGGCTCGGATGGAGATCTCGTCATGCAGGGTGTGACCCTCGCGCTTCCTACTCGCGACCTTGTGCTGTTCCCTGGCGTGCTGCGCACGGTGACGGTCGGGCGCCCCGCGTCGACGGCTGCGATCGAGCGACACGCGACCTCCGGTGCAGCCCTGGTGTTGGTGCCGCAGCGCGATCCGGAGGAGGAGGACGTCGAGCGCGCGGCGCTCTCGAAGGTGGGCGTGCTCGCACAGGTGTTGCGCGCTGCACGGATGCCGGACGGCACGATGCGCGTCCTGGTCGAAGGCCTCGAGCGGGCGAAGGTCACCGGCAGCATCTCGGTTGATCACGGCGCGTACGTCGTGAACATCGAGCCCATGCCGTCACCGAAGGAAGACCCCGCAAAGGTCGGCGCGCTGTCCCGGCACCTGCAAGAGCTGTTCAAGGACTGGATGGTCGGGCACAATTTCACGGGGACGGAAGCCGATCTCCTCGCGTCGGAAGATGACGATCCGGACCGCGTCGGCGACCAGATCGCCAGCGAGCTCTCGCTCGACCTGGCGGACAAGATCGAGCTGCTGGAGGAGCCCCTCGTGCGGCGCCGGCTCGAGATCCTGGTCGGGCACCTCGCGCGCGAGATCGCCGGGCAGCGCGTCGCGAGCGACGTGAACGCCAAGGTTCAGGCCGCGATGGACCAGAGCCAACGCGAATACCATCTGAAAGAGCAGCTGAAGGCGATCCGCGCGGAGCTCGGGGAGGCGACTGGCGGCGACGCCGAAGCCGACACGTTCGAGACGCGGGTGAAGGCGTGCGGGATGCCAGAGGAGGCCGAAAAAGAGGCGCTCCGCGAGGTCGACCGTTTGCGCCGGATCCACCCGGATACAGCCGAGTACACGATCGCGCGCACCTGGCTCGAGACGGTGTGCGACATCCCGTGGTCCAAGGGCACGACGGACGCGACGGATCTGGCGCTCGCGCAGAAGGTCCTCGACGAGGACCACCACGGCCTGGACAAGGTGAAGGAGCGGCTGATCGAGTACCTCGCAGTCCGCCAGCTCAAGCCCGATCACAACGGCGCCATCCTGTGTTTCGTCGGCCCTCCGGGCGTTGGAAAGACGAGCCTCGGGCGCTCGATCGCGCGCGCGCTCGGTCGGAGCTTCGGTCGCATCGCGCTTGGCGGAATCAAGGACGAGACCGAGATCCGCGGCCATCGGCGCACCTACGTGGGCGCGCTCCCCGGGCGGATCATCCGCGCTCTCGTGCGCGCGGGCAGCAAGAACCCGGTGCTCGTGCTCGACGAGATCGACAAGCTCGGCAATGACTTCCGCGGCGACCCCGCGTCCGCGATGCTCGAGGTGCTCGACCCCGAGCAGAACAACGCGTTCGCCGACCACTACGTCGACCTCTCCGTCGATCTCTCGCAGGTGCTGTTCATCTGCACGGCGAACGTGCTCGACACGATCCCGCACGCGCTGTTCGATCGGCTCGAGATCATCGAGATCCCCGGGTACACGGAGGAGGACAAGCTCGAGATCAGCAAGCAGTTCCTGCTGCCCCGCCTGGCCGAGAAACACGGCCTCACGCAGAAGCAGCTCATCATCGAAGACGACGCGCTGCAGCACGTTGTGCGCGACTACACCCGCGAGGCGGGCGTGCGCGACTTTGAACGCCAGCTCGCGGCGCTGCATCGCAAGGTCGCGCGCCAGCTCGTCGAGAAGAGCGCGCGAAAGGTAAAGATCACCGCGAACGCGCTGGGCCGGTACCTCGGGCCGGTGAAGTACCACCCCGAACTGGCCGAGCTCGTCGACATGCCTGGCGTAGTGATCGGCCTCGCGTGGACGGCGTCCGGCGGCGACATCCTGTTCGTCGAGGCGATCAAGATGCCCGGGAAGTCGGGCCTGAAGCTCACCGGCTCGCTCGGCGCGGTGATGAAGGAGTCGGTCGAGGCGGCGCTTTCGTGGCTGCGGTCCCACGCCGCGGACTTCGGCATCGCGCCCGAGGCGTTCGAAGCCGAGATTCATCTCCATGTACCGGCTGGTGCGATCCCGAAGGACGGGCCCTCCGCGGGTGTCACGATGGTGACCGCGCTCGCGAGCCTTATGACGGGCCGTCCCGTGAAGCCGATGATGGCGATGACCGGCGAGATCACGCTGCGCGGGAAGGTGCTCCCGGTGGGCGGCGTGAAGGAGAAGGTGCTCGCCGCGCGCCGGGCGGGCGTAAAGACCGTGATCCTGCCGCGCCACAACGGCGCGGACCTGGAAGACGTGCCCGAGGTGCTGCGGCGCGACGTGAAGTTCGTGCTGGTGGACACGATCGCGGAAGTGCTGGCCGAGGCGCTCGCTCCGAAGTGAGGTCGCCGCCGGGGGGCGCGAATCGTCGCTAACGAGCGCAGCGAAAGCCGTTATTCGGGAACGGGCCGTACGGTTGCTGCTTGCCGCGGGCGAAAAGCCCGTACGCCGAACACGTCGTCGCGGAGCACCACCACGAACCGCCGCGGGCGACGCGTGCCCATCCGGCGGCCGCTCCCTTGGGGTCGACGACGCCCTCTTTGTCGCGCTCGTAGGTGTCGATCGCGTACCAGTCGGCCGTGAACTGCCACACGTTGCCGATCGGGTCGTACAGGCCCCACGCGTTCGGCGGGAATGCGGTGACTGGCGACGTGTACCGCCAGCCGTCGAGGCCCTCCTCCGACTTGTGATCGCGACCCTGCCAGTAGTTCAGCCCGAGGTCGCCGTCGGGTCGGTGCGGATCGTCACCCCACGGATAGCGCGTGGTGGCGCCTGCGCGCATCGCGTACTCCCACTCGGCTTCGGTCGGCAGGCGCTTGTCGTGGGCGCGGCAATACGCGTCAGCGTCGCCCCAGGCCATCATCACCACGGGGTGATCGTCAGCCTGCGGATTCGCCATTCCGGGAAATGGATCGCGCCAGGTGACACCGGGCGTCTCGGTCCACTTGTAGTTCTCCATGCCGAGGGCGCCGGTCATTCCGAAGCCCTGCTGCTCGGCGACCGTGCGGTACCCCGTGGCGTCCACCCAGGTGCGGAACTCTGCGACAGTGACGAGGTGCGCGTCGAGGAAGAACGCCGACACGGTGACGCGGTGGGCGGGCTTCTCGTCGGCGTGTGCGCTGACGTCCCGGCCCATGGTGAACGAACCGCCGGGGATGGCGACCATGCCGTCCGTCGCAGGCGTCGCACACGCGAAGAGCACGGTTGTTGCGATCATCTCGGGCCCCCGTCTAGAACGCCGGATTGCACCACGTCCAACAAGCTTCAGGGACGCCTGGGGATGCGGCGTGGCAGGCTGCCGCCTCGTAGTCCCCGCGCTCGAACGACGCCTCCATGCACGACTCCATCGGCTGGCAGTCGCCGCACGTCGCCACGATTTCCGCGGCGTGTTCGACCTCGCAGGTGCTCTCGACGGTCGCGCAGCCCATCGATCGGCAGGTGTCACGCGCTGCGAGGCACATGGTCCGGCAGGTTGCGCGAGCCTCCGCGCAGGTCCGTAGGCACGTCGCGTCCGATCCACACGTGGCTTTGCACGTGTCGCATTCGTTGCCGCAGGCCGACTGGCAGTCCTTGCACGGGGAGCCGCACGCGCTCTGGCACTCGATCGACTTGTTGTAACAGCCCGAGATGTCCGGGTTGCAGTTCTGACCGACCTCCAGGAACGTGCACTCGTTTCCAGCGTCGCCGACGACCTCCATCATCTCCTCGGGCGTTGGGCGCCCAGGAAAGACCGCGTTGCAGTCGGCGAGGTAGCCGTTGACGACTTCCGTCTCGCTCAGCACGGGCGCCGTGGGGGCCTCGTACGGGACCTCTGCCGTCGGCGCTGGCGGCGTGGCGACGGGTGTGGGCGTCGTGGCGATCGGCGCGGCGTCGACCGGGGCCACCGGCGTTGGCTCGGAAGAACCGCCGCAGGCGAGGGCGAGGGAGATCGTAAGCAGAAGGACGAGTGAGGAACGCATGGTCTCCTTGAATGCGACGCCTCTTTACACGTCGACGGCCGTGCGCCCACGCGGGCCCGTGCTTACGGTGCATTCCATGTTCGCCCTCGTCGTCGCGTCATCGCTCGCTGGCCCGGCCCTCCTTGACGCCAAGGAGCTTCCAGCGCTGGAGCTCCACGCTGGGAAGCTCGACTCTCTCGTCACCTACGCGATCGATCAGGCCGTGGACGACGTGTCCGGGACGTTCGACGCGCGCGCGAAGATCACGTGGACGAACCCGAGCGAGAACCCCGTAGGTCGGCTCCCTTTGCGCCTGCATCCGAACGGCCCGGCCGAGTTCGGCATGCTCGCGCCGCGCATGAAGGTGGACGCGCTCACAGCGGATCAGGGCGTCACTTGGGAGCTGGTGAGCCCGACGAACCTGGAGGTCGCGTTCGATCGCCCTGTCGACCCCGGCGAGACCGTCGTGATCGACGTGAAGTACCACGGCAAGATGGATCATATCGATGGGCGCGCGAACGATCCTCTCACCCAAGCGATGGCGCAGATCGGTTCGATCGGCGGCATGCCGACGGGCGACTACGGGCTGCTCGCGGAAGGTGACGGGCTGTTCGTGATGGCCACGACGTACCCGATGGTCGCGCCGTGGCGGGAGGGCGACTTCGACGTGAGCGGCGCCGTGCGCGTCGGCGACGTCGCGTACAACTCGATGGCCCGGTTTGACGTGCGCACGGTCGTGGGGCCCGACGTGAACGTCGTCACCAACCTCGCCGACTATGCGATCGAGAACCGTCCCTCCGGGCGCGTCGTGAAGTCGAAAGGCGACGGCGTGCGCGACCTCGTGATCGTGGGTGGGCGCGACCTCGTGAAGTCCTCGACGCGGGTGGGGCACACCACGGTGAACTCGTGGTATCGGCCGCGCGACGAAGCGGCTGGTCAGCGCGCGCTCGACATGGCTGCCGCGAGCCTCGGGTCGTACGAGAAGCGCTTTGGCCCGTACCCCTACAGCGAATTGGACGTGGCAGAGGCGACGCTCGTGGGCGGCGCGGGCGGCGTCGAGTTCTGCGGCCTCGTGCTCGTGGCTGGGATGCTGTACCGCGACCCCGCCGAGTCCCAGGCGCAGATCGTGGAGCTGATGAAGACCTGGGGCGCGCTCGGCGGCGCGCTCGGGAACCTCGACGGCACCGCGGCGGTGCAGGAGGCGACCGGCAAGGCGATCGACGACGCGCTCGAGTTCACCGTCGCGCACGAGGTCGCGCACCAGTGGTTCGCCGGCATCGTCGGGAACGACAGCCAGCGATCGCCCACGCTCGATGAGCCGCTCGCGCAGTACCTCGCGGGGCTCGCGATGGAAGACCGCTACGGAGCGGAAGCCGGTGTTGCCGCGATGGAGCGCTACGCGAAGCTGAACTACGTGTTGTGGCGCGCGCTCGGGGGGCCGGATCGCGTCGTGCGGCGCGATTCGGCGACGTACACCACCAACGCCGAGTACGCGGCCTTGGTCTATGGCAAGGCGCCGTACGCCTGGGTCGACCTCCGCGCGAAGCTCGGAGATGAAGCGCTGCACGGCGCGTTGCTGAGCGCGGTGAACACGTACCGGTTTGACGTCGCCAGCACGGAACAATTCGTCGACGCCGTCGACAAGGCCGCGAAGGGAAAGGTGGCACCCACGGTGTGGCGCTACCTCGACGAGGTCCACGGCGACGAGGACCTGCACGTTGCCGACCCCGGCGACCTCGTTCTGAAGCTGATCCTGCCGCCTGAGACTTACGCGCAGGTCGACGTGAGCCTCGCGGTTTTGGGGCTTCAGCGGGACGACTTCGTACGGATGTTGTTCGGTGGGGGCATCGCGAGCGACGCTCCGATCCCGAAACCGATCGACCCGAAAGCCGCGCTCGAGGGGCTCCCCCCGCGGTGAACGTCGCGCTCCCTCCGAAGACGAGGTAAGAAGCGCGCGTCGAGGCGGGAAACGCGCGTGAGTCACGAATCGGGTAAAGACGGCAATCTTCGTCCACTGCTGCTTGGCGCGCTCGGCGTTGTGTTTGGAGACATCGGCACGAGCCCGCTGTACTCGATGTCGGAGGCGTTTCACGCAGCTGGACACGACCCGAACGAGGCGTCCGTGCTCGGGGTCCTCTCGCTCGTGGTGTGGACGCTGATCCTCGTCGTGTCGGTCAAGTACCTCGCGTTCGTGCTGCGGGCGGACAACGGCGGGGAGGGCGGCATCCTGGCGCTGATGGCGCTGGTGGTGCCGAAGCCGCGCGAGGGTGGATTCGCGACGCGGATGTTCATCATGGCGGGCCTGTTCGGCGCGGCGCTCCTGTACGGAGACGGCGTGATCACGCCCGCGATCTCGGTGATTTCGGCCGTCGAGGGTGTTGGCCAGATCGCGCCGGGCTCCGAGCCGTACGTGATCCCCATCACGATCGGCATCCTTGCCGTGCTGTTTTCGATGCAGTCGCGCGGGACGGCTCGCGTCGGCGCCCTGTTCGGCCCCGTGATGGTGGTCTGGTTCGCCGTGCTCGCCGTTCTCGGCGCGGTCAACATCGCGGCTCGGCCGTCGGTTTTGTTCGCGTTCTGGCCGGGGTACGGCGTGACCTTCCTGATCGAACACGGATGGGCCGCCCTTCCGGTGCTCGGGGGCGTGTTCCTCGTGACCACGGGCGGCGAGGCCCTGTACGCCGACATGGCGCACTTCGGGAAATACCCGATCCGCCTGGCGTGGTTCGGCCTCGTTTTCCCTGCGTTGCTGATCAACTACTTCGGGCAGGGCGCGCTCCTCATGGGCGATCCGCACGTGCACCCGTTCTATGGGCTGGCTCCGAAGTGGTTGCTGGGGCCGCTCGTCGTGCTCGCCACGATGGCGACGGTGATCGCGTCGCAGGCGTTGATCTCGGGCGCGTTCTCGCTGACCCGGCAGGCCGTGCAACTTGGCTATCTTCCGCGGATCCGGGTCGAACACACGAGCGCAGAAGAGATCGGGCAGATCTACGTTCCGCTCGTGAACAGGCTGCTGTTCGTGTCCTGTGTGGCGCTTGTGGTCGCGTTCGGCAGCAGCACGCGGCTCGCGGCGGCGTACGGCATCGCGGTCGTATCGACCATGCTGCTGACGTCGGTCTTGTTTGCGGTGTACGCGCGCCAGCGGCTGGCGTGGCCGTGGGTCGCCGTCGTCGGGGTGACGACGATGTTCCTCGTCGTCGAAGGCGGATTCCTGGCGGCTAACGTCGAGAAGATCCCCCACGGTGGCTGGTTCCCGCTCGCCCTTGGCGCGCTGTTGTTCACGCTGATGATCACGTGGTTCGACGGGCGCTTGCTGTTGTGGAACCACATTCGCGAACGTTCGGTGCCCTACGAGACCATGGTGAAGCGGATCCGCGACGACCAGCCGTTCCGCGCGCGACGCACCGCCGTGTTCATGACGGCCGACGCGGATCGCATCCCGCAGGCGCTCTACCGCAACCTCGTGCACAACCAGGTCGTCCATGAGCGCGTGCTGCTCGTCACGGTGCACCACGAGGCGGTCCCGCGGGTGCCCCGCGAGGAGCAGTTGGAGTCGGTTCAGGCGCTCGAGCTTGGGTTCTGGCGGGTGTCATTGCGGTTCGGGTTCATGGACGACCCCAACGTGCCGCGCGCGCTTGCGCTGCTCAAGCAGCACGCGATCCCCTGGGAGCTCGAGGACTGCACGTTCTTCCTCGGGCGTGAGACGGTGCTCGCGACACGCCTGCCAGGCATGGCGTTGTGGCGTGAGCACCTGTTCGCCCTGCTGACCGACAACGCCCAGCGCGCGACCAGCTACTACGAACTGCCTCCGGCGCTGGTCGTCGAGTTCGGGACCCAGATCGAGATTTGAACGAGTCGACCGCTGCGGCGTCTGACCGCTGCGGCGCCTTCTAGTACGTGACGAGCGACTTGACCGGCGCGTCGAGCCGTTTACGCCCGTCCAAGAAGCCCAACTCGACCATGAACACGCAGCCGACGACGACGCCGCCGAGCCGACGAACGAGGTCGATCGTGGCAGCCGCCGTCCCGCCGGTGGCGAGGAGGTCGTCGACGATCAGCACGCGCCCGCCGCTGGTGAACGCATCCGTGTGCATCTGCAGCTTGGACGATCCGTACTCGAGCTCGTACTCGATGGTCACGCACTGGTACGGGAGCTTCCCCGGCTTGCGCGCGGGCACGAAGCCGGCGCGAAGGTCTTCGACCATGGCCGCCCCCAGAATGAACCCGCGGGACTCGATACCGACGATGTGATCGATGCCGTCCGCGCGGAACTGGTCGCTCATCCAGCGCGCGACGCGGGGGAACAGGTGCGGATCTGCGAGCACCGGGGTGATGTCCTTGAACAGGATGCCGGGCTTCGGGAAGTCAGGGACGTCGCGGATTTTTCGGCTGACTTCGTTTGCAAGTTCGGTCATGAGATCTCCTGCACCCAGCGCTCGAGCGACGGGAGAAAGGCGTGGTCGGTGAGGTCGGGTCGAATCGGAGTGACAGTGGCCCAGCCCTGTTCGACGAGGGGACCGTCGCTGTTGGGGATTGGCGCGAAGTGATCGTGCCCACCGCCGATCCAGTAGTAGGGACGTCCGCGGGGATCCTTGCGGGCATCGACCATGTCTTCGTATTCGCGAACCCCGAGCACGGCGGGGTGAATGCCCTTGAGTTCGCTGCGCGGCACGGATGGGATGTTCACGTTGAGCAGGACCCGGTTGGGCAGTGACTCGACGAGGACGCGCTGGGTGAGGGCGCGCGCGACGTACTTTGCAGTCTCGAACGCCTCCGGCGAGAACTTCATGTGCAGCGAGAACGCGATCGACGCGACCCCTTGCAGACAGCCCTCCATCGCCGCGGCGAACGTGCCCGAGTAGAACACGTCGTTACCGAGGTTGGAACCTCGGTTGATGCCCGACAGGATGATGTCCGGTTTGGCGGGAAGGAGGTGGTGCATGCCGAGGTAGACGCAGTCGGCCGGCGTACCGCTGACGCCGAACGTTCGCTCGCCCACTTCATGCGCGCGGAGCGGCTTGTGCATGGTGAGCGCATGGCTCTGAGCGCTCTGTTCGCGGTCCGGCGCGACGATCCAGACCTCGCCGAGGTCTGCGACGGCCTCTGCGAGCGCGTGGATACCAGGGGAAGCGACTCCGTCATCGTTCGAGATCAGGATCCGTTTCACTCGGGCTCGCCTGCCGTGACGGTGCGGCCGCGGAACGTGAGGCGGATGGCGGCGCCGTTCTGGGACGGCTCTACCATTCCCTGAGCGAGCAGGACCTCGGTGTGGTCGAGCACCTCGTGCTCGCCCGCGCCGAGCTGGCGTGACAGCTCGGGGAGGGTGATCTCGCCGGTGGCGCGCACTGCAAGCAGGACCTTTCGCGAGGGGGGAGGCAGGTCGTTCTCGAGCGAGCTCCGAGGAGCGCGGTCTCCGCGCCAACGTCCGATGATCGAGACGGGGTTCCCGAAGCTCTCTCGCCACCAGCGCTCGACAGATTCGAGACTGGCTTCTTCACCTTCGAGCGACTTTACCAACAGCTCGGCGTCTTCGCGGCTGAGCGGCGGAGGGGTGAGGTGGTTCGCCTTGGCGCCCAGTGCGGGGATCGGGCGGTCGCTGTGGAGCAGGATGAGCCCTGGAATGGAGGCGTCCACGAGCGTCTTGGCGATCTCGGCCGCGCCCGCCTGCGTAGACCGGAGCGCGACGACGGGGGCTCGCTTGGTCTTCTTCATCGCGGCGAGGAGCTCCTTCGGCTCCACCGCCAGCACCTGCATGCCCTCCCGTTTTGCGCACTCCGCCGCCTCTCCGATGAGCGTCCGGCGGCCGCATCCGGCGGGGCCGTAGACGACGACGACGCGGCATTCGCCGTCCGCTGCGCCGACCACGGCCCGCCGCAGCGCGTCGCGCTCCTGGCGCATGCCGACGACGCTATGGGCGGGGGCCGACGTCGCGGCGGTTTGAAGCGTCTCGATCGCCTTGGCGATCGACGTGCGACGCGCGGGATCGCGAGCGAGCAGGCTCATGACGAGTGACGCGAGCGCCGATGGCAACCCGGCGCGGAACGAAGAGACGGGCTCGGGTACGGACACTTGCGGCAGGTAGCCGAGAGCGGCCGGGTCGGGCGCTACAAACGGTGGACGGCCGGCGAGCGCCGCGTACAGCGTGCCGCCAAGGCCGTAGGCGTCGGTCGCGACGGTAGCCGGTTGACCGCGAAGGACTTCGGGCGCTGCGAACCCGGGGGTGCCGCGAAACCCCTGGGGGGCGTCGTCGGCGATCGTCGCGCAGCCAAAATCCAGCAGGGTGATGTGGGCGTCGACGTCGACCAGCACGTTCGCGGGCTTGATGTCGCCGTGGATGATGCCCTTTTCGTGGAGCGCTGCGATCGTCTGGGCGAGCTCTGCGGCGGCGCCGAGGAACTCGGTCATGTCGGAGTGGGCCGTCCACTTGTCCATCTGCAGGCCGAAGATGCGCTGCGTGGCGATCCACGTGCCATCGGGCGCGGCGTCGAGCAGGCGAGCGACCTTCGGGTGGCGGCCGAGCGCGGTCTGGGCGCGAACCTCGCGCGCGAGTGCCTCCTTGTGGCCCTCTACGCGAACGATCTTGAGGACGACTTCGCCCTCCGGTCCCTTTGCGAGCCAGACGTTGCCCTGGCCGCCGAGCGCCAGCTGCTTGAGGGGTACGTAGGGGCCGTAGCTGTCGGGGTTGACGGACATGCGAAGCTGTCTAACCGACCGGAGGCTGCCTAAGCGAACAGATCCGGTTCGAGTTGTCGCAACGCCTCGTAACAGACGACCGCGACTGCGTTCGCGAGGTTCAACGATCGGATCGGTCCGACCATGGGGATGTGAAACGCGCCGCGTGCGGCCACCAACCCGGTCGGTAGCCCCACGGTTTCGCGTCCGAACAGCAGCACGTCCCCGCGCTCGTACCGGCAGGCCGAATACGGACGCGCCCCGTGCGAGGAGAACAGGTGGACGCGGCGATCGGCGACCCACCGCCAGAACGCGTCCTCGTCGGGGTGTTCGACGAGGCGCACGTGTTTCCAGTAGTCCAGGCCTGCGCGGCGGACGGCCTTTTCGTCTGTCTGAAACGACAGCGGGTG
This sequence comes from Pseudomonadota bacterium, assembly GCA_947505245.1. Classification (GTDB taxonomy): domain Bacteria; phylum Myxococcota_A; class UBA796; order UBA796; genus SYKL01. Next base: position 22,008 of record CANNIZ010000009.1, on the reverse strand, counting down.
CACGAGATGCAGGGTCGCGTCGAGACCAAGGCAGAGGCGTCCGATGTTCCCCGTGTTCTGGGGGATCTCGGGGTGGTACAGCGCGACGTGGAGATCGGTGGACATCAGAGGCCTTCCGACTCGATCGCGGCGACCTCGGGGGTGCGCCAGGCGCGCTCGAGCAGGGAGAACGCGCTGCCGTCCCATGCGAGCCAGGTGACCGAGGCGTTTGGAATGCCGTAGTCGCGCCAGTTCGACAGGGCGTCGTTCGCGATCGTGCAAGACACCGACGCGATCACCATCTGGTGCGAGACGACCGCGATGACGTTCCCCATGGGCTGCTGCTTCGCGACGTTGATTAGCGCGGGCAGAGCGCGATCGCGCGTGGCGACCAGGCTCTCGCCGCCCGGTGGCGCGGTCTCGGCGCTATCGGCCAGCCATCGCGCGAAGAACGCGGCGTGGTCGCTGGTCAACTCGGCGCGGCCCTTGCCCTCGAGCTCGCCCTGCGACATCTCCACGACGTCTTCCAGCACGTGGGGGGATGCATCCAGTACGCGGGCCGTGGCGCGCGCGCGCGACAGTGGGGACGTATAGACCTTGTGAAAGCGCGTCGGGAACGTGGCGCCCAGTGCTTGAACCTGGGCCTCGCCACAGGCGTCGAGCGGGATGTCGCTGCGGCCGAGGAAGCGCCGCTCGGCGTTCCACGCGGTTCGACCGTGGCGTACGAGCGCGACGACGACGGAGTGTGGCGTGGGGGTCCATGGCGCTGGCATCCCACGTGGCCTATCCTCCACGCGTCACCTGGGGTCGTCGATGGCGAAAAAGCAGGCTCCACCGGATCGAGAGTTTTTGGGGTACCTGCCGCCGCCTCCCGGCGACGATGACCCGTTCGAGGAGGCGCCGCGGGTCCGCACGCCGATGATCGTTCCAAGCGACTCCGTGGACGACGACACGCCGTTCGAGGACGAGCTGTCGTCCCCATACGGGTTGGACGCTGAACCCAAGCCTCCTTCGACGGTGCCGCCAGCCGGTCCCGATCCGCGTGAGCTCGCGCGAAAGCTCGTCGAGGAGGCCCGCGCCAAGGCACGCGCCGCCGAGCCGCGTCGGTCGAGGGAGAAGGCCGCACCTGAACCCGAACCCGAACCCGAGCCGATACCGGCTCCCGCGCCGGCGCCTCTCACGGTCCCTCGCAAGAACCGGCTCTCGGAGCGCGCGGGCGGCAGGTTGATCAGCGCAGAAGAAGCGCTGAAACGCGCGGCCGAGCGCGAGGCGGACGAAGCGAAGACGAAGAAGAAGGCCGATCGCGTGGCCGCACGCGCGGCCGCCACCGCGGTGCTCGCGGAGTCCGACGAGGACGCGGACGTCGAGCCCAAGCGCAAGCGCCGCACGGCCGATTCGCTCCCCCCGCGCGACCCCACGCCACGCGCAGCACCGCCGCGCGAGGCGCGTCCGCCGATGGCGCCCGACCAGGAGCCCACGCCGCCGATCGATGTGGAGGCCGCGATCGCGCGGGTGGCACCCGGCGCGACGGTGCTCGAGGTCGTGCCCCTCACGAACACCCTCGTGTTTCGCGCGTTGTGGACCGCGCACCGGGCGCGCGCGTGGGCGACGCGCGACCTCGCGTTGCTCGCCACCGCGGCGGTGCTGCTGGACGCCGTCGACCGCGTCCCCGCCGGGCACCTGGTCGCCGTCCGCGCGAACGTGGGCGGGCGGCTGGTGGCGGCGTGGGTGGACACGAGCCGCGGAGTCGTCCTTGGCTTGACGGAGCCGCCCGAGGTCTACCTGGCGGGACTGTGACCCCGAGTCCCGATGCGGCCAGCGCGCCGCGCGTGGCCTTGGAGTGGCACGACCAGGTCCAGCTCGGCGGCGCGCTTTTCCCGGAGGGCGTTCAGCTGATGGTCGAGCGCGAGGCGCGCCTGCCGCTGTACCACAGCGACAGTCCGCTGCTCGCCCCGGCCCACCTGTCGTTCAAGCTCCACGCGGAGGCCACGCCCGCGTTCGTTCCGCGCGCCGGCCCCGCCATCGAGTTCGAGCCGATCGCCTTCTTCGACTGCGGGGCCCGCCTGTACGGCACGTTCTGGCTCGGCGCGTTCTCGGCGATGATCCCGGCCGACAGCGCGGATTTCGCCGGCACTCGCCAGGAGCGAAGGGCTCTCATCGCGGCAGGTGAGCGCGACGCCGGCTGGTCCCTGCGGGCCGATCTTCACGCGCGGCTCAAGGCGAAGGTCTGGCGCGTGATCGCGCTGGCTGAGCTCGAGGGGCGCCACCACCACGCTGAGACGGCCTCGGGGCCGTTCGATTACTGGTGGGAGCCGTCGGAGATGCTCACGATCGCGAGCGACGCGTGGGTGATCGACAAGAAGGCGTGGCTGTTCGGCGAGCTGATCCGAGCCGAAACCGAGGCTGACAGGAAGCTGTGGATCGGCGGTGTCGCGATGGATGTTTCGGCTCCGAGCACCGGTGACCACAGCCTCAGGGTGGGCGCGGTCGCGCTGATCAAGCCCACCGCCGCCCCTGCGATGCCGTTGTTCATTGTTGGAGCGATGCCGTGGGTGACGTCGCGTTTCGCCGAACCGCTGCCCCCCTACGTCGTCATCGCCGCCCAGTGGAATCGCTGACAGAGCCTATTGGGGCTCGGGGTAGTCGAGACAGCCGAGCGCGAGATCGTCGGAGCCGCACACGCCCTCGCAGTGCTGGTTCACGATGCCCGTGTTGAGGAAGTCGATCACCTGCAGCTGACCAGCGTCATCGCGGCGCGGGCACTCGTGCGTGTCGGGGTAGGTCTCCTGCGGCACGTTGTCGACAGGCTCGGAGCCCGAGGCAGGCGCGGCGGCGTACTCGAACTCGACGATCGCGTTGCCCTCGTACGGAGCGGCCGTCTCCTCGACGTCCCAGATCGGGCGGGACGCGGGCGTGATGCTCTTTGCGCCGATCGAGCGCGCGATCAACTCCGCACCCAGCGTGCTGACCTCTGGATCGCCGACGGCTGGCTGCAACAGCAGCCGCTTGGTGGGATCGTCGCGCAGGTCGTTCAGCCAGCCGCCCGCCTCCGCGGGCTCCCACAACATCTCCAGCAGCGCGATCATGAACGAGATGTTTCGATGATCGTCGAACTTCTGGCGGAAGATATCGAAGAACGGGCCGAAGTTCCGCGACCGCCAAAGGAGCATCGTGTAGGGAGCGCCCGGCACGCCGAGCACGCCGCGGTCGATGTCCGGGGACATGGCGACGAGCGCGCCGCCCATGATGCCGCCCTGCGAGATGCCGTAGTAGCTGAGGCGCGCGGGATCGACGACAGAGACGAGGTTCCCCTGGGAGTCCGGGAATTTGAACGCGGCGTCGTTCACGAGCTGGTTCTTCACCAGGCGCATGCCAGCGAGCGCTGCGAAGAAGCCCTGGTGCGATCGCTCGGGGACGACGACGAAGTCGGACGGGTCGTTGACCATCGCGACCGTGATCGCCGGAACGTCTTCGGTTGCCATGCCGAGCCAGGTGTGCGCGACGATGATGAACCCAGCTTCATCGGCAAATTCGGCGAGCCAGCCGGTGTAGGCTTCGTCCAGGCCACCGAGCATGCCGTGTCCGTAGTTCATGACCCGCGCTGGGGCGGCGCCCTCGGCCACGGAGCACGGGATCCGGACGAGGTACTCGGCCTCCATCGTGCCCGTTACGAACGGCATGCCGTCGGCGTCACGGTTCAAGACGTGCCCCGGGCGAGCGTCCTCCATGTACGAAGGGATGTCGGCCGCGACGATGAAGTCGCGGGCGATGTGCTCCGTGGCGCAGTCGAGCTCGCGCTGGTCCTTGATGCGGTACGTGATCCCCTGGTCGACGAGCGCGAGGCCCTCGTCGCGGATCTTCTCCATGCGGCCGAGGCTCGATTGGCGCGACACCGTCGTGAAGTCCCACGCCAGCTGCAGCTCGGCGCGAGGCGCGCCAGCGGCTTCGAGAGCGGGAAACACCACCTCGTCGAAGTGATCGCGCCGGAATTCGATGTCATAATTTTCGGTCTTTTCGTCGTCGCGTAGGGCCGCGAACGCCTCCGATGGTTGCACGGGCGAACCCGCGTTCGTCGTGAGACCGCGCAGCCCCACGACGTAGGTACGGTTGAACTCGAGCTGACGCGTCGGCCAGATCATGAACAGGCGTTCGGCCGGGTCCTGAGGGACGAAATTGGCGAGCCCCGTATTGTCGAGCTCGGCCCACACGGGGATGCGCTCGCCGGTGGTGGTGTCGATGAGCAGCACCTTCGCGTCGGGTGCGGAGTAGGCGTCGATGTTCGTGTGGTCCTGCACGCCCTCGAGCGAGACGTCGAGCAGGTTGACGAGGAACGGTCCGTGGGTGGAGAAGCCGTCCTTCTCGTTGAAGTATTGCGGGCGGACCTGCACGTAGTCGCGGTTCATCGGCAGCGAATCGGCGGCGAAATCGACGCGCTTTCCCGACGGCGTGGTCGGGTCGTCCTTCAAATAGAAGTTCGACGGGTATGGCAACGCGCACACGTTCGGATCGAGCGGGTCACACGCCGACCGTTCGCCCTCGAGCGGCTTGTCGCAGCCCCACAGGGCGACGAGTGGGGCGAGGACGGCGAGTTTGCGGCGCATCTGACCTCCGAACGGACGTTGCAGGCTATCCGATCGGTCACCGATCGTCCGCCTTCGCCTCACGTCTGTTAGCCTTGCGCGCGGTGGAGGTTCGATGACGTTCGTACTCGCGATCGCGGCGGCCCAGGCCCAGACGGTAGATGGCTACGATGCGCATGGCTTCGCGCTCGCTCCGAGCGTCGGCGGGCCGCTCGACGGCCAGGTCACGTGGCGCCCGGCCACCGAGACCAGCGGCACCTGGTCGGTCAGGGCCCTGGTCGAATACGCCGACGCGCCGTTCCTGCTCTGGTATGACGTCGGGCTGCCGACTGAGCGCCAGGAGGCCGTCGTTGACGATATCGTCGCGGTCAATGCGTCCGGGCGCATGTGGCTCTCGGACGGGCTGTCGGCGGCGGTCTCGTTTCCGGTGTACCTGTCCTCCAAGGGTCTTCATGGAACGGGAAGCCCCGGGCTTGGTGACGTCCGGTTGTCGCTCCCGATGCGCGCGGTCGCGCGTCCCGAGGGCGGAGGCGTAGGCGTCGATGTCGTTCCGTTTGCGACCTTGCCCACGGGCGACCCTCGCGCGTTCTTGGGTTCTTCCGGGCTCGGCGGCGGGCTGTTGATGGTCACGGGTTGGGAGAAGGGTCGGCTCGCGATGGACGGCAACGTCGGGGTCGAGACCGCGCCGATGATCCACTTCGCGAACCTCCGTGGGGGCTCGCGCGCGCTCGGTTCGGCTTCAGTTTCGCTCGGTCTCACCGATGAGATCGGGGTTCGCGCCGAGGCGAACTTGCGTGCGGCCCTCGCGCGGAACACCGCCGCGTGGGCCGAGGCGCCAGGTGAAGCCGTGGTGTCGATCGGCGGCCGGCACGGGGGCGGATTCACCTGGAGCGCTGGTGCGTCCCACGCGATCACGCCGGGCGTCGGCGCGGCCGCCTATCGGGTGTTCGGCGGCATCGGCTTCACCGCGGGTGGTGCGGCCTCCAACGATGTCGCCAAGCCGGACGTTGTGGTCCAGGTGGCCCCCGAGCCGGACGCGGACCTCGATGGTGTCGCGGATCTCGGCGATATGTGTCCGTCCGAGGCCGAGTCTGCGAATGGCTATGCCGACCTCGACGGTTGTCCGGACGTCCTCGGGGACGTGTCCGTGGCGGTGCGGGACGCCGACGGCGCACCAGTGGTGGGCGCGAAGGTGACGTTTGCGGGCGCGGAGCAGACGACCGGAGCCGACGGCGTGGCCGCGTTCACGGCGCTGATGCCGGGTTCTTCGGCTGCGTTCGCGGTCACAGGCCCGGCCGGGTTCGAGCCCGGAGCGTCCCCAGACGCGATGGTCGTCGAGGGCTACACCGAGCGGCAGGTGCAGCTCGCCTTTACGCCCATCAAGGTGACGCTGGGTGCGCTCGACCCGAAGGGCGCTCCGGTCGACGCGACGGCGACGCTCCAAGGGCCGGGAACGGTCGCGCCGGTCGTACTAGGGCCGGACGGCACCGAGACGATCGAGCTGCGTCCTGGAACGTGGACGATATCGGTAGGAGCACCGAAATTCGTGACCGTGACGCAAAACCTCGTCCTCGCGCCGGGGGCGCCGACCGCGACTGTGAACACGCCCATGCGCAAAGGGAAGTGAGCGCCGCGTCGGGTCAACGTTTGACGCGTCGACGCCACTGGACTAAACGACCGCTTCCGCTCGGAGCATCGATGCGCGCCCTGCTCGTCCTCGCACTCTTCTTTCCCGCGATCGCCAATGCCGGTGGCATAGGCGTCATGGGCACGTTCGGCGAACGAACCCAGACGGTCTATTACTACGACTCGTCGTCGAACAACGCTCAGTACCACCAGACGCAGCTGGTCACGGACTTCGGCGCGGGTATCGAGTTGATCCTCGGCGATCGCGACGATCACATCACGGGTCTCGCCCGCGGCTATTGGGCGCAAGAGAGCCCTGAGCACGATCCGTCGAAGAAGTCCTCGCTCGACCCGAACAACATCGTGGCCAACTGGCGTGACACGCCGCGGAACGTCGGCATCGCGACGTTTGGTGTGAACTGGGGCTTCCTGGGCGATCCCAACGAGTGGCAGCTGTCGGTGGTGACGGAGATGGGTTCGGGCTTCATTACGCCGGACCACACGGACTTCCTGCTCCTGCAGGGCGGTCCCTCGTTCCAGTACATGATCGGCCCGTCGCTGCAGCTCCACGCGGATGTCGTGTACGGCGCGCATGTGCGCAAGCAGATTACACACGGCGCCAACGCCTATATTGGGGTACGCTGGCTCTTCGACTGAGCCATGCGAAACCTCGAAACCACCGCATCAAACGACTCCCTCCGGTCCGCGCTCGGTGTTCGCCTTGCGCTCGGCGCGCTTGGGGTCGGGCTTTTTGTCGCTTGCGAGCCGCCTCCGGCCCAGCCCTGGCGCGATCAACTCGTGCCGGATTCTCCGTGCTACCGGGTGAACCTCCTCGATGGACTCGATGAGCAGGACGCCGCCGAGGTGCACGATCTGTTCGCGTGTGTCGATCACGGTGGCCAATTCGACGCGTTCGTGCCCGTCGACCAGGGGCTCGACGCGACGTCGCGATCGGGCGGACCCGCCGCTCTCGACGTGGCTCGTGTAGTGAACGCGCTCCCCGCCGCGGGGGTCGACGTGTTCGGGCTCGCGGGCGTCGCTTTGGACCTGTTGCGCGCCGAGGACCGCCCCATCGACGACGTCCTCGACGTCGTGCTCGAGCTGTCGTACGGCCTTCCGGCTGCGCGCGTTCGCGACGGCGACGTGGCTCCGGGCGATCCAGACGCGCTCCGCCAGGGGGCGTTGGTGCCGCTTGGGGACGTGATCCCGGCGGTGGCCGAGGCCGTGCTGGAAGACGACCTCCGCGCGACCGTGTACGCCTCGGACGTGCTCGCCGGCCCCGAGGCGAAGCGGTGGGTGCGCTCGTTCGGCTCGCTCGCCGGCTCAGCAGACGCCCGCGTGGCCGGGCCGATCGGACGGCTGCTGCCGGATCTTGGCGACGCGATCGTGGACGCGCGCAGCGCCACGAACGATCGCTGGCTGCAGGCGTCGGGCGACAGCCTCGCGGACTTCGGTCGCAGCTGGCTCGGTCGAGACGGCGTGCTTGCGCAGCCTGCGATCATCGACTCCGCGGGGGCGATCGTCCTCGATCCACTCGTCCGCGCGCGGCTCGAGGCCGACATCCCCGTCTGGTACGCGGACGGAAACCTCGCCGGCGCGCCTGCGAGCGTCGTGTGGCTCGCGTCCGTGAACGTCGACGGAGACGCGCTCGCGAAGGGTGAGCCGAGCGCCCTGCATGCGCTCGTGAAGCTGCTCCATGACACGAACCGCCCGATGGACTGCTCGGTCGATCTCTGGCTCACGACGCTGGACTTCAACCTGGGGAACCTCGCGGTCTCGATCCTGAACCTGCTCGCGGGCAGCAACCCGGATCTCGTGCAGTCAGGTGTGGGGCTGCTCGGCGGCCTGCTCGGCATCTCCGAGAGCCTGATGTACGACGTCGCCGACACGGGGGTATGCCCGGCGTTCACGTCTGAAGTGGTGGACAACCTCGGGGTGATCGACCGCCTGTACGACGATCGCTCGTACGACGTCCTCGTCGTGTTCCTGGACGCGTTGGACGCGATGAAGGCGGGGCAGCAGAACCGCATCCCGGATCTCGCGGAGTTGGCGACGGCGCTCGAAGACGAACACGCCGTGGAGCCGCTCGAGGAGGTCCTGCGCGACGCTGGGGACAGCGCAGCCGTCGGCGATGTGGTCGCGTTGGTGCCGGTGTTTGCCACGCCGGCCGCATACGGGATCGCCGCGGGCGAGGAGCGCGCCGTCGATCTGCACGATCTGTTCGGACTCGTGGTGTGGGTTTTCGCCGAAGACGCAGGCCGAACCGGGCTGCAGCGGCTGTCGCCGCTGGTCGCGCCGGCCATGCAGGCGTCAGGTACCTGGGACGCCGCCGCGAATCTCGGGCAAGTCATGGGCGCACCCGGGAGCACGCTCGGGCGCGCGCTGACGATCGTGCCGCCGCTGCTCGCGGTGGATCCTGACCTGACGACGCTGGACGACGTCGCGGTGTTGCTCGGCAACGAGGCCGTCGCGAGGCCGCTGCTGATCGTGGCCGAGCGTCCCGAGGTCGTGGGGCCCTTGCTCGCCGCCGAACCCGTGGAAGAAGACGAAGTCCCGACCGGGTTTATCGGTCGCCTCGTGACCGACGGTACCGTCGACGAGGCGCTGATCACGATCGACGTACTGGTCGGCGCGCTGGGTTCGCAGTGAGCGAGGAGGGCGTGCCCCCCAGCGCTCGCCGCGATTCGGTGCTGGTCGTCGAGCCCGACGAACTGCGGCGGCACCGGCTGAAGGCCCACCTCCGCACGAACGAGCGCGACGTGTTCATCGCGGCGTCCATGTCCGACGCGCTCGGCTCGCTGCCGCATGTCGATCCCGTGCTGGTCGTCGTCGCCCTCGACCTCCCCGATGCGCGCGGCGTCCGCGCCATCGACGTGGTGCGCGAGCGCGCGCCTGGCGTCCCGATCCTCGTCGTCGCGGACGCGCCCGGCGTCGGCGCGGTCGTGGAGGCCGTCCGGCACGGCGCTGTAGACGTGGTCACCCACGAAGACTCGCGCGAACGACTGCTCGAAGCGGTCTCGCGCGCGCTCCAAGAGGCCCGCAGCACGCGCCAGGTCGAGCACGCCCGCGAGCAGGCCAAGGACCGGTACGGGCTCACGCAGCTGCTCACGCAGAGCCCGCGAATGCTCGACGTGTTCGATCAGATCCGCGCGGTCGCGCAGACCGACGCGACCGTGTTGATCCTTGGCGAGACGGGCACCGGCAAGGAGCTCGTGACGCGCGCGATCCACGAGCGCAGCCGCCGGAAGGAGAAGCCTTTCATCGCGGTGAACTGCGGCGCGTTCACCGAGTCGCTGCTCGAGAGCGAGCTGTTCGGCCACGAGCGGGGCTCGTTCACGGGTGCGGTCGGGCGTCGCGAGGGCCTGTTCGAGATGGCCGATGGCGGAACGTTGTTCTTGGATGAGCTCGGCGAGACGTCGCTGAACGTGCAGGTGAACCTGCTTCGGGTGCTCGAGGAGATGACGTTCCGGCGCGTCGGCGGGCGCGACTCGGTGAGGGTTGACGTGCGGATCCTCGCGGCGACCAACGTCCAGCTCCAGGATGCTGTGAAGGCCGGAAACTTCCGCCAGGACCTTTATTATCGGCTGAACGTGTTCCCGATCCGGTTGCCACCGCTCCGCGAGCGCAAGGAAGACATCCCGCTGCTGATGCGGCACTTCCTCGACGAGATCGCCGAGGAGTACACCCTCGAGTCCCCGATCATCACGAAGGAAGCCCTGGACGCGATCATCCGGTACGGGTGGCCGGGCAACGTCCGTCAGCTCCGCGCGATGTGCGAGCGATGGACGATTCAACGGTTCGGGCAACGGCTGTTGGTGGAGCACCTCCCGTCGGACATGACGGGCCTGCCGTCGGCGTCCGAGCAGCCGGCCGGGATCTTGATCGACGAGAACCGGCCGATGAAAGACACCGTCGACCGCATGACCGTTGAAGTGGAACGCGCCTACCTGTTCCGCGTGCTGCGTCGCTGCGCCGGGCACCTCGAGCGCACGGCCGCGGAGGCGGGGATCTCGCGCCGCACCCTGTACACGAAGATGAAGGACTACGGCCTCGAGGCTGGCGACTTCAAGAGCTGACCGCCGGTGTACTCGCTGCACGAACGAAAAAGGCGGCGCGGACGGCGCGTGCTGAAAAATTTTGATACATTCGCTTCGTCTGCGGAGGACGCATGTACCTGCTAGCGATTCTTATCGCCTGCGGCGGCGGCGAGCAGGCAGGGTCGACCCCGTCGGACCCTGTCGCTGAGCCTGCGAAGCGGCTGAACGTCGCCAAAGTGTCGGCTTCATCGGCGGCGGGGCCGCGCAAGATGCCGCTCGAGGTGCTGCTCACGGGGGACCCGTCGATGTTCGGCACCTACGTTGATGCTGGCGAGGTCTGGATCGACGTCGGGCTCGGCAGCATGATCATCGACGAGGACGGAAAGGTCGTGACCAAGCCGGACATCACCAACAATGTCCGGAGCGTCGGCCTTCGCGGGGTGGACACGTACCATGTGGTCGAAGAGAAGCTCGACCCGAATTCCGAAGGCAATACGCTGAAGAAGGTGCGCGCGATCGGCAAGTACCAGGGCTGCGAAGCTGCGCCGGACGGCTCGGGCGCGACGATCTGCTACATCGACGTGGGCGACCCCCCGCCAGGGTATCGCGAGGAGATCGAGGCGCAGCCGCGGTTCTCGCCCGGGTTCACGACGATGCCAAAGGTCGTCACGCCGCCCCCTGCGGCGGGAACGCCGGCGCCCGGCACGCCTGCTGTGCCGGGTTCGCCACCGGCGCCCGTCAAGCCGCCGTCCTAGCGGCGGGCGTCAGCCGGTGGGGCGGGCGATCACCGTGTCCTGGATCTGGCGCGCGTCCTGCTCGGGGAAGTCGAGCGTGTAGTGCAGGCCGCGGCTCTCGCGCCGATCGAGCGCGCAACGCACGACCATCTCGGCGACCATTGCGAGGTTTCGCAGCTCGATCAGGTCTTCGGTGACGCGGAAGTCCCAGTAGTACTTCCGGATCTCGTCCTGCACGAGCTCGACGCGGCGTTGTGCGCGCTTCAGCCGGCGGTGGGTGCGGACGATGCCCACGTAGTTCCACATGAACCGGCGGATCTCTTCCCAGGTCTGGTTGATCACGACGAGCTCGTCGCTGTCCACTGCCTTTCCGTGGTCCCACGGAGGGGCCTCGAGCGGCGCGGCGGTGGTGGGCAAACTGACGGCGATGGCCTCGGCCGCGGCCTTGGCGAATACGAGCGCCTCGAGCAGGGAGTTCGACGCGAGGCGGTTCGCGCCGTGCAAGCCGGTGCACGCGACCTCACCGATCGCGTACAGGCCGGCGATGCTGGTCTCGCCGGACAGATCGGTCTGGACGCCGCCGCAAAAGTAGTGCGCCGCGGGCACGACCGGGATGGGCTGGGTGGCCATGTCGATCCCGAGTCCGTCGAGCTTTGCGCAGATGTTCGGGAAGTGCTGCTCGAGGTGGGCGCGGCTGTGGTGCCGCATGTCGAGGTACACGCAGGGCAGGCCGCGGCGCTTCAGCACGTCGTCGATCGCGCGCGCGACCACGTCGCGGGGGGCGAGCTCGCCGCGCGGGTCGTACGCGTCCATGAACCGCTTCCCCTCCGCGTCCACGAGCTTGCCGCCTTCACCGCGCAGCGCCTCGGTGATGAGGAAGCTCGTCTCCTTCGGGTGGAACAGGCACGTCGGGTGGAACTGGACGAACTCCATGTTCGCGATGCGTGCACCTGCCCGGTAGGCCATCGCCATTCCGTCGCCGGTCGCGCCCCGGGGGTTGGTCGTGTACAGGTAGACCTTGCCGGCTCCGCCCGTGGCGAGCACGACGGTCTTCGCGGCGATCGCGGTCACCTCGGCGGTAGCGGTGTCGAGCACGTAGGCGCCGACGACGCGATCGCGCTCAGGGGGAATGGCGCCTGCGCGTCGGGCGAGCCACGACTCGGTGACGAGGTCGATGGCTGCGTGATGGTCGAGCAGCTCGATGTTGGGGTCCTGCTCGCAGGCGGCGAGCAGCGCGCGGACGATCTCGGCGCCGGTGAGGTCGTCGGCGTGGAGGATGCGGCGGTGGCTGTGCCCCCCCTCGCGGTGCAGGTCGTACTCGTCGTCATTGGGCGCGTCGCGACGGGTGAATCGGGTCCCGATGTCGATCAGGTCCTGCACCCGCGCCGGCGCCTGCCGAACGGTCTGTTCGACGGCTTCGCGACGGCACAGGCCGGCGCCAGCGACCAGGGTGTCCTGCACGTGGTTGTCGAAGTCGTCGTCGGCGTGCCAGACGGCTGCGATGCCGCCCTGCGCGTACGCGCTGTTCGATTCGCCCCGAACGTCCTTCGTGATGAGAATAACGCGCGCGGTACGGGCCATGTGCAGGGCGAAGGTGAGCCCCGCCGCTCCAGAACCCAATACGAGCACGTCGGTGCTGACGGCCACGGATGCCTCCAAGGGTTAGGGCCTATCCCATGCGAGCCTCATGGGTGCCAAACGCTGTCACCCTCGCACGGGGCGCCTCCGGGGTCGTGGTCGCGTGCCTGCTCGTGGCTGGCTACCACCACGCGGCGTTCTTCTGGTTCATCGGGGCCGTGTCGACCGACCTCGTCGATGGCTGGCTGGCGCGCAAGCTCGACGCGGTCAGCTCGGCGGGCGAGTGGCTCGACCCGTTCGCGGACAAGATCCTCGCGATGACGACGTGGGGCGGCCTGCTGGCGCTCGGTTGGGCGCCGTGGTGGCTTGCCGGGCTGCTGCTGTTCCGGGACGTCGCGGTGCTCGCGGCCTGGATCTTCACGAACGGCCGCCAGATGTGGTTCCGACCCACGCTGGTCGGGCGGTTGAAGATCTCGTTTGAGGGGGTCACCCTTCCTCTTTTGCTGCTGCACGACGAGTGGATGGGCTGCCATTGGATGAGCGCGGGGATCATCCTCGGGACGGTTACGCTGGGATTGTCGGCCTGGTCGGCGGGTGAATACGCGGTGCAGTGGGCGCGCGGAGAAGCGAGGATCAGACCCGCCGAGGCGCGCTAGAATGGCCGAGTGACGCTCGTTCGTTTACCGCTGGTCGCGCTGCTCGGGTGTACGTCCCGCGTGCCCGATCCGTTGCCCGAATCGATCGTGCCGGACCACGGCTACAACGGGGCCACTACGGGCGTCACGATCAGCGGCCGCAACTTCTACCCGCAGGTCGGCATCGACGCAGCCAACGGCGAGCCCGACCCCAACGACCGGTTCTCGGCCTGGCTCGACGTGGACGGCGTTGCTACGCGGCTCACCAACGTCTCGCTGGTCGACTTCGCCACGCTAACCGCGGTGGTGCCGAAGGACCTTCCGACGGGGACCTATGATCTCCGAGTGGAGGGCCCGACCGGGGCGGAAGGGACGTTACCTGCGGCGTTTCAGGTGACGGACACGGAGGCGCACCACCTGTCGATCTCGGTCGAAGGTCCCATCAGCTACTTCGTCTCCGAGACGGCGATGCTGGTCGTGCAGCTCGAGGACCGCGATAATCAGCCCGTGTTCGAGGACCTCGACGTCGTCGTGACCGCTGAGGCGGAGGGGGCGCTGGACGCGACGTTCGGGTCCGTGCTGGTCGGCCAGACCGCGCTGCCGACGGGCGTCGGAATTCGCGGGCCGCTCCGGGGCGACGGGAGCGCGCGAATCCCGCTCACGGTGAGCTCACCGGGGCAAGTGACCGTGACGATCGCCCAGGACGTCCCGCGACCCTCCATCGCGGAGGACGACCTCGTCCTGCAATGGAATGCTGGTGCACCCACGCACCTCCGCATCGACCTGCCTGCGACCCCGTGGGTGGTGGTCGCGGGCGACACGTTCCCCGTCACGCTCACGCTGGTGGACGAAGGCGGCTTTCAGGTCGTCGACGCCGTCAAGTCCGTGGTCATCAAAGAAGACAGCCGCTGCGGCTCGTACCTGTCGGGGTTCGTCGAGGTCGCGGGGTCGACCACGCTCGACGTCACGCTGGAGCGGGCGACCGGCGGCGCCTGCCCGACGACGCGCCTCGAGTCGCTGGGAGACCCGCCCGGTTTCTCCGACCCGATCACGGTGAAGGCTGCCGCGCTCGACCACTTCGAGGTGTTGACGACGGCGTCCCAGGTGGTCGCCGGAGACGCGTTCGGCGCGACCATTTCGCCCGTCGATCGGTTTGGAAACGACGTCCGGGCGACGCAGCTGGTCACGGTCACGGACTCGCTCGGCTCGCTCGGGCCCGACGACGTGGACTGCCTCGGGACCGGTCCGTTCGTATGCACGGCCGTCCCGTTCGTGGCGTCCTCTTCGGTAAACATGTACGCCGACAGCGCTGACGGCATCCACGGGGAGTCCGAACCGTACGCGGTGATCGCGTCCGACCCGGCCCGGCTCGTCGTCACGGTCGCAGGTCCGGTCGTCGCCGGAGAGGTCGCGGACGTCGCCGTGGCCGCCGAAGACGTGTACGGAAACCGCGTCGAAGCCGCGGCCTGGGACCCCGGCTCGCTCGCGTTCCGCGACGACTCGGGCGACGTCGTGTGTTCGTGGCTCGGGACGGATCCGGATGGCCTCGAGCGGTTCGACTGCACGCTGTTCGTTGCCACGAGCGCGGACGAGGTCGTGGTGTCGTCACCGGCGTTGGCGTTGGCGGGCGTGTCGGACCCGTTCGCGGTGGTCAACGGCCCGCTCAGCACGGTGCAGGTCACGGCGGGCGGCACGGACGTGGTCGCGGGCGAGGTGATGCCGGTCACGTTCGCGGCCTTCGACGCGTTCGGGAACCCGTACGTCGTGCAGGGCGACGCGACGATCGTCGTCGCCGACGCCTCGGGCACGCTGGACGTCGTGAGCGTCACGCTGGACGCCGCGGGGACGGCTGCGACGACCGCGGTGTTTCGCCGCGCAGGGAGCACCACCGTCACCGCGTCCCAGGACGCCATCGTGCTCGGGACCTCGCCTCCGATCACCGTGCACGCGGGCCCAGCCGCTTCGCTCGGGGTCGCGCTCGCGACGCCGTGGGCGTTCGTCGGGACGCCGGTGGACATCGCGGTGACGGCGCTTGACGCGTTCGGAAACGGAGCGGACCTTGACGCGACGGCGACGGTGCGATCGGCCTCATCGGCGTTCCCCGTCGCGACGGTGGCCGTCGTCGGGGGGGCGGGCGTCGGGGCCGTGACCTTCGCCGTGCCGCTCGCCAACGACGTGGTCACCGCGACAGCAGGCGCTCTCGCGGGGTCGTCCGCGCGCGTCGTGGCGGTCGCGGATTGTGGCGTCGCAGGTCCGGTCGCGAACGTGATGTTCGGCCTGTCGTCGGACGCGGTGGTGTGCCGCAACGTGCAGGGGGACGCGACGATCGCTGGATCCTTCGGCACGAGCACCGGGTCGCCGGTGTTGTTCGGACTGCTCGTCGATGACGGTGTCAGCGCGCCGGCGTTCTCCGACGCCGTCCCGGTGGTGTCGGTGACCACGGCGCTGCAGGGCATGTTTCCGGTCACGGCGTTGGTGGCCGACGCGGGCGGATGTGGAGCCGAGGTGCAGGCCACCGCGTGGGTCGGGGACGATGACGGTCACCCGACGGGGCCGCTCGTGATCAGTCCGGACGTGGCTACCGTCGCGTTGGGCGGTACGATCAAGGTCGCCGTGCTGGGCGCCACCGACTGCGCGGGCGATCCGGCGTCGGCGCCGATCTTCGTGCGCTCCGACCGCGGCGCTGTGACGGACGGTCGGGCGACGGGCACAGGGCTCGTCGTAGACCCGAACGGGAACGGTGACGCCCTGTTCACCGTTTCGGCGGCGGCGACGACGGGCGGGGTCCTCACGATCAGGGCCGGCACGGCTTCGGGGTCGGCACTCGGGACCGCGCAGGTGGCGGTCACCGGCGACGACAAGCGCCCGATCGTGTGGTCCCAGACGCCAGCGGGAGACGCCAGCGGGATGGTCGACCGCGTGGTGCTCCGGTTCTCGGAGCCGCTGTTGGAGACGAGCGTGACGCCGTCGACGTTCACGATCGGTGGCCCGTCATCGGTGTCGGTGGCGGACGCGGCCCTCGTCGGCGACACGGTGACGCTGCTGCTCGACGTGCCGGTGGACGCGGCCGCCGGCCTGTGGACGGTGACAGCGGTTTCGAGCGCTGGCCCTGCGGTGCGGGACGTCGCCGGCAACAAGCTCGATGGCGCCTACAACGGCACGGTCTCGTCCTACGTCGGAACGTTCGGGGCGCTGCCTTCGGCGGCGCCGGCGCTCCGTGGGTGTGCAGCGGATCTTTCGGTCATTCATCCGGACGGAGACGACGGACCGGCCGCTGAGGCGGACTTTGTCCACGTCGCGCTCGACGCCGCGGCCCAGCCCGCGTGGTGGGTCATCAGCGTCGAAAACGACGCGGGCGCGTTGGTGAGGCGCGACTATGTCGCGGCGCTCGCCGCGCAGGAGACCTGGACCTGGGACGCGCGCGACGGGTCGGAGAAGGTGGCCGATTGGGGTGTCTGGAGGCTGGTGGTGGAGACTGACGACGGGCAGGGGAACCGCGGCGGGCCGTGTACCTCCAACGTGACTTTGGCGGGGGCTCCGTGAACGAACGACAGCGATTGGATTCCATTTCGCTCCCGCCGGGTTTTCCGTCGGAGGAGGGCCCACGCCCGCCGGCCGGCGCGGGGTTCGAGCAGACGGCGGGCCTCGCCGAGCTCGGCGTGTTGGCGGCTTCGCTGCTGCACGAGCTTCGGCAGCCGATGTTCGCGATCAAGGCGCACGCTCAGCTCGGCGCCGCCGAGGCGGGCAGCGAGGCTCGGGGCGTTCAGCGGCTCGCGCACATCCTCGAGCAGGTGGGGCACGTCGAGGAGCTGCTCCGGTACTACGGAGCGCTGTTTCGCGCCGAACCGACGGACGCGATGTCGGTGGTCGACGCGCACCAGCCCGCCCGTGCGGCGGCCGAGCTGCTCGGACATCGGGCTCGGAAGGTGGGGGCGGACCTCAAGCTCGAGGTGGGCGCCAGCCCGCTGCGCGTCCGAGGACGCGAGCTCGCCCTGCGCCAGATCGTCGTCAACCTGCTTCAGAACGCGTTTGACGCGGTCGAGGACGTCGACCTCCGGACCGTCGTGTTGCGCACGTCCTCCGAGGGCGGCCACGTTCGAATTGAGATCGAAGACAGCGGTAAGGGTGTGCCTGAAGCCGTTCGCGAGCGCGTGTTCGAGCCGTTCGTGACCACCAAGGCGCCGGGGCGCGGGACCGGGCTCGGGCTCTATATCGCTCGACGCCTCGCCGAGGAGATGGGTGGAACCTTGCGCCTCGAGGGGTCGTCGCGGTTCGTCGTCGAGCTTCCGGTGTGGACGGCCTAGCCGAGAGGCGCGCACCGCGTAGCCGCGGGCTCGGCCGGCGTGCCGGTCAGCCCAGGTACACGAAGTAGTAAAGCGCGCTGATCACGCCGCTGCAACCGCTACAAACGAATATGGCGAGCGCCGTTCCGAGGCAGGAGTACAGGCACCCGTTTCCGCCCATGCTGCTGCCGCTGTGGTCGATCTGCGTGGCGATCGCCTTTCCGGCGGTGCGAACGGTGGTGATGGCGGTGCGAACGGACTGCGGCTCACACTCGACGGTCATCGGCCATTTGCTGCCGACTTTCCCGTGGGCGGGCTCCGTCTTGCAGATCTGGCCGGTTGCGAGATCGATGCGATTCGCCTCGGACTCATCGAGCCCGATCGCCAGCCAGGCCTGCTGCCCGAAACCGACGCCGCCGACGTCGCGCTGGAAGGTGACGGTGCCGAGGCGCTTGTTGGACCCGAGCGCGCCGATCGTCACCTGCTGAGGCCCCGCCATGACCGCGAAGATCGCCCCGTCCTGTGTACAGGCGACCTCGCCCGTGGGGCCGGCCGCGTCGATCGCAGCTCCGGCGAGCTTCCCATCGGCCGAGACGAGCGTCACCTTCGTGCCGGCGGCGACCAGCCACTGCGACGGTGCGCGGTAGACGATGCCGGTGACAGCGGACCCGACGGAGCAGCTGCCGGTGGGCTTTTGGGCGGCGTCGAAAACCTGAAGTCCGCCGCCCTCGGTGCCGACCGCGAGCTCGCCGCCGGGGCCCCAGGCGGCCGTACATGCGCCGGGCACCGCGAGCACGTTGGCGCCGCCCTTTGGAGTCGTGAGAACGACCGCGTCCTTGGCGATCACGGCGCACAGGCCGTCAGGGCGCATCGCGAGGCCGCGGACACCTGCGGTCTCCACCGTGGTCTCGTCCAGCTTCGATCCGTCCAGCCCGCGCCAGGCGATGAGTCGACCGTCTGAGTCAACGCTCACGACGGTGGTGGAATTGCCCGCCACTCCGACGATCACGCCCTCGGTGAACGCCTTCCACAGCGGCCCGTCGTTGGCGCCAAACGCGAACAGCTCGGGTCCGTCGCCCATGACGAGGACAGAGCCATCCGGCGCGTACGCGAAGGGAGCCCGACTCACGCTTCGTCCTCGGGGGAGTCGTAGAAGCCGGCGTAGTCCGCGGGAGGCGGCGCGAGCTTCAGCGCGTCGGGTACGGGCACTTCGGGCTCATCGGGGGCCTCGGGCTCGGCCTCTGCGGCGGCGGCGGGCACGGTCTCGGGAGAGTCGTAGAACGCCTCGTAGCCGGTCACCGGCGCAGGGGCGTGGTCGTCGAACACCTCGGTCGGGAAGTCCTCGGCTCCGATCGCGCTGAGCGACGGGATCGCGGGCCCCGGGTTGGGCCGGGCCACGCGCGTCGTTGGCTGCACGGTGCTTCGGGCCTCGATCGTAGGGCCGGGGACCTTGATCGTCGCGGCGGGACCCTTGACCATGATCACCATCGAGACTTCGTCTTCGGGCGGGATGTCCTCGAGGATTCCCGGTTCGGCCGTCGTCGTCGCGGTCTCGCCGTCTCCCAGCTGCGGCTCGACGTCGATCCGCGCGGAGTGGGCTTCGATCAGCGCGAGGGCGCCGTTGGAGTGGTCGAGCACCGTGGCCGGGAACGACAGCGACTTGAGCGTATCGGCGAGGCCGGCGAGCACGAGCTGTTCGGTGAGCTCGACGATGCCTTTCGCCCCGATGGGGCGCAGGGCGTCGAGGACCTCCGCGGGGGCCCGCTTCCGGTAGAACGTGGAGACGTCCCTCGCGTTCTGCTGCACCGCGCCAGCGACCGCCTCGCGGGCGATCGCGGCGACGAGCACCGCGTAGGGGTCCTGTTTGAGCGCGAACGCCTTCACGATCACGCGCAGCGCGAAGCCCGCGCCCCGGACAGGGTCCGTGTTGCGGTAGAGCCGACGTGCGCCCTCCGCCGCGGCCAGGGCGAGGTCTGCCTGGGAGACGCGGAGCGCGTGTTCACCGATGCGCAGGAGGCCGGTGGCGACGCCGTGTTTGTGATCGATGCTCGCGAGGATGCGGGTGCCGTCGAGCAGGCTCTGGAACGAGCCCTCCTCGTATAGCCGCGAACCCGCGTCCCCGAGGCCGAGCAGGATGAACCCCTCGACCTCGGCGTCTCCCGATTGCCGCGCGAGCGGGAGCGCCTGCTCGTACGACCGCATGGCCTCGTGGAGCTTCATCTGCTGAAGATGCAGCGACCCGAGGGCCGCGAGCACGCGCGTCTCGAGCGTCGCGTGGCGCGCGCCCTGGGCGATCGCGAGCGCACGATTGAGCGCGTCCTCGTTGCGCTTGACGTTGCGCTCGACGCGCTCGAGCTCGGCGAACTGGAGCCACACACCGACCTGTCCGGCGAGGTTCGCGCTGGATTCGTAGATCGCGAGGGCCTTCTCAAGCGACTCGCGGGCGCGGGACGTGTGCCCTTCCAGCAACGCGAGGCGCGCCGTCGCCGTCCACGCGGCCGCGGACGAGGGGGTCGGCCCCAACGCCGAATACACTTCCCGTGCGTGGGCGAGGGCCTGGCGCGCGTCGTTGAGCTGGCCCTTGCGGACGTGCACCTCCCCGAGCACGACGAGCGCCGCGGCCTCCCCTTCGCGGGCGTCGTGGACGAGCTCCAGCGACCCGGCTGCGAGCTCGGCTTGCTCGAGGAGCTCGTGGATCGCCTGGTAGCCGTCGATCGCCTCGCGGATCCATCGCTCGGCGTTGGCCGGCTCGCCCGACGACAAGGCCACCTGAGCCAGCCCGCGCAGCGCGTGCGCTTCGCCGAGGCGCAGGTCCGGGCCCCGGAAATAATGGAGTGCGGCCGCGAACTTCTCGCGGGCTTCCTCGGTGAGGCCGGCCTGGAGCGCGCGCTCCCCGTTCAACAGCTCGGTCTTTCCGCTCTCGGCCCGGTTCATGACGCCTCCTGACGCGCGCATACTACATGATTCCCGCGCCGCTTCGCGGCGCTCCCCACCCCCTGGCCCTTCGGGCCGGCCCCCGGGTGGGGCCTTCATCTCTACCCTTGGAAACGTCGTCTCGGGCGAGTGCTGCGGCGATCGGCTCAGACGCTGTCGCGCTTGCGCGCGCGCATGACCGTTGTGGGTGTCCCACGACCCCGCTGGGCGCTTGCGCTCCCTCGCACTCGGCATGGCCTCGCTCGCGTTGAAGCGGGGCGCGGACCCGTCGTGACGCGGCGAGCCCACGCCTCGCGCGAGGGTCATCTTTACTGCCCCACGGACGATGCTCGTCGTTGGTAGGGCCCCGCAACGACGCTTCGCGCGCAATCCTCGACCCTCGTGTGGAGCGTGGGTTCGCCGCCCCATCGCAACGCGTCGACCCCGATCGCTTTCAGTGAACCCATGCGGAACGCGAGGGCGCCAAGCGGTCGTTCGCGTTCGAGGACCGAAGGCTCGTTGGCCGCGCGGCAGGCGATCGCTGCGTCCAATTCGGAAGCGAGCAAAACCACAGCCCGAACGCAATGAAGGCCCCCACTCGGGGGGCCGCGCGACGCGCAGGGGATGGGGAGCGCCGCCTTCGAGGCGCCCGCGCCGGACCCTGTGCAGGCGGCGCGGGAATCAACATCCCCGAAGGGCGTGCCCTACCCGGGGCTGAACATGAACGGGTAGCTGACGATGACGATGCCGCCGCCCTTCGGCTGGGGGAACTGCATGCGCATGAAGCGACCTTCGATGCACTGTTCCACGGCCTGGTTGCTCATGGTCGTGGACTTCGTGCTGGCCGACGACGTGGTGCCGTCCTTGGCGATCGTGAACTTGATCACGATCTTGCCGCCGAGGGCCGGGTTCTTGGTGAGCTCGCGCTGGTAGCAGTACTTGATCGCGTTCATGTGCTGCTTGATGACCGCGTCGATCAGCGAGCGATCGAGCGCGCCGATGACGATTGGATCGCCACCGACGCCCGCGATGCCGCCTTCGCCCTTCTGGCCGAAGTTGCCGCCGCCGGAGCCGAAGCCCGAGGCGCCCGAGCCGGTGCCCTTGGTGCCGAGGCCACCGAGGCCTTCTGCCGTGCCGCCGCCCCCGATTCCCGACCCTCGGGCGCCGAGGCCACCGGACCCGATCTGCGTGCCCTGCGCGCCGATCAGGCCGCCGATGCCGCCCTGGATGTCGGCCGACAGGCCGGAGGCGCCGAGCGCTTGCGAGAGCGCGTCGTCGTCCATGGCGCCCATGATGCCGGCGTTGTCGACGATCTGGCGGTCCATCTCCTGCTTCTTGATCTCGACCTTGTTGCCCTTGGCCTTCTCGAGCTGGGCGTCCTTCTTGCCGACCTTGCCCTCTTCCTTCTTGGCCTTGGCGCCTTCCCCGGCGTCCGGGTTGCCGCCGGGCTTCTTTTCGGGCTCGGGCTTCTCCATCAACAGCTCGACATACCGATCCTCGAGGCCGTCGGCCTGGGACGTCTCGCTGCGGGCGGGCGTGAGGTAGACGAGCACGAAGAACACCATCACTGCGCACATGAGCAGCGTCGCGATGGCCGCGAAGATCCAGTCGACGCCCTGCGTCATGTTCGCCATCGCCTTGCG
>CANNIZ010000008.1 GCA_947505245.1 Pseudomonadota bacterium | reverse complement strand
GTTGCAGTTCGAGTCGATCGCGTCGCAAGACTCGGCCGCGCCCGTGTAGATCGCCGCGTTCGCGTCGTCGCAGTCCGTCACGTCCGGGTCGGGGCCGTTGTCGTCGTTGCTGTCCGTGCAGTCCGGTTGGGCGTCCCCGTCGAAATTCGGGAACGTATCGACCAGGCTGAGGTTGCAGTTCGAGTCGATCGCGTCGCAAGACTCGGTCGCGCCCGTGTAGATCGCCGCGTTCGCGTCGTCGCAGTCCGTGACGTCCGGGTCGCCGTCGTTGTCATCGTCGAGATCGACGCAGTCGGGCTGCGCGTCGTTGTCGAGGTTCGGGAAGGCATCGACCAGACTTGCATTGCAGTTCGAGTCGACCGCGTCGCAGGACTCGGTCGCGCCCGTGAAGACCGCATTGTTCGTGTCGTCGCAGTCGCCGAGCGCCAGGCTCAAACAGCCAGCATTCGACGAATCGAAGCAGGCCACACCCGAACAGAAGCAGTCACCGTCGCCGTCGTACGTGGACGTGCCCTCGTCGATCTTCCCGTTGCAGTTCTGGTCGACGCCGTCAGGCTCCTCAGCCGCGCCGGGGAACACGGTCTGCTCGGTGTCGTCGCAGTCGCCCTCGTCCTCGGAGATTCCGTCCCCGTCGTCGTCAAAGGCGCTGGTGCCGTTGTCGAACACCCCGTCGCAGTCCTGATCAACGCCGTCCACGACCTCGATGGCCCCGGTGTAGATCGTCTTGTCGGCGTCGTTGCAGTCACCCGCCGCCTCGGAGAACCCGTCGCCGTCGTCGTCATACGCCGACGTGCCGTCGTCGATCAGGTCGTTGCAGTTGTCGTCCTCGCCGTTGGCGACCTCGTCAGCCCCAGGGAACACGAGCTCGTTCCCGTCGTCGCAGTCCCCTTCCGACTCCGACGCGCCGTCACCGTCGTCGTCGATCCCCTCCGGGTCGAGCACGAGGTAGTCGACGGTGGCGCTCGCGCTGTTCAACGCGGAGTCGGTCACCGTGAACGTGAGGGTGTGGTTGCCGATCGACAGCGCCTCGTCACACGAAGCCACCCCCAACGAGTCCGGCACCGGCGAGCAGAGCGCGCCGTCGAGGTCGCTCTCGATGTCCACGATCAGGTCCTCGAGGGCGTCTTCCGCGTCGTCGACCGTCGCTTGCAGCGCGGAAGGCTCGTCTGCACGGCCCTCGTCGCTCGGGCCCGGGAGGTCGATGACGATCGTGGGCGCGCCGTCGATCGGGGCGTCGACGGAGAACGCGAGCGAAGTCGCGAACGACTCCCCCGCCGAGTCGGTGACCGACAGCGTGACGACGTGCTCGCCCGACGAAAGGTTGGCAGTCGTAAACGACGTCACACCGTCCGCGCCTGCGTTTGTTCCCGACAGCGCCCCGTCCAGGTCGCTGGACCAGTCGACGATCAGCGCGTCCAATGCGTCTTCCGCGTCGCTCACCGTGCCGCGGAACTCGATCGGCTCCGCAAAAGGGAAGCCCTGCCCCGCGATCGGCGCCTCGATGATGGCCGTGGGCGCCTCGTTGGCGGGCTCGACCTTCCGGCACGAGAGCGCCACCAGCGTCAGGGTCGACATCCACAGGGCTCTCGAGTTCATCAGGCCTCCGCAGCGAAGTATGTCACGTGAGCCCGAGCAGCCGCAGCACGAGCTTCAGGTTCAAAACGAGGAACATCAGCACCGACCCCGGCACCGCGAGCGCGTGGAAGCCCAGGATGAACATCGGCGCCTTCGGAAACCTCGACGCGATCAAAGAGAACGCGGTGGTGATGGTCGCGACCCAGCTGACGTACCCGATCGCGAGCTTCCAGCCGACCTCGACGGAGACCACGTCGACGACGATGAGGACGACGGTGAGGCCGAAGACGAACCCCGCCTCCAACAGCACGAGCGCCACGTGGAGCCCGACGTGGAGCAGGCGGCGCTGCAGGGGAACACTCGTCAGGAACGGCTGGGGGCGTGGTTGCATGGGGTGCAACGTATCCCCCATTGCGCGGCGCCGTGCTGAGCAGTAGGGTCGCGCCCATCGGAGGTTACGATGGCGACGATCTTCCAGGTGATTGGCAGGACAATCCTCGACTCCCGCGGAAACCCCACGGTCGAGGTCGAGGTCACGACCGAGAACGGAGACATCGGACGCGCCGCGATCCCGAGCGGCGCCTCCACCGGTGAACACGAGGCCGTCGAGCTTCGCGACGGTGACAAGGCCCGTTGGCTCGGCAAGGGCGTCGACAAGGCCGTCGCCAACGTGAACGGCCCGATCGCCGACCAGCTCGTCGGGCTCGATTGCCGGGAGCAGGCCAGCATCGACGCGATGTTGTGCGAGCTCGACGGCACCCCGAACAAGGCGCGCCTCGGCGCGAACGCGATCCTCGGCGCCTCGCTCGCCGTCGCCAAGGCGGGGGCGCTCACCACCGGCCAGCCGCTGTACCGCTACGTCGGCGGCACCCAGGCCTGCACCCTGCCGGTCCCGCTAATGAACATCATGAACGGCGGCGCGCACGCCTCGAACAATCTGGACATCCAGGAGTTCATGATCATCCCCGTCGGCTTCACCTCGTTCGCCGAGGCGCTCCGCGCGGGCACCGAGATCTACCACGCGCTCAAGGGCGTGCTGAAGAAGCGCGGCCTCGCCACCGGCGTCGGCGACGAAGGCGGGTTCGCGCCTGACCTCGCCGACAACGTCGCCGCGCTCGAGTTCATCTGCGAGGCGATCGGCACCACGGGCTACAAGCTCGGCGACCAGATCATGCTCGGCCTCGACGTCGCGGCGAGCGAGTTCTACAAGGACGGTAAATACGAGCTCACCGGCCAGAAGGCCTCGTGGTCGTCCACCCAGCTCAACGACTGGTACGCGAGCCTGGTCGAGAAGTTCCCGCTCATCAGCATCGAAGACGGCCTCGACCAGAACGACTGGGCCGGCTGGAAACAGCAGACGCAGAGCCTGGGCGGCAAGACCCAGCTCGTCGGCGACGACCTGTTCGTCACCAACACGGAACGCCTCAAGAAGGGCATCGCCGACGGCGTCGCCAACGCGATCCTCGTCAAGGTGAACCAGATCGGCACGCTCACCGAGACGTTGGACGCCGTCGAGACCGCGCACCGCGCCGGCTACCGCAGCATCCTCTCGCACCGCAGCGGCGAGACCGAAGACACGACGATCTCCGACCTCGTCGTCGCGACGAACAGCGGCCAGATCAAGACCGGCGCGCCTTGCCGCACCGACCGCGTCGCGAAGTACAACCAGCTGCTCCGCATCGAGCAGGAGCTCGGCAAGTCCGCGCGCTACGCGGGGCGAGACGCGTTCAAGCGCTGATGGACGTCCGACCTGCCGAACGACGCGACGTCGACGGCATCTTCGCGATGTGGGAGGCGCTTCAGTCCCAAGGGACGGCCTCCGATCCGCGGTACGCAACCGCTACGGGCGCCCGCACGACCTGGCTGAAGGCCGGGTTCGCGGAGGACTGCCTTCGAAAGGTCCCCTTCCCGGGGTGTCTCGTCGCGGACGACGGCGCCTTGTGCGGGTTCGTCACGGGGACGCTCACGGGTCCTACGTACGTGCTCGCCCCCGTCGCCGGTGCTCGGATCGACAGCCTCTACGTAGCACCCCGTGTCCGCCGTCAAGGCGTGGGGCGGCGCCTCGTCGAGACGTTCATCGCGGTCGCGGAACGCGCCGGCGTTGACGGCGTGGACGTCGGGACCCTGATCAAGGACGAGCGCGCGGTCGCGTTCTGGAAGGGCCTCGGCTTCGATCCAATGCGGATCACCCTGGTGCGCCCGCCCCGGAAAACGACGTGACACTAGCGGAGACGCGGTGTTCTGCGCTACAACCGTGGCGGGGTTGGGAGGTCGCGTGCAGTCGGTCCTGTTCTTGCTTGCGCTCGCGGGTTGTGACGGCAGCTTCGCCGTCAACGGCGTCGATGGGGATAATGACACGTACACCGTCGAGTTCGACTGCGACGATCGGAACTCGGCCGCCCATCCCGGCGCGCCAGAGGTGTGCGACAACGCAGACAATGACTGCAACGGCGTAGTCGATGACGACATGGAGGTGTTCACCTTCCATGCCGACGAAGACGGCGACGGCTACGGCGACGACAACGCGGACAACGCGAAGACCGGCTGCAGCCAGCTCTCCGGCTGGGTGCTCAACGGCGAAGACTGCAATGACGCCGACAACAACATCCACCCGTCCGCGAAAGACGTGTGCGACAACGTCGACAACGACTGCAGCGGCACCGCAGACGACGACCCGGACAACTCTCCGGTCTGGTACGTCGACGCCGACGGCGACGGCGACGGCACCGGCGACGGCAGCGTGCACACGTGTGATCCGCAGCCCGGCCTGTCCACGAACGACGACGACTGCGACGACACGAACGACAAGATCGGCCCGTCGTCTCCTGACATCTGCAACGGCCTGGATGACGACTGCGACGGCAAGGCCGACAATGACATCGACTTCAAGCCGAAGTGGTTCGACGACGACGATCAGGACACGTTCGGCGACGCAAAGGGCTACGCGGTGAGCTGTACGAAGCCGGACGGCTACACGGACAACGACCTCGACTGCGACGACACGCGCGCCACCTCGCACCCGGGCGCGTCCGACCTGTGCAACAACCTCGACGACGACTGCAACGGCACCGTCGACGACGACCCCGACAACTTCCTGCAGTGGTACGTCGACCTCGACAAGGACGGCTACGGCACCACGCCGCTGTCAGGCCTGTCGTGCAAGGCGCCGAGCGCGACGAGCGCGTCCAAAGCAGAGGACTGCAACGACGCCGACAAGTTCATCCATCCGGCCGCAGCCGAGAAGTGCAACCTCGTCGACGACGACTGCGACTTGATCGTGGACGAAGAAGCGACCAGCGCAAAGACCTGGTACACGGACGTCGACCTCGACGGGTACGGCATCACCGCGGGCAGCGTGACGCAGTGCGCCGACCCCGGCGGCCGCGTGCTCCAGGCCAACGACTGCAACGACGCCGACAAGACCGTGTACCCGAGCGCGCCGGAGACCTGCGACGGCGTCGACGACAACTGCAACGGCATCATCGACGACAAAGCCGTCGACTGGCCCACCTGGTACAACGACGGCGACGCCGACGGGTTCGGAAACCCCGCGAAGTCGTCGCAGAGCTGCAGCCACCCGGTCGACACCGTGAGCAACAAACGCGACTGCAACGACGCCGACAGGGACGTGTACCCGCTCGCCGGTGACACCTTCGGCGACGCCGTCGACAGCGACTGCGACGGGCGCGATTGCGAGGCCGCCTCCGACGGCGTCACGTACTTCGCGTTCTGCGCGAACGACGACGACTGGTACGAAGCGGACGCGTGGTGTGTCGCGAAGGGCTACGACGGGCTCGCGGCGCCGCTGGACGCCGCCGAGCAGCTGTACCTCGTCACCCTTGTGACGGACGCGGGCAAGCTCGCCACCGAGGCGCCCTGGCTCGGCGTGACCGA
Organism: Pseudomonadota bacterium; assembly: GCA_947505245.1. GTDB lineage: Bacteria > Myxococcota_A > UBA796 > UBA796 > SYKL01. The sequence goes on along the minus strand of CANNIZ010000008.1, from coordinate 121,763 downwards.
CGAAGCCCTCGAAGGCACCTGGGTGTACGCAGACGCGTCCGTGGCCACGTACCTGCCGTGGTCGGCCGCGCGCCCGGACGGCGACGAGAACGACAACTGCGCGCAGCTGAACTGGCCGCTCGGCGGCGGCACGTGGAACGACGTATCGTGCTTCTCGGCGCGCCCGTCGCAGTCGTACGTGTGTGAAGCGCGCTGATGCCGGACGTCCTCCCGTCCGTCTGCCCGCTCGACTGCCCCGACCGCTGCTCGCTCGACGTCACCGTCGAGGACGGGCGCGTGCTCGCGATCGGCGGCTCGCGCAAGAACCCGCTCACGGACGGGTACATCTGCACCAAGGTCGCGAAGTTCGGTCGCCGCGTGCACGGTCCCGAGCGCGTCCTGTGGCCCTCCGTCCGGGTCGGCCCGAAGGGCCCCGGCGCCAGCTTCGAGCGCGTGTCGTGGGAGCGCGCGCTCGACCTCGTCGCCGACCGCTTCCAGGCGATCATCGCTGAGCACGGCGCAGAGGCGCTCCTCCCGTACTGGTACGGCGGCAGCAACGGCTACCTCACCGGCGGCGGGCTCGACGCGCGGCTGTGGGCGAAGCTCGGCACGTCCAAGATCGAGCGCACGTTGTGCGCGACCAACGCAGGCGCGGCGGCCACGAGCGTGTACGGCGACCTGCCCGGCAGCGACCCGGTCGACGTGCGCGAGTCGCGCGGCGTCGTGTTGTGGGGCGTGAACCCGCACGCGTCGGGCGTGCACCTCGTTCCCGCGGTGAAACACGTGCTCGACAAGGGCGGCGTGCTCTTGCTCGTCGACCCGCGCGCCACGCCGTTCGCGAGCAAGGCCGCCGTCCACCTGCGCCCGCTGCCCGGAACCGACGTCGCCATCGCGCTCGCCATCGCACACCTCGCGTTCGCGCGCGGCTGGGCCGACCGCACCTTCCTCGCGGCCGAAGCCGCAGACGCCGAGCGCTACGAGGCCTACGTCGCCGACTGGACGCCCGCGCGCGCGGCGAAGGTCGCGGACGTGCCCGTCGCAGACCTCGAGAAATTCGCTGAGCTCTACGCTGCGACGTCGCCGATGATGCTCCGCTGCGGCTGGGGCGTGGAGCGCACGCGCAACGGAACCGACGCGATCCGCGCCATCCTCGCGCTGCCGGCGGTGTACGGCAAATTCGGCAAGAAGGGCGGCGGCTACGCGATGAGCACGTCCGCCGGCTACCGGTTCGACAAGTCGAAGATCGCGGCCCCGCACGCGGCGCGTTCGTTCAACATGACGAAGCTCGGCGAGGTGCTCGCCACCGCGCAGAACCCGCCGATCCGCGGCGTGTACGTGTACGACTGCAACCCCGTCGCCACCGTGCCCGACCAGCGCCGCGTGATCGAGGGCCTCGCAAAGGACGACGTGTTCGTCGTCGTCCACGAGCAGGTGTACAACGACACCACCGACTACGCGGACGTGGTTCTGCCGGCGACGACGTTCCTCGAGCACAACGAGCTCACGCGCAGCTACGGCGGGTACATGATGCAGTGGGCCACGCCCGCGATCCCGCCCGTCGGCGAGTCGCGCCCAAACCACGCCGTGTTCCAGGCCCTCGCCGCGCGGCTCGGCTATGCCGACGTCGCCGCCACCACCGAAGAAGACCTCGCGAAGGCCGTGATCTCCGGCGTCCCCGCGGCTCCGGAGGGCGCGTGGGAGACGCTGCAGACCGAGCGCTACGTGAAGCTGCCGTCGCTCGTTCAGTACGTGGACACCGTCCCCTCGCGCAAGATCCAGCTCGTGGGAGACGCCCCGCCGCGGTACCGCGAGCCGCCCGTGGACGCCGATCGGCCGCTGATCCTGATCTCACCCGCGTCGTCGCGCGGCATCTCGTCCACCCTGTTCGAGACGCTGGCGCCAGGCGAAGCCCGCGTCTCGATCCACCCCGACGATGCCCGAGAATACGGCGTCGTCGACGGCGCGCGGGTGCGCGTGCACAACAGCATCGGCTCGGCCGAGCTGCTCGCGCACGTCGACGTCTCGCAGCGGCAGGGCGTGGTGATGATCCCGAAGGGCACGTGGCGGCGGAGCACGCTGGACGGCTTCACCGGCAACGCGCTCGTGCCGGCCCACGTCGACGAGCGCGGCGGCGGCGCCTGCTACAACGACGCGCGCGTCTCGATCGTCACGGCTGCGCCTCCAGAAAGCGCGTGAACGCCGCCCGTCGGAACGGGTCGTCGTTCGCGTTGAAGTAGTACTCCTGGAACCATACCCAGTCGGCCGCCACGGTCTCCGGGTCCTTCTGCGGCAGATCGACGATGTACCGGTCGAGCCACGCCGGGAAGTCGACGAACGCCACCTCGGGGGCGCGCGCGGCGATGTCGGCCATCAGGGCGCGATCGTAGACGAACAGGCACCACGTGCCCGACTTCACGCCTCGGAACCGCACCCGCATCTGGGCCGCATGGGGCCCGCTGCAAAGGCGCTCAGACCGCGCGAAGCGTACCTGCCGCTCCTCGAGGTACGACCGCGACGGCCACTTCTCGTGGCCCGGGTGGCCGCGACGCGACGGCGTCGGGCCGTGGGCGACGACGGCGTCCGTGAGCCCGTGGATATCGATCAGCGGCAGGTCCGAATAGTACGCGAGCTGGCCGATCCCACCGGAGGTGATCACCGGCTGAAGCCCGCGCTCGACGAAGATCTGGTGCAACAAGACACCTTCGCGGCTGCACCCGTGCTGCACGGTGACCGGGCTCAGCGACACGAGCGGATAGAACGAATTCTCGTCTGCGAGAAAGCCGACAATCTGGCCGGGTGGCAGCAGGCACGTCCCGCGCACGGTCGCGAGCAACGCCGCCAACAACCACGCCTGAAGGTGCACAGGCGCGCGACGCGCGGCGTCCTCGGCGAGCAGCAGCAGCGGCGGGAGCAGGTCGACGAACAGCCGCCCGTCCATGAAGTCGCCGCCCAGCCGGATCACGTACGCCGATTTTGCGAGCAGGAACAGGCCGAAGAACAGGTGCAGGATGGTCCAATCGCGCCTGCGCACGACGAGGAAGGCGCCCATCGCCGCGAGCCCGAGCGCCACCCACAGGTGGCTGCCGACGAAGAACGAGCCCGCGTACGCGATCCCCTGCGCGTAGTAGGGAACATTCGCGGACTTTGCGTAGTAGGTGTTCGGGAGCAGGTCACCGTAATAGGCCACGCGCCACGCCGTGGCCGCTGCGAATAGCGGCAGGGTGGCGGCGAACTCGACGACCGACCGGACTCTCCGATCCGACGGTACACACGCGGCCGTCGCGACCACACCTGCGACCCACGCGAGCGCGAGGTCGGGGTGCATCAACGTGCCGGCGAGCAACAGGCCCCCGGCGATGACGCGCCCACGGCCGCTCCCGACGGCGAGGCCCACCGCTGCAGCGACCACGGTCAGCGCGACCGGACCCGTCTCGAGGCCCGTCGTCGCCGAGGCGGTCATCCGGTACTGCAGCGCGACCAGGCACGGCGCGAGCGCGAAGCCCCACGCGCCGCCGCGCTGGAGAGCGTTCCAACGCGACAGCCACGCCGTCGCAACGACGCACCCGACGTACGCGAGCACGTCCCCGACGAGCGCGACCAGCGGCAACTCGACGCCGGTGAGCCACGTCCCGACCGCGACGCCTACCGTCCACAGCAGGTTCGTGATCCCCTCGACGCGCTCGCCCGAGTTGAAGACGAGGCCATCTCCCCGCAGCCAATTATTCGCGTAGCGGAACGAGATGAAAGCGTCGTCGAACACGGACGCCTGGCGCTTCACGAATACGAATCCGACGACCAGCGCGATCACGATGGCGGCGACGTTGAACCGCAGCTGATCGCGGTCGGACGCCGCGGGCGCGCGCGCGCCAACGTGAAATCCGACCAGCCCGATCACCAGCGCGACCACGACGACGGGCAGCGCGGCGAGCAGCGCCGTGCCTGCGAGATCGCCGAACAGCGGTAAGGTCATTCGCGCGACTCGCAGCGACGGATCGCGTCGTCCGTGAGCTCCATCGACCGCGGCGACACGGTGACGACGTGATCCTTGAGGGTCACATTCGCCGCGAAACACTCGACGTACCCGGGCGGCGCGGCCCGATCGTGCGCCATCAGCCGTTCCCCGTGCGTGTCCGTGCGCACCGTCCGCGCCACGACCCGATCGTTCAGCCCGAACGTGTCGATGATCGCCACGTTGGGGAGCACCCAGCCGAGCACACCCACGGCGCCGTCCGCGATCACCGGATGGCCCGGCTCCCAGGGCACGATCTCGCCCTCGGCCCGCGTCGGCAAGCGCGCCGCCCGGTTGCGCCCGAACACCGCGTGCTCCTGGTGCCGCATGCCGACGTGGTGCGCGATCAGCCATGACTGAAGTCCATCCCAGCGCGCGACGGCCGACCGGACCGGCTCGGGAAAGGCGTCCGCGACGGGCACCACGAGCACGTGGGTGGCGCGCCGCGAGTTCATTTCGTGGGTGCGGGCCCAGTGGGTCCACGGGATGGGCAGGCCGAGGCCCACAAACGCGAACACCGCGCCGTACACCACCCACGGGCGGTCGCCGAGGCTCGCGGCGAGCGCGACCGCGCTCACGTACAGCAGCGGCACGAACCAGCTGTACACGCGGTATTCGAAGTGATCCCCACCGATGACGAACGTGTAGTAGCCGACGTGAATCGCAGCGACCGCGACCACCACGAGGAGCGACGCGCTCGGCACCTGCCGATTCCAGATCGCAAACCCGGCGGCGAGGACCAGGAGCGCGAGCCAGACCTCGACGCCGTATTCGAACACGAAGCTCGCGAGGTAGCGCGCGCCGGCCTCAGGCCACGCTGCGACATGTTTCGCGTAGTACGTGTTGGGGACCCACTCGCCGTAGCACCAGCGCCGCCACACGAGGTGCGCGACGCCGACGCCAACCGGCGCAAGGCCGACGATAACAGCCGGACGCCGCGCGCCCGTCGCGTCCATGATCGCGAGCGCCACCGTGCCGACGACGGCCAACCACCCCTCAGGACGCGTGAGCGCCGCGGCCGTCGCCACCCCCGCGAGCCGCGCGATCGACCGGGTCGGCGAGGTCGCGAGGTAGAACCAACCGACGAAGCACACGTTGAACAGGGCCGTTTCGAGGCCGGAGCTCATCCACGCGAGGAACGTCCGATTCGACAGCGTGCCGAACATGGCGAGAGCTACGAGCCCGTTGCGGTGTGCGGCGAGCCGAGGTCCCAGCGGCAGGCGCTCCAGCCAGGCCCAGCTGAAAGCAAGGCTGCCGAGGCCGCACAACAGCCCGAGGACGTTGGCCGAGTCGGGGGGCTCGACCCCGAACACCCGCCACACCAACGCGAGGAGCACCACCCACAGAAAGCTCGTGTAGCCCTCGACGGGGACGAACGGCGCCGGGTTCCACACGAGGCCCCGGCCGAAGACGAGGTTCGAGGCGTAGCGGAACTCGATGTAGGCGTCGTCGGTGAGGAACCCGAACGTCCACCAGCCCGCACACGCACCCGCGAGCACCGCGGCCGCCAGTACAATCCGAACCCGCTCGCGATGAATCCACGCCATTCCAGCGGCTCATAACGCGGGGCGCGACCCGGGCCCTCGTACAGCGGTAGCGGGCGTCGCGTCCCCGTGAGGTACAGTCCCGGCGCGGAGGTCGGTTGCTGCTGTCGTGGCTCGTCGGGTTCGCGGTCGCTGCGGAGCCCGACGCCGAGAAGGAGCGCGAGTGGTTCCCGTTCGTGCTCCCGTTCGCGGGCTACACCTCGACCGACGGGTTCGGCGTCGGGGCCGGAGGCGCCGTGTATTCGCGCCCCATCGCCTGGGACGAAGGCTACCGCTGGCGCGTGTCCGGCCAATTGTGGACCACCCTCGGCTTCGCCTACCAGTCCCACAGCGTCAACGTCGACTGGCGCGGCGACCGCAATCGCATCGTAGGCACCATGGGCTACCGTCGGTGGGACAACCTGCTCTTCGCCGGAGAGGGCGGCGGGGACGTGCTCCTCCACCAGGACGAGCGCGAGGGTGACAACTTCGCGGTTGGACCCTACGCGTTCTTCGGCCTGGCCCGTCAATTTCCAGGGTCACCGATCGCACCGTACCTGCAGACGTACCTGCGCTCCGTCCACGTCGAACCCCACCCCGGCGGCCTCCTTGACGAGCGCGTGCCCGACGGCGTCGGAGGCGGCATCTACGGCGACGTCACGCTCGGGGCCGAGGTGCTCGACACCGATCGGTGGCCCGTCCCAAACCGCGGCACCACCGGCGAATTGAGCGTCTCCGCCGGTATCTCCTCCACACACGCGTGGGGTCCGGTCGACCGTACGCGAGGTGCCGTCGCGAACGTGCACGGCGAGATCACGCGCTGGCAGCCCCTCATCGGGGAACGCCTCGTCCTCGCGTCCCACGCGTTGTTCGACCACTCCGTCGGCCCCCGGCCGTTCTACGAGCTCGAGGTCATGGGCGGCCGTTGGCGCGACGAGCTCGGCAACGACCAGCCGCTGTCGGGCTACGGACGTACGCGCACCCGCGGCGACGGCGTCGTCACCGCGATGATCGAGCTGCGGCCCCTGGTGTTCCGAACGAACCACAAGTTCTGGGACATCGGCATGTACGGGTCGTTCTACGCCGAGGAGGGCTTCCTGTTCGACGGGTGGGACCCGGGCCCGCACCTCCCCTCGCTCGGGGTCGGCACCACGCTGTTGTGGCAGAAGGCGCTCCAGATGCGCCCCTTCATCGCGTGGGGCTGGCGGGCGGACGAGCCGGGCGGCGCGCGCCACCCGGTCCCGCAGTTCGGCGTGTCCTTCCAGGACCCGCTTTAGAAGCGCGTCCTATCGGTTCAATTCACCCGCGCCGACGCGCTTGATGAACTTGCCGCCGCCTTTCGTGACGAGCTTTCCGTCTTCGCAGATCACGCGGCCGCGGGAGATCACGATCTCGCTCCAGCCCGTCACCTCGAAGCCCTCGAACGTGCAGTAGTCCACCTTCATGTGGTGCGTGTGCGGGCGGTGGATCGACAACGTCTCCTTGCGGTTGTGGTCGAACACCACGATGTCCGCGTCCGAACCGACCGCGATCGTGCCCTTCTTCGGGAACAGCCCGAACGTCTTTGCGGCAGACGTCGACGTGAGCTCGACGAACCGGTTCAGCGTGAACCGGCCCTCCGCCACGCCGCCCGTGAAGATCATGCTCATGCGGTTCTCGACGCCCGGCGCGCCGTTCGGGATCTTCGTGAACGACTCCTTGCCGAGGTCCTTCTGGCCGACGAAGCAGAACGGGCAGTGATCCGTCGCAACCGCCGAAAGATCGCCGAATTTCAGCCCCTGCCACAGCGAAGCCTGGTTCCACTTCTCGCGCAGCGCGGGCGTCATCACCCACTTCGCACCTTCGAAGTTCGGCTTCTCGTACCAGGTGCTGTCGAGGAACAGGTACTGCGGGCAGGTCTCGGCCTGCACGTCCACGCCGCGGTTGCGGCCGATGCGGACCTGCTCGAGCGCGTCATGCGACGACAGGTGCACGATGTACAGCGGCACCTTGGCCACCTCGGCGATGGCGATCGCGCGGTGGACACCTTCGGCTTCCATGCGCGTCGGGCGGGTGCGCGTGTGCCACACCGGGTCCTTGTGCCCGGCTTCCACGGCCTCGCGGATGATCTCGTCGATGACGATGCCGTTCTCGGCGTGCATGCAGATGCGCGTGCCGTTCTCGCCCGCCTGCCGGAACGTGCGGTACAGCGTGCCGTCGTCCACGTACAACACGCCCGGGTACGCCATGAACAGCTTGTACGACGTGATTCCGCGATCGCGAAGCTCGCGAAGCTCGCCCAGGCGCTCCTTCGCCATGTCCGTCACGATCATGTGGAACGCGTAGTCGATCGTCGCGTTGCCGTCGGCCTTCCCGTGCCACGTGTCGAGGCCCTCGATCGTGCTCCTGCCCTTGCTCTGGATCGCGAAGTCGATGATCGTCGTCGTTCCACCAAAGGCGGCCGCGATCGTGCCCGATTCGAAGTCATCCGCGCTGTTCGTCCCGCCGAACGGCATGTCCATGTGGGTGTGCGGGTCGATCCCGCCGGGGATCACGAGCTTTCCGGTGGCGTCGATCACGCGATCCGCCTGCACCTGCAGGTTCGTTCCGATCTGCGCGATGATCTCGTCTTTCACGAACACATCGGCGTAATAGTCGTCCACCGCGGTGATGATGCGGCCGTTCTTGATCAGCAAGGTCGACATGGAACCTCCCAGGCGGCCGAGACTACCCGAGATCGCTTTGCGCGGGGTGCAGCGGCCTGTGGGGGTGCCCCCGCCTGCGGCGGGGTCGGTCACCGGTGACGGCCACCCCAGCGGCTGAACTCGCTGCCTTCGGTCGAGAAGCCCCCGACTTCCGCCGCTTCCGGCCCCTCCGGCGGCCAGACTCCGCTGCTTCTCGGGTGAAGCCCCCGACTTTCGCCGCTTTCAGCACCTCCGGCGGCTGAACTCGGCCCGTTCTCAGCAGAAGCCCCCGACGTCAGCCGCAGCAGGCCGATCCGCCGCTGGATCGCGTCCACCAGCCGGGGATCCGCCTCCCGCGCGCGCAGCCCGCGCCACGTGCGCGCTGGCACGCTGTCCACGGGCATCCCAAACGACGCCCACGCCACCCGCACGGCAACCGCGTGCAAGTCGCGGTCCTCGGCGGTCACGCCACCCGCCGCGAGCGCCGCCGCGTACAGGTCGTCTTCCGACAGTCCCACCGCCGAAGCCGGGGCGGGAACGCGCACTCCACACGCCGACGCCACTGCCCCGCGCACGTCCAACCGCGGCAGCGCCGCCGCGATCCGGCCCGGATCGAACCCCGCGAGCCGACGAACCCCCAACAGGTCCGGCGCCGACGAGCCAGGCCACGTCGCCGGCGAGGCGCCGAGCCCGTGTTTCGCGACCTGCCGGGAGGTATACCGGACCAGCGACTCGAGGTGCGAGCGGCCCTCCACCTCGCCGACGAACGCCGCCTGCCGCGCCGGAGCGCCTGCCGCTCCCAGCGCCCGCGATAGCGCGCTCGCCGCGAGCCCGGCCTCCTGTCGCGTGCCACACACCACGAAGTGCGCGTGATCGTCCACGATCGAGAACAGCAGCAGCCGGTCGCCACCGACGCGCGCGACGACCCTCGCCGCCGACAGCGTCCCCCGCGGGAACAACGTCGCTCGGCCTCGACTCGCGATCACCAGGTGCCACGGTTGCATTCCACCCGGCTATACGGCGCCCTCCCGCCGCGGAAGTGAAATCCACGGGGGGAGTCGTCGCGAATCCCGCCGCCAGCGCGCCGATCGCGGGCACGCACGCCGGCCGCGGCCTCGAGGTCCCGTGTGAACCGCCGTGATCGTCACCCGGTCGTGAACCACACCCAGTCGTGTCCGGTAGCCGTGTACCAGGGGCCAGCGCCGTCGGGATCGCCCCACGTGACGTCCCACTCGAGCAGCCAGTAGGTGTCATCGAACATGCCGTCCACCTCGGAGCGCTCCACGCGCACGTGGCCGCTCGTCACCCCGGCGGGGTCGCGAACGTCAGCGTTCTCGTCGAGCCAGAACGCGCCCCCGCCGAGCCCGTCCACCTCGTTGCCGTCGACCAGGTCGGACACATCGACGACGAAGGTGAGGATCGGCGACGTGAAGTACACGTCGTTGTCGCGGTTCCACGCGTCGAAGAACAGGCTGTCACCGATGGCGCTGTTGTCGGCATAGTCGGTGTAGAAGGTGCCCATGACGCCGCCGCAGTATTCGGTGCTGTCGTCGACGAGGACGTCCTCGGAGGCGTAGTAGTACGCGACGTCTCCGCAGCGGCCGCCCCCGAAGAACGGGTCCGGGTGCTTCGGCGGAGTGGAGCACGCGACGAGCAGGCTGAGCAGAACCACAGGACCTCCCTCGGAAGACTACCGCAGGGTGGAGTGTAGCGATGAACCTCGTCACGAGCCGCGCGCGGCCTACGCGGGCTTCCGCACCACCACGAGGAGCGTGACGTCGTCGCCGATCGGAAACCCAGCCGCGAACGCGTCCAAACGGGCGAGCAGGTGGGCCGCGATCTCGGTCGCCGGCCGATCGGCCACCTCGGCCACCGCGGCGATGGCGCGTTCCGTGCCGAACAACACGCCGTCGCGATTCGCACACTCGTAGAGGCCATCCGTGGCGAGCAGGACGATGTCGCCGGGCTCGATGACCATCGGCGACGGCGGCTCGAAGACCTGCTCCTGCACGCCGAACGGCAACGCCGAGGCGCCTCGACACTCGAAAACTCCACTCCCCGCGTGCCTGTGCAGCAACGGTCCCTGGCCGGCCGCATGGTACGTGAGCAGGTGGCCGGACGGATCGAGCCGGCCGACGAAACCGGTGACGAACCTGCCACTTTCCTTCAGGTCGGTGCAGAGCTGGCGATCGGCCTCAACCACCAGCGTATCGAGCGAGACACCGAGCCGAAGTCCCATGCGAATCATCGCGCGCAGCTCGGTGACCGAGAGCGCGGGCCCGACTCCATGCCCCACCGCGTCGGCGAGCATGAGCACGACCGATCCGTCCGAGCGAGCGATCGCGTCGTAGATATCGCCGCTGGTCTCTGCCGCAGGCCGGCTCCAGCCCGCGAGGTCATAGCCGGCGACCGTCGGCAGGACGGTCGGGAGCAAGGCGCGACTGAAATCGGCGGCCAGTTGGGCATCGCGCTCCATCGACTGGGCGCGCTCGCGCTCGGCGAGCAGGCGGGCACGCTGGACGGCCACCGCAGCCTGCGCCGCGAGCACCTCGAGCACGGACTCGTCGTTCCTGTCGAACGAACCACCGACCTTGTTGAGCGCCTCGAGCACCCCCACGAACTCGTCGCCCAGCCCGATCATCGGTACAGCGAGCAGGCATCGGATGGACGAGTCCTCCGCCCAATCGACCTCGGAGTCGAGACGCAAAACGGCTCGGGCGTCGGCGAGGTTCACGGGCCCGCGGCGCCGGGCACAGGCGGCGGCGGCACCGAGGCCACGTGGAAACCGGGAGCCCGTGCCCGTGGAGGCGACGCGAGCCTCGAATTCGTCCGTGTCCGCCGCATAAAGTAGGATCGCCCCGTGCTCTGCGCAGAGGACAGCGCGCCCTGCATCGACGACGTGCCGCAGAATGTCGTCGAGCTCAATTGTTACGGCGAGCTCCCGCGCGATGTCCAGGATTCGCGAGATCGCAGCGGTCGGTGGGATACCCACCGGTGTGGCGCTGTTCAACGATGTGAGCATCGTGGTCATGGGATTCGAGGCGCTCCGACCGAGGGAAACTCCCAATCACCAGTCATTGCCGGTGCAATGTGTGTGCCGAACGTATTGTCGGCACATTTCGTGCATATTCGGCGATCGTGATTTTCGGGAGGCCGCATTTGCGAGATCACGTGGCTCGATTCGAGATCCTTGGCGTCCTAGGTACAGGAGGGTGCGCCGTGGTGGCGCTCGCGCGGGACCGGGCCGACGCCAGCTCCGAGCCCGTCGCGCTGAAGGTGCTGCGGCGTTTCGGAGCATCCAACCGATGGATGTACGCCGGCCTTCGCGAAGAGGCGCACATGCTCGCATGGCTTCGGCACCCGAACGTCGTGAGCGTGCACCGTCTCCTGGAGAAGGATGGAAGGCCTGTCGTCGTCATGGAGTACGTGCGCGGCGCGTCGGTCAGCGAACAGCTCGAGGCCCTCGGGTGCGGGCTACCGGTGACGATCGCACTCGAGATCGTGCGAAAATGCGCGCTGGCCCTCCTGGCGGCGCAGGCCACCTCGGGGCCGGACGGCGAGCCGATGGGCATCGTCCACCGCGACATCAAACCTGCGAATCTTATCGTCTCGGTCTGCGGAGAGGTCAAGGTCGTCGACTTTGGCATCGCAATCCGGGGGCTAAGCGAGCCGGGCGGCCCCGTGATCGGCACCCGAAGCTACATGGCGCCCGAGCGGCTCCTTGGCGCCGCCGACACGCCGGCGCTCGACGTGTACGCGCTCGGGGTGACGCTGTTCGAGATGCTCACCGCGCGGTTGATGCCGCGGGCGAAGGATTGGATCAACCACGACGCCGAGCTGCAGCTCCAGCTCAAGTCTCTGGCTCCGCCGGGGACCATCGACATCGGGCCCTTGCGCAAGCTTATCGAGCAGATGTGCGCCTTCGACCCGACGGCTCGGCCGACGGCTCGCGAGGTGATCGTCCAGCTCGAGGCGATCACGCCTCCGGACGTGGACCTTCGCCCCTACGCCGCAGCCCACATCTGCGCGCTGGACGAAGCGCGGCAAGCGACGATGGAGTCGGGACGCGATCGATGGCCCGACCTCACATTCCTCGAGGACTTCGGACCCGTACACGACGCGGCCGTGCCGACCTGCGGCCCAGCCCGGGCCCTGGCCTTGCGACCCGACAACCCGCTGGAGGTCGAACCCTGGCTCGAGGTCATCGTTCCGAAGCCGTGGTGGGCGAGCGCCCCGGCCGATCGTTCGCGCACGGTCGAGGCGCTGCGATTCCTCTGCGGGACGCGAGACCCCCGCGTGATCGCGCGGGCTCACGAGCTTACGACGCACGCCGATCCGACCATCGTCGACGCCGCCTGGGACCTGTTAATCGCGTCGGCGTGAACGAAAATACGTCGAATGTCGGGCGATAGCGACCCTCCATCGCCTCGTCTTACACAATTTTGGCCTTAAGGGTTTACACGTGCGGCGGCCGCGTGTAATGTTGTAAGCGTTGAAGGTCCTTGCGGCGCGATTGCGCTCCGGGCCTCAACACCAACGCGCTCACCGGCGATTTCGTCAGTTGAGTGCACCTGCGCCCGCGTGTTGGCTTCGGCTCACACGTGAATTGGAGTACCGATGAATGGTCGTCAGTCGCCGTCACGCGTCGTCATGTTCGCCCTCTTGCTCGCACCCCTGATCACGGGATGTGCGACGGACAGCGCGGGGGCCACGTCCTCGCAGGAAGAGTCGACAGCGCGCCGGCACGGGCATTGGAACCGGGTGAAAGGCACAGCCGACATTTTCCAGGGACGCGTCTGGGGCCACGGCAACGCAGACGACGTCGACACCACGCCTCCGGCCGACACCGATGCCCAGACTGAAACGGACGTGCCGGTCGATCCCGTCGATACGGCGACCGAAGACACGGCCACCGAAGACACGGCCACGCCGCCTGCAGATACCGGCATTGTCGACCCGCCCGCCGACGTGGTCCCGCCCGTCGAGGTCGTCCCGCCCGTCGACGTCGTCCCGCCCGTCGAGGTCGTCCCGCCCGTCGACGTCGTCCCGCCCGTCGATCAGGCGCCCGCAGGGGACTTGTCGAGCTTCTCGCTGTACACGGATCCGGACTCGAATGCGTCGCGTCAGGCGGGATTGTGGCGGCAGAGCGACCCGCAGGGCGCAGCGCTCATGGATCGCATGGCGGCCCAGCCCATCGCGTTCTGGATTGGCGACTGGTTCAGCGACGTAACTGGAACCGTCGATGACGCAGTCACCGCCGGCGGCGGCAAGCTGCGCACGCTCGTCGTGTACAACATCCCGAACCGCGACTGCGGAAACTGGTCGGCCGGCGGCGTCGCGAACAAAGACGCGTACACCGCGTTCATCGACGACTTTGCGAGCGGCCTCCGCGGCCGGCCGGCGATCGTCATTCTCGAGCCCGACGCGCTCCCGCTCACCGAGTGCCTCACGGCGGCGCAGACCACCGAGCGGTACCAGATGCTCGCCGAAGCGGTCGACACGCTCACGGCAGCCGGCGCCTACGTATACATCGATGCCGGCGACTCGGACTGGCTCGCCGCGAGTGACATCGCAGACCGACTCGTCGCGGCGGGCGTGCACAACGCAGCAGGGTTCTCGCTGAACGTGTCCCACACCGAATCGACCCCGAACAGCATCGCCTACGCCGAAGACATTCGGTCGCGGATCGGAGATGTCCACTACGTCATCGACACGGACCGCAACGGCACCGGGCCCACGGCCACCCACGAATGGTGCAATCCCTTAGGTGTTTCGATCGGCGCCAACCCGACGACGAACACCGGCGTAGACGGCCTCGACGCCTACCTGTGGGTGAAGCCGCCGGGAGAGTCCGACGGCTCGTGCAACGGCGGTCCGGTCGCGGGTGCCTGGTGGCCGTCGTACGCGCGTGACCTCGCCGCGGCGGCCTGGCTGTAGTTCAGGGGAACTGGCTGTTGAGGAAGTCGACCGCGGCCGTAGCGTAGTCGTCGTACATGACCCCCTCGGCAGCCATGATCCGCACCTCGGCACTGACGCCCTCGCGCTGTGCCGGAGTGAGCGAGAGCGCCTCGAGGCCCCGCACAGCATCCTCGCCGGTCACCAACCACCGGCCCTGAGCGTCCACGGCGGCGTTCGTTCTCAGCGCATCGGCGATGAGAGCGGACGTCGCCGAATCAATTCCGGCGACGCGCGTGAACCGCTCATTGTACAGAGGTGTGGTGGGATGGGTGTACACCTCGACGTCGATGCCCCGGGCCGCCATCAGCCCAGCCCACGCGTCCGCATCGTCATCCGCCGCCGGGTAGTACGCGTCCCGCTCGGCGAGGAACCACGCGGTCGGTGCGTCCGTGGACTCCTCGGTGAACCGACGGCCAGGCGCCGCGAACGAGAGGACCGCGGAGGCCGGGTAGGTATTTCCGATGCTGTTGGCAAAATTGCCGCCGCTCCCGACGCCCCAGGCCACCACGGGGACGTTCCAGATCCCGAGGAAAAAGACGATCTCCTGCGTGGCGTTGAGGTCGAGGGTCTCCGAGTCGAAGCCGTCACCCCAGGGCCCGCGCCCAGCGATCGCGGCGACGTTCGAGTCCATCGCCACAATTCCCCAACCGTCGGCATACAGCTGGCGCGCGACCGACGACGCGGCGTTGCCGTAGATCTCCCGGTTGTCGCCCTCGGAGGAGTGGTAGAACAGGACCAGCCCGCGAGGCGACGCAGGGATCGCCGTCAAGACCGAGCGAGCGGTGCCTCCCAACGTGTAGGTCTGCTCGACGAGCGGCAGCGCGGCGCTGACGATGGAGGCGGTTACGGTGACGTTCGCGTCTGGCATGACGAGGGTGGTGTTCCACTCGTCGGACTGCACCGGCCCTGTCCAACCGGACACGTACTGGGCCTGCGGGTTCACCTTCGCCCACACGTGGACGCGCTCACCTGCGAGGTACTGGCCGCCGCCGTAGCCGTTGACCACCGTGAGCGTGTGGCGCGTCGTGCCGGTGATCACCTCGACGATTGGATCGGGTCCGTCGGGTACCCGCCTCACATCGAACGGGCCGCCGTACATGCCGATGTCGCTTCGGGTGCCGTCCTGATCGAAGATCGCGGGGTCGCCCGCGTTGATGATCGGAGACCCGACCTGCGGTCGATGATCCGTTCCGATCTTGGGGTCGACGAACCGGTTGCCCGTGCCCGTCACCTGGCTCGCGTAGTCGGCGTCATTGCCCCAGAACAGGTTGTAGTCGCCGATCATCGGCAGCAACGCCATGCTGTTGCAGCCCATGACGAGGTTGTTCTCGAACTCCACCGTATCGAGTTTGAGCAACCGCCCGCCCCACACATTGTCGTCGTCGATGTTGTCGAACAGGTTGTTCTGGATCCATTGCACGCCGCCCTTGCGGTTCGAGACGAATTCGAACGCCGTCAATCCGGAATGGATCCGCACGTCCTGGAACAGATTGTTCGTCATCCGAATGTTGTCGATGTCGGGTGTCTGAACGATGGACTCGTGCGTCCCGCCGAGGACCACATTGTTGAAGATGTCGGCGATGTCGCCCTCGTAAAGATACCAAAGGAACTTGGTGTTGTTGTCCTCCCAGACCACAGAATCCATCGCGAGGAAGTTTTCGTCGAACAGCACGGTGAACGTGCCGGTGGTGTCGGCCACCACACAGTCCGCGACGGTGAGATCACCCTCGTGGATCGAAAACGCAGCGCCCTCGGGGTACCACGGGTCCTCGAGCGCCTTGCCCGTGACGTGGAACCCGCTCAGTGAAAGCACGCCGTCCTTGACGACCACCGCGGGGCCAGGCCCACCGTCGATGAACGTCACCGCCGGCCCGCCGGTCGACGTGATCTGCAGGTCCTGGCCCCAGTCGACGAACACGGGCCCGTACGTTCCCGGACAAACCTCGATGCGCCAACCTGCCTCGGCGACGTTGACCGCGGCCTGAATGTCCTTGTAGTCGCCGCCCCCGGCCGCGCACACGCGCAGATCCGCCCGCGGGACCGGGATGGCCGGCTCTCCGTCGGGGTCCACACAGTTCGGGAGCTTGTCCCCATCGGAGTTCGCGAACGTCTCGACGAGGTCGCCGTCGCAGTCCTGATCGATAGCGTCGCAAACCTCGACCGCACCGGGGTGAATGGCCTCGTCGAGGGGTGAGCAGTCCGCCGTGTCGACCGTGCCGTCGTTGTCGTCATCGGTATCCCTGCAGTTCGGCGTACCGTCCGCGTCGGTGTCCAGCCCGCCGGTGCCGTCGTTCTTGTCGCCATCGCAGTCGCTGTCGATCAGGTCGCACGCAGACTCGACGGCGCCTGCGAAGATCGTCTTGTCGGCGTCATTACAGTCGGTCACGTCCGGATCGCCGTCGTTGTCGTCGTCCGCGTCGATGCAGTCCGGCTGAAGGTCGCTATCGAAGTTTGCGAACGTCTCGACGAGATTGCCGTCGCAATCCTGGTCGATGGCGTCGCACACCTCCGTGGCTCCTGGGTGGATGGTCTTGTCCAGCGGCCTGCAGTCGGTGGCATCGACGGTCCCGTCGCCGTCGTCGTCGGGGTCCGTACAGTCAGGTGTCTTGTCGGCGTCCGTGTCGGCGTACGCCTCGACGAGATCGCCGTCGCAGTCCTGGTCGACGGCGTCGCACACCTCGGCCGCTCCTGGATGAACCGCCTTGTCGAGCGGGGCGCAGTCGGCTGCGTCTGCGGTGCCGTCGTTGTCGTCGTCGATGTCGATGCAGTCGGGCTGCAGGTCGCCGTCGACGTTCGCGAACGTATCGACGAGATCGCCATCGCAGTCCGAGTCGATCGCGTCACACACCTCGACCGCACCGGCGTGGATGGTCTTGTCCAGCGGCCGGCAGTCCGCCGCGTCGACCGTTCCGTCGCCGTCGTCGTCTACATCCGTGCAGTCCGGCGTACCGTCCTTGTCGGTGTCCAACGACCCGTCGCCGTCCGTCTTGCTGCCATCACAATTGCTGTCGATCGCGTCGCACGCAGACTCGACCGCGCCCGTGAAGATCGTCGCGTCGAAGTCGCCGCAGTCGGTCGCGTCTGGATCGCCGTCGTTGTCGTCGTCCGGGTCGATGCAGTCGGGTTGCAGGTCGCTGTCGAAGTTCGCGAACAGGTCGACGAGATCGCCGTCGCAGTCCGAGTCGATCGCGTCACAAGACTCCGATGCGCCCGGGTAGATGGTGCTGTCCAGCGGGGCGCAGTCGACGGCGTCCGCGCTGCCGTCGTCGTCCTGATCGGTGCCGGTGTCCGTGTCCGCGTCGGAATCCGTGTCCGCGTCCGTGTCGGAATCCGTGTCCGCGTCGGAATCCGTGTCCGCGTCCGTGTCGGAATCCGTGTCCGCGTCGGAATCCGTGTCCGCGTCCGTGTCCGCGTCGCCATCGGTGTCCGTGTCGACCGGCACGTCGGTGTCCGTGTCGACCACATCGGTGTCGATCGGCTCCGTGTCGATTTGCCCCGTCTCGACCGGGTCGGTGTGCGAATCGTCAACCGCTCCCGTGTCCGGAAGTTGGCACGCGAGAATAAGCAACGCCAATGGATGCGCGATCATGGCTGCCCCCTGCCTTCACGGCCACCGTAAATTCCGATGTCGTTGCGTGAACCGTCTGGATCCCGTCGATCGGGGTCGGGATCCCCGGCATCGATCAGCGGGCTGTTCGCCTGGAGCGTGAAGTCGTCCGGCGCGCCCACGAATCCGGGGGCCAGGTCCACGGTGTCGTGCCCCGAGGCACAGGCGGACCCATCCGCCACCGCGTTCCAGCCGAGCTCGTAGACCTCGCCATAGGGAACCTGGATGCCACATTCCGAGCCCCAGGCGTAGCTGTTCGTCACATACGACTGAGCGTTCACGTACCGGAGATCAAGTCCGACCCGACCTCCCCAGAACACGTTGTTCTCGGCGTGCACGTTGGTATAGGCCGACAGCACGGCGACGTCGCCGCCGATCATCGCGCTGTTGTAGAAGAAAGAACGCTCGTTGCGCGTGTCGTCCCGGTCCTCGCTGAACACCGCGATCCCGTCGCTCTGCACCCGCGACCGCCGGAGATGCACGCCGTTTCCCTGGTTGTAGATGCCGTACGTGCGGCCACAGTCGACGTCGCTGTCCAGGAGCAAGGAGGCGTTGTGCATGAACATGCCGTAGTCGGCGTCGGCGCAATCAATCGTCATTCGCTGCGCGAGCGCGCTGCCGTTCGTCATCACGGTGATCCCGCCCGTCGGGTCGACCTCGTTGTCGTCGAACGACACGTCGAGCAACTCGATGAACGCGCCGCTCGCGTACAGAACGGAGAGACCGACGTCATTGCGCGTGAAGACGACGTCCTCCAATTGGACCATTGCAAAATCGACCCCGATGCCCGAGCCGTGGTACCCGTCGGTCGCGCCACCCGTGATCGTGACGCCCGCCAGGCGCGTGCCCACGGACTCCCCATGGGTCGCGAGCACCACCGGACCGTACCCGCTCCCCTGGATTGTCGTGACGGCGGACCCCTCGATGCCAAAGATGTCGAGCGACTTTCCGATGAAGTCGATGTCCCCCACATAGGTGCACGGACGCAGCCCGATCTTCGTGCCCGACGGCGAGGCTGCGATAGCCTCACGGATGGTTACGAAGTCCGATCCACCACCGCAATCGACGATCACGTCCGGAACACGCGGGGGCGCCTCCTCGAGGTCGGGTATGCCGGTGTCCACCGCAGCCGAGGTGTCCACGGTGTCCGTCTCCACCGCGGTGGGGCCCGAATCGCAAGCCAGCAGCAGCGCGACCGGGATCACCACCCACCTCCGATCGAGAGGGGGCCGCCATAGACGCCGAGATCGTTCACCGAGCCGTCAGGATCGCGGAAGTCCTCGTCTGCAGGCCCTGCGTCAATACACGGGCTGCCGACGGCGAGGTGAAGATCGCCGGCTGCCGGATTCACAAAGCGAGGGTCGACGGCCAGCACGCCATCCGACGTGACTCGGTCGACGTCGCCACAGAGATTCACGTCGTTGTGCCACAGATCGGAGCTACGAACGGCGATGGAAGAGCCTATCGAATTCACGCCGCAGATAGCACCGGTGACGATGCTCGACTGGAGCACCACCTTCGCATCGCGCGCCGTGATCTCACCGAAGCTCACCACGTTCCGCAACGTGACATCGGCGGAATCGATGACCACGCCGTCGTGCAGAACCACATCTTCGATCACGGCCCGCTCGAGCAGCTCGAGCACCTCGTTCTCGACGCGAAGCTGCCCGTCGATCACCGTTCGCTGGATCCGCCCATCGGAGTGGTAAAGGTCGACGCCGATGGCGCCCGGGCAGTCGAAGGTGCTGCCGTCGATGAAGCCCGCCCCGTGCTCGACGACGTACCCGACCCCGACACCGTCGCATTGCACCACGGAGTCCTTCAGCACCGTCATGCCGCGGCGCTCCTGGATGATCAAGCCTTCGCTCGCGAGGTTGTCGCGGAACGTGACGCCCTCGAGCAGCACGTGGCCTGCGTTGCTGTACAGCACGGTCGTCCCGACATTTCCGACGATCAGAACGTCCCGCAAATGTAGGGAAGAGAATTGGACCTCGATCGCAGGCTCCGCGGGCCCGCCACCGCCCGTGATCGTGAACCCTGCCAACACGGTCCCCGCGCCCTCCCCGTCATTCACCTTCACGGCGGGTTCACCAGGCGCCCCGACAATGGTTGTGACGGCAGGGCCGTTCGTCGACTCGATCGTCACGGCCTTTCCCTTGAATTTGATCGACTCCTGGTAGGTGCAGGGCGCAACACGAATCACGTCGCCTGAGCGTGCAGCCTCGAGCGCGTCGTGAATCGTGGTGAAATGCACGCCACCACCACAGTCGACCTCCCAGGTCCGGAAGGTGCGCGCCGAGCGCGCGTCCGGCGCCGTCGGAGCGACGTCGAGCAACTGACCACAAGCGAAGAGGAGGAACCACATGCCCAGCGGTCCTGCACCATCCGTGCCGCAAGACAATGCGACCTTGGCGCACAGATTGCAAAACAGGAATTGAACGGAACGGGAGCACGACCCCTCGCGCGGAGCAAACGAATGCGCACCACCAGCCTGGCTCTCCTCCTCGGATGCAACGCAAACGCACCTACGGATTCGCTCGACACCGAGGACACCTCCACGACGCGCCCCCACGAAGCCCTGTGCCGCGTCGACGTTCAATGCCCGGGCGACATCCTCGACGAGCCGAAGGCGCCGTGCACCGTGGCCCTCCTGAAGAGCGATGGAACGGCGATGTACGAGGGGTCAGCGGGATTCGAGCGGCGGGGCCGCTCCTCCCTGTGGTACCCGAAGCCGCAGTATTCGATGGAGCTCCGGCAATACAACGAGCTTCCCGTGTGGCCCGGCGCGGTGTGGTCGTACCTCGACGACGGCTCCGATCCAGGGGTCGGCTGGAAAGAGCCCGCCTTCGACGACGATGCCTGGGCGACGGGAGGCGCGCCGCTCGGCTACGACGTGGATCACCTCATCACCATCGTCCAGCCGAGCACGGCAAACGGCTCCCTCACCACGTTCTTTCGAACCACCATGATCGTCGAAAATCTCGAGCGCGTCACCCGCGCCCGGCTCGGGGTGATCCGCGACGACGGCGCGGCCGTTTACCTGAACGGCACCGAGATCCTGCGCGACAACCTCCCCGTCGGCGCCGACTACGCCACCCCGGCTTCGTCCGCGAGCCCGAACGCCGAGTCGATCGCGTGGGCCCAGATCGACGTCGCCCCCGGTCTCCTCCATGCCGGCGCCAACACGCTCGCGGTCGAGGTTCATCGCGCCGACACGACGAATGACCAGATTCGCTTCGACCTCTACCTCGAGGCCATCGGAAACAATCAATCGGTGAACCTGGACGACATGGGCGCGGACCCCGATTGGATCCTGAATGGCCTGTATGTGGATCGCGTGTTGTGGCGCAATCGCCTCGCAAACGACCTGTTCCAGTCGTTCGGCGCAAACGAACGTTACGCGCCCGAGAGCCGCTTCTGCGAGCTCGACCTGAACGGCGATTACCAGGGCTTGTATACGCTCGGTGAACGCATCGGCCGCGATGACGACCGGATCGACATCCCTGCGACCTCGGTCCCAGGCGACAGCTTCATCATCAAGCTCGACGACGTGTACGGCTTCCACCCCAACGCCGTGGGACTTGGCACCTGGCAGATGGTGTACCCGAAGGACGACGACGCAGCCGAGGCCGCCGTGACGGAGGTGCTGGTGAATTGGGAGCAGGCGGTTCGCAGTGCCGATCCGGCCGACCCGACCCACGGCATCTTCACGTACCTTGATCGCGACAGCGCGGTGGACTTCGTGCTGCTCCAGGAGTTCATGAAGAACACAGACGCCTACGAGCTCAGCGTGCACCTGTGGCGAGCGCCCGACAGCAAGATCTACTTCACGCCCTGGGACCTCGACCTCAGCATGGGCTACCCCGTCATGGACTGTGGCGCGGAGGGCTGGCTGGTCCGCCCCGAATACATTCAAGCCATGGTCGCCGTGCCTGCATTCAAGGAGGCGCTGACCGCGCGGTGGGCTGAGTTGCGGCAGGGCCAGCTCGCAGAGGCCGCCATCCTCGCGCGCATCGAGGGCTACGACGCCACGCTACAGCCAGCCCTGGAGCGCAACTTCGAGCGCTGGCCGATCGACGAGATTACGGTTTCAACCGACGACCTGCCGCAGTGGCTCTGCCCCGTGACGAGCTACGAAGACGAGCACGCCCGCGTCCTCGCGTTCATCGCGGCTCGGCTCGCCTGGATGGACGCAAACATCGCGTCGTACTAGCAAGCGGGGCGGCGCGCCGTGTGCGCGTGGACGCCGAACGGCACCAGCACGCGAGCACGACCACTCGGACCTTCGAGCTGACGCGGGCCCGCCCAGGTGCTCGGAGAGTGGGCGATCGGGTGTCCCAGCGACGCACGCTCCCCGGCCCCCACCAGCAGCTGCCGCATCTCGAGCAGCTCGTCGATGCTGAATTGCGCGTCAAGCACCTGCTGCGTCGTCCACCCGGTCACCTCCTGCGTCGTCCATTCCATCTGCTGCGGCGCTGGGCCCTCTGGGACGGGTTCCGGGTCGGATTCAGCGACGGGAGCCTCGGGTTCGGCCGCTGTAGCGGGAGCCTCAGGCTCTGCCTCTTCGGCGGGAGGGGGACGAAGCTCGGCGGAGGGGACGTGATGGATGTCGCCCCGCCAGCCGCCGGTCTCGACGCCGCGCGCTTCGATGAACTTCTTGAAGTGCCGGAGGTCGGCCTTCGTCTGCATGGCGACCACACCGAGCAGGTCGCCGATCACTTCGACCGCGCCCTGGGGAACGTAATGCAGGCTGATCGACACGTGGGTCTTGCGTTCGCCCAGCGCGTCAAAGTGGATTTCGCCCCCTGCCCCTTCGTCGTCGTCGCTCTCCCAGACGATGACCTGGTCGGGGATCTGTTCGGTGATGCTCGCGTCGTATTCGATGACGTGACCGGCGATCTTCATGCGGAGATGAACGCGGTCGTCGCCCATCTGGAGCGCGTCCTCGACGGCCGCCATGAATTTTGGAAACTCTTCGAACTGGGTCCACTGGTTATAGGCGGTGTGGATCGGAACATTGACCACAATGTCGGCAACCGCTTTGGATTCGAACATGTGTACTCCCTGCGTGGGAGGGTGGACTTGCGCAATGCTTTGCTGCAACCACCGGGCCAAGCCGCGGCTGCTGCGCATCTACCATTCGCCGTCTTCGGGTGCGGGCAAACCCGTGTCGCGGACGAGGTGCCAACGGTTGATCGACCCGTCGCGCCGATATTGCAGCAAATGAACGGAGGCCCTCGCCAACCGGAGCCCTCGCCCTGTGGCCTCGACGACGACGTAGGGTACACCGACATCTTCGAAGGCGATCTCTACGCTGTGCGCGAACCGGGTGAGGCTCACCCCAACCTCCGAATCGGGCACCTCGCGACAGGCGTGCACGATGATGTTGGTGGCGATCTCGACACCGGCGGTCACCAACGGCGCGCGATCGGCCGCCCGCACGGGCGTGTGTGCGACCTTCGCCGCCGCGAAGAAGTCGTCGAACGCGGCGTGCAGCTCCGCCAGCCGCTCAGGCCGTGCCGCGAAGCGCACGACGGTTGCCGCAAGCACCCGACCCGGTGCGTGCACCCTGGGGCCCGGCACGACCTCGTTAGGGCGGAGCACCGAGGTCGCCCCGTCGCACGAGGGAGGTCACCATGGGTGCGAGCACCCGATCGAGCCGCGCCGGCGTGCCGACGTCCGACCACCCGGCGTCCGCTTCGAGACGCACCAATCGCAACAGGTGTGGGATGTGCTCCAGTACATCGGTGGAGAAGTTCTCGCCCGCCAGCTTCGCATAGGCGTCTTCGAGGGTTGCCTCATCGGGCTCCGCGGCGAGCAACTTCCACCACACCGGGCTGAACTGCTCGAGCGCACGCACGAGCGCCGTCGCGTGCGCGACGGTGACCAGCGTGTTCACGACGGCGCCACGGTCGATCAGACGCGCGGCTTCGGCCGCGGATGGCTTCTCGCAAAACTGTTCGACCTTGCTCTCTGCGCCTACAGTGCGCTGGGGCACGACCCAGCCGTACCCATCGCAAGGTCCCTCTGGAACCGCGCCAAGCAGGGCGATTCCGAACGGATCGGAGTCGACGATCGCGCACGCCTGTTCGAGCGCACGCGCGAAGCTGGCCCCGTCGGCGACGTGATGGTCGGACGGCATCACGATCACCTTTGCGGTCGGGTCTCGAGCGAGCACGGCCAACAGACCGGTGGAGACCGCCGGGGTCGTGTCGCGCGGGCAGGGCTGCTCCACCCGAACGAGATCCCCCTGGTCGCGCAACACTTCGTCGGCCTCGGCGCGGTGTGCACGCGCGGTGACGACGACAATGCGCGTCGATGGCGAGAACGCCCGTGCCCTGTCGAGCGTGTGCTCGAGCAGCGTTCCGTTTCCATCGAAGTCACAGAATTGCTTTGGACGCGCGTAGCCGTAGCGCCTGCGGCACGCGTCGGCGAGTCGGGACCCCGTCCCACCTGCGAGCACGATCGTCCAGGTCATGTTCGACTCACCGTTATGACCGGGCATGAGGCACCTCACCAATAAACGTTAGCAATCGCCATGCCACACTGAGCAGATCCACACAGGTGGACATGGTCAACATTTACGCGCCATCGGCCGTGCTGTCGTCCCCGCCTACCAGGGCGATGACCCGCTCGACCCCTTCAATCGCGGACAGGTCCCGCAGGAGCGCCTCGAGGGTGGTGTCACTGCGCAGCGCCACCCTCCACCACAGCGACAGCGTCTCGCCGAACCGCAAGCTGCGCGCCTGCTCGAGCCATTTGGTCGTCGCATGTCGGTCGAGCGCTTCGCGGACCTCCACCTCGCGCGCCTCGTGCGCGACGAGGTCGCAACGTACCAGATGCACGTTGCCCCGAAACCGAGGCAGCGCAACGATGGTGAGGACAGTCAGGCAGATGAGCGTCACCCCCACGATGCCGACGCGCCACGACAGCACCCCAGCCGATATTCCCGACGCCATCGCGAGGAACACGAACGCGACGTCCAGCGGGTTGTCGATCCGCGCGCGAAACCTCACCACCGCCAGCGCTCCAACCAGAGCGAAGGCCCGCGCGAGGCTGTTCCCCACCGCGAGCGTGACGAGCGCTGAGGTCGATGCAAGAACGACGAGCGCCGTCGTAAGGCTGGGCGGGACCATGCGGTCGTACATCGCGAGGCGGTGGACCAGCGCCGTCACACTTCCGAGAAAGATCGAGAGCAACATGGCCTGGACCACCACGATCACGTCGAGCGGGACGGATTCCAGAGGGACCTCGGGGATCATGCAACACTCCGCGCCGCGCGAGGAAGGAGTCGAGCGAATTCGTGGGGGTGATCCCCTCGAAGCGCCCGCGCCATCGTGAGCGCGAATTTCGAGATCGGCTCGGGGCGCAGACCGAGCTCGCGGGCGAGCCTGCGCATCCACAAGGGCTCCGTGCCTGCAAACTTCAATTCAACCACGCAAAGGTCGTCCGGAAACAACGCAAAATCAGCTTTCGGGTACAAATCACAGGTGTTCGGACGCGTCGAGCCCGTGATCTGGCGATCGATCGTCAGTCGGACCCTGCCGGCATCGGGTCGAACATCGATGTAGACCTCGCGGTGGTAATGCACGGAGACCCACGGCACGAGGCCGCGCTCCGCGACGATGCTCCCAAACCGCTGTGCGATCGCGCGAACCGCAGGGCGCTTGTCTTCGTACAGGTGCTCCCAGGGAGCGTCACCGAACGTCGCCCAGGTATCTGCATCGCACACCTTCTCGCGTTGCTTGATCACCTGATCGTCGAGCTTTCGCTTCAGCTCGAGGAACACCGGAGCGTGGTCGCCGGGCGCCCCGTACGTTCGGATCCGCGTGCGCAGGCGCACCCGATGCTCCGCCAGACGCGAGGTGTAGTCCATCAGATCCGGCGTGTCGAAATAGGTGGAGTGAACAATGTAGCCCGACCCACCTCCCTCGAGGGCCCTCCCGTGCGGGTCCGGAATCACCGCATCGCCCGCGGCAGCCAGCATCGTGTCCCGAATCGCGAGGGGCACCAGGTGCTTCACCTCGTATCGTCCCTGGTCGAGGGACCTCACAGGCCCACCGCAGCGGCGACCGATGCGAACCGCGGCACAGTTCCCTCATGCGTGAATTCGACGACGCCCGTCATCCCAGCCCGCAACCGGCGCCCCGGATTCGGGACCTCGACGGTGACGAGAATCACCGGCTTCCCATCGATCCCGATCGCCACCGACGAGGCAACCTCCGCCACGCGTCCTTTGAACGTAGTGCCGAGCGCGGAGGACGCGAAAGTCGCTTCGTCGCCCTCGCTCACCCTCGCGAGGTCGACCTCGGAGACGGCGACGTGGAGGAACACGGGGTCGAGGTCGTAGACACGCACCAGCATTTCGCCACCCACCTCCGCGACGCCTGCGATCGGGCTCCGTACCTGTTGATTGTCGAGCAGCGTCGCGATCTCGGTGATGCGCGAATCGACCGCGGCGAGCTGCGCGTCAAGTGCGGCGAGCTCCTCAGCTCGCGGGGGATTTCGGACCTCCGCGACACTCGCACGCGCGAGCGCCACCTCCTGCGTACGCGTGTCGGTAAGGAGGCGCGCCTTGTCCAGATCCGCGACGCTCACCGCGCCCGAGTCCACGAGCGGAGCCAGGCGGCGAAGCGCAGCCTCGGCCTCCGAGCGCCGCGCCTCACTCACGGCGACGGCGCGCTCAGCCGCCGCGATCGCCTCGGGGCGGCCACCCGCGACGATCAGCTCGCGCTCCGCCACCAGCACCTCGCGGGCCTGAGCTTGCTCTTCCATTCGCCGAAGCGTGCGCTGGGAGTCGAGCTCCGCGACGACCTCATTTACCTGTACCGCCCTGCCCGTGGTGACGGACGCGGGCACCGACACGTCGATAATCTCGGAGCGTTCACTCTGGAGCGAACGTTCGCTGACGAATCCTCCGGACTGCGGTGCACGCCCGGACTCGAGGCGCCACGCGTACCGCCCGAGCGCGGGCGAAGATACCGAGAACGTCTGGTCCGCCGCGACCACGGCGGGTGCCCGCACCGGGCTCACCCTCGCGACGAGCAGGGTGGTCACGAGGAGCAGGAGCAGGGCGATTGCGCCCGCACTACGTTGAGCCCGACGAGCCATCTTGAAAGCGCTCCCTGCCGAACGAATATGCAACGACCATGCCGTCAGCGGACGTCGCTCTCACCGACGTTCGCGTTGTTGTTGGCCGCCTGAACGTCAGTCCCACGGAACTCGTCGCCGGTCACCCGCCAGAAGCGCTCGGCGGGTCCGAGCGCGCCGCCGGTCCGCAGCGCGTGCGCCGTCATCGCTCCTGGCATGTCTTGGGTGAATCGAAAGATGACCGGCACCTGCGAGGTGTAGGCGGCGATCGCGGCGATGCGGAGTTCGAGTGTTGGACCGATGGCGATCAGCGTTTGCTCGCCGACCTGGCGATCGACCTGCGCGAGACGCTCGGCCACACCCGACGGCGTGTGAATCGCGTACGGGCAATCCTCGTACGCGAAGACGGTGACGCCCTGCCTTGCAAGCACCCGACCCGCAGCGAACGTAAGCTGGTGATCGACGTGGTTGCCGATCGCGAGAGGAACGTAGACCGTTGCGCCAGGCTCCCATTCTGGGAGCGAAAGGACCTCTCCCGCGATCAGCTGCGGCAAACCGTCCTCGACGGACGTGGGCTTTCCATAGAGCTCAGCGGTCGCTGCATAGCGGTCGCCACGGTAGATCGCGTCAAAATACCCGAGCCAGCGGGTCCGGCAGCCAAGGATCGCAGCCGCCGTCGCGTCCTCGCGGCGCCGCACTTCGAGCACGTCGTCGGCCCGAGCAAATCCCCACCGTGCGTGCTTGGTGTGGGCGAAGTCGCCCACCAGCTCTTCGAGGACCTCCCCGCCGAACACGGTGACGACGACCGGTGGGCGACCGGCGAGGGCGAGCGAAGCGATGGTCCCACCGCACGACAGCACGCCGTCGTCGTAGTGCGGCGAGAGAAAGATGGAAGTAGACATCAGCGACCTCCGACCGGGAGAACATGCATCGATTCGGGTGTCGGACTGGTTTCCGGAGGCACGTGCCTGAGGGCACGAAACACGACGCTGAGCAGCAAGATGTCGTAGCTGATCCAGAACAGGTTGATCGAGATCGCCAGGGTGTCCGGGGTCCCGAGCACCAACCGAACAATGCCGTACAGTCCTGCGAAGGTGAGCATCACAATCGAGGCGATCTGCCAACGAACGGCCATCCACGACACTCGCCCCTGGCGCGTCTTTGGAGTGACCGCAAAGGGGAGGTTGCGACCGAAGTATACTTGCGCGGCGCTCGTCCACAGCGCCGTCAACCAAAGCGGGAACAATGCCAGGCTGTATTGGCGCCCCCGCCACGTCGGGCGTCCCCGGCCGATCACGGCGAACATGATCTCGTTGACGAGGAGGAACGGGACGAGGTGCAGCACGAAGTCCATCGAATACGCGGTCACCGGACGCCAGCCGAAGAACAGGTAGAAGATTGGCGCAAGCAGGTAGATCGGGGCGACGAGCCCGAACAGGTAGGTCCACATCGTGCCGAAGTACATCAGGCGCTGGGGCACCGAAAGCCCGGGCAACGTGAGCGGATTCTCTCGAAACATCACCTGCAACGTCCCCTGCGCCCAGCGCAGGCGTTGGATCATCGCGGAGCCGAAGTCCTCCGGTGCGAGCCCGATCACGAGGTTCTCACCATGGTAGACCGACGACCACCCCATCGAGTGCATTCGCATCGCGGTGGCGAGGTCTTCCGTCACCGAGATGGTGGCCAGCGGCAACACCGCGTGCACGTCCTCGGCCCGATCCACGTCGACGTTGACCAGCAGCGAGCGCACCTCGGCCACCGCCCCCAGCGGCGAACCGGTCCGCCCGGCCAGGGTGTGCAGGGAGGCCTCGTCGGGGGCTACCCGCGCAACTTCGAATACCGGCGGCTGACGTCCCGCAATCTCGGCGAGGTCCGCTCGAATATTCTCGAGATCGGCGTCCACGACCAGGCGGGAAGCCACCTCGGCCTTGCGCTGAAAGTCCCAGGTCACCGCCTGAATCGACTTGCCTTGTGCAAGCGCCTGAAGGGCCTGGGTGACGGCCTGATCGAGGTCGCGCAAGGCGGCGACAGCGTGGGGGTCCTGCGCGGGTCCGCGCATTGAACGCGTCGTCCGGCGCAGCATCCGCCGCGCGGCCTTTAGCGTGGCGCGAACCTTCGCCTCGGTGTCGCGCACGTAGAACGCGATGCCGGTGAACATGAGCGCTTCGCGGCGCAGCACCGCGTTCGAACCGCAGAAGAATGCAGCGTTCCAGGCACCCTTCCCCTCCTGGATGGGACCGTAGAATAGAGGAGCCTGCGCGCCGAACGGGTCGTCGGGTGGCACATTGTAGAAGAATTGCGGAGTCTGCACGAAAGCGACTTTCGGATCGGAGAAATACCCGAGCGTGCGGTCCAGGAATTCGGGCGCAGGGATCTGGTCGGCGTCGAGGATCGCGATGAACTGCCCTTCCGTGAGGCTCAGCGCGTTGATCAGGTTGCCGGCTTTGGCGTGACGCGGCCGGTTCCGCCACTCAGCGGAGCGCGTGAGGTAGCCGACGCCCTCCTGGCGGGCCATCGCCGCCATTTCCGCACAGTTGCCGTCGTCGAGGATGTACGTTCGGTGCGGGTAACGAATCGCACGAGCGGCCCGTGCAGTGGTGCGTACGAGGTCCACCGGCTCGTTGTAGCTCGTGATGAACACATCCACCGTCAGGTCGGGCGCGGGCGCGGGCGGGGTGGTTCGCGGCCCTCGCCACTTCCACATCGACGTTCCAAACAGGAAGGCGTCGATCAGGCTGTAAGTTTCGGCGATGATCAGCGGGATCGCCACCCACCACTGCGGCCAGTTGATCGTCCCCGAATACCGCCACACAAGGTAGTTGGTGCCCAGCGCGAGGTTCAGCACGATCAGGGTACGGACCAGCCAGAGGGGCGCCGGGCGCGCGTTCGGGTAGGGCTGGATATAGGTCTGCGCAGGCGAAACCGTCGGCTGCGGAACTTGGATCGGTACGCTCATTCCCCGAGCCGATGCAGATCCCATACCACTCGGACATTGCTCACAACGCGAATGGCACGATTCCTGCTGATTGCAGCCTGCAGGGAGGTCGCGTGCTGCAACGTATCGCATTCGCAGCGTCCGCACTGCTGCTCGGTTCGGCTGCGCACGCTGGGTATCCTGGCCACATGGCCGAAGAGCAGTCGGTGCGTGGAGGGCGGGGGGAGACGACCCACCCGGGCCAGAACGGGGGCCTCACCGCCGCACAAATGGACATGGCGCGCGCCGCGTGGCGCTATTTCGACAACAACTTTCAGCCCGACACCTGCCTGTACAACGCCGTCGACGGGTACCCATCCACCACGATGTGGGATCTCGCTTCGTCCCTTGCCGGCATGGTCTCGGCGTTCGAGCTCGGCGTGATCCACGAAGAGACCTTCGACGAGCGCATGACCTGCCTGCTCGACTCGCTCAACAACCTGCCCTTCTATAAGGACGAGCTCCCGAACATCGCCTACAATACGCAAGCGCTCACGAAGTCCACGTACGAGAACGAGGAGGGCGAGATCGGTTTCTCCGGTATCGATCTCGGGCGGCTGCTGTTGTGGCTGGACATCGTGAAGGAGCGTTATCCGCGTTACGCCGAGCCAATTGATCGGTTCGTGTTGCGCTGGCAGTTCTGCAACGTCCTGGACCGGCGTGGTTCGATGTACGGCGCGGTGAACTCCGAGGATGGAAGCGGAACGACGTACCTCCAGGAGGGTCGACTCGGCTACGAAGAATACGCCGCGGCCGGGTGGGCTCGGTGGCACTTCGCGACGCCCGCAGCTTCCGCGCAGGAGCCCTACAACGAGACGGGAATCTATGGCGTACCCATCGCCTACGACGGGCGCGATCCAGCTGAGTACGGCGCCCACAACTACGTCGTCATGGAGAGCTTCCTGCTCTCGGGAATCGAGCTCAATTGGGACCAGCCCGATGATACCCGCAGAAACGACCGCATCCACACAGACCCTGTGGCCGCGAAACAGGCCCAGCGCGTGTATCAGGCCCAGGTTCGACGGTACGCGCGGACGGGGATTCTCACCGCGCGCACCGAGCATCAACTCGACGAGGCCCCGTGGTTCGTGTACGACACGGTGTACAGCGACGGCGTGCCGTGGAACACGATCTCCGACGATGGAACACCACACCCGGAATTCGCTGCGATGTCGACGAAAGCCGCGGTTGGTATGTGGGTCCTGTTCGATGACTCCTACGGAGACCACCTCGAAGAGGCCGTCTCGCGCCTGTACGACGTCGACAAGGGCTTCTACGAAGGCACGTACGAGGCGGACGGACGAAAGATCGAGACGTTCACCGCAAACACGAACGGCATCGTCCTCGAGGCGCTACTCTACCGCGAACAAGGCAAGCTATTGCGCGCCGGCAACGCGACCACCCTCTGGGATGAGGTCCCAAACGAAGAGTACCCTGGCAACAACCAGTGCCTGCCGTGACCTACGCAACCCAACGTTGCGCGTTCGGCGTCGCACTCCCGCGCGTTGCGATCTGCACATCGGGCGAATGCGGCGTCTCAACTGAAGGTCAATCGTCCCTAGCGCAATAAGGAGGTCCTTTGGAATATCGGTTTGAATCGCAGGGAAAGTCCGTCGGCGTGGTGGTGCTGAACGGTCGCCTCGACCTGCTCTCCGCTGCAAGCTTCAAGGAGAGCATCCAGCGCGCGGTGGCTGACGGCTGGACGCGGCTCGTCATTGACCTCGAGGGGGTGGTGTTCGTCGACTCTTCAGGGCTGGGAGCGCTGATCGGCGGCCTCAAGGCGGCGCGCGTCGCAGGTGGCGACCTGCGGATCGCACGACCCGCCGACCAGCCGAAGTACATTCTCCAGGTGTCCACCCTCGACCGTGTGCTCGTCGCCTACCCGACGATCGACGATGCGCTTGCCGGCTACCAATAGCCCCATTCATCAGCAGTTCGCCCGCTTCCCGGCGACCTGCGACGGCATGGAGAAATTCCATGCCGTGCTCGATCACCTGCTCGACGACGCCCTGGTCGAGGGTCACCCGATCCCGACGTCCGACGCCATCGCGCTCCGCACCGCGATTGGCGAGATCGTCGGCAACATCGTCGAGCACGCCTGCACCGGGCTCCCGGACGCCGAGGTGTCCGTGGGACTCGCTCGTTACCTGGATCGCGTGGAGGCGACCTTCGAAGACCAGGGTGTGCCCTTCGTAAAACCCGAGGCGGCTCCCCTCGACGAGCTTCCCCTGGGGGGGTTCGGGTTGTTGGTGGCGCGGGCCTCCCTGGACGTGCTCGACTACACCCGCGTGGGCAGCACCAACCATTGGCTGCTCGTCCGCCGATTCCAAGGGGGGCGGTCGTGATCCTCGCCCTGCTCGCTGTGTTTTGCGTCGCCCACGCCGAGCCCCCGCGCGGTGCCGTCGCCGCGGGGTGGTCTGGAGGGCCGTCGCGCTTTTACGGCTTCGTCCAGGCCGAGCCTGCGCTCGGTCGCAGCGAGGAAGCGAGCGTCGGGTTCCGCGCGACCTCGAGCTTCCTCCGTTACGAGATCATCGACGCCTATCAAAAGACGACCCGCGTCGATTCCCCCGGGCTCGCGCTCGCTGCCGCGTTCACCTATGCGCCCACGACCTGGTCGTTCGATTTCACCGTCGGAGCCGAGGCGCGACGGACCCTGCGGGAGCAGGTCGACGCGGCCCGTCTCACGAACCTCGAAATCGGCGTGACCCTCGCGATCGACGCGTCCTGGCGACCCGATCCGCGCGTCGCGTTCAGCGCCGGTGGGAACTTCAGCGGCGCAAACAAATACTTCTTTGGTCGAGCCGGTGCGCAACGGCAGGTCCTCCCGCTGTTCCGACACGACCCCCCAAACGCCCTGTGGCTCGGCGTGGACGCCACGGCCCAGGGCAACCGCGACGTGCGCTCGGTCGAAGGGGGCGCCCTCGCGACGATGGTCATCGTCAACTGGAAGACGTCGTTCAGCGTCCGCGGCGACTTCGGGGTCGAAGATCTGGGCCACAGCACACAACCAACGGCACGGCTCGGCTTCGGCCTGTACCGCTGGTTCTGACGACGACGAGGCGCACTCAACCGCGCCCGGCCGCCTCCCGCCCCGCTGACCCGTTAAGCCTCGAGGGCAGGAGCACCGATGAAGTTCGAGGGCACGAAAGATTACATCGCAGACGACGACCTCCTCTCGGTCGTCAACGCCGCTGTTGTGCTGAAACGGCCGCTCCTCGTCAAAGGCGAGCCCGGTACCGGCAAGACCGTGCTCGCGCGCGCCGTCGCGGAAGCTCTCGGAATGCCGCTCTACACGTGGCACATCAAGTCCACGACCAAGGGCATGGACGGCTTGTACCACTACGACGTCGTGCAGCGCTTGAACGACTCGCGGTTCGGCGACCGCGACGTAAGCGACATCCGCCGCTACATCCGGTTCGGCCCGCTCGGGCAGGCGTTCCTCGCTGAGTCGCCTGTGGTGCTGCTGATCGACGAGGTCGACAAGGCGGACATCGAGTTCCCGAACGACCTGTTGCGCGAGCTCGACGAGATGGCGTTCCACGTGAACGAGCTCGACGAGACGATCAAAGCCAAACACCGGCCCGTCGTCATCATCACCTCAAACGCCGAGAAGGAGCTTCCGGACGCGTTCCTTCGCCGGTGCGTGTTCCACTACATCGCGTTCCCGGACCGTCAGCGCATGGAGAAGATCGTGCGCGTGCATCACCCGGCGCTCGATCAGCAGCTGTTGGACGCCGCCCTCGATCGCTTCTTCCAGATCCGCAAGACGCAGGGCCTGCGCAAACCCCCCAGCACGTCCGAGCTCGTGGACTGGCTCACCGTGCTGATGCACGCGGGCATGGACCCCGACAAGCTGAAGCACGCGGACCCGTTCCTCGGCGTCCTCCTCAAACAGGAAGCCGACATCCAGACCGCGCAGAACAAGAAGCGGACCGCGCTCCCGGGGATGTGATGTCCTGTAGGAACCCGTTGATCCCCGCCGGAGTCGGCGGCTCTCCCCCCTGCGCCATCGACGCGCCTGCGGTCCGCCTTCGCGACGGGCATGCCCCCCATTTCGGAACAATCGCCGAGGCAAGCCAGGCCAAACGGAACAAAGCGCCGCTCCGGGCCCCGGCCGCCTCCGAAAACCGGCGTCCGCTCGTCGGGCCGACCGCGCGGCCCCGTCGAATGTTCCGTTCGGAGGAGCTTGCCTCTCCAGATGTTCCGTTTCCCACCACATGCCTCCACCGACGGCGGCGGTGATGTTTACCGACTTCCTCTACCTTCTGCGCGCTCAGGGCCTGAAGATCGGAACGGGCGACT
This sequence comes from Pseudomonadota bacterium, assembly GCA_947505245.1. Lineage (GTDB taxonomy): Bacteria > Myxococcota_A > UBA796 > UBA796 > SYKL01. The sequence continues at coordinate 87,658 of CANNIZ010000008.1, read as the reverse complement.
GGGTCGGATTCTTGGATGCCCTGAAGAAGGGCCTCGCGACCGACACGGCCCAGCTCTACATCATCGGCCGCGCCCTGCTCTGCCGCACCGAAGCAGACTTCGACAAGTTCGATCTCGCGTTCGCCGCCGCGTTCAAGGGCGCGACGCTCCCGGATGACCTCCGTCGAAAGCTCGAGGAGTGGCTCGCGAACGCAGCCGCCGTCAATCCAAACGCGCCGCCGCCCAAGCCCGTCCCCCAAGAAGATCTCTGGGACGAGCTCCGAAAGCGCCTCAAGGAGCAGAAGGAGCGCCACGACGGCGGCAACCACTGGGTCGGCACCGGCGGCACGAGCCCGTTCGGGAACTCGGGCGCTCCCAACGCACCGCCTGGGATCCGCCTCGGAGGCTCCGGTCAGCGCGGGGGGGCGGTCGCGGTCGCGCAGGAGCGCCAGTGGGAGTCCTACCGCACCGATCGCGTACTCGACGTGCGCGACATGCAGGTCGCGTTGCGCGCGGTGCGATCGCTCAAGCGGGAAGGGCGCCTCGAGCTCGATCTGGACGAGACAATCGACAAGACCGCCAAGAACGCCGGCGACATCGAGGTGATCGAGCGCCCGGAGCGGAAGAACCAGGTGCACGTGGTGTTGCTCATGGACACCGGCGGCTCCATGCAACCCCACGTCGAGAAGGTGGAGCGGCTGTTTACCGCCGCCTCACGCATCAAAACATTCAAGACGTTCAAGAGCTACGCGTTCCACAATTGCGTGTACGACAAGCTCTACCTCGACATCGAGTCCGGAAAGCGAATCCCGACGGCCAAGGTGCTCGCAGGCCTCACAGCACGGCACCGGCTCGTGTTCGTCGGGGACGCCGCGATGGCCCCGTACGAATTGTTCTCCCCGTTCGGCTGGCCTGGTGAAGGCCAATTGGCTGGCTACGACTGGCTCAGGCGCATCCACGAGCGCTGCCCGGCGTCGATCTGGCTCAACCCCGATCCCCCGCGCTGGTGGTCCCACCCGACCGTGTCCGCGATCGGCAAGCTGTTCCCGATGTACGAGCTCACCCTCGACGGCCTGCGCGACGCGGTGAAGAAGCTCCGAGCCCCAACGTGAGGTGCCCATGATCGCCCTGTACGCAACCGCCGCCCTCGCCGGCGACCTGACGTTCAACTACAGCCCCACGATCGAGCCCGGAGCCAAGCCGTACCTGTCGATCACGCCGGCCCGCGCGGTGGCGTCGATGCAGGTCGTCGTAGAAGCCACAGGCGCCGCACCGACCAAGGTCGTCAAGACCAACCTCGCCGCCGGAAAGGCCGTGCGCTTCGAGTGGGCCCGCGACACCAACGTGACCGCCGTCACGATCCATGCGCTCGCGACGTTCGCCGACGGCTCCGAGGAGGAGCAGTACCTCGAGCTCGCGTACAGCTACGGAGCGCAGCTGTCGGTGGACCTGTCCCACGCCACCGCCGACGTCGCCGCCAAGACGTTGACCGTCAAGGTCACCGCACCTGTCGACAACGTCGATGTCGTGTCGTTTGGCGCCCACAAGGCCGAGCTCGATCGGCGGTCGGTTCCGATCAACGCGGGCCCTGGAGACATCGTCGTGCCGTGGACGCTCGACGCCCGCGACGTCGTGTTGCTCGACGTCACGGTGCACGCTGGCGGGTCGTGGGCGGGCTTCACGTACTCGCCGTGGTTCCTGGACATCCCGCACGACGACGTGCGCTTCGAGAGCGATCAGTCCGCCATCCTCGCGTCCGAAGAGCCGAAGCTGCAGGCCACCCTCGAGCAGCTGAAAGACGTGCTCGACAAGTACGGTGAGGTCGTGCCCGTGAAGCTGTACATCGCAGGCTGCACGGACACGGTCGGCGACGGCGCGCACAACGACGTGTTGTCCCAGGCGCGCGCGAAGGCGATCGCCGGCTGGCTTCGCGGCCACGGCTACGACAAGCCGATCTTCTACCACGGCTTCGGCGAGCGCTGGCTCGCCGCACCCACGGGCGACGGGGTCGACGAAGCGATCAACCGCCGAGCCGCGTACATGGTGGGCGCCAACCCGCCGCCGACCGGATCGGGCGTGCCTTCGGTGTCGTGGACGCCCCTTTGATCGCACTCGTTTCGCTGCTGGCGTCAAGCGCGCTCGCCAAGGATCCCGAGCGCGTCGACGTGCTGTTCGACTTCGCGATCGGGGTCAGCTTGTACGTGCATGACCTCGACCCCGTCGAGTTCGTGGCCAAGGCTCCGAGCGGCCCCGGGGTCGCGATTCGGCTCGGCGAGCGCTTCCGCGTCGGGGGCATGTTTCACGCGGGTCTGCCGACCGGGCTCGAACTCCAGGTCCTCACCGACTACGTGCCCAACGGATTCGCAACTTCCGGGCCATTGCTCGGCGTGTCGCTCGGTGGCCTGGCGGCGTCGATGAACTGCCCCTATGGGGACGACCCGCGCTGCCCCCAACCCTCCCGCACCGCCTACGCGGTCGCGCTCGGGCCCATCGCCCACGTCCGCGTCGGGTGGCGCGAGACAATCGGTGCGGAGCGCCGCAACGGCGTCACGGTCTACACACAGGGCGGCGTCGCGTGGATGGTCGCGAGCGACGACCCCGACGAACTGTCGGGCCTGTACGCCGGCGGTCTGTTAGGCGCCGGGCTCACCTTCGACCTGTGAGGCGCTGATGGGCAACGCCGCCGAACGCTTCTTCGCGGGCTACTACCGCGAGCCCGATCCCCAACTCGCCTCCGAGGCGCTCGCAGACTTCTTCGCGAGGCCCAACGCGGCCGCAAACCCGGCCTGGCGAATGTTCGTCGTCGCCGCCCGGCACGACCCCGCTGTCGCCGACGCGTTCTCAGCGCTGGCGGCCCAGCGGCCGGAGCTCGCCGCTGCCGTGCAGAGCGTGCTCACCGCGGCAAACAACAAGGGGCTGCCGGACCCGCTGGTCATGCCGATCGCCGACCCGGGTGACCTGGACGTGTTGTGGAGTGCGTTCCTCGTATCAGGCGCCGACGCACCTGTTCAGCGCATCCTCGACGTGCTGAACGGGGACGACCGCACGCTCACCGCGCTCGATCGGTGGGTGCGCGCGCCCGGCCTCCTGTCGTTCTTCTCCCGCCCCGGACAACTGAAGCGGCTTCACGCGGCGGGCCTCGCCACGGACGTCACCCAGCCGCGCCTGGGCAACGCGATGGACGTCGATCTCCACGTCTGGAAGCTGATGTCCAACGGCTGGCAGGTGCGCACCGAGCTGCCGTTCGCGCTCCCCGACGATCACGTGATGCACCTCGAAATCAAGGGCGCGGCGTGCTGGTCGCTGCAGAGCAACGCCCTTCAGCACCCCGCGGTCGCGCGCCTTTATGCGACCCTCCCGAATCCCGAGCGCCTGCCGAGGTTCGTACCGTGATCGGTCGCGCGAGCCTGTTCGTGCTCCTCGCAGGTTGCCAGGGCGGCCTGGCGCTCCGTTGGACGCCCGCGTCCGAAGGCCCCGAGACGTGGGCCGACGCTCGCCGCGGCGTGTGGTGGGGCCTCGCGTCGCTCGGGGCCGCACCCGACTCCGCCGCCCTCTCCCACGAGCAGGACGACGGCGGCGCGACCGTGTTCTCCGTCGACCCCGGCCGCCTCGAACTCGGCGATGCTGTCGCCTTTCAGGCCGCGTACGACGACCTCGCCGCACTTCAAACCCCTGTCGAGATCGGTCAGCTGTTCCTCGCCACCGTCTACGAGCCCGAGATCTACTACGCGATCACCGCCACCCCCTCGGACTTCGCGACCTGGGAAGCCGGGCACCCGATGCCCGCTCCGTTCGAACACACCGTCAGCGCCTCCTCGGTTTCGTTCGGCGATCGCACCGTCCACTTCGACTCTGATCGCACGTCGCTGCACTCGAACTCCGTCGAGTCCGACGGTTCCCACGAGGTGCTCGACGTGTTGCCGAACGGCGCGATGCGTTTCGCCGTCTACGACGCCGACGGTGCCCTCGCTCCCGAGGTCGACCCGATGGTCGCGGTCGCTGGCGGCTCCGGGACCTGCATGTCCTGCCACTTCGGCAAGCTGCTGCAGACGTTCGACCGCCTCCCCGAAGACGCCGAACTCGACGCGCTCATCGCCGATCGCCAGCTCGCTATCGACGAGGCGCGCTTGGCGATCGACGGCCCGGTCGACTTCGCCGACGACACGCCGAACCAGTTCGAAGGGCTCGTCATGCCCTTCGTCAACGGCTTTCCCCCCTGAGGTGATCATGTCGATCTTGTACTGGAAGAGCACGTGAACGACGTGTCGTGATGCACGCGGGTTCGTGCGCGACTTGAGTCCTGACATCGAACAGCGCGACTTCGCGAAGAAGCCGCTCACCAAGGACGAGGTCAAAGCCCTCGTGAAGCTGGCGGGCGGTGTCGCCCCGCTGGTGTCGACGCGAAACACCGTCGTGAAGGAGCGCGGCTGGGCCACGTCTCCGCCGGACGCCGACACGTTCGCCGCTGCGGTCGCCGCCGACAACAACCTGTTGAAGCGGCCGATCGTCGTCGTCGGCAAGCGCGTGATCATCGGCCGCGACGAGGACGCCTGGAAGGACGCGCTCGCCTGAGCTACTTCGCGAGCCGAAGCTCGACGCGTCGATTCGTGGCCTTGCCTTCCACCGTGGTGTTCGGTGCGATCGGGTACACCTCGCCGTACCCCACCGCCACGAGCCGCGAAGCGGGGATCAGGTTCAACACGAGCCAGGTCCGAACCTCGTCCGCGCGCGCCTGAGACAGCTTCAGGTTGAACACGTCCGAGCCCATCGAATCGGAGTGCACGGCGATCTCGATCACGCCGTCTGGACGCGCCCGGATCTTCTCGGCCACGGCCTCGAGCCCCGCCGCCGACTCCGGCGCGAGGTCCGCCTTTCCGCTCAGGAACGTGATCGCAGGCTCCACCGTCCACCAAAATTCGGACGTCATCGGTGGCGGCGGCGCCACGGGCGGGGCGGCTGGCGGCGGAGGGCTCTCCACCGGCGCGCGCGCGACGAACGGGCCAAGCACCACCGCGAGCGACGACACACACGCCGCCTCGACGCGCACGGTCCCGACGAGACTGTCGCCCTTTGGGTGCAACTCCCACCGCATCATCGACGGAGGGTGACCCGCGACCCCAGCGGCGAACAGGCTCTCCCCGTCGATCGTTCCGCCGAGTTCCACCGCGCCGAAGCGCATGCCGGCGCCCTGGATGACGATCGCCTCGTCGAAGCGCGGCATCGGCGCACACGCCGCCCCCACCGGCACGACCTGCGTCACCTGCCACGCGCCGTCGAACGAGCCCGCGAACGCCGCCGCCATGAACCACCACATCGCGGCCTCCAGACCCGCAGTCTACTACGGCGTCGGCGGCGTCAGACCCATCTGCCACTGCTTGATCACGTCGAGCGGCCAGATCAACATGATGATGTTGATCGTCAGGTTGTCCCGAATCCACAGCAGCAACATCAGCTCGACCGCGACGAACAACGCGATGGAGGCCTTCCACCCGAGGCGCGACGCGAGCAGGAACCCGAGCGCACACATCGTGATGTCCGACACCGAGTTCAGCACGCTGTCACCGTAATAGTCGAGCGAGATCGTCGCCTCGCGGTACTTCTGGATCACCAGGTCCGAGTTCTCGAGCAGCTCCCAGCCGGACTCGAACGCCACCGCCACGACGACGCGCGCCTCCACCGGGATCCGCTTCCATGGCGCCCAGGCGAGGCCAGGCAGCGCGAACACGCCCGCCAGGACCACGCCGTGCAGCAGGTGGGTGAAGCTGTACGGGTCGAAGAAGTGCTGGCTGTTGTGCGAGCTCCAGATGTCGAACGACCACGGCACCAGCGAGCCACACTTGCACCACCAGGACCGCCCCTGCTGGTGGAGGATGAGCGCGGCGACCGTGGCGATGGCGATTGGCGCGGCGAACAGCGCCGCGCGAAGGCGGGGATTTTGAACAGCGGCCTCGGTGTACATTACGGAACACTACCCCATCCACGGCGTGATATCGGCAGAGTGGCGGGGAGGCGACCTTGGCGGATCAAATCCAGGCGAATGACGCACACTTTCGTCTCATGTTCGAGCGCAGCGGGGACGCGATCCTGCTCATCGACACCGTCACGAACCAGTTCGTCGACTACAACCAGGCCGCGCTCGACATGCTCCGGTGCAGCCGCGAAGAGCTCTCCGCGCTGCATCCCTCCGAGCTGTCGCCACCCGTTCAGGAAGACCGGAGGGACTCGTTCGAGAAGGCGAACGCGATGATCGCCCTCGCCATGGCCAACGGCAGCCACCGCTTCGAGTGGGTGCACCGGAGCCCTCACCGCGACGACTTCCCGGTCGAGGTCCTGCTCACGCCGCTCCCCACCGGAGGACCACCCGTCATCGTCGCCGTCTGGCGCGACATCACCGAGCGGCGACGGAGCGAAGAAGCGCTGCGGCAGTCCCAGCGGCTCGAAGCCGTAGGCGTCCTGGCCGGGGGAATCGCGCACGACTTCAACAACCTGCTCGCAGCGATCGGGGGGCACGTCGACCTCGCGAAGCTCAACCTTGCAGAGCCGGCGCTGGCGAACCAGCACCTCGATCTCGCGAGCGCCGCTGTCTACAAGGCGGCGAGCCTCACGCACCACCTGCTCGCCTACAGCGGTCGGGGGACTTCGTTCGTCGAGGTCCTCGACCTGCGCGACCTCGTACGCGACATGCTCGACCTGCTCACCGTCTCCGTGCCGAAGCGGGCCACCCTCACCTGCGACCTGCCCGATCGACCGGCAATCATCGAGATCGATCGGGCCCAGGGACACCAGCTCCTCCTGAACCTCGTCACCAACGCCGCCGAGGCGATCGGCGACGCGAGCGGCGTCCTCACGGTTCGGGTAGGCCTCGCGTCCCTGGACGCCGAGGAGGTCGCCCGCGACTTCGCGGGCCAGCGAATCGACCCCGGAGAGAAGGTCACGTTGGAGGTCGTGGACACGGGCCGCGGGATGACGCCTGAGGTGCTGGTCCGAATCTTCGATCCGTTCTACTCGACCAAGGGACCGGGCCGCGGCCTCGGCCTGTCGGCGCTGCTCGGCATCCTTCGATCGCACCGGGCGGGGATGCTCATCCACAGCCGGCCAGGTGCGGGAACGTCGTTCCGCGTGTTCTTCGACGCGAGCGCGGCGATCCCCCAGCGGCCGGTCGTTCCGGCGGTCAGCGAGGGCGCCGGCACCGGGATGGTGCTCGTCGTCGACGACGAGGAGGACGTGCGCGAAACGCTCGCCCAGCTCGTCGAATCCCTCGGGTTCGAGGTGATCGAGGCGGAGGACGGCGAGCACGCCATCGAGCGCTTTGCGACTCACCGACCTCGGATCCGAGTCGTGTTGATGGACCTCACGATGCCGCGCATGGACGGGCACACGGCGTTCCTCGAGCTGCGAAAGCTGCAGCCCGACGTGTGCGTCATCCTGTGCTCGGGCTGGGCCGAGGACGAGCTGATGGCACGGTTCGCGGAGGCCCCTCCAGCCGCCGTGCTCCCGAAGCCCTTCGGCCGGGTCGCGCTAAGGGCCGTGCTCGCGCGGCTGGGGCAGATGACCTGATGCGTGCGACGCGCCGGGCTCCGGAAGCTCGGCAGCGGTATCGACGGAGCAACGTGGGACCCGATGATCCCCGAAATGGACGGATGAGGCCAAACGTCTCGGCGAACGCCGGACTCATAGCGTGGTGTCAGGCGACTTCCGCAGCCACTCGGCGGCGACGAATGCGCATCCAACAAACCGCAAACCCGGCGGCCAGGGCGCCGCTGCCGGGCGCCGATGCCGAACGACAGCCGCAGCCGCCGTCCGATGCCTTCACACAGACCTGGTCCCCGCTGGCGTCGAGGCAGTCGTAACCATCGGGGCACGAGTCGTCGGGGCAGGTGACGGTGCAGTACCGATCCGCCCCATCAGCCAGGCACGTCCCGCTCGCACAATCGGGACCTTCGCCGCACACCTCGCCAAGACCGCCCGTGCCCACAGCGTAGATCTCACACAGTCCGGTGATGTCGTCCTCGGCGAGCGATGTCGCCTGGGGTCGGCCGTCCAAGAGCGGGTTCAGTGAGGCGTCGGCGACCGTGCTGTGCCACAGCCCGAGCAGGTGGCCGAGCTCGTGCGTGAAGCCGCCCTGCACGTCGAACGTCGTCAGCCCGTCCGCGCCCGACGTCACGAACGCGTGGTCGTGGTCGTTCAGCGCGATGTCCACCTCGACCATGCGCGCGCCGTCGCGCACGATCACCGGCTCGGAGAGCAAGGCAGCCTCACCCGCCCAGGCCGCAGACAGCACGGAAAGCACGTTCTTCCCGTCTGCCGAACCGTGGATCGCGTCGGGCGCCCGGCCGGCGTAGACGAGATCGATGTCCGCACAGTCGACGTCGGACCACGTCGCCATCGCCGCCTGTGCGGCCGCCTCCACCTCCGAGTCGGGCAGGTCGCCGACGTCACCGAGCCACACCTCCACGGGTCGATCCTCGGGCGCCCACGTCGCCCCAACCTGATCCCACGCCTGCGCCGAAGCGATCCACCACATTGTGACTCCTACATCCGAAGCAACAACCCAGCGCCACACGCGTCGTTCGCGCGCTCGATGCCTCGCCCGAGGTCGACCACGTCCTCGCCCTCTGCGACAGCCGCGCCCTGCTCGCGCGACAGCACGCATTCGAGGTAGGTCGTGACGCGGCGATCGCGCGTTCGCGCGGCCAGACGAACATCCGCGACGTACCGTGAGTCCTCGTCGGGCAGAAGCGCCCCCACCCGCTCGATTCGCGTCCGGAGCAGGAGGTCCGGCGCGTGGCCGGGCAGGAGCGGCACCTGAAACCCCACCAGGAGCGAGGTCCGCGTCGCACCCCGCCGCGCGACGAGACCGGATGCATCAAAGCCCAGGCTGCGCCAACGGACTGCGAGATCGGCCGATGCGAGAGCGAGCGTGCCCAGTGACGTAGACCGCTGGGTCGCTGCCCCGACCGCGATCATCGCCCTCGCAGCGTCCGAAGCGGCATCGGCATCGTCCGGAAGGGCTCCCCACGGTGTCACATGCAGGCGCGTCCAAAGGACAGGTGCATCCGACGTCAACGCCGGCCAGGACGCTCCGACATCGACGGACCCGTGGTCTGGCCACGCCATCGACGTGCCCGCACCGTTCGCGTGGACCGGGAGCACCGCGTTCGACAGGACGGGACGCGTCGCGTAGCCGAGCCCCTCCGGCTCCACCTCGCGGTCGTACGCGAGCGGGAGCTCGGACCGACCGACCCAGGCCCCGACCCATCCGTCGGGATGCTGGTACCCGACCCGCGCCTCGCCAAGCTCGAGGCCCCCTTCGTGGACCGTACCCTCCTCGGCGCGAGCCTCCCCGAAAAAACCATCGTCACGCGCTACATGCACCCCTGCGACCGCGGGGCTCACGCGCACGCCGGGGCGCGAGAGCGCATCGAGCCGGACGACGTCCGCGTCAGGACCGACGTACGGCCACACGGTCGCGCCCAACGCTGCAGACAAGTCGACCCTCGCCTCGCCCACCGCGAGCGTGACCCCCGGAGACTCCGTCGCGAACGTCGGACTCACGGCGCCGACGTCGCGGAGAGCTCCAAGCGGTTGTACACGAACACATGCGGCGGCACTGTGATTGCAGACAGGTTCACGACCTGAAACAGGAGGTGATCGTCCATCACCGCGACATCGATCTGATCGACATCGTCGCCGGCCGCAGCGAGCACGGGGTGCCGTCGCGTCGCCGTCACAACGCCGTCAGCGCCGATCCGCATCACGCTCGCCCCCACCACAGCGATCCAGGTGTCGCCGTCGGCGGCCAGGGCTGTCGCCCCGCCCTCCGGAAACACAGTCTCGACACCGTTGACGAGCACGCTCGTCCCCTCGTCATGGCGCCACGCAAGTGCGAATCCGCTCAAGCCCGAAGCGATCCGTGGCGCATACGACCACCCGCATCCGTCGCGCTCGAACAGCGTCTCGTCGGTGGCGCCGTGCCGAACGATCGAGAGGTGCCCATCGTTGTCACAGCCAGCGACCAGGATTCCATCCGGGCTTGCCACCGCCGACACATGATCACGGGAGGGCAGCGGGGCCGACTCGACTCCACTTGCGTCGATCACACGCACCACGCCGTCGCCGTCGATCGCCAACGCGGAGTCCGGGTCGCCGGCCACCGGGACCACGAAATAGGCGTGCGGCGTGTCCAGGATCTCATCGTCCATGCCACCATCGTCGCTCACGAGCGAACGGTGCACGATCGAGGTCCCGTCATCCGCGCGCCCGAGCCACCAGGTCTTCCAACCACCGTCGACGGCTGCGATGCTACCCGCGTAGGGCACAGCGATGCAGCTATCCGCAAGCGTGCGATAGGAAACGGCCTCGTCGGCGCCGATCACCTGCGAGAGCCGCAACCCGGCGTCGGCATCGCAGTAAAGGCTCGACGGTGTATCGATCGCACCGTCCGTACCGAACACCCCGAGGATGTTGAACACGCCGCAACGCTCCTGCATGAGCGCATCTTGGCCCGATGTATGCGCGGCCTCTGGGTCGGGCGCGCCTCCGGGCAAGGCGTCGCCAGGCTCCGGCGAAACGCCCGCGCAGTAAGAAACATCGAGATCCGTCGGGTCCACCTCCGCGTACGAGCACGGAAGCGGCTGCTCGAGCGTCACCGGCGAATCGTCGGTGTCCTCGGTCGGCGCAGGATTGTTCGATGGCGCCTCCACGATGTGGACCGTGCGACCTCCCACATCGCACGCCACCAGGAACAACCAGGCGGTCATTACTCCTCCGATGCACCGATGCTATCCGATGCGGCGTCTGGCTTCGCCGCGACAAATTGCCACACAGGACCACCGACACGCGCGGTTAGGGAACCCCATGGCGAACGAACTCATCGATACGTCCGACGCCGCGCTCGCGCTGCGATGGCTCGCGCGCACCCGACGCAGCGTCCTGGTTGTTCAGGTCGTGATCATGCTGGTAGCCGAGGCCGAAACGGATCTGCACCTGCACTCGGTCGCGTTGTTCGTCGCCCTGACTGTGCTTGGCGCGATCGACATCTTCGAGGCCGCATGGATCCGCCTCCACGAGCCCGGGTCGCGCCTCGTGTATCTGCACGGGGCGATCGACCTGGTAGGACTCACCGTAATCCTGGCTCTGTCCGGCGGCCCCGCCAACCCGCTGATGTCGGCGTACCTGGTGTACGTCGCGTTGATTGCCGTCGTCTTGCCGCCGCAGCGCGCATGGATCGTGGTCGGCGCGGCGATGTTCCTGCAAGGCCTCGTCGTGGTGGAGCTTGGGCGACTGCACGGAAACCCCGCCGAAGCCCTCACACCGCAGCACCTGCTGTCACACATCGTCGCGTTCGACTTCGCCGCGATCGCCATCGCCTGGGTCATCGGGCAACTGTCCGCGTCCGTCCGCGCTCGAGACGCCGAGGAGCTGTCGGGCCAACGAAGGCGAGCCGCCACCGATCGTCTCGCCGCTCTCGGAACCCTCACGGCAGGTGTAGCGCACGAGCTCGGCACGCCGCTCGGAACAATCCAGCTACTCGTCGAGGAGCAGGCGCCAGGACCTGCACGTACCGCGCTCATCAGCCAGGTCGACCGCTGTCGCTCAATACTGGAACGTCTCAGAGCAAACGACGACCAGGGCGACGCCACCTGTGTGCCCGACCCAAGCGGTTGGGTCTCGGAGTGGCGGAGGGCGGCACCCGATGTTCAGGTCGAGGTCATCGAAGAGCGCGGCCTGCCCAGGGTGTCCGGAGCGGAGGCGAATTGGCGGGGCGCGGTCTGGGTTGCCCTCGACAACGCGCGCCGCGCAGGAGCGCGCCAGATCCATGTCTCTGCACGGGTCGTCGGCGACCTGGTGGAACTGGTCGTCCGCGACGATGGCGTCGGCATCGATTCCACCGTGATCGGCCACACGGGCGAGCCGTTTCGAACCGGCTGGGCCGGCACCGGGCTCGGCTTGTTCGTCGCCCACAGCTTCGCGCAGTCGGTCGGTGGTGACGTCGTGTTGAGCGCGGGTGTCGACCGGGGCGCTCTCACGACGATTCACATGCCCCGGAGGTCGGCATGACAACCGTGCTCGTGGTCGAAAACGACGCCGCCTACCGCGAGGTGCTGGGGCGTACGCTGCGCGCAGCGGGCTTCCGCGTGACCCTCGTAGCTGGCTTGACCGAGGCCGCCGGGGCCTGCGCAGCTCTGCAGCCCGACCTGGCGCTCATCGATCTGCGCCTCGACGATGGCGACGGCGTCGGCGTGGTCCGCCTGCTCGCCGACAGGGCTCCCGCGTGCCGCTGCGTGCTCCTGTCGGGCAACGCGACGATTCAGTCTGCCGTCGACGCCATGCGCGTCGGCGCGGTCGACTTCCGCACCAAGCCGCTCGCGGGCGCCGAGATCGTCCAGGCGCTCCGCGACGCGCTCGACCCTCTGCCCTCCGAATCACTCGACAACGTCGAACGCTCCCACATCCTCGCGGTACTCCACGCGTGCGGCGGAAACATCTCGGTCGCGGCAAAACGTCTCGGGCTCCACCGGCGAACGTTGCAGAGGAAGCTCCAGAAACTGCCGCCCGTCCGCTAAACAGGCGCGACATCATGTCGCATTCACGCCGCCGCGCAGTCGACTACCTTCGCACCCAACACGGAGTCGGGAATGCGAATGCGCTGGAGCATCGTCGGGATGCTGTCGATCGGCGTGCCCGCGTTCGCACAGGACGACGCGCAAACGCCCGCCGCGGAACCGGTCGTCGTACCTGCCACACTGCTCGGACAGGTCGTCCCGGTCTACCCCGACGAGGCCAGCCCAGAACGCCTGTCCGGCGTGGTTCACGTCTCGGTCACGGTTGGCCTCGACGGCACAGTGACCGCCGCCGTCGCTGAGCCAAACGCCATCCCGGAGTTCGTCGGGCCGGCAGTCGACGCCGCTCGCCAGCTGAAGTTCACCCCCGCGCTGCAAGACGGTCAACCCGTCGAGGCCGTGGTCGTCGTGTCATTCACGTTCACGCCGCCCGTCGCGGAGGCCGTCGAGGAGGTCGACGATCCCGAGGAGCCCACCGACATCATCGTCGTCGAGGCCAAGGCTTCCGCCGTCCCGGAGGCGGGGGCTGGCGACGTACGCGTCGCCATCGACACGATTCGCGTCATCCCTCGCGACAGCGCCGCCAAGATGCTCACCGTCGCGCCGGGCGTCTTCCAGACACAGACCGGCGGCGCCGGCCACGCCGAGCAGGTGTTCATGCGCGGGTTCGACGCGCGGGAGGGCCAGGACGTCGAGTTCCTGCTCGAGGGAATGCCGCTGAACGAGGTCGATAATCCCCACGGACACGGGCTCGCCAACACCCACTTCCTCATCCCCGAGGTGATCTCGGGCGTGCGCATCGTCGAGGGGCCCTTCGACCCGTCCCAGGGGGACTTCGCAGTCGCAGGCAGCGCAGCCTTCACGCTCGGACTGACCGATCGCGGCCTGACTGCAAAGGCCGAGGCCGGCAGCTTTGGCACCCGCCGCGCGTTCATCGGCTGGCGACCCGGTGATTCGGCGGGGTCCTTCTTCGCGGGCGAGGTATTCTCGACCCGGGGGTACGGCGTCAACCGCGGGGCCCAGCGCGGATCGGCCATCGCACGCGTCGACGGCGAAGCGGGTGTGGACACGAAATGGCACGCCATCGTGGGGGCCTACGGCGCGGCCTACGACTCCGCCGGACTGCTCCGACGCGAAGACGTAGAGGCCAATCGCATTGACGCGTTCGGAACGTACGACACGCGCCAGGGCGGCTCGAGCGAGCGCGTGTTCGCGACGGTCGGCCTGGACGGCGAGAGGGAAAACGGAACCTGGTCGTTCGTCGCGTACGTCGACCAGGTCGCGATGCGCGACCGGGAGAATTTCACGGGATTTCTGCTCGATGACCGCCGACCCGGAGAGAGTCCCCACGCGCAACGAGGCGACCTGCTCGAAGCGACGTACCACGCGATAACGGGGGGCATTCGCGCCGAGGCGCGTCGGCCCTATTCGTTCGAACACCTCGACGGGAGCTACGCCGCCGGCCTGTCCGGCCGGTTCGACACCACGACGGCGACCGCGCGGCGCCTGCGCGATCAGGACGCTGTGCCTTACCGCACCGAGATCGACGCGGAGGTGCGCCAGAGCGACATCGCACCGTGGGTCGACGCAGACGCCACCTTCGCCGATCGCGTCACGCTTCGAGCGGGCCTGCGCGCTGAGTCGTTCGTCTACGAGGTAAAGGACGCCTGCGCCGCCAAGGACGGCTGGTACCCGGGCATCGCCCGTGACCAGGTGAACTGCCCCGAAACCGACCGGTACGGCGCGAGGCTCCAGGACGCATCTCGCACCGCGTACGGCACCGGCCTCGGTCCGCGCGGCTCGATCGACCTGAAGCTCACCCAAAAGCTGCACTGGACCACCGCCGCCGGAAGCGGAGTTCGTTCGATCGAGGCGCTCTCCATCTCCGAAGATGAGAAGGCGCCGTTCGGGCGCGTGAGCGCGGGCGAAACCGGGCTCGTCCTCGACCATTCGCTGCGCGGAGGCGGCGGAAAGGTGCGTCTGATCGGCTTCACAACCCACGTGAACAAGGATCTCGTGTTCGACGAGGAGGCCGGCAAGAACGTCATCGCCGGCGAGACGTCGCGCTACGGAGCCATCGCCCAGAGCGAGCTCTACGTCAACGGCCTCGTGGCGCGAAACTCGATCACGTACACCTACGGCGTATTCGGCAAGGATCTGCCTCCGTCCTATGCGTACTACAACAGCGATCGCGTCGCTGGAAAGCTGATCCCCTACGTACCTCCCTGGGTGCTGCGCTCGGACATCGCCGAGTCGTGGGACCCGACGCCGTGGCTGTCGCTCCAGCACGGGCTTGGCGTCGATTACATCGCCCCGCGGCCGCTACCCCAGTCGCAGCGAAGCGACGCCGTGTTCACGGTCGACCTCGCGACCACGGCGAACGTCGGGCCCGTCGCGCTCGGTGTGTCCGTCACGAACGCGCTCGGAGCCCGCTACGCCCTCGCCGAGTACAACTTCTCGTCGTGGTTCCCTGACGTGAGCGGGAACGCATTCCCCACGCGTGTGCCGACGCGGCAGGTGAGCCCGGGTCCGCCGCGCGCCGTGATGGTGTCCGTCACCTTCCGCCCGGAGGCCTCGTGATCTTCCTAAGTCTGGCAGCCTGCGTCTCCACGACAGGCGGCGAGCGCATAACTTTCGACGTGGTCGCCGAGCCGGCCGCGCCCATCGAATCCGACGGGACGATCGCCTACGACGACGGTGATTGGCACGTCGTCATCACGACCGCAAAGGTCAGCGTAGGCCCCGCCTATTTCTGGTCCGGGAAGCCCCTCCACACGGCGTCGCTGTGGGACCTCATCGTGCCCGTCGCGTACGCCGACATCGATCATTTCGACTACGGCTTCCTCCGCGGCGAGATCGTCACTCAGGCATCGATCGACCTGCTGTCCGACGAGGCCGTGGTGGTGGGTACCGGGGACGGTCTCTCCGGCCAGGCGCAGAGCGCAGAGCTCTGGCTCGCACCGACGGCCGATCTCGATGGCACATTCGTGGTCGCGGGCACAGCCACCAACGAAGACCTCACCGTGGCGTTCAAAGGGGCGCTCTCCATCGACGACACCGTGGTCGACGAGTCGGCGGGGCAGACGGCCCAGGAGCAACGAAAGGTTCGCGGCATCCCGTTCGACGCCGAAATGACCCAGGGCGGAACCGTACGAATCGGAATCGACGCCACCCGCTGGCTGCGCGGCGCGGACTTCGCCGACCTCGTCGACGAGGCGCCCGATGCCGACGGCGTCTACGACATCGCGCACGGCACCACCGTGTGGTCCCGTTGGTACGCCCAGGTGCGCCAGAGCGGCTCCACCGGCCCGTGGACCCTCGCTTGGACAGCTGAGTAAACCGACAGGAGAACGACATGCGGAAGTTGGCGATCGTGGGGATGATGGCGGCATTGGCGGGATGCAAGGGCGGCGGAGAGGGTACGGTGGCGCTGGCAGCTTGGGGCGAGGAGGCGCCGTACGACGGCTTCCCCAACGCGGAGCTGTCCTTCGTCGACGGCTGGGCCCTATCGTTCAACCATTCGATCACCGCATTCGGAAACGTCGAACTGGCCGATCCGAGCACCGAAGAGGTCGTGGCGTCCGACGCGAACCTCTACGTCGCGGACTTCGTGAAAACGACCGATCCGGCCGCAGTCAGCGAGATCACGGTCGCCGAAGGTCGGTACAAATTCAGCTTCGACACGGTCGCAGCGACAGCGGAGGCGACGGCCATCTCGGACGTCAACGCAGACGCCCTCGGGGAAATGATCGCAAACGGCTGGAGCACGTACATCGACGGCCAGGCCACCAAAGGCGACGTCACGGTGACGTTCAAGTGGGGAATGCCGAGCCCTACGCACTACCGGTTCTGCCTCAACGGCGAAGACGACACCGACGGAATCGCCGTCTCCGCCGGCGAGTCGACCGACGCGACGATGTTCTTCCACCAGGATCACACGTATTGGGACCGCCTCGGCACCGAAGAGGCCAACCTCCGATTCGACGCGCCGGCCGCCTGGGCCGACGAGAACGGCGAGATCCACCTCGACGATCTCGCCGACGCGCCGCTTGCGCCGCTCGAAGACGCTTCCGGCGAGGCGATCCTCGATGCCAACGGCGACCCGCTCTCCTACGATGACGCGGGTCTCGGGCTGCAGAACCTGAAGGCCTACATTCTCTACACCAGCGCTCAATTCGCTCATATGAACGGCGGTGGCGAGTGCGCCGTGGTCTCACCCTGATCGCCGTTCCGCAGCTCCCGTGAGGGTTCGAGACCCGGGAATGGCCGCGAGGCTCGACGCCCCGGGCTACCGAAGCTCGGCCGCGATCACCGCTCCGCGGCTCGCCATCAACCACAACCCCACGTGGTGCGCCGGCGCCGAGGCATGCCCCGGCGCTTCAAACGTCGCACACGCGTCCGGCAGAACCACGATCTCGAACCCGGTGATCGCAGCCGTGTACGCGCCTCGATCGGCGGGTGCCGCGCGCGTGAACAGCCCGTGGTTGCGCGCCGAAAGCGCGGTGACGACGAAGTCCGATACGCAGATGTCCGTGCAGTCGCCCGTCACGAGCAACGTCGTCACCCCCTCGCCCTTCACCCACTCGGCGAACGCGTTGCGGCCTGTGTCGCGGTCGATCGACCCGACGAACCCGTTGATGCAGTCCTTCTTGATCACGGTGACGCGCGGCTCTTCGACGAGCCACGCGAGCTCCTCGTCGATCAGCTCCTCACCGGTTCCCACCACGCAGTGCGGCGGGTACGGCGGCTCCGGGATGTCGGCCGCGTGGGTGTCGAGGAACACGCACGTGCGCAGGTCCTCGCCGAGCCGCCCGACGAGCTCGCGGTACACCGCGCCGATCCGCGTGCACATCGGCACCATGCGCTCGGGGTCGGAGAGGGCGCCGCGACGAACAAAGCCGACGCCGGGGTCGATGACGACCAGCCCGACGAGGCCTCGTAGCTCGACGGTCCGGCGGGAGATCGGGAACGCCGTTTCGAGATCGATCATGGGCTCCTCGCGACCGTGGTGAACAGCTCGGCGAGGCGGTCGCTCACCACGATGGACGTGGGCGGGGCGGCCTTCGCGCGCTCGCGCACCACCGACCACGGCGGAGCCGGCACGCGCGTCTCGCCGTCCCACACCACGGACAACAGCGGCTCGCCGTCGCGAACCTCGTCCGCGAGGCCAACGACGTCGCATCCGTCCTTGCGCCACACCTGCACCACGCCGGGCAGGTGCGCCTTCGCCGAGCCACGCGAGAGCTTGGTCGTCGGCACCCCGCGGATCATCGTGAGCTTGCCGACGGCGCCAACCCCAACGGGCGCGTCGCTCGACACGACCAGGTTCTCGCCGACGCCGAACGCGTCGATCGGCGCATCCCCGAGCTCCGCGATCTTCCGCTCCTCGATGCCTCCCGACACGTAGATCTTCGTCGCGCGCGCGCCGAGTTCGTCCAGCCGACGCCGCGCCTTCCAAACGTTTTCGCGGGTCACGTTGCTGTCGATCCGAACGGCAAACGGGCCCTTCCCGTCGGTGGCGCGCACGGCCGCGGCGAGCCCCGTGTGTTCGCCGAACGTGTCGTAGGTGTCGACGAGCAGCGTGTCCTTGCCCGGATACATCGCGCTGAACGCCCGGTAGAACGCCTCCTCCGTCTCGTGTTTCGGGCGGCCCGGCTCCTCCCACGCCTGCACCGCGAAGTGGTCCATCGTGCCGTTCACAGGCACGCCGTGGCGCACGTGGGCCTCCACGTTCGACGTCGCCGAGCACCCGCCCAGCCAGCCCGCCAGAGCCGCGTCCACTGCGGCCTCGGGGTGCGTGCGCCGCTGCCCGAACTCCACGACAGGCCGCCCGTTTGCGGCACGGACGACGTGCGCCGCCTTCGACGCCACCATCGTCAGGTGGTTGATGATCGACAGCAACGGCGTCTCGATCAGCTTCGCCGACAGCAGATCCGTCTCGACCACGAAGTACGGGCAATACGCGGCCGGCGTGCACCCGTCGATCTCGAGCACACCGCCGTCCTCGCGGGTCGCCTTGCCCATCACCATCGGCGTGCCCTCGGGCGGCGACCACACACGCCCGGAGAACCGCCACGCGCGCAGGCGCTCCACCAGCGCCGGACGCTTGGCCAACGCCGGCCCGAGCATGTCGTGCTTGAGCAGCAGATCGATCGCCTCGCCGGAGAACCGCGCGCGCTCGAGGTGATCAAGACCGCGCTGCAGCCCAACCCACAGCAGGAACGACCGCGCGACCACCCCGGTGCTCGGGTTCTTGGGCAACGCCCGCGAGAAGAACGTCATCACCACGCGATCGTCGGTGTGGCCGGCGACGTCGTGCGTGACGAGCGAGGTGAGCTGGTACAGATCGACGTGGGCCGCTGACGTCACAGACACCTCCGAATCACGTCCACGAGCCCCACAGCGGCACGCCCGCGGTGGCTGATCGCGTTCTTCTCGTTCATGCTCAGCTCGGCGAGCGTCCGGCCCGGCGCTTCCACCGGCCAGAACAGCGGATCGTAGCCGAAGCCACCCGCGCCGCGCACCGATCGCCCGAGCGCGCCTTCACACGTCCCGTCCGACGTCTCGGCACCCTTCGGCCCCACCACCGCGATCACGCAGCGGAAGCGCGCCGTGCGGTCTTCCCGCCCGATCAGCAGGTCGAGCAGCTTCGCGTTGTTGCCCGCGGCCGTCCCCTCCGGAGAGAACCGCTTGCTGAACACGCCGGGCCGCCCGCCCAACGCGTCGACCTCGAGCCCGGAGTCGTCGGCGATCGCTGCAAGTCCGGTCTGCTCGAACACGAACCGCGCCTTCTCGAGCGCGTTGTGAACGAACGTGTCCCCGGTCTCCGGCAGCTCCTCGGGCAGCGCAGGGAACGCGCCGAGGCCGATCACCTCGACGCCCGCGCCCGCGAGCAGCGCCTGAAGCTCGGACACCTTGTGGTCGTTTCGCGTCGCGAGGACGATCTTCACCGCAGCCCCCTGGTGGCGGCCTGACTCACTCCCACAACTGCACGTCGATCTGCGCCATGCCCTCGACCGGCTGCCCGTTCGTGCCGATCAAGGGCTCGGCGTCGATCACTGCGGGGGCGAGTCCTTCCATCAGGCCGTAGGGATCCTGCGCGGGATCGACCGTGAGACCGCCCAACAGATCCGCGAGGTCGAACGACAGCTGCCCGCCGAACAGGCCGATCGCCCCGCCGAGGAAGCCGTTCAACCCCGTGATCACCTCGGTCTCGTCCCAGTCGCCGAGCGCCGAGTACGACAACACCGCGCCATCGACGAACTGCACGTCCACGTTCACCGTCGTGCCACGCACCACGAGCCCGATCTCCGCCGCCACCGACGCGTCGAGCCACGGCGTACACACGCCGTTCTGCACGATGCCCACGTTCACGCCGAGGTCTGGCAGGTACATCGTCGCGAGCGGCGCGATGCCGTCCGTCGAGACGCGCACCACCTGCGCGGGCTCCGCCTGAAGCTGCGGGTTCGGGTTCAGCGCGAGGCACCAGCCCTCCCCCGCCGGCGCCGACGAGCCGCCCGGGAGCGACTTGATCCCCATGCCGATGACCTCGCCGAACGCGCCCGGAAGCTGGAGGTCCTGGTCGAGCAGGTCGAGCACGCCGAGGTTGTCGAGCGCCATCTGGAACACGCCCTCGTGCACGCCGAGTGCCAAGTGCACGGGGTCACCCGGCGCGTACGGCGTCGGGATGTCGAACGAGTCGGGCGTGGGGGCGTCCTCACCGATGCCGATGCCGATCCCCGCGCCGACGCCCATCGTGTCGGTGGTCAGCTGCGAGAGCTGCACATCCAGCGTCGTGCCCATCAGCTCGGTCTGGAACGCGAACGGGCCGCCGAGCGTGATGTCCGTCAGCTGCGAAAGGAGAAGGTTCCCGAGGGTGTCGGTAAGCGGCTCGATCAACATGTCCACCGCGAGCCCGACGACGAACTCGATCAGGTCGACGTTGCTGCCGAACACCTGGACGACGGGCTCGCCGAGGTCGACCTGCGGGTCGCCGATCTGCAGCACGAGCATGCCCTCTTCGTCGATCACCGGCGTCGCCAAGGCGGTGACCATGATCTGCTCGAACCCGATCGACAGCGGCGCCGAGATCGGCGTGCCGAGGACGTCGACCGTGGCGCTGTAGTCGAGCGTGACGTCGTTGATCGCCGCGCCGACGTGGATGCCGTTCGTGTCCGGCGCGAGCACCACCTCCGACGGCGCGTGCGAGATCCCCTGCGGCACGAGGTCGAACGCCGTCGTGTCGATCGTCGGCAGCGCGCTCGCGAGCTGCGTGTCCCAGCCCATGCCGTCGATCAGCCCGCCGAGCTTCGAGCCGAGGTGAGCGAGCGCCTGCGGAGTGACCCGCGCGGTCATGCCGCCTGGCCAGGATAGCAGCGGATCCGCGCCGTCGAACACCGGCAACCGCGTGCGCGCCTTGTTCGGCCCGAGCGTCGCCTCGACGTCGATCACGCGCCAGCGCCGGTCGAACTGCACCGTCGTGGTGAACGAGCCGTCCGGCGCCACGTCCACCACCTCGCCCTCGACCTTCACCGTCGTGCCGCCGACGATCGCCGGCGCGGGCGTCACGTGGCCGCGGACTTCGACCGGCGCGTAGCCGTTGAACGAGCCGTACGCGGGAGAATCGATGGTGATCACGGGGTCCGGAAACGGCACCTCACCCTGGCCACGGCACGCCGCGAGCAACACGAGGACAGGCAGGGTGCGGCGCATGAGACCTCCGAAACGGCGTTGCAACCTGACCGGATATCGGTCGGCCGTCAACGAGGTTTGCGTCAAGGCGGTGTCACGTGAGCCCTCAGAGGCCCCGCAGATCCCGCTTGTCGGAGGATCTCATTCCCCGAAGCCCGGGGGCGGATAGTTCGACGTGAACGTCGACTCGTACGTGACACCCTCCGGCTGCAGCGGCAGGGCGATCACCTCGTAGGGGTGGGAACTGGTCCAGTGGGAGTTTCTCGTCGGCACGTGGATGTGGTGGTCGACCAGCAGCACGTCGCCCGCGAGCTTCACGCCCGTGATCCGGTATCGGACGTTCGGCACCGGACACGCGGGCGCCCACGAGAACAGCAGCTGCTCATCGTCCCGCAGCTCATTGGCGAGATCGTCGGGCCAGCTAAGGCGGCGTCCCAGGAGCAGTGCCGCGTCTTCCGGCGTCGTCGCGATCTCCATCCAAGGCGTACAACAGTCGTCGGTGCACTCGAAGGGGGGGCTGATCGCGTCGTCTCCCCGCTCGAGCACGCGGTAGGGTACCGAGTCGCACGCACCTAGCAGCGCGAGGAGCGAAATTCCGCGATCTGGCCACGCGACGCGCATGAATCCCCCCGCAAAGTGTGACACGTTCCTTGAGACGATGCGCGCGGGGGTCCGTCGACGTCGTCCCGCCACGGGTCCTCGTACATCGTCACCGCGACGACCTTGCCTGCGGCCAGGCCTGGGAGCCAGTCAGAGTCGCTGCTGACGGGAACGTCTACGGCATCGATGGTGACGTCCATAAGTGCGTTTCCTGGCGCGCGAGCATCGTGAGTCGGGCCACAGGCCAAGAGCGCCAGGAAGGTTGACCTTCCCCCGGCTTCTGGCCGCACGGAGTGCGCGCCTCCGATGCCGGAACGGCCAACTTCATAAACAGCCGACGAATCGAAAGTCAACCTTACGAAACGGCCGCGTAGCGCGAACTTCAGCCTGCGAGGCCGATCGTTACTTGCCCGAACCGAGCTTCTTCAGCTCGTCGTACCCGGGCATCATCGACAGATCCGGCACGATCACGATCTCGATGCGTCGGTTCGACGCCTTGCCCTCTTTCGTGTCGTTGGGCGCGACGGGCAGCGTGTCGCCGTAGGACGACGCCGAGACGCGCTCGGGGGGAACGCCGCCCTCGATCAGCAGCTTGGTCACGGTGATGGACCGCGCCGAACCGAGCTCCCAGTTCGACGGGAACTGGGCATTTCCGATGGGCACGTTGTCCGTGTGGCCGGCGATCTGGAACTCGCGATCGGGGATGGACGCGAGCACACCGCCGACCTCGAGGATCGTGGCCTTGCCCTCCTTCGAGAGCGACGCCGAACCCGGCGCGAACAGGATGTCCGTCGCGAGCTCAACGACAAGACGCCCGTCGATGACCTTCACGCGCAGCGTGCCGGCGTCGATCATCTTCTGGAACCGCGCGACGAGGTCCCGGAACGTCTTCAGGCTCGCCTCGGCCTCCGCCTTGCGCTTCTCGAGCTCGGAGAGGGCCTTCTTCATCTTCTCGACGTCCGATGTGGTCGTCGCGAGCGTCGTCTTGGTGCTCTCGAGGTCGGCCTTCACCGCAGCGAGCTCCGTCTTCACCGTCGCAAGCTCCGACTCGAGGCGCGCGATCGTCGCCTCGCGCTCGGCGATGGTCCCCTCGAGCGTGGCGATCTGCGTCTTCAATCCGGCGTTCTCAGCCAGCGCCGCGTCGTAGTCCTTCTTCGGCACACACGACAGGCACAGACCGAGCGCCACAGCAAACAGACCGAGTCGCATCACTACGCCCCCACGGGAAGTCCGTCGTTACCTCGCGATCCGCGAAAGCGCAAGATTCCGCGGGAAGGGGTACCCCTCCACGTGGTAATTCCCTGCGCATGTCTACCAACGATCCAAACGATCCACGCCGACCCGCCGCCATTCCCATCCCCGGAGGCCCCGCGGCCGCTCCGACCGGGCCGGCCTCCATCGCGATGCCCGGCGCCCGTCCCGCAGCGGCCGTCCGCATCGGCGGCGCGGCCCCGAGCCTCGGCGCAGGGCCCACGCAAGGGCCACCACCCCAGGCGCCGCCACCCGAGGAGGTCAAGCGCGAGGAGCGCTTCCCCCGCGAGCCAAAGTCGTGGGAAGACCTCGGCCTGGACCCGATCCTCGGCGAGGAGCTCATCCTCAAGTACCTGCTCAACACGCCGAGCGCGTCGGTGCGCGACCTCGCCCAGGAGCTCTGCCTCGCGCTGCAGCTCGTCAAGGAGCAGAGCGAGTCGCTGCGCGGCAAGAAGCTCATCGCGTTGACGGGCACCAACCAGGTCGGCGAGTCGTCGTACGGCCTGTCGGAAGCCGGAAAGGTCAAGGCGATGGACGCGCGCTCGATCTGCGCGTACGTCGGCCCCGCGCCGGTGTTGTACGAGCACTGGGTGCGCACCGTGAAGGCCCAGTCGCTCTCGCTAAAGAGCCCCGGCCCCGAAGACATGCAGCGCGCCTTCGCTGATCTTGCACTCTCCGAAGACATGCTCGAGTCCATCGGACCGGCCATCACCGGCAGCAAGGCGATGTTCCTCTACGGCGCGCCCGGCAACGGCAAGACGAGCCTCGCGGAGCGGATGACGCGCTGCTTCGGCGACGCGATCTGGCTGCCCCACTGCATCTTGATCGACGGCCACTACGTCAAGATGTTCGACGCGATGTACCACGAGAAGATCGAGTTCAACGCGCCGAACCCGAACGAGAAGGTCGATCGCCGCTACACCAAGATCAAGCGCCCCACCGTCATCGCCGGCGGTGAGCTCACGCTCGAGATGCTCGAGATCCAGCACGATCCCATCTCGCACGTGAACGAAGCGCCGCTGCAGATGAAGGCCAACTGCGGAACGTTCGTGATCGACGACTTCGGGCGCCAGCAGACGTCCCCGCGCGAGATCCTCAACCGGTGGATCTTCCCGCTCGAGAAGCGGATCGACTTCCTCAAGCTGCCGGACGGCCGCAAGATCGCCGTCCCGTTCGACGGCCTGCTGATCTTCAGCACCAACCTCGAGCCGCGCGACCTCGCCGATGAGGCGTTCCTTCGCCGCATCCCGTACAAGATCCAGGTGCACGACCCGTCCGAGGAGGAGTTCCGCAGCATCACGGAGAGCCTCGCGGTGAAGATGCGCATCCAGCTCCCGCGCGGCTCGATCCAGTACCTCATCGATCGCCACTACAAGTTCATGGGGCAAACGCCGCAGCGGGCGCCGCGGCCGTTCCGGTTCTGCCACCCGCGCGACCTCTTGCAGCAGGTCCAGAACCTGTGCTCGTTCCAGCGCCGGCCCGGCATCGCCGGCCCGCCCGAGTGGGACAAGGCGGTCTCGAACTACTTCGCGATCATGGGCGAAGCGAACGTCGTGAAGTTCGATCCCGGCGTGGAGATCGTCAAAGGCCTCGCCGAGGTCGCGAAGGCCGTCCGCGGCACCCCATGATCGTCGGGAACGATCGCCACGCCACGGGGGTTGTCGCTACGCCATGCTGAACACGTTCCTCATCGCCCTCGCGCTCGCGGGCAAGCCCGACGTGGGTGAGCCCACCGCGATCTCCCCCGAGGTCGCGCAGGGCCGCTACGAGCAGCTGCGCGGCGAGATGGAACGCCTGGCGAGCCGCAACGCGTGGGGCGGCGTCGAAGACGCGTGGGTCGAGATGGCTGGCCTCGGGGTGGAGATCCCCGTCAACCTGCGCATGCTCGGCGCCGATAGCGCGCGCATCCGAGGCGACGCCTGGTCCGCCTACCAGCGCCTCGCCGACGTCCTCCGGCTGGCGACGCCCGAGGAAGCCGAAGCGAACGGGGTTGCAGGCCAGATGCAGATCTACCGCGACGGCTGGGGCCGCGTGACGGTGCGCCGCATGGAGGCCACCCCGATCGCCCTCGGGATCGTCGCGTTCCCGCTCATGCCCGAGGGGCGCGCCGCCGTCGACTTCGCAACCAAGCAGCTCAAGACCACCGGCGGCTTCGATGGCCTGCTGCCCGTCGGCGACTACACCGTCGGGCCCTACCCGTTCGCCGTGACAGCGAGCCTCGAGCCCGTCGTCATTCAACGGGTCATCGGCGATTGAGTCGCGACGCCCTGTCCCTCGCGCGTTGCGTGGTGATCAAGGTCGGTTCGGCCCTGCTCGTCGGCGATGGTGACCCGTTCGCGCGCCTCGCTGATGATGTCGTCGCGCTGCGCGCGCGCGGTCTACGCGTCCTGGTCGTGAGCTCCGGAGCGATAGCGCTCGGGCTCGCCCCGATGGGCCTCGCAGCGCGTCCCCGCGACCTCCCCTCGCTGCAGGCCGCCGCCGCCGCCGGTCAGAGCCGGTTGATGGCGAAGTGGGCCGAGGCGTTCGCGCGCCACGGCGTATCGGTCGCCCAGGTGCTGCTCACCCGCGCGGACGTCGAAGATCGCCACCGCTACCTCAACGCGCGCAACGCCCTCGTGCGCCTCGTCGACGGCGGCCTCGTTCCGATCGTGAACGAGAACGACACGGTCGCCGTCGAGGAGATCAAGTTCGGGGACAACGACAGCCTCGCGGCGGACGTGGCCGGGCTCGTATCGGCCGACGTCGTCGTGCTGTTGACGAAGATCGGCGCCCTGTTCGCAGGGGATCCCCGCGTCGACGCGAACGCCGCGCGCGTGCCTTTGGTCGAGCGCATCGACGACGTGCGCAAGTACGCCGGCGCGGCCGCGCTTCACGGGACTGGCGGCATGATCACCAAGCTCGACGCCGCCGAACGCGCCAGCCGCCATGGCGCGTCCACGGTCATCGCGTCCGAGCGCGACCTCGTCGCGGTGTTCCGCGGCGACGACGTGGGCACGTGGTTCCGAGCGTCGGAGCGCCCGATCAACGCGCGCAAGCGATGGATCGCCACCGCGCTGCGCCCCGGCGGGTTCCTGACGGTCGACGCCGGCGCCGAACAGGCCCTCCGCGACGGAGCGAGCCTGCTTCCCGCAGGCGTTCGCGCCGTCGACGGCGCGTTCGACGTCGGCGACGCGGTCGACGTCGTCGGTCCCAAGGGCGTGTTCGCCCGCGGCCTCGTGGGCGTCGACGACGACGATCTGCGCCGAATCGCGGGGATGCGCACCGACAAGGCCCGCGAGACGCTCGGAGTTCCTGTGCCCGACGAGATCATCCACCGCGACGACCTGGTGCTGCTGTGACCCCCGCCGACCGCGCCAGGGCGTTCGGACGTGCCGCCCGGGCCGCCTCGCGCGCCGTCGGCAACGCCACCCGCGCCCAGAAGGACGCGGCCCTGCACATCGTCGCGCGACGCCTCTACGACGAGCGCCGCATGGTGCTCGACGCGAACGCGCGTGATCTCGCCGAGAACGCCGACCTCGCCCCCGCGCTGCGCGACCGTCTCAAGCTCGACGAGGGACGACTCGAGTCGCTCGCCGACGCGGTGCGCGCCGTCGCGCTGCTGCCCGATCCAGTCGGCCGGATCGACCGCCTGGAGGTGCGGCCGAACGGCCTCCGCGTCGGCCGCATGATGGTGCCGCTCGGCGCGGTGCTGATGATCTACGAGTCGCGTCCGAACGTCACGATCGACGCCGCAGCGCTGTGCCTGAAGTCCGGCAACGCCGTCGTCCTCCGGGGCGGAAAGGAGTCGCTGCACACGAACCGCGCCCTCGCGGCGCTGTACCGACGCGCGCTCACCGAGGCCGGGCTCCCTGCAGATGCCGCGCAGTTCGTCGACGACCCCGACCGCGAGCTGCTCCGCGAGCTGCTGCAGCAGGACGCGTACTTCGACCTCGCGATTCCCCGCGGCGGCACCGGCCTGATCCTCGCTGTCACCGACCAGGCGCGCATGCCGGTGATCCGCCACTGGCAGGGCATCTGCCACGTCTACGTCCACGCCACCGCCGATCTCGACGCGGCGCTCGCCATCGCGCTCAACGCGAAGGTGCAGCGCCCTGGCGTGTGCAACGCGCTCGAGTGTGTGCTCGTCGACAGCGCCGTGGCCGACGGGTTCGTGCCCCGGCTCGTCGCCGCGCTCCAGGCCCACGCCGTCGAGGTGCGCGGCTGCCCGCAGACCCAGACCCTCGCCCCGACGGTGGTGGCCGCCTCCGACGCCGATTGGGACACCGAATTCTTAGCGTTGATCTGCGCCGTTAAGGTCGTGTCCGACTACGACGAGGCCACCGCGTTCATCGACCGCCACGGCACGCATCACTCGGAAGCGATCATCACCCGCGATCACGGCGTCGCGATGCGGTTCCTACGCGAGGTCGACGCGTCGTGCGTGCTGGTCAACGCGAGCACGCGGTTCAACGACGGCGGTGAGCTCGGCCTCGGCGCGGAGCTCGGCATCAGCACCACCAAGCTCCACGCCTACGGCCCGATGGGCCTCGAAGAGCTGTGTACCCGAAAGTTCGTCGTCCTCGGAGACGGGCACGTCCGTTAGGGCATCACAGCACGTCGGACAGGTCCTTCAGCCGGTCCCGCAGCCGCTCGATCTCCCGACGGACCTCTTTCCGCTCGATCAACAGGCGGTCAGGATCGTCTATGCGGCGTTCGAGCCGCCATACGAGCAGGTCGAGCTCCCGCGCGACCTCGTCGACCACGTCCGCAGGCCCACGAGCCATCCCCTCTCCTTCGCGGTTCCGTAGCTTCCACCACCGTTCGTCGGAGGTCGTTGACAACTTTTTGACAACTCTGGCAGGTGGGGAGATCCGATCGCAGCCGACCATCGGCGGACCGCTGCGCGCGCGGCGGTGACGCGCTCCTCGCACCCCCGGTCGACCCGTCCGCAGCCTGTGGAAAAGCTGTGGAAAAATATGGGAGCGGATCGTGGACACGATCCCTCGTCAGCCGAAAACGCGACCGGGACGGCTTTGTAAACCGGGCACACCTGGGGACGATCCGAATCGTTCAAATCCACAACCCATGGTGTATGGACCCCGATCCGCCCCCCAGATATTGTGGTGGGGCGTTGCCAGTCCGGCACCGCACCCCGCCCTCCCCAAACTCCAAATTTTGGGGAGCGACCGCACCCGCGGTCGTTCATACGTCGACTCCAGTTGCTCTGCTCTGCACGCCGCCGCGCGCTCCGCTTGCAAATCGGGCCCTAAACAGCCCGCTGGTCGTTCGTCGCCCTTCCCAGCGAACGCTGCGAGGGGACGGGGCGTGTCTCCCTCGCGACCAACCCCTTGCACTGCACGCAGGCTTCCTGCGCGCTTCGCTTTCACCCCACCTAAGGTGTCGTCATGCGCGTGAACCGGCGTTTCACTGTAGGAACCGAGTCTCCCTATGACGCGATCAAGTTCGTCCCGCGGCGATCGGAGATCCGAAATCCAGACGGTTCGACCGTGTTTGAAGCCGACGGCGTCATGGTGCCGGAGGGCTGGTCGCAGGTCGCAGTGGACATCCTCGCGCAGAAGTACTTTCGCAAGGCCGGGATTCCCGCCGTCACCAAGGCCGTGAAGGAGAAGGGCGTCCCCGCCTGGCTCCAGCGCCGCACGCCCGACGACAAGGCGATGGAGGCCCTTCCGGACGACCGCAAGAACGGCGGCGAGCGCGACGCGCGCCAGGTGTTCGACCGCCTCGCCGGTTGCTGGACGTACTGGGGTTGGAAGGAAGCGCTGTTTGACGACGAGACGGACGCGAAGGCGTTCTACGACGAGCTCCGGTTCTCGCTCGCGAACCAGATGTGCGCGCCGAACTCGCCGCAGTGGTTCAACACGGGCCTCCACTGGGCCTACGGCATCGACGGTCCCGCCCAGGGCCACACGTACGTCGACACCGTGACAAACGAGGTCGTGGCGTCGAAGTCCGCTTACGAGCGCCCCCAGCCGCACGCCTGCTTCATCCAGGCCGTGAGCGACGATCTCGTCAGCGACGGCGGCATCATGGACCTGTGGACGCGCGAGGCGCGCCTGTTCAAGTACGGCTCCGGGACCGGCACGAACTTCTCGAGCCTTCGCGGCGAGGGCGAGCGCCTGTCCGGCGGCGGCCGTTCCTCCGGCCTGATGAGCTTCCTGAAGATCGGCGACCGCGCCGCGGGTGCGATCAAGAGCGGCGGCACCACGCGCCGCGCCGCGAAGATGGTCTGCCTCGACGTCGATCACCCGGACATCGAGGCCTTCGTCAGCTGGAAGGTGACGGAAGAGCAGAAGGTCGCGGCGCTCGTCACCGGTAGCCGGCTGAACGAGAAGCACATCAACGCGGTCATGAAGGCGTGCTCGCGCACGGATCTCGGCGGCGAAGCACGGGTCGACGTCACCAAGAATGACGCGCTCAAGAAGGCGCTGCGCGAGGCCCGCACGGCCGGCGTGCACGACAACATCCTGCTGCGCGCCATCCAGTACGCGAAGCAGGGCTACACCAGCATGGAATTCCCGGTCGTCGACACCGACTGGGACGGCGACGGCTACGCCACGGTCGCAGGCCAGAACAGCAACAACTCGGTCCGCCTCACCAACGCGTTCATGGACGCCGTGCTGCGCGACGAGCCGTGGAGCCTGATCCGCCGCACCGACCACAAGGTCAGCCGGCAGATCCGCGCGTCCGCGTTGTGGGAAGACATCTGCTACGCCGCGTGGTCCTGCGCCGATCCGGGCGTGCAGTTCGACACGACGATCAACGAGTGGCACACGTGCCCGGCGGACGGTCGCATCAACGCGTCCAACCCGTGCTCCGAGTACATGTTCCTCGACGACACGGCGTGCAACCTCGCGTCGCTGAACCTGATCCGCTTCTATGACGCTGACAAGTGCGTGTTCGACATCGAGGGCTACCGCTACCAGTGCCACCTGTGGACCACGGTCCTCGAGATCAGCGTGGCGATGGCGCAGTTCCCGAGCAAGGCCATCGCGCGCCGGTCGTACGATTACCGCACGCTGGGCCTCGGCTACGCGAACCTCGGCGCGATGCTGATGGTCATGGGCATCCCCTACGACAGCGCCGAAGGCCGCTCGATCTGCGGCTGCCTGAGCTCCATCCTCACCGGTGAGAGCTACGTGCAGAGCGCGCGCCTCGCGCAGTGCAAGGGCCCGTTCCCCCGCTACGAAGCGAACAAGGAAGGCATGCTGCGGGTCATCCGCAACCACCGCCATGCGGCGGTGAACCCCACGAACACGGACTACGAGGGCCTCACCATCCGCCCCGTGCCGCTCGACCCCACCACGGCCCCCGTCGCCATGCTCAAGGCCGCGCGCCAGGCATGGGACGAGGCCCTCGCTCTCGGCGAGAAGTACGGCTACCGCAACGCGCAGGTCAGCGTCATCGCGCCCACGGGCACCATCGGCCTCGTCATGGATTGCGACACCACCGGCGTCGAGCCTGACTACGCGCTCGTCAAGTTCAAGAAGCTCGCCGGCGGCGGGTACTTCAAGATCATCAACCAGTCCGTGCCGCCCGCGCTCAAGAAGCTCGGCTACACCGAGACGCAGATCGACGCGATCATCAAGTACGCGACGGGCCACGGCACGCTCGCCGGCGCGCCCGCGATCAACCACGAGTCGCTGCGCGCCAAGGGCTTCGACGCCGCCGCGATCAAGCGCGTCGAGGAGCAGCTCCCCACCGCGTTCGACGTCAAGTTCGCGTTCAACCGCTACGTGCTCGGCGACGCGTTCTGCCACGAGGTGCTCGGGCTCACGGACGCCCAGCTGCTCGACCCCACGCTCGACATCCTCGAGGTGATCGGCTTCACGCGCGGCCAGATCGACGCTGCAAACAGCTACGCGACCGGCACGATGACGGTCGAAGGCGCGCCGTTCCTGAAGGACGCCCACCTCGCCGTGTTCGACTGCGCCAGCAAGTGCGGCAAGAAGGGCAAGCGGTTCATCGCTTATGACGCGCACATCCGCATGATGGCGGCCTGCCAGCCGTTCATCTCGGGCGCGATCAGCAAGACGATCAACATGCCGAACGAGGCCACGATCGAAGACACGAAGAACGCGTACATGTTGTCGTGGCGCCTCGGTCTGAAGGCGAACGCGCTGTACCGCGACGGCAGCAAGCTCTCCCAGCCGCTGTCCTCGTCCATGGCCGTGGACCTGTTCGCCGCGACGGAAGACGACGAGCCCACGCTCCAGCCGCAGTCGATCGAAGCGCCGTCGCCCGTGCAGATCGCCGAGAAGGTCGTCATCCGCTACCTCGCCAAGCGCCGCCGCCTGCCGGATCGCCGCAAGGGCTACACGCAGAAGGCCGTGGTCGGCGGGCACAAGGTGTTCCTCCGCACCGGTGAGTACGAAGACGGCGGTCTCGGCGAGATCTTCGTCGACATGCACAAGGAAGGCGCCGCGTTCCGTTCGCTCATGAACGCGTTCGCGATCGCCGTCTCCATCGGCCTTCAGCACGGCGTGCCGCTCGAGAAGTTCGTCGATCAGTTCCTGTTCACGCGCTTCGAGCCGAACGGCATGGTGAGCGGCAACGACCGCATCATGATGGCCACGTCCGTCACGGACTACATCTTCCGCGAGCTGGCGATCAGCTACCTCGGCCGCAACGAGCTCGCGCACGTGTCGGACGAAGACCTGCGGCACGACGCGCTCCACACCGTGGAAGAGCCCACCTGGCTCGCCGAAGAGGAGATCCCCGTCGCGCCCGCCGCCTCGGCTCCCGTCACGCCACCTCCCGCGCCGACGGCGCTCTCGACGCCGATTCCGGCGAGCCACAGCCCGGCCGCCATCAACGTCGATGATCCCCCGGCCATCCAGAGCAAGGGCCTCGGCAGCGGCGTGCGAATCCTCGTCCGCTCCGCCGAAGAGCCGCCCTCCGTGCACACCGACGGCTCGGTCCAGCTCAAGGCGCTCGGCAAGGCAAAGACCCAGGCCGTGATCGACGCGAAGGCGCGCGGCTACGAGGGCGACAGCTGCCCCGAGTGCGGCTCGATGACGATGGTTCGCAACGGCTCGTGCCTCAAGTGCGTCAGCTGCGGCGCGACGAGCGGCTGCAGCTAAGTCCCTACTCCTGGACGAACAGGCCGTGCAGGAACGCGTGACCGTCCTGCACGGTGCACCACCACGCCCGCGGCTTGATGCGCCCGTTCCAGCACAGGCCCACCGTCTCGACAGGCCCGTCGGGGATGGGCATCGTGCAGAGGCAATGGCCGACGAGCGCGCCTCCGCCAGGCCCGGCGCCGGGGTTGGGCGGGCAGTCGGAGTCGTCGCGGCACTGCTGGCCGGACGAGGGAGGCATCGTCAGCATCGTCGTCGAGGGATCGAGCGGCACCTCACCGGGAGGCGGCGCCACCGACTTCAACGCGGGAAGCGCCACCGGGGGCGGCGCGGGCTCGTCCTCGCAGGCGAGAAACGCCGCGAAGACGAGCACCAGCACGATCAGTCAGCCTTGACGTACGGGAGGAGCGCGATCTGGCGCGCGCGCTTGATGGCGCGGGCGACCTGGCGCTGCTGCTTGGCCGTGAGGCCCGTTGCGCGGCGGGGAAGGATCTTGCCGCGCTCCGTGAGGAAGCGCTGAAGCTTGCGCACGTCTTTGTAATCGACCATTTCGCCAGCGTTCAGCGGCGACGTCTTCTTTCGGCTCATGTGGACTCCCTTCGATGTCAGAGCGACGGAGGCGGAACCCCGACGCGCGCACCCGGCCAGATGCCGGTCTTCATTGAACGGCCAGGGGCCGTCTGCGCATGGATTTGCAAGCGAAGTGCGCAGCCGCCAATGGCGGCTTTGCATCAGGACAAGCACGCGCGGCGACGAACGTCGACGCAGACGGGCCCTGCCCTCTATCTAGCCACCTCCGTTCGTGCCATACAATGCCCGCCTCGGAGCCCCCATGCCGCGCCTCCAATTCCGCACCGAAGGCCGTGATCTGTTCACCCACCTCCTGCGCGCGGGGCGCACGCTGGTGGGGCGCTCGGACCGGTGTGACGTCGCGCTCCCCTCAGACCATGTCAGCCGCGTTCACTGCTCCGTCGAGCAGCGAACCGAGGGGTGGTGGCTGGTCGATCGCAGCAAGAACGGCACACTGCTCAACGGAAAGGCCGTTCCTGACTCGAGCCTCACCGATCGTGACACCTTCGAGCTCGGCCCGTTCCAGGTCACGTTCCTCGCCGAGAGCATGCCCACCCAATCCCCCACCGCGAACGCGGTGAAGCCCCGCCCGTTCGAGGAGCTCGTCGACGTAGGGCCGGAGCGCGTCGCCGCCACCCGCGCTGAGCTCACGGTCAGCCGCGGAGCCCACGCCGGGCGTACGTTCGTGATGGACCGCGCGGTGACGACCGTCGGCGGCAAAGGCGCCCACGTGGAGATCGACGACGCGCTCGGAGCTGCCGCGCTGCGGATCCGGGTCGTGCGCGGCAGGGTGATGATCGAGCCAGCCGGCGCGGCCGTGTTCCTAGGCGGAAGCCGCTTACGCGAGATCACGCCGGCGCTGTCGGGCGAGGAGATCCGCGTCGGCGATCACGCGTTCACGGTCGACGTGCGCACGGTGGACGACCACGACGCCGAACGCGAAGAGCTGGGCGCAATGGTCGGGCGTTCCACCGTGATGAAGAAGCTGTTCGCCACGCTCGCGCGCATGGCAGCCCACGACGACACGGTGCTGCTCACCGGCGAGAGCGGCACCGGCAAGGAGCTCGCCGCAGCCGCGGTCCACGCGTCGGGCCCGCGGTACGACGCGCCGTTCGTCGCGGTGAACTGCGCGGCTGTCACGGATTCCCTGTTCGAATCCGAGCTGTTCGGGCACGAGAAGGGCGCGTTCACGGGCGCTGTCACGCGCCAGGACGGCGCTTTTCAGCGGGCCGACCACGGCACCTTGTTCCTCGACGAGGTCGGCGAGCTCAAGCTCGACATGCAGGCGAAGCTGCTACGCGCGCTCGAATCCGGCGAGGTGCGACGCGTTGGCGGCGCAGCGCCCGAATTCCCCGACGTCCGGATCGTCGCAGCGACCAACCGCGACCTGGTCGCGATGGTTCGGGCAAACACCTTCCGGAGCGACCTCTACTTCCGACTCGCCGTGTTGTCCGTGCGCCTGCCTCCGCTTCGCGAGCGCCTCGGCGACGTCCCCACGCTGGTGCGCGCGATCCTCGAGAAGGTCCAACCCTCCGCGACGATCACCGAGGACGCGCTCGCTCACCTCGTCGCGCACGACTGGCCCGGCAACGTACGCGAGCTGCGCAACGTGCTCACCCGCGCGTACGTGATGGGTGGACCCATCGTCCGGCGCGAGTCGATCGAGTATTTCCCAGCCGTGTTCGACGCCCCGAACACCACGCCGTCCACGATATCTGGCGTCGATCTCGAGCGAAACCTCGTCCTTGCCGCGTTGAAGAACAACCACGGCAACCGCACACAGGCGGCTCGCGACCTCGGCATCCCACGTTCGAGCCTGCTGTATCGCATGCGTCGGCTCGGAATCGAGGGCACGTGAAGGCCCATTCGGATACAACGCGCCCCGGTAGTTCGGAGGTCCCTTTGTCGACGCTCGCCGCGCGGTACGCCGTGCCGCCAACCCTCGTGTTGGCCGCCCTGCTCGCTCTCTGGCCCGCCCCCGCCTTCGCGGTGGATCAGGACGGCGACGGCGTGGAGGCCGGCCTCGACTGCAACGACAAGAGCGCTGCGATCAAGCCCGGCGCCACCGAGGTGTGCGACGCAGCCAACGTCGACGAGGACTGCGACGGCAAGGCCGACGATCTCGACGACGCCGCGCAGGGGCGCGTGATGTACTACGCAGACGCCGACAAAGACGGGATCGGCGGCGGTGATGGCGCGTCGCAGTGCGACCCCTCGCCGCAGCGTTCGGTCAAGGCGACCGGCGACTGCAACGACAGCGACGCGGCGATCAAGCCCGGAGCGACCGAGGTTTGTGACGCGGCGGACACGGATGAGGACTGCGACGGCAAGGCCGACGATCTCGACACGACGGCCGCCGGCAAGAAGCCGTTCTACGCCGACAAGGACAGCGACAGCTACGGCGCGGGCACGGCCTCCTCGCGGTGCGATGCAAACGCGGCATTCCCCGTCTCGCAAGCCGGCGATTGCCGCGACGCAGACGCCGCCGTGCACCCGGGCGCCGCCGAGGTTTGCGACGCCGCCAACGTCGACGAGAACTGCGACGGCAAGGCCGACGACCTCGACCCGAACGCGTCGGGCAAGACCTCGTTCTTCGCCGACAAGGATTTCGACAAGGTCGGCGCAGGCGATCCCGCCCAGCGGTGTGACGCCGGCGGAGGGTTCACCGCCACCGCCAGCGGCGACTGCGATGATGCAAAGGCCAACGTGAAGCCTGGAGCGACCGAGGTTTGCGACGCCGCGAACCTCGACGAAGACTGCGACGGACGCGCCGACGACCTCGACGACGCAGCGCAGGGGCGCGTGACGTACTTCGCAGACTCCGACAAGGACGGCATCGGCGGCGCAGACAGCGCCCAGCAGTGCGATCCCTCGCCGACGCGTTCGGTGAAGACCACCGGCGACTGCAACGACGCCGACGCCGCGATCAAGCCCGGCGCCGCCGAGGTATGCGACGGCGCGAACACGGACGAGGACTGCGACGGCAAGGCCGACGACCTCGACACCGCCGCGACCGGCAAGACCCGGTACTTCTCCGACAAAGACTCCGACGGGTTCGGGGCCGGAGCCGCCGCGACGCTCTGCGACGCCAGCCCGACCTACCCGCTCGCCGACGGCACCGACTGCAACGACGCGGTCGCAGCGATCCACCCGGGCGCGGCCGAAGCGTGCGACGCAAAGAACACCGACGAGGATTGCGACGGCAAGGCCGACGACCTCGACACGGACGCCGCCGGAAAGACCGAATACTACGCCGACAAAGATCTTGACAAGTACGGCACGGGCCAGGCGTCCGCTCGCTGCGACGCTGGCGCCGGCTTCACGGTCACCGCAAACGGCGACTGCGATGACGCGAAGGCCTCCGTTCATCCAGGCGGAACCGAGACGTGTGACACAGCGAACACCGACGAGGACTGTGACGGCCGCGCCGACGACCTGGACTCCGAGGCCACCGGCCGCACGAACTGGTACGCCGACGCGGACGCTGACGGGGCCGGCGCCGGTTCGGCGATGTCGCTCTGCGATCTTTCACCGGCCTACCCCGCAAAGACCCCCGGCGACTGCAACGACGCGAACGCCGCGATCAAGCCCGGTGCCGCCGAGGTCTGCGATGCCGGCGACACGGACGAGAACTGCAACGGCAAGGCCGACGACGCCGACCTCTCCGCCGCGGGCAAGACCTCCTGGTACGCCGACAAGGACACCGACGGATACGGGTCGGGTCCCGCCTCATCGCGGTGCGACGCGAACGCCACGTACCCGGTGTCCGACGTCGGCGACTGCAACGACGCGCGGGCGGAAGTGCATCCCGGGGGCACCGAGGTCTGCGACGCCTCCAACGTCGACGAGAACTGCAACGGAAAGGCCGACAACCTCGACGGGAGCGCCACGGGCACGACCGCCTTCTACGCCGACGCAGACCTCGACAAACACGGCGCCGGCGCCCCTCACCAACAGTGCGACGCCGGGAACGGCTTCCCCGTCACCTCGTCCGACGATTGCAACGACGCGAAGGCGAGCGTTCACCCAGGCGCTACCGAGGTCTGCGACGCCTCGGACACCGACGAAGATTGCAACGGTCGGGCCGACGACCTCGACGGCACCGCGACCGGCAAGGTCACGTTCTACACGGACGCCGACCACGATCTGTTCGGTGGTCAGAGCGCGACCCAGTGCGACCCTTCCGACGGGTTCCCGATCAAGGTCGGCGGTGACTGCAACGACAACGTCGCCAAAATGAACCCGAAGGCCATCGAGGTTTGCGACGCCGGGGATACGGACGAGAACTGCAACGGCAAGGCCGACAACGCGGATCCCAGCGCCACCGGTCGCTCCCAGTTCTGGACCGACAAAGACAGCGACGGCTACGGGTCGGGCGCGCCCGTCTCGCTTTGCGACGAGACCGCGACCGCGAAGGCGAGCCAGGCGGGCGATTGCAACGACGCGAACGCGAGCGTGAACCCCGGAGAGTCCGAGGTCTGCGACTCCGGCAACCTCGACGAAGACTGCAACGGCAAGGCCGACAACGCAGACACCACCGCCGTCGGCCGCAAGGCCTGGTACCCCGACGCCGATCGGGACGGGTACGGTACGGGCGTGCCCGTGTCGCTCTGCAAGGCGGACCCCGGTCACCCGGCCGACAAGCTCGGCGACTGCAACGACACGAACGCAGGGATCAATCCCGGCGTCAACGAGGTCTGCGACCCGAAAGACCTCGACGAGGACTGCGACGGGCTCGCCGACGACGCCGACACGTCCGTGTCCGAAGCCTCAAAGACGCACTTCTACGCTGATTTGGATGGAGACGGTTTCGGGGGGCCCGGCAAGACGGAGTCAAGCTGCGATCGGTCTGCCGGGTACGCCCTGAAAGACGACGATTGCGATGACGCCGCACCCCAAGTCCACCCCGGCGCGACCGAACTGTGCGACGGAACCGAGAACAACTGCGTCGCTTCCGGGCAGTGGTCGGCGTCCGCCGAAGCCGGCGCGATCTCGGTCCTGACGTCGGACGGTAAGTGGGCGGATGTTCGCGCGTCCTTCCCGAGCGTCGCGGCCGCCGCGCCCGTCCCGTGGATTGCGCCCGCGGACAGCACCTTGTACGTGTGCGCAGGCACCTTCTACGGGCGCGTCGACGCAGCGAACACCGGTACCTTCTCGGTGATCGGGCGCGCAGGCGCCGAGCAGTCGCACCTCGCCGGTGCAGGTCAAGGCTCGATCATCGACGCGCGCGCGGGCGTCACCAAGGTGCAGATCACCAACGTAACCCTTCAAGGAGGCTCGGCCGACTTCGGCGGCGCGGTGCGCCTCCGCGGAAAGACCGCCCTGACCGTCGAAGACTCCGCATTCACGGGCAACGCGTCCACCTCGGGGGGCGGCGCCATCTACGTGACGCGCCCTGCAACGTACGTATTGCGCAACGTCACGTTCGCCTCGAACACCTCGGGTTCGGCTGGCGGCGGCATCGGTGCCGCCCCCGAAGCGGTTGGTGGCGCCCTCGTGATCGAGGGTGGGGTGTTCCGCGAGAACACCGCGAAGACCGTCGGCGGCGGCTTCGACTCGAACCTGATCACGTCCGTGACCGGCACCACGTTCGAACGCAACCGCGCGCAGAACGGCGCGGGGCTCGCGTGCAGGTCGCCCGAGTGTACGGTCAAAGACGCTACGTTCAACGCGAACGTGGCGACAGGTCAGGGGGGTGGCGCCTACGCGAGCGGCAAAGACACCGCGAACGTCAAGCTCGAGAACCCGACGTTCACCGCCAACATCGCCGGCGGCGGCGGCGGCCTGTACCTCTCTGGCGCGTCGGTGACGGTCATTGGTGCGAAGTTCGACGCGAACAGCAGCGGCACCGGTGGCGCCATCCTGATCGACGCAGGCCAAGTCGAAGTCTCGGCGACGACCTTCACGAAGAACGTCGGCGGCGGCACGCCAGCAGGCGGCAACGGAGGCGCGGTCTACGTTAGCAGCGGGGCCGTCACGCTCACGGCGTGTACGTTCGACGCGAACGAAGCACGCCTCGGCGCAGGTCGGGGCGACGGCGGCGCGATCTACGCACCCGGCGGCACGGTGAGGGTGCAGGAAGGAACGCTCACGAACAACAAGGCCGCAAACGCCGGAGGCGCGATCTACACGGGCGTCGCCGTCGTCACCTTGTCCAAGACCACGATCTCGAACAACGTCGCGGTCCGCGGCGGCGGCCTGTACCAGACCGGCCCCGGGTCGCGAATGACCGCCGTGGGAACCACGATCACGTCGAACAAGGCAACGTCGCTCCCGCCGATGAGCGCGCAGGGCGGCGGGTGGTATCTGTCGGCCGGCGCCGAAGGACGCCTCGAATCGAGCTCACGTATCGACGAGAACGTCGCGTCGACCGAATCGCTCAAGGACCCGGTATACGGCGGCGCGCTCGCGCTGTTCGGCAGCGGGACGCGCTTCACGTGCGCGAACAGCTCGGTCACGGCGAACACCGCCACCGGCGGCGGCGGCGAGGGACAGGTCGTGCTCGGCGGCGGCGCATACCTCGGGCAGGGCAACGCAGTGTTCGAGTCCACGTCGTGCGAGTGGGGCTCCACAGCCACGGACAACGCGCCCACCGACCTGTGGGTCGACAACGCGAAGGAGCCCTACCCTTACGCCGGCACGCCCGTCTCGTTCCGCTGCGCGGCCGAGTCCCGGGCCTGCACGAACTGACGGCCTCTCGCGGACGAAAAAAGAGGGAGCGCCGACGTGGCCGCTCCCTCTTCTCGTTTGAACCGACGTCCTCGGACGTCGCGCTCGTTAGTTGATGGTCTTGGCGACGCCAGCGAGCGTGGCCTTCATCAGCTCGTCGCCCTCTTCCCAGTCGGCCGGGCACACATCACCGAGCTCACGGGCCTGCTGGGCCGCCTTGAGCGTGCGCAGCGTCTCCGCGGTGTTGCGGCCGATCGAGAGGTTGTTGATGGTCGCCGACTGGATGACGCCGTCGGGGTCGACGATGAACGTGGCGCGAAGGGCCTTCAGGCCGTCCGGGTGCAGCACGTCGAACGCGGCCGCGATGTTCTTGCCGAGGTCCGACAGGAGGGGGAACTTCAGCGCGCCGACGCCCGCTTCCGTGCGCGACGTGCGCATGTAGGCGAGGTGCGTGTGCACCGAGTCGACCGAGCAGCCGATGACCTTGGCGCCCGCCGCTTCGAACTTCTCGTGAAGGTTGTCATACGCGACGATCTCGGTCGGGCAGACGAACGTGAAGTCGAGCGGGTAGAAGAACAGCACGTACCAGGACCCCTTGAAGTCCTCGCTCTTGAGCTTGATCTCTTCACCTTTCTGCGCTGCAGCGCCGGACCAGAGAGGGGCCGGCCGTCCAATAACACCCATGACAACTCCTGTTTCAGATGGGAACTATGTCCGGCCGCATCGGCCAGTTGGAAAGGCTAAGCGCGCCCGGACGATCGGGAAGAGGCATGGGCGCGCACGGTCCGCGTCGCATAGAACGAAACCGGAGGAAGCCATGCTCTCGCCCGCCCGCGAGTTCACGCGCGAGACGATGGTGCAGCTGCGCGACGACGGTGGCCTTCGCCTCGCAGTCGTCGCCGACACCCACAGCGCGCCACATCCCGACGCCCATCGGTGGCTTCGCGACGTGCGGCCCGACGCCATCCTGCACGCGGGCGACATCGGCGACGTCGCCGTCCTCGACGGTCTCGCGAAGGTCGCTCCGGTGATCGCCGTCCGCGGAAACATCGACGCGCGCAGACAGGACCTCGCTGATCGCATCACGGTCGACGTACGGTCGCGCGAGCAGACCGTGTTTCGGCTCCTGCTGCTGCACATCGGCGTGAACGGACCGCGCATCCGGGCTGACGCGCGGCGGCACGCCGAAGCCTGCGGGGCGCAGCTCCTGGTGTGCGGCCACTCCCACGTGCCGTTCATCGGCAAAGACCGCGGACTCACCGTGTTCAACCCCGGCTCGGTCGGACCGCGCCGGTTCCGCCTGCCGATCGTGTTCGGCGTGCTCGAGATCATCGCCGGCTCGCTGCACATGCGCCACGTGGACTGCGAGACCGGCGAGGTCTGGACGCCCGACACCGCGAACGCCTGACGGCTCCCCTTCCCTCAGCACGCTGGCGTGCTTACCCTCGCGGCCGATCACCGGAGGCTTCGATGTCGGCTGTGGAACATGGATTCAAGGCAGAGGTTCAGCAACTCCTCGACCTGATGATCCACTCCGTGTACTCGGACCGCGAGGTGTTCCTCCGCGAGCTCGTAAGCAACGCGGCGGACGCGCTCGACAAGGCCCGCTTCCTCGCCCTCACGCGGTCTGATCTCGCACCCGCCGCGAACGACCCGCAAGGCGTCCGCATCACGCCGATCGGCGCCCTGCGCCAGATCACGATCGAAGACGACGGCATCGGCATGACCATGCAGGAGGTGATCGATAACCTCGGCACGATCGCGCGCTCCGGCACGAAGGAATTCGTGAACCAGCTGAAGCAGGCCGGCCAAGCCGGCGCCCCGAAGATGATCGGCCAGTTCGGCGTCGGCTTCTATTCGGCGTTCATCGTCGCAGAAGAGGTCGAGGTCATCACCCGTTCAGCACTTCCCGGCGAGAAGGGTGTGCGCTGGAAGTCCACCGGCAACGGCAACTTCACCGTGGAAGAGGCCGACAAGGAGCACCGCGGCACGCGCATCATCCTCAAGCTGCGCGACGAGGCGAAAGAGTACGCCGACCCGATCATGCTCAAAGAGATCGTCAAGAAGCACAGCAATTACATGCCGTGGCCCATCTTCGTGGAAGCCGAGCAGGCCAACGCGGCCAAGGCGCTGTGGGCTGAGCAGCCTTCGAAGGTGACGGACGAAGAGGCCAACGGGTTCTATCGCAACCTCACCGGCGATTGGCGCGAGCCCGCGCTGCGCATCCACACCACGGTGGACTCGCCGATTCAATGGAGCGCGCTGCTGTTCGTGCCCGAAAACCGCCCCTACGACCTGTTCAACCCGCGCGCCGAACGCGGCCCCCGCCTGTACGCGCGCCGCGTCCTGATCGCCGAGCACGCCAACGAGCTGCTGCCCGACTGGCTCCGCTTCGTGCAGGGCGTCGTAGACAGCGAAGACATCCCGCTCAACGTGTCGCGCGAGATGGTGCAGAAGACCGCCGTCGTCCGCAAGCTGAAGGACGCGATCACCAAGCGCGTCCTGAAAGACCTCGGCAAGTTCGCCGACGCGCCCGTCGACCCCGAGAAGTCCGCCGCGAAGACGTGGGCCTCGGTGTGGAGCGAATTCGGCGTGCTGCTGAAGGAAGGCTACTCGACGAGCCACGAGCACCGTGAGCTGCTGTTGCCGCTGTTGCGCTTCCACACGCGCAACCACGGCGACGAGGTCGTGAGCCTCGCCACGTACAAGAAAGAGATGCCGGAAGGCCAGGACACGATCTGGTACATCGCGGCCGAATCCAAAGACGCGGCGCTGCTCTCGCCGCACCTGGAAGCGTTCAAGAAGCGCGGCTGGGACGTGTTGATCTGCCACGAGCCGGTCGACGAATGGCTGATGAACTCGCTCGAGACGTTCGAGGAGACGCCAGTGAAGTCCGCCACGCGCGGGGAACTCCCCGCCGATCCGGCCGAAGAGGCCGACAAGGCAAAGCTCGACGGCCTCGTCCCGTGGCTCGAGACGATGTTCGCTGGCGCCGTCAAGCAGGTGCGTGCGAGCGGCCGCCTGACGGACTCTGCCGCTGTGCTCGTGGACGACGACACCGGCATCTCGTCGAACATGGAGCGCATCCTTCGCGCCGCGAACCAGCCGATGC
Source organism: Pseudomonadota bacterium (assembly GCA_947505245.1). Classification (GTDB taxonomy): domain Bacteria; phylum Myxococcota_A; class UBA796; order UBA796; genus SYKL01. Next base: position 45,146 of record CANNIZ010000008.1, on the reverse strand, counting down.
CCGGCGGCAAACGCATCCTCGAGCTCAACCCCGGTCACCCGCTGATCAAGAACCTCGTAGCGCTCCACGACGCGGGCAAGAACGCAGACGTCGAGCCGATCGCCCGCCTGCTGCTCGACGACGCCCAGCTGTTGGAGGGCGCCATCAAGGACCCGGCGGGCGTCGGAAAGCGCCTCCAGGACCTGCTCGTCCGCGCGTCAGCCTCGGCGCTTCGCGAGACTCCCGCGACCTGAAGTCGCCGCAGCGGCGCGCTACTTCCCGTCGGGCACGAACCGCCCGCCGGTGCCCGCGACCTCGGGCATCCGCCCCTCGGAGAACTGGACGATCACGCCGCGCGGCTCCTCGACGACGAGGAGACCCTTCGCCCAGATCTGCGTCCCCGACGCGTCGCGCACGCTGATCGTGTGGTTTCCTTTGGTCAGCTCGAGCTTCAGCGTGGCTCCGGGCGCGAGGTGATGCCGCTGATCGTCGATCGTGAACATCACCTCACCTTTGCCGGCGACGCGGAACTCGACAGCGCCGACAGGGATGGCGGTGGGATTTGGAGCGTTGGCGGTGATGCCGTTCTTGCCGACCATCACGGTGGTGACGCCCGCCACGGGGACGTCGATCGATACCTCGTGCGGATTGCCGTCCACCCACAGCTTCAAGCGCCGAGGACCGTCGTCCATCGGCAACGTGACCACGCCAGGAACGTACAGCCGAGCGAGCGCCTCGTCATTCAGGAACACTTCGACTGGGACCGCCGCGTCGATGATCACCGAACCGGCGAACGCGACGCAAGGTGACAGGAACCACATTGGACCCCTCCGAGACCCCGTGATAACGCACCACTCCATCGGAAGCGTCCCGCGCGGCGGCGCTTTCCGCGACTGATTCAAACGGAGTCCGAAAGATGCTCGTTCGTAACTACTGGATGTCCCTCGTTTTCCCGCTCGCCCTTGCAGCCTGCGGCGGCCCTGACGCTGCCGCCCCCGTAGCGGCGCCGACTGGCGGCCCCGCGACCGGCGCGTCCGCGGCTCCCCAGGAAGACATGGGCACCGTCCTCGCTACGGTCGGCGATGTGAAGGTCTACAGCAAGGAATACGAGCAGGTCGCCCAGCGCAAGACGCCCGCGAACGGCGACACGTTGTCGCCGGAAGAGCGCAAGGACATCCTTCAGAAGCTCATCGAAGAGAAGGCGCTGTACCAGGAAGCCAAGACGCGCGGCGTCGACAACGACCCCAAGGTCCAGAAGGTGATGATCAACACCCTGCTGCGCCAGGAGGTCTACTCGGGCGTCCGCAACTCGGACTTCACGCAGGAAGAGCTCCAGGCCTACTTCGACGCGCACAAAGACGAGTTCGTGGTGCCGGAGAAGGTTCAGATCAAGCGCATCTTCGTGCGCGTCGGTCCCGACCGCGCGGACGCGGACGCGAAGGGCCTAGCCCAGCAGATCTACAAGGACGTGACCAAGGACCCGGCCAAGTTCGGCGACATCGCGGCTGAGAAGTCCGAAGACCCGTATCGCCGCCGCTCCGGTGACCTCGGCTTCGTCGGTCGTGACGGCAAGCCCGGCATCGACACGAGCGTCGTCGACAAGGCGTTCGGCATGAACGTGGGCGACATCAGCGAGCCGTTCGAAGGCGGCGGCGGCTACAACATCGTCCTCGTCGCGAACAAGCGCGAGCGCGTCGAACGCACGTTCGAGCAGATGCGCGGCAGCGTGCTGCGTAAGGTCAAGAACGAGAAGTACAAGGACCTGTACGAGAAGTACGTCAACGACGTCGTCGCCAAGTACGCCGTCACCAAGGACGACGCGGCGCTCGAAGCGGTGAAGGTCGAGACGCCGCGGCACATGGGTGGCCCGATGGGCGGCCCCCCGATGCCTGGCATGCGCGGCCCCGGCGAGCTGGGCGACGAGCTCGGCACGCCGTCCGCGGAAGGTCCGGAAGGCGAGCCCGGCGTCGCGACGCCTGGCGAGGAGTAATTGCAAGCCCCGGAACGCCCGCGTTCGAAGCGGCAACCAGCGCGCGCGGAGCCCGCCCGTGGCGGATCAGCGAAGCGCGCGCGACGCTGCGAACTGCGTGCGGGCGTGAGGAGCGCCGTTGTCCTCGACGTTCTCGGGCCTTCGGCCCTGCGAACGCCGTGGGGCTACCGGCCGCGCCCGGCGCGGCGTAGTCAGCGAGCCGGAGGCGAGCGGCCATGATCGTGGCCCTTCTGATCGCGTCCGCCCATGCGGCCATGCTCGATCGCGTCGCAGCGGTCGTGAACGAAGAGCCGATCGCCCTGTCCGAGCTCTATGACCTCGGCGGCGAGTACATCGCCAACACCTGCCCCGGGCAGACGAGCGGCGCCTGCGTGCTGCAAGCCGAGAACGAGGTGCTGGACTCGGTGCTCGAGCGCGTGCTCGTGCGGCAGACGCTGCAGAAGCTCGATCTCGACGTATCCGGCGCCGAAGTCGACCGCGGGATCGACTCGATGGTGGAGCAGTACGGCGTGGCCGATCGCACGGCCCTGCGCGAGGGCTTCGAGTCCCAGGGCGTGTCTTGGGAGACCGTTCGCGAGCAGATCTCCGACGAGATCCGGATGATGAAGTTCCAGGAGAACGTGATCCGGCCGCGCATCACCGTGTCGGACAACGACATCGAAGACATGTACCAGCGCATGATCCGCGACGTCGTCAAGGCGCCGCAGATCGAGCTCGCGGCGTTCTCGGTTCCGGTCCCGGAAGGCGCCGACCGCGCTGCGCTGAAGGCCGAACTCGACGCGCTCGTCGCCGAGATCAACGCGGGGACACGCGACTGGCTCGCGACGGTCAAGGAGCGCGACGGCGGCAAGTTCGCCCCGCGGGACGGCGTCATGGGCACGTTCAAAGCGAGCGACCTCGCAAAGCCGCTCGCGGCCGTGGTTACCGCCACCGCCGTCGGGCAGGTCGCCCCCGCGATCGACGTCGGAACCGATCTCCTCGTGCTGAAGATCGTCTCCACCCGGACGGAGGCTGCCGGCGTAAAGCCGCTGGCCGAGGTGCGTGAGCAGCTCGTCGGCGAGGTCTACCAGCAGAAGGGCGAGTCCGAGATGGAGACGTGGTACGCCCAGGCGAAGCGCGACGCCACCATCCGCGTGCTCCTCTCCGACCAGTGAGCGCGCTACCCCTGGTCTGCACGCCCGGCGACCCGCGCGGCATCGGGCCCGAGGTGGCGTGCAAGGCGCTGGTCGCGCACCCCCGCGACGCGGTCCTGTGCGGCGACCGGGCCGCGATCGAGGAGTGGGCGAGCCGCACCGGCCTGCAGGCGCGCCTGCTGGAAGCCGAAGCTGGCGTCGAGCCGATCGAGGTGCGCGCGATCCGCACCGCCGTTCGAGAGATCCGCTCGGGACGTGCCCGCGGGCTCGTCACCGGGCCGATCCACAAGGGCCGATTACACGCCGCCGGTGTGGACTGGATCGGTCACACCGAGTTCCTCGGGCAGCTGTCCAATGTTCCCCATCCGGTGATGGCGTTCGTTGGCGGCCGCCTGCGCATCGCGCTCGTCACCGTCCACCTGCCGCTGCGTGCAGTCGCCGACGCGCTCACGACCGACCTCGTCGCGCACACCATCCGCGTCGCGGACCGGGCGCTGCGCCGCGACCTCGGCCTTGCAACTCCCCGCATCGCGGTCTGCGGGCTCAACCCGCACGCCGGAGACGGCGGCGTCCTCGGGAGCGAGGAGCGCCTCGTGATCGAGCCCGCCGTGCGGCTCGTTCAGCAGGAGGGTGTGCTCGTCGACGGCCCTGTGAGCGCTGAGACGGCGTTCCGACGCGCCGGCGACGGCGTCGTCGACCTCGTGGTCGCGATGTACCACGACCAGGGGCTCGCCCCGCTCAAGCTCGTCGACTTTGGTCGCAGCGTGAACTGGACGCTCGGGCTCCCGTTCGTGCGCACGTCGGTCGACCATGGAACAGCGGATGACATCGCTGGCAAGGGCCTCGCTGACGCGTCGAGCATGCAGGCGGCGCTCGACCTCGCGGACCAGCTGACCAGCCCGCTCTGAGCAAGAAAGGGCCGGGACGCGAACGCCCCGACCCTTCTTTGCGACGCGCGCCGAGGACTCGGCGCTCGTCAGCCGCTTACGGCGTGACGGGCGTGACGCAGGTGACGACCGCGATGCAGTCGGCCGAGGGCGTGTAGTCCTCGGTGCCACAGATCTGGCCGTCCGTCAGGTCGGGCTCTTCCTTGCAGGCAACCCAGGTGTCCAGCGTGGCCGTGCAGTCCGGGTTGGCGACCGTGAGCACGGAAGCGAAGTAGCTCGTGCAGTCGGCCATCGTGGAGGGCTCGATCGTGACTTCGCCGATCGGCGCGTCGCACGTGACCGTGCGGTCCACGGCGCTTTCATCGACGGCGTGGTTGCAGATGAGCGTCGCGTCATCGACCGTGAGGTCGACGAGGAGCGTGTCACCAGGGATGCCGCACCCGCCGAGCAGGGTTGCCGCGAGAAGAATAAGGGACTTGCGCATGAATCCTCCGAGTTGCCCCCGCGGGTTAACGCAGCGGGCAGGGAGCGCAAATCGGCAGACGCCGAGAACCGGCGACCTTCCTCACGCGGCCTCGCGCACGACGGCGGCCGCGAAGCCTCCATCGACCTCCCAAGCCACTGCATAATCTTGTTGCACCCCATTGATCGACACGGTCGCGGCGCCCGGCTGCAGCACGACGTCGATCGCGCGTGGGTGCATCGCCATGCCGACGCCGAGCGCCTTCTGAACGGCCTCCTTCACACACCAGACCACGGTCAGCGCGACAGCGTCGCCCGCGCAGCGACGATGCTCCCCGTCCGTGTACCAGTCGCGGACAAACGCGTCGGTGCGAGGCGCGATGCGCTCCCGATCAACGCCCACGCGCCCGTTCTGCACGGCGACGGCGACGGCGACCCCGTCTCCGTGGCTGATCGACACCGCGACGGACGGGTGACCCGGCACGACCGCGATCGGCGCGCCCGATGACGCCGTCTCGATGCGAATTCGAGCCGCATCAACGCCCGTGAGTTCGGCGAGCGCGCGCTTCGCTGCGACGCGCCCGGCCAGGCGATCGGCCACCCGACGCGCCGTCCCGCGCGAAGACAGCGCCGCGATCTCGTCCGGCGCGAGCTCGTGGACGTCGGCCGCCGACGCCCGCGCCCCCGATACGCGTCCCTTCGCCTTCACGAGGCCCTCGAACGCCGCGAAGCGACCTTCCGGCGGCTCGGGAAACCGCTTCTCCGGCGGCAGCGGGCCGAGCGCTGCCATCCGGAACCCGCGCACGCGCATGGCCGGCCCGTCGGAGCCGTCCACGTCGATGTCGTAGGACTCCCCATCGAAGTACACCATGAGCGTGAGCGGCTCGTTCGGATGCACCGCGCGGACGTTCCGCACCTCGTCGATCGTCGCTGGCAGCGCCATGTCGCCCGACAGCAGCATGCGATGCAGCCCTGCGGCCTGGAATGCGGACTCGAGGACCAGGGGGTCCGTCGCGAGGTACTCCGCGATCTTCGTGCCGTCGGTGCGCGCGTCCGCGAGCAGACCGTCGGTGGCTGCCCCCTGCACCCCTGACAACACGCGGAACGCGTCCCCGTGGAAGAAGCGCTCGTAGATGGCCTTGGAGTCGACCGTCTCATCGGGGAAGAACGCCGACGGCAGCGGCTCGATCGGCGCCTCATCGCCGAACACGATGATCGCCTGAAAGTGCACGGTCTGCTGCAACCGGCCCGTCTTGAGCGTGCGTTCGCTCGTGACCCGGCACCGCACGTCGCGCTCGCGGTACGGCTCAGCGTGGATGATCACGGTGGTTGGCCCCTCGGGGAACACCTTGATCGGCGCGTCGAACTTCACGTCGCTACAGCCGGCGTAGGACTGGCCCGGCCGCACGGCCATCGCGGCCGCTGCCATGAGCTCGACGCCGATGACGCCGGGCAACACCGGAACCCCGTCGATCGCATGGTCTGCGATCCAAGGGTCAGACGCGAGCGAAAGCAGCCGCACCGCACGAACGCCGTCCCCCGCGAGCTCGACGCGATCGAGCAACGGGTGATCGGTGGTCGGGGCGAAGTCGCCCATACGCCCGGCGACCACGAGTTCACCGGTGGTACCCGCAGCCATCAGGTCGACGAGCAGCCCCGCTCCCGCGTCCGCAGGCAACAGGTCCACCCCGCGCTGGGTCAGCAGCGACCGCATGCCGCCGCGGACCGCCATACCGACGTCGTCCCACGCCGTCCAATCGATGTGCAGCGACTTCGGCCGCGTCAAGCAGACGCGGGCGAGGGCGTCGTTCGCGGCCGAGTAGTCTACCTGACCGGCGTTTCCGAACCGGCCCGCCACGGAGCCCATCGACACGAAGTACGCCTCCGGCGCCAGCTGTTTGACCAGCGCCATGCCACCGCGCGCCTTGCCGTCGAACACGCGATCGAACGCGGCGTCGTCCTTGTCCTTCAGCTGGCGGCTCTCTTCGACGCCGGCGCCATGAATGACGACATCGATCGGACCGAACTGCGCGTCGACGTCCTCAAGGAGCTGGGCCACCGCGGCATCATCGGCGAGGTCGGCACGGAAGTACTTCACCTCCGCGCCGATCGCTTCCATCTGCTGGACGTTCTTGCGGATCTCGTCGGCCTTGCGCATCGGGTCGAGGCGCCGGTCCACCTCCGCCGGCGTCACCTTCGCCGACGTCGCCTTCAGCGCGGCCTTGATCCGCTCTTTCTCGGTCTGCGCGTCGAGGTCGACCTCGCCCATCGGCCCGCGTCCCACCAGCGCGAGCCGGACCGGTCCGCGCCGCGCCAATTCGAGCCCGATGCGCGCGCTGATCCCACGCCCACCGCCCGTGATCAACACCACGGGCGCGTCAGCCAACATTCCGGCGCGCGGCACCACCTCGGTGCGGTACGCGATGACGCGCCGCTCCTGCGCCTTGCGGAACACCTCGACGGCGCCGTCGCGCGGGCGGCTGCAGGCCGAAAGCTCCTCGCAAATCGCGCGAGCCGACTCGTCGTCGTTGCTGCCGCCCTGGAAGCCGAGCACATGCACCGCCGTCCCCGGCCATTCCCGCGCGAGCGCCTTGGCGAAGCCGGCACGAGCGCCGTCGTTGAACGCACGCTCGATCGGGTAAATGCCATCGAGATCACCGAGGCGGCCAACCGACAGCCACGCCGCCGGACGCGACGCGTCGAGGGACCGCGCCGTCTTGAACGACATCCGCACGTCGTCACCCGCATCAAGCACCGCGTCGAACGGGGCGTCGAGCACCGCACCGCGCACGAGGAGCTCTCGCCGTACGGCCTGAGCGCGCTTGTCGTCGCCCAACACGAGCACGTGGCGCCCCGCGACCGAGCCGGGCGTCGGCAGAGGGCGCTCCGTGAGCACGGGCCTGCGCAAGCGGAATCCCGGCGGTAGCGCAACCGTCCGGTACGTCTCCGCGCCGCCCGCGGGCGACAGGTCGAATTCCTCGGCAAACAGCGTCTTTCCGGCGTCCGCGGCGGCGCTGTCGGCGACCGCGTCGGGCCCCGGGACGAGCGTCCCACCGGTCCGGTGTTCCGTCTCCGCCGCGTCGTCCTCGAACGACACGATCGTCGCGGGACCATCCGCCGGACCGCCCTGGCTGGCGACGCGATCCGCGAGGGCCGCAGCCAACGCCTCGAGCGACTTGCTGTCGCCGAGCCGGAACGAGTCGTCGCGGGGCAGGCCGTAGCGCTCGCGCAGCGCCGTCACGATCTCGGCCTGCTTCACGGTGTCCACGCCGAGGTCCGCCTCGAGCTCGAAGGTCGGATCGAGGTCGGACGGCTCGTAGCCCGTGCGCTCGGCGACCAGCGCGAGCAGATCGGACAACACGGCCATTCGCTCGGCCTCGGAAGCGGTCACGGCAGTGAGGGGGCGCAGGACCTCGCCCGTCGCATCCGACGTGACCCGTCGAGCCACCAGGTTGGGATCGGGTGTATCGGTCGGGTCGTCCGTCGCCGAAAGTTCCCACGGCGGCGGCGCAGGCTCGGCCTCGTCGGCGCTGAAGTCCCACCTGCCCGTCTCGTCCTGCGTCGGTTGGCGCTGCGCGGGATCCGCGACGGGCGCTGGCGTCACAGTCGGAGCAGGCTCGACAGCGGGCGCTGCGGTGCCGATCCGCTCCGTGAGTGCCCGCGCAAGCGCACGAATCGTCGGGAAGTCCGACAAGCGGAACGCATCGTCCCGCGCGATGCCGTACCGCCCGCGGAGATCGGTGACGATCTCGGCTTGTTTCACGGTGTCGATCCCGAGGTCCTTCTCGAGCTCGAAGTCGAGATCCAGCTCGTCGGCGCCGTAGCCCGTCTTGACCGCGATCAGCGCGACGAGCTCCGCCTGTACGTCCGGCTTGTCTGCGACGGTCGGACGCGCCGCAGGCTCGCCCACCACAGCCACCGCGGACGAGACCTCCACCACAGGCGGCGGAGCGGCTGCAGGCCCGCCCACCTTCGTGGCGAGCCAGCCCGCGAGGGCGCGGATCGTCCGGTAGTCGGTGAGGCGGAACGAGTCGTCGCGATCGATGCCGTAGGCGGATCGGATCTGCGTGAAGATCTCGGCCTGCTTCACGGTGTCGATGCCGAGATCGCGCTCGAGCTCGAAGTCCGGATCGATCTCGTCGATCCCGTACCCCGTCTTCTCGGCGACCAGCGCGATGAGCGCCTTCTCGAGGTCTCCTTCCGCCGCCGCGGGCGCCGCGGAGGGCCCGGGAACCACGGCAACCACGGCAGCCGGCGCGGGCGAACGCACCGCGGCCTGCACGCGCTCGGGGGCCACCGGCGGGGCTCCGAACTCGATCGTCGCCGGCGACGGATCCGCCGCGAGCGACAACACCGCGTCCGCAGACGCCTCGTGGACGCGCAGCGTGCGGTCTTCGATGCGCTCGGCGACGAACGCGTAGCCGGTGACCGTCTTGAGCCAGGCCGCATGTTTGCCGGCGTCGAGGCGGTCGTCACCCCGAGCCGATCGCTTCCACACCGCGAGGGCGATCTGGCTGCCAAAGCCCGCGGCGAGGCGCCAGGCGTACTGCAGCTCACGTCGCTCGCCGCGCGAGATCGACAGATCCCCGAGGTCCGGATCGGGCTCGCGGAAGTTCGCGATCGGCGGCACGATGCCGTACTGAAGCGACTTCACCGCGACGCCGTCTTCGATACCCGCACCCATCGGGTGCCCGACGAAGCCCTTGATGTTCGCGATCGCGACCTTGCTCGCAGACGCGCCGAAGGCCGAGCGCAGCGCCTCGATCTCGGCCGCTGCCGAGCCCCCACGCGCGGGCGTGTACGTCTCGTGCGACATGAACATCGACGACGACGCGATCGCTTCGAGCGCTACGTTCTCTTTGGCGGCGACGCGCTTCGCGAGCCCGACGAACACGTCGCGCACATGCCCCGCGTCCAGGCGTGAACCGTGGAACGCGCTGTTCGCGATCGCGGTCCCGACCAGCTCGGCGACGGGGACCACGCCGCGCGCGCGCGCCGATTCCGCTGTCTCGATCACCAGCCCCACAGCGCCCATACCGAGGATCATCCCGTGCCGGCGGCGATCGAACGGCAGCGCGGCCTCCTCCACCTTGTCCTTCGTGGTCGCAGCGCCCGAGGCGAGGAAGCCCGTGCCGATCCAGGGCATGAGCGTCTCGTTGGTGACGTCGTCTGCGCCGATCACCACGACGCGCTCGCACCGACCGCCGCGAATCCAGTCCTCGGCCATGGACACGGCTTGCGTCGTCGACGCACAGGCCGCGTTGATCGACGTGTTCGGGCCGCGTGCGCCGATGAACTGCGCGAACTGCGCGTGACCGAACGCGAGGATCTGGAACAGGAACCGACGGTCGAACCGCCCCTCGCCGTCGTCGCCGTTGTTCGCGAGGTGCTTCGCAAACGCGTCGTACCCTGGGAACGCCGACGCGAAGATGATGCCCGTGCCGTCGCGCAGCGCCTCGGGCAGCAACCAGCCCATCGGGACCTTCTTCTTGCCGGCCGTGGCGCGGTACGCGCGCACGAGCGGGATGCCCGCGTCGCGCAGGGCCTCGAGGCCGGCGGCGATCGCGAGCTGGGACACGATGTCGAGCGCCAACACGAGCTCATCGGACAGGCCGTAGGCCTTCGCGTCGAACGCCGATCGATAGCCCGCGAGGCGGATCACGTCGTTCGCGTCCTTCACCGGAAGGAAACGTCCCTCACCAGTCTGCGGGTCTTTTTCGAGCCGCACGACGTTCTTCTCGAGGAAGCGGTTCGCGCGCTCGCCGAGGTGTCGGATGCGGTTCTCGCCCGACAGGATCGCCTTGAAGTTGTCGGCTGCGAACACCTCGGTGCCACCGGGCAGACCGACGCTCGCGCCCGAACACACCACCGTGATCGAAGGTTGGACCGGTTGGGCAGCCCGAGCCACCGGTGCGGCGGCAGGCGCCTGCACGTACACGACGGCCGGCGCAGGAGCCGGGGGAGCGGCCGCGCGGGCCGCCTCGAACGCGGCGGACAACAGGCCCGACACCGCGGGGAGCAGCGCGCGCGCGAAGCCCTCGGCGTCCCCCCCGGCGAGGCCCTGTTTTGCGGCAGCCGCGAGGAACTGCGCGACCACGTCGGCCGCGATGATCGGCGAGGACGGCACCGCGACAGCGACGGGTACGACGGCCGCAGCAGGCTGAACGGGCGGCTGGGACCGACGGCGCGCGCCGATCCGAGCGGTCGCCCAGTCGATCACGCTGCGCAGCGTCTTGTGGTCCGCGAACGAGAACGAGGGGTCGCGGCGGATGCCGTAGGTGCTGCGCACGACCGAGAAGATCTCGGCCTGCTTGACCGTGTCGATGCCGAGGTCCGCTTCGAGCTCGAACGCGGGATCGAGCTCGGAGGGGTCATAGCCCGACACCTTCGCGATGATCGCCTTGATGCCGTCTTCGACGTCGGGCAGCGCCTGCGTCGAGTGCAACGCCTGATCCGCCGCCATCGCTTGCGTGGTCGCGGTGCGCGCGTCTGGCGCCAACAAGATGTCCGGGATGCCGGACGACATCTCGGCGCTCACCGGCTGGCCGAGCACGAGCAGGCCGGCGATCGCGTCGCGAACGCTCCATACGCCGCCCCGCTTCGGGTGGTTCGTGTACAGCGCGCGGTGCGGACGACGCTTCAGGATGGATACGACGAACCCGGTGAGCGCGCGCTTCGGCCCCACCTCGAGGAACAGCCGCGCGCCGTCGGAGTACATGCGCTCGATCTGCGCGGTCCACTCGACGGGGCTCGAGATCTGTTGCCCGAGCAGGTCGATGATCCGGCTCTGCGCGCCCTTGTCGGACGGGTACCACTCGGCCGTCACGTTCGTGGTGATCGGCCGCACCGGGGCCTTGAGCTTGAGCTTCTTCAGCACCTTCTTCAGCGGCTCCGACGCCGGAGCGACGATGCTGCTGTGAAACGCGTGGCTGACGGGGAGCGGGTACACCGTGATGCCGCGCGCGCGGAACCGCTCACAAGCTTCGTCCACGGCGTCCGATGCGCCGGCGATCACCGTCTGCGACGGGCAGTTCTTGTTCGCTGCGATCACGTAGCCGTCGACGTCGGCGAGCACCTCTTCGACGACCTCGGTGGAGGCCGCGATCCCCGCCATCTTGCCCGGGTCATCGAGCTTGATGTTCGCCATCTCGCGGCCGCGCGCAGACACGGCCATGAGCGCCTGCTCGTAGGTCATGATGCCGGCCGCAACACACGCCGCGTACTCGCCGAGGCTGTGCCCTGCGACCACGTCCGGGCGCACGTTGTACGACGCGAGCACGCGAAGGATGCCGACGTCGACCGCGAGCGTCGCGGGCTGGCTGATCTCCGTCTGCCGCAGCGCGTCTTCCATCGCGGCGAGGTCCGCACCCGGCTCGGCGCGCAGGTACGACGTGAGGGAGCGCCCCAACACGGGCGTCAGGATCTCGTCGGCCGTCGCGAACGTCTCCTTCACGACCGGGAACGCCTCGGCGAGGTCGAGCCCCATGCCGACGTACTGGCTGCCCTGACCGGTGAACAACATCGCGAGCTTGCCGTCTACCGGCGTGTCTTCGAGGTGGATGTTCCGCGCGCGCAGCAGGTCCGGGTTGCTCCCCTTGTGCAGCACCGCGATGGCGCGCTCGACCTGGCTGCGCATCTCCTCGACCGTCTCGGCGGCCGCTGACATGCGGATCTGCGCGCTCGGGTTCCACGGCGCACGCTGCCCCGACGCGACCTGGTTCAACGCGGCGACGATGCCGTCGCGATCGGTCGCGGACGCGACCCACAGGCCCTCGGGCCAGGTGCGCTCGACGATCTCGATCACCGGCGCAGGTGCGCGCTCGGCCTCGACCACCACCTCGGGCGCCGCAAAGTACGACGAAGCCGGGGCCTCCGGGACCACGGTCGCGAGTTGGAACGTGGACGATTCGAGCCCGCGGCCGCCGAACGACTCCATCACGATGTGGAAGTTCGTCCCGCCGAAGCCGAAGCTCGACACGCCGGCGCGCCGCACCCCTTCCGGGGTGTTCGGCCACGACTCGGCGATCGACTGAACCTGCAGCGGGACCTTCGCGAGCGGCATGTCCGCGCGCGCCGCCTTGAAATTGATCGACGGCGGCAACACGCCCGCGTGCAGCGCCATCGCCGTCTTGATGATGGCCGCCGCGCCAGCCGCCGACTTGAGGTGGCCGATCATCGACTTCACCGAGCCGATGCGCATCGGACCGCGCGCGCCGCGTTTGCCCTGACCGATGAATTCGGAAAGCGCCTCGACCTCGATCTTGTCGCCCACGCTCGTACTCGTGCCGTGACACTCGATCAGGTCGACGGTGGCGGGGTCGACACCCGCCGCCAGGTAGGCGCGCTCCAGCGCGCGAAGCTGCCCCTGCAGGTTGGGCGCCGTAATTCCCTTCCCCTTGCCGTCCGACGAGGCGCCCACGCCGCGGATCACCGCGTACACGCGATCGCCGTCGCGCACGGCGTCTTCGAGGCGCTTCAAGATCAGGATGCCGCAGCCTTCGCCCATCACGAAGCCGTTCGCGGACGCGTCGAACGGAGCGCTGTGATCCGGCGACAGGGCGCCGATCTTGCAGAACTTCACGTACGTGGAGATGTTCATCGACCGGTCGGCGCCGCCGCTCACCGCGAGGTCGAAGTCGCCGTCCTGCAGGCCCTTCACCGACGCCTGCACGGCCGCCATGCTCGACGCACACGCCGCGTCCACCGTGAAGTTCGCGCCGTGTAGATCGAACGCGTTCGCGATGCGGCCGGCGATCACGTTCGACAGCTCACCGGGCATGCTGTCTTCGTCCACCTCGTGCAGATCGCGCTTGTGGTCCGCTTCCAGGTGCCCGAGCAGGGCCTCGCGCGACGCAGCGGGCATGGCCTGGATTTCGGCGCTCTCGAGCAGCTTCTTGCGGAACTCGGGCCACGCGAGCCTGATCGCGTACTCATCCTTGATTTCGCCGCCGAGCGAGTTGCCAAGGATCACGGCGCAACGCGCCCGATCGAACGCCTTCCCGGCCCCCTTGCCGTCCGCGTCGAGCCCGGCGTCTTCCAGCGCCTCGGCCACGCACGTGAGCGTGATCTGCTGCACAGGATCGATCTGCCGCGCCACCTTTGGCGGGATGCGAAACCGCTTGGGATCGAACTTGAAGTCCTTGAGAAAGCCGCCGATCTGCGTGTACGTCTTGTCGGGCGCCGACGCGTCCTTGTCGAAATAGAGCGCGGGATCCCAGCGCTCGACGGGGACCTCGGTGATCGCGTTCACACCGGCCTTGATGTTCGCCCAGAACGACGCGACGTTGCCGGCCCCCGGAAAGCGCGCCCCCATGCCGACGATCGCGACAGCCCCCCCGCCCGCGGGCTTGGACGCCGCCGCCACGACGGCGTCGGGCGCGCACTCGGGGACGATGACCGGCGCGGGCACAACCATCACCTCGGGTGACGCCGAGGTGAGCAACGCCTTCTTTACGGTTTCTACCGCGTCCGCGGGTGCCACCACGGGCCCACCGAACGCGACCAGCGCGTCGACGCTCGCCCCGTGAATCGGCCGCCCGACCCAGGACGCCTCCTCCCACAGCGGCCCCGAGCCGACGGCCCCGCCCGTGGTCGCGGCGGTACCGGTCGCGGCGAGCGCGTTCGCCGTCCCCACCGGCCGTCCCTCAGCCGACGACGCCGTGCGCACCTGGGCGCCCCACGAGCCCATCGCGACGACGTAGGCGCGCACGAGGCCACCGAGGGTGCCATGACGCTCCGCGAGGCCACGCGCGAGCGCCAGCCCCTGCCCTGCGATCCACAGCTTGGCGCGCAGATCTCCAGTTTCCCACAGGCCGTCCGCGAGCTGCGACGGCTCCGAACCGTTCACCAACGAGCGCAGCACGGGCGCGGTCGCGCCGTTCGCAACGCGCAGACCGGCGACCCGGTGGGTGAGCTCGGAGTCCGGCGCGTCGAGCCGCTTCGCCATCGCAGCCGGGAGCGCGAGCTCCGGGCAGGCGAGGATCGCGTCGGAGACGACCACGCCGGCGGCCCCGAGCGCCATCGCCGCGGCCGCACCGCGCGGACCGACGCCGGCGTCCAGGATCACGCGTCCAGCATCACCACACGACACGAGCAACAGGAAGCCGTCTTCGTCAGCGCCAACGCCCGACGCCTCGCGCCCGCGCAACACGATGCCCGCGAACCCGGACGGCACGACCGGCTCGGCCGTCTCGAGCCACGTCTCGCGATCGGGCACGGGGGAGCCGAATTCCGCCAGCAAAACGGGGCCCGTACCCGGCGCGGGGCGCCCGGGACGCGTACGCACCCACGCCCCGTCGGGGACCACGGGGACGTAGCTGCCCGTCGCATCGACGACGGGAACGCCTCCTCCTGCGCGCACAACACCACAAAGATGTGCGCAGTGAGCAGGAAGAACGACCAGGACAGTGCCGGGCATGTACACACCCCTCCGGGGGCGCAGCCTACCAGCCGCGAGCGCTCCGGGCGCGCCCGATGTACCGTTCGCGCGGAGGTCTCCATGAACCGCTACACGACAACTCTCGTTCTGGTCGCTGCGATGCTCGGTTGCGGCGGACTCATGGGCTACGGAAAGGAGGTTGGATTCACGACCGCGACCAACGCTGCGCCGTTTTCCCTCAGCTACACCCCCGCCACGAACCTTCCGCACCAGGTCTGGCTCGACTACGACCTCACGCTGAACGGCGACTGGAAGGTCACCGGCAACGTCGACGCCGCCACGAGCGGCGCGTCCGCCGGCACCTGGACGCTCGACTTCACGTCCGACGGCTCGCCGATCGTCGGCGGTTCAGGCCGCGTAACGCTCAACTCGTTCGAGACCAACGTGAACGGCAGCGGGTCGGCCAAGGGCACGATCTACCTGTTCGAAATCCCAGGCCAACCCACCGGAACCCCCGTGGACGTCACGGGCACGTTCACCGCCGGCCCGTCGACCACGATCAACAGCCTGCGCCTCGTCGTCACCGACTGACCGGGCCCGGGCTGGCACGGATCTGGCATCCAGTCCCAGCAATCTCGGAGGTCACCATGCCGCGCCACTCGTTGATGTTCCTCGCCACAATGCTGATGGGATGCCCGCCTTCGCACGACGACCCGATCGATCCGAACCGGGTCGCCCGCGTGGTCACGTCCGCCGAGGGCGACACCGGTGTCGTGGTCAGCGGCCACAACGACTTCACCTGGGACACGTACGCGAACCTCGCCGCGATCGACGACGGGAACCTGTTCTTTTCGCCGTTCAGCATCACCTCGGCGCTCGGCATGACGATGGCCGGCGCGAACGGCACCACCGAGACGGAGATGCGCTCCGTCCTGCACTCCGAGGGCGACGAAGCGGCCTGGCACACCGCGTTGGGCGCGCTCACCCGCGACCTCAACGGCGACCTCGGTCGCGGGTACACGCTGAACATCGCGAACAAGCTGTACGGCCAGGCCGACTATGCCTGGGAAGCCCCGTTCCTGGCCGTGTGCGCCGACGACTACGGAGCCCCGCTCGAACCCTGGGACTTCGTGTCCGACCCCGAAGGCGGCCGCACCGCCGTGAACGACTGGGTCGAGGCCACCACCAACAACAAGATCGTCGACCTGCTGCCCGAAGGGAGCGTCACGTCGGACACGCGCTTGATCCTCGCGAACGCGATCTACTTCCTCGGCGATTGGGCGACCGCGTTCGACCCCGAAGACACACGGGACGGCACGTTCACCCGCGGGGACGGCTCCACGATCACCGTCCCGATGATGACGATGGCCCTCGAAGACGTCGAGGACTCCGGGATCGAGGTCGCCCGCACGAGCGACGCGACGCTGCTGCGCCTGCCGTACCAGGACGACGAGGTATCGATGATCCTCGTGATCCCGTACGAACAGGACGGTCTCGCCGCCGTCGCGGGCCAGCTGGACGCCGCGACCTGGGCGACGTGGACGAGCGGCTTCGGACCTTCCGACGCCTACATCGGCATGCCAAAGATCGAGATGTCGTACAAGGTCGACCTCGGGCCCACGTTGTCCGACCTCGGCATGCCGACCGCGTTCAGCGACGGATCGGACTTCACGGGGATGTCCGCCGGCCCCGAGCAACTGCGCATCAGCGGCGTGTTCCACCAGGCGTTCGTGAAGGTCGACGAAGCAGGCACCGAAGCCGCCGCCGCCACGGGCGTCGTCGTGGGCACCGACTCGGCGCCCGAGCCGATCTTCGCGGATCACCCGTTCCTGATGGTGATCCAGGACGATCTGACCGGCGCGATCCTGTTCGTCGGCCGCGTCAGCGATCCGTCGTAGCCGCGCCCTGCGCCGCTGCGACCGCGCCGCGCACCACGCGCGTCGCGAACCCAAGGTCGAGCCGGTCGAGGGAATCTTCCTCTTCCGAGCAGTGGTACGCCCCGTTCCGGTACTCGGCGGTGTCGTTGATCATCACCGCCGGCCAGCCGTGGTACCAGAAGCTCGCGTGGTCCGACCGCTGCAACGTGGAGTACAGCGGCGAGATGCTCTGGGCGGCCGTCAGCGACAGGGCGATGTCCGGCAACCCATCCACGACGCCGCGCGCGGCGAACGCGGCGACCGCTTCGGAGGCGCGCTCATCGGCGGCGAGCAGGATGAAGTCGCCGCGCCACGCGTTGGCCTCGATCGCCGCCACCGCGTCGGGGAACACGAGGTCGAAGCCGTTCGGCATCGACTGACTGTCCGGTTCGCTGCTCCGGTAGCCGATCATCTCGAACACCTCCGACAGCGCGACCACGCGCCCCTCGTCGGCGAGCCGATCGGCATACCTCAGCGACCCGATGAGGCCGTCTTCTTCCTCGTCCCAGCAGGCCACCTGCAGCTCGCGGGGGCCGGACGACGACGCGAGCGCCTCGGCAGCGACGAGCACCCCTGCGACCCCCGAGGCATTGTCGTCGGCCCCGGTGCAGTCCGCGACGCTGTCGTAGTGAGCCGACAGGAGCACGATCTCCGCTGAGGCGTCGGCCCCCGGCTTGCGGCCGATCACGTTGACGCCGGTGCCGTAGTCGTAGCGCTCGACCTCGAACCCGGCGTCCGCGAACGTCGTCGCGCAGAGGTCCTGCGCCGCCGACCACCCGGGCGAGCCGGGGTAACGAGGCACGGCCAGCGCGGTGATGAGCTCGGTGTAGCGAGCCTCGTCGACGCAAGACGCGGCGTCTGCACATGGATCGACGACCGCGACATCGGTGTCGTCTGCGGGTGTGCAACCGACGAGCAGGGGCACGACGAGGAAGCACGTAAGCGGCCAGCGGGTCATCGGAACCTCGGCGGGACAGGATCGCAGTACGGTACCTCACGTTCGGAAATGGGAAGCCCGTCAACCGCCGGACGCGTTCAAGAGCCCCGCCCTGTCACCCGTGGTGACGGTGGTGCAGGTCCTCGCCATGCGCGTGTCCGTGGGTGCGAGCGCCGTGGGTGTGGGCGTGCGAGTGCTCGCCGATCACGGGCGACTCGTGGGTGTGGTCGTCGTGGTGCCCGTCGTCGTGCCGGTGCGGATGTTCGTGTTCGAGCACCTCGTGGACGTGCTCGTGGTCGTGGTCCTCCCCGAGGTGCAGCCACACGCCGACGCCCATCGCGACGCCGCCCGCGAGCGTGAACCAGCCGCCGATCGGAGCGCCGAGCAACACGGCGACGAGCGCTCCGAGGAACGGTGCCACCGCGAACACCGAGCCCGTGCGCGCCGAGCCGAGTACGCGCTGGGCACGCAGGTACAAACGCAGGCTCGCGCCGAAGCCGAGGGCCCCGCAGACGACGATGCCGAGCGCGGACGGGAGCCTTGGCCAGACGGCGCCGGTGAGCGCCGCGACGACCAGCGACGCGACGACCCCGACCGTCCCTTTGGCGGCGACGACGTCGCCCGGGTCGAGGTCGGACAGCGTCCGCGAGAGCGCGTTGTCCGTCGCCCATGCGAGCGTCGCGACCGCGATCAGCAGCGGGCCGAGCCAGGTCGTGCCGCCGTCACCGCCCTGTTCGAGCCCGACGAGCGCGCCACCGCACGCGATTACCGCGACCGCAAGCGCGACCCGCCGACCGACCGGCTCGTGCCAGAACACCGCGCCGAGGATCACGGTGAACACGGCCTCGAGGTTGAGCAGCAGCGACGCCGTGGTGCCGTGGGTACGCGCGAGCCCCGCCGCGAGCGCGATGGGCGCTACGAACGCGCCAGAAAGGCCCACCCCGAGCACGCGGGGCCACCACGTGCGATCGAGGCGCACCTCGGCCTCGCGCCGGTGTGGTAGGAGCGCGAACCCCGCCGCGCCTGCGTACAACAGGGCCGCGGTGGCGGCAGGTCCAGAGCCTTCGGCGAGCCGCTGCACGATGGGCGTGGTCGCGCCGAACGAGGCCGCAGCAGCGACGGCGAGCAGTACACCGCGGGCGATCGGGGTCATGGCACGTTGGGTAGCAACGTAGGCCACGCCCCGCCCTGCACCTGGGCCCACGCTCCGACGTCCACCGGCCGCAGCGCAGCGGCACGCTCCCGTCGGAGCGCCGAGTCGGCTGCTTCGACGCGCGCGGTGGCGGCCTCCCGATCGGAGCGCGTGCCGGCGTCCGAGCCCCTGGGGACCGCGGTCATCGGGTCGTCCGGCAGCTCGACATCCGCGCCGAGGCCAGTGGTCGCAGCGAGCGCCTCCCGCGAAGCCAGCGCTTCGCGGTGCGCCTGCACGACGTCCGCGGCGGCGGCGGCCTCCTCCAGCCGCGCGAGGTGCGCTTGGAGCACGGGAGCGTCCCCACTGAAGAGTCTGCGCTCTGCCGCGTCTCGCAGCGCCGACGCGAGCCGCAGCACCTCGTCGGCCCGCTCGACCTGAGCAGTCGCAGCGATGGCCTGGATCACGAGCTGACGGGCGTTCGCCGCGACCTCGAGCCGACGTCGATCGCGGTCACTTTCTGCGGCGCGAAGCTCGGCATCCGCCGCTCGCGCCGCAGCGAGGCCCTCCCCCGACAACGACACCGGCTGCGCGAGCGACACCTCGTGCTGTGCCAGGCCGAAGCCGAGGCGCAACTCGAGCGTCGGAGCGTTGCGAAGGCCGGTCGCTGCCCTCCGCTCACCTTCCGCCGTCACCACTGCGGCCTCGGCGGCAGCGAGCGCCGCGGACACCAGCCAGGACACAGCGATCATCGGCCCACCACCACGCCGAACCGCTGGAACAGCTCCGGCACCACGAACAGGTTCAACACCGTACTCGACGGCGGCCCGCCGAGCATCTCGGCAAGCTCCGCGTGACTTCACGTCAGCTGTTTCGCAGGTCCGCGATGATCTTCAAGGCCTTGGCAGTGACCTCGAAACGGCTTCGAGGGCGCGCAATCAACAAGCCTGACTCCGTCCAGTACCCGCGAATCACCTTGTCGATTTGCACCTCGTCCAGCTCGGCGGCGGTCATCAGGACGGCCTTCTTCGCCACGGCAGGTTTCTTCGCGACGGCGGACTTCTTCGCGGCGGACTTCTTCGCGGCAGCTGGTTTCGCGGCCACAGGCACGTCGTCGAGGTCGATCCCGAACATCGCCCCGAGATCGGCGCCTCCGAGCCCGTCATCGTCGCAAGCCACGAAGTCCACCATCGCCCCCGACGCCGCAAGGTCCGCCACGTCGACGCCGCGCAGGTGAAAGAACAGCTCGGGCTGCGCGTCGAGCCGATTCCCCACACCGTAGAGCACAGCGGCGACGTGTTTGCACATCGTCGCCCAGTCCGGGCAGCTGCACGAAAACGCGAGCTCGGCCGGCTCCGGGAACAGGTGGCTCGACCGGTCCGCCAGGGCCGCCAGGAGCGACTTCGGGAGCTCCCCCTGCAGCAGATCGACGACCGACGCCACCTGGGACGCGTGGGCCGCGACGAGCGACCGCCATCGGCCCGCGTCCAGCGGATTCACCGTGACCGTCGTCGTGTACGTCGAGGAGCCCTGCACCTTGGCGTCGACGCGCCCTGGCCCGATCTGGAGATCGATCACCGAGCCGTTGCGCGCGTAGGTGCGCCCACGCGGGAGTCGATTGTCGAAGTCCGCGTACGACTCGAGGTTGTCGCACCACGCCCGGCCCCAGAATGACGTCGCGATCACGCGGCCGACGATGCGGACCGGACTCAACACCTTGCCGCGCTTCAGCGCGTCCACAGCGAGCTTTTCGGCGCTTGTGCGGCGTTGCGCGACGGGGACGTGGGCCTTCCAACGGTAGCCGTACATGGGTCCTCCTAAGCGTCCAGGCGCGCGCGAGAAAGGTCGAGAGCCACCGTCGCGAGCAGCGCCTCGTCGGACAGCTCGGTGAGGCGCACCTCCTCACCTTTTGCGGCCCCGAGCAGGTCTGACGCGAGGCGACGCTTGTCGTTGATCAGCTGATCCACCTTCTCCTCGAGGGTACCGCGGCAGACCATCTTGTGAACGAACACCGCTCGCTGCTGGCCGATGCGGAACGCGCGATCGGTCGCCTGGTCCTCGACGGCCGGGTTCCACCACCGATCGAAGTGCACCACGTGGGTCGCGGCGGTGAGGTTGAGCCCGGTGCCACCGGCCTTCAGCGACAGGGCGAGGAACGGTAGCGCGTCGTCGGACTGGAACCGCCGGACGAGCTCCTGGCGCTTGCCGATCGCGGTCTCGCCGTGCAGCACCAGGCCGGGGCGACCGAAGCAGCCGGCGAGCACGCGCGCGAGCGGCTCGACGGCCTCCTTGAACTGGCTGAACACCAGCACCTTCTCCTGCCGCGCGGCGATCGGCTCCACGAGCTCGATGAGGCGCTGGAGCTTCCCGCTGCGCTCCACCTCCCACCCGCCGTCGCCGAGCCAGTGCGACGGGTGGTTGGTGATCTGTTTGAGGCGCATCAGCGACTGCAGGACCGCGCCGCGCCGCGCGATCCCCTCGGTGGCCTCGAGCCGCGCTTTGAGGTCGTCGACGGCCTTCTGGTACAGCGAGGCCTGCTCGCGCGTGAGGCCGCACCCGGCGATGAGCTCGGTCTTCTCCGGCAGATCGGGGGCGACGGCGCGATCGGTCTTGAGGCGGCGCAGGATGTACGGGGCCACGAGCCGCCGCACGGGAGCCCAGCCGTTGGCGCGCTCTTCGGCGTCGTTCGCGAGGTGTCGGAACTCGGCGGCGCTGCCGAGCAGGCCGGGCTGGAGGAAGTCGAACAGGCTCCACAGGTCGCCGGCGCGGTTCTCGACGGGTGTGCCGGTGAGCGCCACGCGCGTCCGCGCCGCCACCGCCTTCACCACCTTGGTCTGCTGGGCGCCGGGGTTCTTGATCGCCTGCGCCTCGTCGAGCACGAGCGTGTCCCAGCGGGCCTTTCGCAGCCACGCGGTGCGCGCGAGCGTGCCGTACGTCGTGATCACGAGCTCGGCGTGCCGGGTGTCGGCCTCGGCAACGCCGTCACCCGACGCGTGCGCGACGCCGACCGAAAGCGATGGCGCGAAGCGAGCAGCCTCCGCGACCCAGTTCCCGAGCAGCGAGGCCGGCGCGACCAGGAGGTGCCTGCGAGGCTCCTCGCTGCGGGTCTTGAGCACGAGCAGCAGCGCCAACACCTGGATCGTCTTGCCGAGCCCCATGTCATCGGCGAGGCACACGCCAAGCCCGAGCTCGTTCGCGAGCCCGAGCCATCGAACCCCCTCCTCCTGGTACGGCCGCAACGTCGCGACGAGCGACGAGCCGGGCAGCGTCCCCGCTCTGCCCGGTGCGCGAAGCCGTTCGAGCACCTTCGCGAGCTCGGCGCCGGGCGCCACGCGGGACCACCCGAGCTCGTCCTCGTCCTCGTCAGCTCCCGTGCCAGCGGGGCGCTCGACGCCCGCGAGCAGGCGCATCGCCTGGTGGAACGGGACGCCGTCCTTCGCGGCCGCCGCCGCCTCGCGCCACGCGGCCAGCACCTCGTCGAGCTTCTGGCGATCCACCTCGACCCAGCGCCCCCGCAGCGCGACGAGGCCGTCTGTCGACGCGCGCAGCGCCGCGAGCTCGGCCGCCGTGAGCGGGGCGCCGTCGATCGCGAGCCCGACGTCGAACGCGAGCAGCCCGCTCGCACCGAGAGCTCCGGAGCCCGTGCCGCCGAGCGTCACCTGCACGTTCACGCGCGGCGGGGACGACGGGCGCCACCAGTCCGGTACGCGCACCGTGACGCCGGACGACTCGAGCGCAGGCACGTCGCGGAGGAACGCGTGGGCCTGGGCGGCTGTCCAGGCTTGTGGTCGAAACACCGCCTGCGACTCCACCAGCACCTTGATCACCGCGCTCTTCTCGGCCGCCCGCGTCACCGGCAACAGCAGCCGCAGCAGGCCCGCCTTGTCCTTGCTCGCAGCGTTCTCGCTCAGCGCCTGACCGAGCGGCCGGTGTTGTGCCTTGCCTCCCGCGCCGAGGCCCGTCGTGTACGTGGCCAGGAACGCGAACGGACGGGCGGGATCGGCCTTGTTCTCGGCGAGGTGAAAACACACGCGGCCCACCACGCACCACGACGCATGTCGCGCCGTCAGCCACGCCTCCAGCGAGCCGCCGGACTCCGCGACGATCTCGGCGAGCCGCCCTCCGAACCGGAGCCAGGTCGCGTTCGCGACGACCTCGTCGAGGTACTCGCGCCCCGTGAACGGGGGTGCCGCCTCCACCCGCAGCGCCAGATCGCGCGGGGCCGGCGGCGTCGGCAAAGCACCGGTCGGCGACGCCGCGGCCGACGCGAGCAGCGTCCGCGCAAGGTCGCGAAACCACCCGAGGGCGCCGTGCATCGGCTCGTCCGGGTGACGGGCCGCGAGGTCCAGCAACGTGCCGGCGTCGTCGGACTCGAGCGCCTGGGCGAGTTCAACGTCAGGCGGGCTGTCGCTCAGAGCGTCCTGGACGAGCCGTCCGTGCGGGGTGAGCGCGAGCTTCGCGACGTGGTTGGAGGCCATCCGACGCCTTAACCGAAGGCCCCGAGCGGCAAGGCGTCTATCCTCTGCGCGAGCGCGTGTCGCTCCGCGCAGGCACAGACGACGTAGCCTTTTCCGACGCGATCCCCGAGCAGCTCCTGAAGCCGAACGATCGCGTCCGCATCGCGGCGGTTCGGCGTCGCCGTCAGCTTCGCCTCGATGGGCGTCAACGTCTGGCCGTCCTCGATCACGAAGTCCACCTCGTGGCCGTCCGAGGTGCGCCAGAAGTGGATGCGGGCGGTCTCCCCGCGATGGATGATCATCCGCAACAGAGCACCGAGTACGGCCGTTTCGAACAGGGCGCCGGCAGCGACCCCCTGAAGCGCGTCGTCAGGCCGCCGCGCCCCCAACAACCACGCCAGCGTACCGGTATCGGTGAAGTACACCTTGGGGTGTTTCACCAGTCGTTTGCCGATGTTCTCGAACCACGGGCGGACGACGACCGCCTGCCCGCTCGCGACCAGCACGTCGACCCAAGCGGTCACGGTCTTCGCGCTAATTCCCACGTCGCGAGCCACGTCGGCCGTGTTGAGGAGGCCACCGGTTCGGGCCGCGATGACGCCCAGGAACCGCTGGAACTCGCCGAGATCGCCGACCGCACGAAGGCCGCGGACGTCGCGCTCGAGGGTGGTCTGGACGTAGCTCGCGTGCCACACCGCCGGGTCGACGCGACCAAGTGCGGGGTCGGCATAGCCGCCAACCACGATGTGTCGGGCCAGGTCGTCGATCCCACACGGTCGGTTGGCTGCTTGCTCGAGCGCGTCACGCCACGTTCCTCCGGTGGCCTCTACCCCCAGGGTCTCGCGAATTGAGAACGACTGCAGCGAGAGCGTCGCGGCCCGCCCTGCGAGCGATTCGACGACACCCCGCATGAGCGGAAACGTCTGCGACCCTGTGAGGAGGAAGCGGCCTCGATCGCGTCGGTTGGCGTCGATGTCGAGCTTTACCGCATGGAGCAGGTCGGGGGCGTACTGGACCTCATCCAGGATCACCGGCGGCTTGTACCGCGCGAGAAACAGGGCTGGGTCAGCCAGCGCCTGGGCACGAACCGCTGGATCATCAAGCGTCGCGTAGCGGTGGGAATCTGCGAACAGGCCCCGGAGGAGCGTGGTCTTGCCGGCCTGACGCGGCCCCGTCAGCACCAGGGCGGGGAACTGGGACGCGACCCGTCGAATGAAAGGGGCCATAAGTCTTGGACGATCGACGTCGCTCATACATCAGTGGTAGCCCGAAGCGGGTTCAATCTGCAAATCGGGAATTCAAATTCGGTTTTGCAGATCACCAGACATGCGCCCAACGAACACCGGCTTCGCGGTGAACCACCGCACCGGACGGTTGGACGCGCACGGAGAGGTCTGGACATGAGCCTGTTCGGTGCTCCACACCTTCAGGGTCCACGAAGCGAAGGGGCAAACATGGAGGAGCCCAGAGGAGACCGGGCCGCTGACAGGGCCTGCAGGACGTCGCTCCCGGCGTGACTCGACGTTCAGTCAGTCGCGATTCGCCGGCGGTTCGCTCGCCGAGGCTACCCATCCATCGATTGGACGCTCTCCAACGCCTTCTCGACGCCCTGGTCGTCCAGAAAGCAGGAGGGCCGCCGGTGTCCCACACCCTGATCCCAGCGCGACTCCGTTCTCTACGACGCAGCCGGGAGAACGGAGAGCACCGCAGTACACGGGCGTCGGTATTTCGCTCCGCCACCTGCCATCGGATAATAGCCGCGTTCATCTCATGGAGTTGTTCAATGTCCGATGCGAGCCCTGTTCCCGCTTCCTACCCACCCGAGTTCCTCGCGAACGTCGACAAGTTCATCGCTCTCGCCAACGAGATGGCGACGACGGTGGACCCTGGCGTGGTGAGCGCTGCAATTCTCTTCGCGGCAGGCCGATACAACTCGTTCAATTTCCTCACCCGGGGCGGCACGGACGGGACCGAAGGGGTCAAGTTCTATGCGGAGGAGTACCGCAAGGCCTTCCTGCAGAACGTGTCGGGCGCCGTGGGATCCGTGGTCAAGAAGCCGGCCTGATCGCACGGAGCGGCTGTCTGGGCCAGCGACGGGGACAGGATGGACAACCGCCACCGGGCGATGGTCTACATCCTGTCTCTGTCTCAACATGCGCGGGAAGGAGATGAGCCCAGTAGGAATCGAACCTACAACCTACGGATTAAGAGTCCGGTGCTCTGCCAATTGAGCTATGGGCTCGTGACCTTCTGAAAACTGCGCGCGCTGTGTAACCGGTTTTCGCTGTGGTGGGTGGATGAGGGGACTTGAACCCCCAGCCTCCGGAGTCACAGTCCGGCGCTCTAACCAATTGAGCTACACCCACCGTAGCCCCGCTTCTATATTGTGCCCGTGGAGGATGACAAGTCTGTGCGTGCTCGTCCGATGCACTTCGTGCTGCTTGGGGCTTTTCTCGCCGCTTCCTGCGGCCGGCCTCCGGCGGCGTTGTCGGACGTCACCGGGCAAGACGACGCGCTCGCGTCTACTGAGGCGTTCCGGAGGGACTGGTTGGCCCCCGCCAGGATCGCACCACCGACGATCGACTTCGTCCCGGTGCGGGTCACCGCGGGATCGCTGACGATCGCAGCGACGCCCGCCTCCCCCGAACAGGCCGCCTGGAACGCGTGGCCAGGCCCTGAGGCGAGGCTGTTCAACAACCGCGCCGGGCTGA
Organism: Pseudomonadota bacterium; assembly: GCA_947505245.1. GTDB lineage: Bacteria > Myxococcota_A > UBA796 > UBA796 > SYKL01. Next base: position 19,167 of record CANNIZ010000008.1, on the reverse strand, counting down.
TGTTTACGATCGCGACCGAGGGTGATGGCCCCGCGCGTTGGCTGCCAAATGAGAGCCTGCTGCGTATCAATCACCTCGAGGCCACGGTCGCCCCGAGCGCCACGCCGGACGAGCTGCTGGTTCCGCTGCTCGGAGCCGCGCTCGAGGCCGAACGCCACGTCATCAATTCCGATCTCGTCGATCGAACGCGCGCGGCCGGGCCGTTTCGGGCCGCCTACCTGTCGACGGCTGCGGAGGCGCCACCGTCGACGGGGCTCATCCTGTTCCCGCTCGAAGATCCGGAGATCCAGATCGTGCGCGTGGAGCTCACGCTCGCGTTCGAAACCGCCGCCGGCGTCCAGACGTTCGCGTTCACCTGGGAGTGAGCGGTCAGTTCGGCAGCACGTCGTGCAGCTGGGGCCCGTCATCTTTGGGGTGCGGGGCCGGCCAGAACAGGTAGGCGCCGAGCAGCAGCGCGCACGACAACAGCAGCCCCACCAGGGCCATGTACACCGTAAACGTCAACGGCGTCAGCCACTGCGTCCGCTCGCCCAGCGTGTGCTCGTCCGTCGGGTTGTCGAGAAAGCCCGAGGGCAGGCTCACATCGTCGTGGATCGCCTGCGGCGGCGGGCCCACCCGGACCGGCATCTCGGCCACTCCCGGGCGCGTCGGGACCGCCATGGCCGGGATCGCCTCGGAGGACGGCGCCTCCTGCGTCGGGTCGTCCGGATCCTCGCGGCCCACCGCGCCCACGGGCGTCGCGTCGAGCGGCCGCGCGCCAAGACCGCGGAAGCTGAAGCGCATGTCCGTCGGGTCGTCCGAGGGACTTAGCGACGTCGTCGCACGCGACAGCGGCACTGGCGTGTTCGAAGGGGTCTTGAGCGCGGCCGCGCGCAGGGCCGGAACCGTCACAGCGCACCACGAGGCCAGCAGCGGCCCCTCGGCGAATTCCGCGGCCTTTCGAAGCCCGTCAGCCACGGTCGAGAGCGGGGGACGCTCCGAAGGATCCCACGCGAGCATGCCGCGGATCCATTCGCCGTACCGCTCCGGCAGCGCGGGACCCGGACGCGCCATGATGCGGATCAACGTCCGCCGAACCACCACCTCCTGGCCGCTCCGCTCACCCGCAGGCGACGGCGCCACCCCGGCGAGCAGGTGCGCGAGGAGCACGCCCAGGCGGTACACCGCGGCGGCTTCACCCTCGTCTCCCTTCGGAGCGCGCATCGACGGCGACATCGGATACGGCCCTGCAAAGCCGCTCACCACGACGCGCCCATCCGCGGAGACCAACAGGTCCGTGGGTTCGGGGCCGCGGTTGCGCACCTCGGGGCCCAACGCGACCAGCACCTCCGCCACCTGCGCGACGACCTCGGCCGCCGCGGCCGTCGGAAGGAGCGGCCGGCCTTCCACGCCCACCGTGTGGACCAGACCGACCCCCTCGACCTGCTCGAACGCGAACGCGACCCGGTCGCCGTACGGCTCCACGGCGAGCAACCGGTGCATTCCGGGCACGACGAGGCCCATCAGCGGCGCACACGCGAGCCGCGTGCGCTCGACGGCATCGTCGGAGGCGGCCTCAGAGCCCAGAAGCACCAATACCTCACGGCCGCTTCGCAGGCGCCCGCAATAGGCGGCGCCATGCCAGCACACACACGGCCCGATGATGTCTAGCCCTGGTTCCACCAACGTCCTCGCGGACCCGACCCTTTGAACAGCCGACCCTCCGTAGCACACCGTCCCGTGTCGCGCCGGCTCACCCGACCGGTTATCTGCATGGGTCGAACGAGGCGATCCATGAGTCCGAAAGACAAGGAAACCGAAGAAGAATCCGAAGAAGGTTCGCTCGGTCCGGAGTCCGCGGAGGAGCCCAAGCGCGACGTCCCGCGTTCGCTGCCGATGCTCGGCGTGCCGCCCCGTGGCGTCACGCGTACGGGCGACCTGCTCTCGTTCTACCTCGCGCAGGTGCGCCGCCACCCGCTCCTGGATCCTGAAGAAGAGCGGAAGGTCGCCGTAAAATTCGCGGAAACCGGGGACCGCGAGTCCGCCGAGCGCCTGGTCACCGCCAACCTCCGGCTCGTGATCAAGATCGCGTTCCAGTACCACCGCCAGTGGGCGAACGTGCTCGACCTCATCCAGGAAGGAAACGTCGGGCTCGTCGAGGCGCTCCGCCGGTACGACCCGTACCGGGAGATCCGGTTCAGCAGCTACGCGCAGTACTGGATCCGCGCGATGATCCTTCGCTTCCTGCTCGACAATTTCCGCCTCGTCCGCCTCGGTTCCACGCGGGCCGGCCGAAAGCTGTTCTTCCAGCTTCAGAAGGAGCGCGATCGCCTGATGCAGGAGGGGGTCGCAGCGACGCCGAAGGTGCTCGCCGAGAGGCTCGGCGTCTCAGAGACGGAGGTGAACGCTGTCGACATGCACATGCGCGCGCCGGCGCTGTCCCTGCACGGCCCCGCATCGGACGATGACTCCGGCCGCACGCTCGCCGAGGTCGTCCCCGCCAAGGACACGATCGACCCCGAAGAGCAGGCTTCGCAATCCGAATTTGGCGGCATGGTCAAGGAGAAGCTCGACGCCTTCGCCGAGACGCTCCACGACGAGCGCGAGCGCATGATCTGGGAGCGCCGCATGGTGGCTCAAGATCCGGTGAGCCTGTCGGACCTCGGCGACGAATTCGGCGTCTCAAAGGAGCGCATTCGCCAGGTTGAAGCCCGCATCAAGAAGCGGCTCAAGCAGTTCCTCGAACAAGAGATGGGCGACTCCATCGCCTTCGAGTTCGCGTCCGGTGGCAAGGACTGACGCGCGGGCCGTCGTAGGGCGGCTCCGCGAGCTTACCGGCGACGGGATCGTCGGGCCCGACGGGTCCGGCGAAGAGTGTTGCGTGCGCGCCTGGCTCGACGCGATCGACACCCTCGCGGCCGACCTCGCCCACGACGGGATCCCGCTTCCCCCCACGCATGCGGCGCGAGCAGCGGCTGCCCGCGCATGGCTCGACGTCCGCGGACCGGCGCCCCACGGCGACCACGACTGGTGCGCGTGGCGGTACGCGCGAGAGGCCGTGTTCCGCATGCCCGGAGCGCGACTGTTCGTCGACGACAACGGCGTGCGGCTCGTGCTCGGGGAAGACGAGGTGGTTCGCATCGCCGCGCCAGGCCCCCTGACCGACGCCCGCGTCGACGTTCCAACGGGCCGCGGCCTACGGACCGCTCGGGCCCGCAAGGGCGACGTCCGTATCGAGCTGCGCGGGGCCCGTCTCACCGTTCATGGGCCTTCTCAGCTGGTAGTCGCGCGTGCGCCTGTCCGGGTCGCCCTCGGCGCTCCACCGATCGACGTAGAGTGGTAGAATGTCACGATGATCGTCTGGTTATTGGCGTGTGGGTCCAAGGAGACCGTCTTCCCCGCGGGGCTCGAACCGCTCGGGCCGAACGCTGCCGTGTTCCCCGTCGACGCGTCAGAGACGCTCGATCTCGTGGTGGGCGCGGACGACGCGTTCGACTGGGCGAACGGCCGCGGGAACATCAACGCGCCGCTCGCGGACGTGTGGGTCGCGCTGAAGCAGCCGGACACGATGGTGGATCGCCGCGCGGTGGACACCTGGGAGGTCACCTTCGATGTCGAGCCCGAGTACGACGTGAGCTACGTGGTCCAAACGCGCGTCGTCGACCTCGTCACCATCGAGTACGACCTCACCTGGCGGCAGGGCGAGATCGACGAAGACGTCGTCTCAGCGCGCTGGCAGAAGACGGACGGCCCCTCCATCCTCGAGCTGCTCGAGGGGTCGGTCGTGCTCACCGCAGTCGATGACGACGTCACCTCCGTCGAGATCGTCGAACACCTGAACACGCCGGCCGACGAGAACGAACGACTCACCTCGTTCTTCACGGATCTCTGGGCGAGCCTCGTCGCGGCGTCCCATGGCGAGCCGCTCCCCGTCTATCCCTAGGGCGAACCAACATAATTCATGATGACGCCGACCTGGCCGGCGCTCAGGTCTTCTTGTGGACCGATGTCGAGCACCGTGTAGGGGAACATCAGGTTGTTGCCGACGTCCCGCTCGCACCCACTCCGCGCGCCGCACTCGGGCGTGTCGTCGAGCGCGTCCCACGCGGTGTAGGTCGATTCGACCGGGTGCAGGAGCCCCTGAAAGTGCCCGACTTCGTGCGCCATCGTGCCGGCCATGATGACGATCTCTTCTTCGGTGAACTGCGCGTCCGTCCCGGAACCCGCGAGCCAGCCGACCACCACCCCGGAGCGGGGCCCCTCCACGAGCGCGCCAGGGATGCCGCCCGCCATGCCGAGGTACGACGTGGCTCCGCCGAGGTCTTCACCGATCAACACGGTGATCTCGCCGACCTCGCTCGTCGCTGAGGCCGCTCGTAGCGCATCATCACCGCTCGACGGGTACGCGAGGTGCGCGTCGACGTCGCTCGTCGAGTACCGCTCCGCGAGCGTGAGCCCGTACGGCGCCCAGATCCCGCGCCAGTGTTCGACGGCGCCCTCGACCGCCGCGACCACCTCCGCGTTGTCGCCCACACCCGCGGCGTAGACGATGTTGACCGGCACGGTCGACAGGGCGAGATCGGGATCCCGCTTTACGAGCGTGGTCGCGTTCACCACGCCGCCGCTGAGCCAGTTGAAGTCGGGGTCCGTGGTGGCGACTACGACCTGCCACGCGCCGGGCACCAAAGGTCCGTCTTCGGCGCGGACCGGCCAGTTCACCGCGAAGTCCGTCACACAGGAGTCTTCGTCACACGGGAAGAACGCGTTCGTCAGCGTACGGTGGCCCGTCCAGTCTTCCCAGTTGAGCGCGATATCGCCGTTCGGATCGATGATGTGGTCGAGCGACAACACGTCGCCCCCTGACGCGTTGACGAGAAACGACGTGTCGCCGTCGGCGACCGCGACCTCCAGCGTCGCCCAACCGTCTACGCTCACCGTCGCGGGGTGCTCGATCGAACGCATCTCCGCATCGCCATCGACGACGTCCGAGCCGGGGTGTTTGCACGCGACCAGCGCCAGGAGCGCGAGCCTCACAGCGAACCTCCCGCGAGCGCGCGAAGCTCCGGCGCCGCTGACTTCAGCACCCGAGCCCGAACGACCTCGGCGTGGGGCCCCGCGAGGCCGCTCGCGACGACCCGCTGCGCGAGCGGGGCCTGGAGCGTGTCGATTCGATCCGCGAGCAACATCGCGAGCCCGCGCGTATCCTCGCCGCTCATCCAGCGGATCAGCTCGCCTTCGGCGACGTCACCCTTCGCGATCAGGCATTCGGCGGCGCGCATCGGGACGACCGGCGGAAGCTCTACGCGCTGCACGATGACCTGCAGATCCGAGGCCGCATCCACCGAGCCCGCCTCGACCTCAGCGCACGGCTGCGCTCCATCGCGCATGGAGAGGCGACGGATCATGTCCGCCTGCACGTCCGTGGGCACGAACGCCTCGCCCACGGCGGCGGCGACGGGTTCGGCCTCAACCGCGGGATGACAGGCCAGCGCGAATAACAACCCGATCATCGGTCCTCCGCAGGTCAGTTTGCCACATCCATCATCGACTGTGTGCAGCGCCAGCCGTCCTTCAGCGCCGCTCGCCGCAGCGCGAGCCGTGCATCTTCGACGGCGGCGACCTCGGGCGTGCGCTCACCAGCGGCCGGCGAAACGAACAGCACCACCTCCTCCCGCCCGCTCGGACACGCAATTTTCGACGATTCGACGCGCGGCGACGGCAGGACCGCCGCCCAGGAGGGGCAGTCCGCGATCGCTGCGGCGACGTCGCCCTCGACCTGTCGCAGCAGAGCGATGCACGGCGGCTCGCTGCATTCGACGCCGACGACGTTCGCACGCAACGGACAGGCCGTTCGTGCGGCGACGAGGTCCTCGTAGAACCGCGACGGCCGCTCGTGCGCAGCCAGCACGCCCTTCCACGGTGCGAGGCCCCCGCCGAGTCGGACGGTGAGCCCACCGATCTGCGCGTCCCGGAACGCGAGGTCAGCGCTGCGAACCTCGGCCGCCTCCGCCGTCATTCGATCGGCGCGCGCCGGGGCCACCACCGGCGGCGGCAGCGAAGCCGTCGCCTGCCCCAGCAGGTAGCCGACCACCAGCGCGAACACGGCGGCCACGACTCCCAAGGCAACTCCGCGACTTTCGAACAAAAAAACCTCCGCGGGAACACCTATCCCGCGTCCGGTTATGAGACGGGCCTCTCGGAGGCCACATGAACATCGAAAGCGCAAAAGCACTGATCACCGGCGGCGGAAGCGGAATGGGTCGCGAATTCGTCCTCAACCTGGCCCAGGCGGGCGCCACGGTGTCGTTCTGCGACGTCGCGGACGAGGGAATCGCTGCCACGATCGCGGCGGCCAAGGACCTGCCCGGTAAAGTGCACGGGTTCAAGTGCGACGTGTCGAACGAAGAAGAAGTCACCAAGCTGATCAGCGACGCCTGGGCCGCGATGGGCGGCATGACCGTCGTCGTCAACAACGCCGGCATCTTCCGCGACGGCCTGCTCGTCAAGGAAGACAAGGAGTCCGGCACCGTCAAGAAGATGAGCCTCAAGGCTTGGAATCAGGTCATCGCGGTCGACCTCACCGGCCCGTTCCTGATCACGCGCGAATTCGCCGCGAAGGTGATCGAGACCAAGCAGAAGGGCGGCGTCATCATCAACATCTCGTCGATCTCCCGGCACGGCAACCCGGGCCAGAGCAACTATTCGGCAGCCAAGGCCGGCTTGATCGCGGACACGAAGCTGTGGGGCAGCGAGCTCGCACGCTACGGCATCCGCGTCGGCGCGATCGCGCCGGGCTTCATCGACACGCCGATCCTCCAGGGCATGCGCCCGGAAGTGCTCGAAGGCATGCTCAAGGGCGTACCCCTGCGCCGCGCCGGCAAGCCGCACGAGATCTTCCTCGCGCTCAAGTTCATCGTGGAGTGCGACTACTTCACGGGCAAGTGCGTCGACGTCGATGGCGGCCTCACCCTGTGAGCGACTCCCCGCGACCGGCCTCCGGCCTATCGGACAACCCGTTCGCGCCTGCTGCCGAACCGGGGACGTACCGTTCGACAGGAACGCAGCCAGGCGCGGCGGGATCCGCCCGTAAATTGGACCTCGACGCCGCGCGGAGGGCCCTCGCCGCGCACGTCGGGAACAGCATGGCGTTGGAGGCCGACCGAAGCCAGCGCGGCGGCCGGTTTCGCGTCGCCCCGATCGCCGCAACCCTCGTGGGCCTCGTCGCCATGGCAGGCGCCGCGTTCAGCGTGACGTCCGCGGGAAGCGACGCCCTCGTGATCGGCATCGTCGCTGGCATCCTCGGCCTCGTCGCTGCGCTGCTCGGCGTCATCTTCCTCGCGATGGACGCCCGCCTCGGCGATCGCGACCAGCCGGCCGACTGCGACAAGGCCGCCCTCACCTACTGGCGCTCGATCGCGATGCGCCCCCCGTACGCGTGGACCATCCTGAGCCCAACCGCGCGCCAGCTCCCCGTCAGCGTCCCCGAGTTGATCCCCGTCATCGTGACCCCAGGCGCCCACGAGCTCGGCTCACCCCAGACCTTCAAGGCGTGGACGGCCGCGTTCATTCGCGGCGGCGGCGGGCAGCAGCGGCAGATTCGGGTCGTCACCAACCCCGTCGTCACCCGACTGGAAGGCGACTACGCCGAGACCGAGACCCAGATCGAGTTCTCGTCGATCCCGCAGTGGTTCATGGTCGTGGCGGCGATCGCGGTCGTGTTGATCCGAATCATCGGCCTCGTCCTCCTCCTCGTCGCGCAGTTCGTGCTGCGTCAGAAGCGCATCGCGACGGTCCACCAGCGGTGGCTTCGCGGCAGTAACGGCGCCTGGTACCTGCTCGATGCCGACGTGGCGGTCTAGGCGCGATGCGCTGGAAGGACAAAGCCATCATCGCGTTCGACACCGAGACCACAGGCCTTGATCTGTTCGGCGGCGACCGCGTCGTCGAATTCGCCGCCGTCGCGTTGTGGGTGGGTCATGACGGTCGCGTCTCGAGCCAGGAAGTGCACTCCTGGCTGGTGAATCCCGGCATCCCAATCCCGCGGGCGTCCACCGAAGTCACGGGAATCACGGACAAGGACGTGGCCGACAAGCCGCCGTTCTCCGAGATCGCCGAGGAGGTCCGGCGGCTGTTGCACGGGCAGATCACCGTCGCGCACAACTACCCCTTCGATCGCAACGCGCTCGGCAACGAGTTCCGCCGGCTCGGCCAACAGTGGCCCGAACCGCTCGCCGAGATCGACACCGTCGACGTGTCGCGGTCCGTGTTCAAGGACGCGAAGGAGCACAAGCTCGCGGCGCTTTGCCAGCGCCTGGACGTGTCGCTCCAGGGCGCCCATCGCGCCACGAACGACGCCGAAGCGACCGGACGCGCGCTGATCGAGATGGCGCGCAGACACGACGTCACGGACGACCTCGTCGCGCTGCTGGATTGGGCGAACGCCGTCGGTCCCCCACCCGCTGAGGGCCCGTTCGCCGTCGACAACACCGGCCGTGTCGTATTTCGTGACGGGCCGCACGCCGGGAAGCCCGTCGAAGAGCACCCGCTCCACCTGCACTGGATGACGAAGGCGCGCGCGCGCAAAGAAGGCACCTGGGACTGGCGGTTTCCAGAGGGCGCCCGCCGGTGGGCCCGTCGCTGGCTTGATGTTCGGGGCTCGGGTCGCACGCGGGCCTCGGGGAAGTCGCCGCACCCGACGGTTTGGGGACTGGACCCGTGTTTCTCGTGACCGGCCGCGCCCGCGGCGCGCTCATCTCTGTGCTCCTCCTCGGCTGTCCAAAGCCCACCGTCTACCCCGACGGGCGCGGCATCGAAGGCCAGCTCGAGCGCGAGATCATCGCGTTGACGGAGCGCACCAGGCAGCTCGAGGCCGAGAGTCGCCAGTGCGCGGAAGGCGGGAAGCCGGCCCCGCTTTACGCGGAGCTCCGCCAGATCATCGTGTCGAAGGAGGTCACCGTCGCCTCGACCGGGGTGGTCACCACGGTCACCCTGCCCGAGACGCACCTGTTCGGCGCCGACGGCGTCTCCATCCGCGAAGAGGCCTACGTCACCCTCGACCTCCTCGGCAGCGCGCTGGCGTCCCATCGCGATCTCTCGGTCGTGATCGAGGGCCACACGTCCGACGTCGCGCCGCCGCTGATCGCCAAGGACTACGCGGATCTCACCGACGTCGGGTACTTTCGCGCAACCCTGGTCGCCGACGCTCTCGAGACCAAATTCGGTGTGCCGCCCGAGATGGTGACGCTCGCAACCCGGGGCCCGTACAAGCCGATCGCGAGCAACGACACCGTCGCCGGGCAGACGAAGAACGCGCGCGTCGTGGTGCTGATCTACCCACCGGGAATACGCTAATCTCCCGGAAGAGGTGACCCATGGACGACCGCGAGCTCGTCGATTCGCTGCACTACCTCGGTATTGACGAGACGAACTGCCGCGTCATCGCGCTGTTGCCGCTCGCACGGGTCGCGTGGGCGGACGGAGGCGTTCAGCCGGCCGAGCGAACCGCGATCCTCACCATCGCGAGGCAGGGCGGCTTCGTCGACGACGAGACCGCACGCACGCTCGAGGGTTGGCTCACCAATGCTCCGTCCGACGCGTACTTCGCGCGCGGGTCCACCGTGATCGTCGCGCTCGCGAAGCGCGGAGGCGGGCTCGACTCGGGCCTTGACGCGTCCACCGTGGAGGCCGTCCTTGGCTACTGCGAGGTCGTCGCCCGTGCGGCGGGCGGGCTGTTCGGGCTCGCGTTCGCCGTCAACGCGGCAGAACGGCAGGCGTTGGCCGACATCGCCGAGGCGCTCCGCGTCGACCCGAACGACGAATCCTGGACTGACCTCACGAAAGAGATGGAATAAATGGCGCTTATCCTGCCTCGCGTATTCATTCCGCACGACCGCACCGCGGCCGTCGAGGTCTCGCGCGCTGGCGCCGTAGACGCCGAAGAGATCAACCTCCTCGAGAGCATCGCGCCTCCCCACACCGCGCTCGCAGAGCACCACCTCCCGCTCAAGAATGGGCGGTGGGCGGTTGGACGCACCGGACACGAAGGGACGTTGTGGCGGATCGGGCGCCCCGAAGACCGCGAGCGCCTGTTCCACCCGGCGTGGCTGTGGCGCGACGATGACGCGTTTGCCCACGAAGGGGACGACAACGCGCACGTCGCTCCGGCGCTCCCGCTAAGGAACCTGATCCGCGACGCGATGCCGCTGTTCGGCAACGTCTACAACACCTGCGCCTGCGTCGCCGCCACCATCGCGGCCCTTCGTCGCCGCAAGCGGCCCGTCGCCATCGTCCCCCTGTGGCAGGAAGATCACACCGACATCGGCGCCCCGGCGCGCAGCTTCGCGCTCGCGATCTTGACGAGCATGCCCCCGTCCTGGCGCCCGCGCATGCGGATCTCCACGCTCCAGGTCGCCCCTCGCGCCTCGGCGTGGGACCTCGTGTTCGTCGCCCAGGAAGCGAAGGGGTTCGGCCACGTCCACGCAGACGCTCCGGCGGGCGTCGAGAGCGACATCGTCGCGGCGTACATCCTCGACCGGCTCCTGAACAAGGATCCCGAGGCGGTCGAGGCGTGCGCCTACCTCACCAGCCGCGAGTCCCCCGAGTCGAGCGACCCCTGGGCAGACGGCGTGCGCGCCCACCTCGCAGGCGGCGTGCCGGGCGTGTCGGCGCTCGGAGAACAGCAGCTCGACGAGGACCCCGACGGGGCCGTGCGCGCCGTGTGCCGTCGGCTCGAAGCCGGGGCTTCCATGCGCGGCTCGGCGTTGTCCGATCTCGCGGCCGTCACCGCGCGCACCCAGGACGTCAAGCCCTGGAAGCTGCTCGCAAAACGAGCCGAGCCGGAGCGGTCGGGCGCGCTCGTCGGTGTGTTGCCCCACCTTGACCCCGCGACCACGTCGCCCGAGCTCTGCCGCGCGATGAACCCGTGCGGAATGGGGGACGCGGCCGGCTCGTGGGCGGCGTTCCTGATCGACGTGCTGCGCTCCGCCGAAGACGCCACCGTGCCCCTCGAGCTGCTCTCCAACGTGGTCGGCAGCCGCCACACGCTGCTCGACGCCCCGACGCGGGCCTCGTTGTGGCAGGAGGTCACCGTGGCCCTCGTGGAGCGCCACGAGTCCTCGCTCGCCGCGAGCGAGATGCTGTCAGCGAACGGACGCCGCGTGGGCGCCGAGGGCGGCACCACCATCGTCCACAGCTTCCTCGCGCTCCCTACGGGCACCCGAACGGCCGGAGCGCTGCGCGCTGTGATCGACGCGCTGGCGAGCACACCCAATCCCGACCACGCCATGGCCCAGCTGTGGCGCGGACTCTCACCCGAGCCTGACGAAGACGGCCCTTCGCCGCAACATGCCGCCCTCGCCCAATGGGCGCGGATCCGCACTGGCCGCTACGCCCCGTCGCTCAAGCAGGATCAGCTGCTCGAAAGCATCCGCAACGAAGCTGCGGCGTTCACCTGGGCCGAGCTGGTCGGCCCGCTGGCCAACGGCGACCTGCTCGCGGACCTGCTACGGCCGGCGCGGCCCGAAGACCCCGCCCGCGTGCACAGCTACTACCTGGCCGCCGAACAGTCGCGCGCGTCGACGCTCGGCACGGACGCGGTCGCGCGCCTGGAGGACATCGCGATCTGGCTCCCGGAAGCCGGCCCGCTCGTCGAACCGCTCGCGCGGGAGCTCCTCACCGAGGCCTTCCCCACGCTGAAATTCCCCGCGAAACACGTGGCCGCGGCCGTCGCCGAGCTCGCCGAACAGCCCGGGGTCTCGCACGTGTGGATGTGGCTCGCTGTCACCGCCCAGGAGCCCGGCGCGTTCAACGAAGACACCGTAGACGCCACGGTCGTCGCGTTCGGGGAGGCACCGCCCACCGACGATGCCGACCGGGTCATCTGCCAGCAGGCCGCCGAGCGCCTCGGGAGTTCCGAGGCGTGGAGCTGGTACGACCTCGCGCGGTGGGTAGCCCGGCTGTGCATGGCTCCCGACGGCGACGCGAGCGGCTTCTGCGTGGCGCTCGCGAACCAGATGTTGCGCGCCGTCGCGCGGCGTCCCGACGGGCTGATGGTGGTGACGCAGATCACCCGCGAATTCCTGCAGCTCACGCCCGACCACGTCGCGCTGCGCGTGTTCCTCGCGAAGCTCTTGCCCCACACGTGGAACGAGGGGCCGCCGCCCGCCTACCTGACGTCGATCCGCACGAGCCGCCTGGGCCCCGGCGTGCGCGCGCTGTGGCTCGAATCGCTCGGTCTCGATGCCTGAACGCGACCCGATCGTCCGCGAACCCGCTGGATGGCCGGCGTGATCCCCTCCCCGCTCCTTCGCGTCCGCCTCGCCGGGCCGAACATCGTGCCCCAGTTCGTCGCCGACCGACCCGTCGCGCGGGAGGCCGCCGAGGCCCTCGTCGGCGTGTTCACCTCCGCCGCCGAGGAGCGCTGGCCGCGCGCGCGCATCGAAGAGAGCGTCAAGAGCGTGATCGGCGACAGCCGCGATCACAAGCTGTGGAAGGGCCTCGCGCGCGTACTCGAAGATCGCAGCGACTTCGTCGTCGCGGTCGACGGCGACCCGGTCGAGCAGCGCCTCGCGGTGTTCCGACGAGCCGCCGTGATGGGGCCTGTCGCGCTTGAAGCCGGCCCCCTCGGGCGCCCCGTCGCCGCAGACGTCCTCGCGGCGGAGGCCGCCACGCGCGGCACGGAGGCCACAGCACTCGCGGCCGCGCTGTACGCCGATCGGCCTGACGAACAGGAGATTACCGGGTGTGACGTGTTGGACGCCGACACGCTGCTCGCGCGGTACGACACGGCGCTCGCGCAGTCCGTGCTGCTCCACGCCACCGCCGTGCGGGTGATCCTCGTCGATCCGCGCCCGGAGCGGCTCAAGCAGCTGTTCCGGTGGGTGAAATTCCACCAGCTGGTGCACACCGCGAAGCGCGTCGGAAAAGACGTGGTGCTGTCGCTCGACGGCCCGATGTCGATGTTCTCGCAGTCCACCCGCTACGGCCTGAAGCTCGCCCAATTCCTGCCGGCGCTGCTGCTGCAGGACGGCGCGTGGACGCTCGAAGCGGACATCGTGTGGACCAAGCGCGCGCTCAAGCGCGTCCTCGCGCTCTCCAACGAAGATGGCCTCGTCTCGCATCTCCCCGACAACGGCGCGTGGGTGAGCAAAGAGCAGCAGGGCCTCGTCGACCGCTGGCCGAGCCTCGAGTCGAAGTGGGTCGTGAGCGATCGCACCGAGCCGCTCGATCTCGACGGCCGCAGCATCGTGCTCCCCGATTTGAAGTTCACCCACGGGAAGCGCACCGCCTGGCTCGAGGTCGTCGGCTACTGGCGCAAGGACTGGCTCAAGAACCGCACCGAGCTGCTCAAGCGCCACGGCCCTGGAAACCTCGTGCTCGCCGTCAGCCGCAAGCTGCTCGGCGACGACGGCGATGGCGATCTCGAGGGCTTCGCCGGCGCGATCATCCCGTTCAAGGAGGTCGTGCCCCCCAAAGCCGTGCTCGAGGCGATCGAGCGGGTAGCCCGGTGACCGACGAGCCCGTCCCCGGCTGCACCTGCGGCGCGCTGCCGACGAAGCTGCAGGCCCTCGGCGACCCTGAAGGCGCGCGGCTCCCCGATGGCCTGCCGCCCGTGTGGGACGCCCACGTCCACGTGTTCCCCGATCGCCTGTTCAACGCGGTGTGGGCGTGGTTCGAGGAGCACGGCTGGCCGATCCGGTACAAGTTGTACGCGCGCGAGACCGTGCGCTTCCAGCTCGACCGCGGCGTCGAACGCGTCGTCGCGCTGCACTACGCGCACAAGGCCGGCATGGCGCGCGCGCTCAACACGTTCGTCGCCGAGCTCGCGGCCGAGGAACCCGCCGTCGTGCCGATGGCGACGGTGTTCCCTGGCGAGCCCGGCGCGAGAGCGATCCTCGCTGACGCGTTCGCCGCCGGCCACAGAGGCGTGAAGCTCCACTGCCATGAGTGCTTCGCCCCCGACGAGTCGCGCATGGTCGAGGTGTACGAGGCGTGCGCGGCCGCCGGGCGACCGCTCGTCATGCACGCCGGGCGCGAGCCAAAGTCGCCCGCGTACAAGTGCGACCCCCACGCGCTTTGCAGCGTGGACCGCGTCGAGCGCGTGCTGCGCGACCACCCGAAGCTCAAGCTCGTGGTGCCCCACCTCGGCTTTGACGAGACCGCCGCGTACCTGCACCTGCTCGAGCGTTTCGACAACCTCTGGCTCGACACGACGATGGCCGTCGCGGGCTACTTCCCCCACCCCGTCCCGTGGGACCTCGTGGACGCGCGGCCCGATCGCATCCTGTACGGCACCGACTTTCCGAACCTCCCGTACGCCTGGGACCGCGAGCTGCTGCGGCTCGCCGCGCGCGCCGTGCCGCCCGCCGACCTCGAGCGCGTGCTCGGGGGCAACGCGAAGTCCCTGTTCGCGTGAGCGGCGTTCCGCCCCGCCGCGTTGACGACCCTTGGGGCGCGGCATACTGCAGGAACGGACGCGCCGTGGAGGTGTGGCCGAGCGGTTTAAGGCACCAGTCTTGAAAACTGGAGGCCCTCCGGGGTCCGTGGGTTCGAATCCCTCCGCCTCCGTCCAGGCGCGTCAACGTTGACATTCGAACGGTGTTCCGGCGTGTGATCCTGAAGGTCGGGACACGGCTGGGACACGGTTGATCATCGAGCGTGATCTCTCGCACCGGACGCGGGTCAGCGGCGTCGAGCGCGCCAAACACCGGCTGGCTGTGCAGGTCCGGAATCTTATCGACCGCGCCTCGCAGCGGCAGAGCGTCCGGATCGATGTACACGCCGCGCAGCCCGAGGCTGTGACCGACGAGGAACTCGACGGCGTCGCTGTCAGCGCCGGCCCGCTTGAGCTCGCTCACGAACCCCTTCCGGAACGCGTGGTGCGGCCGTCCGATCCACGCGTCCTCCCGCACGCCGGCGCGCTTCCAGGCGCGCTCCACGTCGCGCGCGCGGGCCATCCGCTCGTTGCGGTGCTCACGCTTTCGGTTCGACACGACGAGGTAGCCGGTGTCGTCGCGGTCCCACTCGGCGACCTGCGTGACGAGGTGCTTGCTGACCGGGACGATGCGGCCCCGCTGTTCCTGAGGGCTCTTGCCCAGCTCACCGCGGACGACGAGGCGCGCGTTCTTCAGGTCGAGGTCGCTCCATTTCAACGACATCGCCTGGTGCACGCGCAGGCCCGTGAACCGCAGCAGGACGCCGAGATCGTGTTGCCAGCCCTTCATCGCGCTGATGCAGGCATCCATCTCGGCCCAGGTCGGCGCGACCGTGGGCTTCGAGGGCTCCCGCGCCATGCGAAGCGTGCGCGGCGGCGGCACGTCCGCGCCGGTCTCGTCGTTGTCGTACAGCCACTTCCAGGCGAGCTGCACGATCTCGACGATCTTGCGCCGGGTGGCGTCGCACCGATCCGCGCCGTGCATGCCGCCGTGCTTCAGATCGGCGTACCAGTCGGCGAGCAGCCGCCGCGTGAACAACGTTGGAGGCAGCGGTGCGCCCGGCCCGAGCGTCTTGTCGAGGTAGCGCTGGAACATGTCGAGGGCCCTCGCGTAGCGGATCGCCGTCTCAGGCTTCAGCACGCGTGCGCACTCGGCGCCGTAGTCCGCCAGCAGCGGCCGCAGGTCTGCCTGCGGGTGGGCGTCGCGCGCCTCCCAGCGGTGGCCACGCGCGATCGCGTCGTCGATCTCGCGCTGGAGATCGGTCGCCGCGCGACGGGTGGGGAGCTGGCGGCTGTGCGGCGTGCCGTCGGGGTCGCGCCAACGGATGCGCCATGCGTCATTACGTCGTTCAATACTCGACATCTACGGAGCCCTCGCACGGCGCGGCGCGCGCCGACCCCCTGAACTTGACGTAATCTTCGGGTTCTGGGAAGGCCCAAACGGTTCCCACCGTGGAGCGCTACGCTGCGTCCTTCAGCTGGGCGCGCACCATCGCCACGATGCTGCCGGAGTTGGCGGCCTTGGCGCGCGGCCGGCGGCTCTGGGGATGCTCGGGCGGTGCCGTCGGGTCGGGCGAGCGCCAGCGGTTCACCGCGATCCACCAGGCGTCGACGCCCTCAGCGCGCCAGCGGTAGTCGGGGCGGCGCAGGCTGCCGACGTTGATCCACGGCGGCTCGAGGTGTGGCGGGTTTTCGGCCATCCGCGCGCGGAGGGTCTTCGGATCGACGTGGAGGTGCGCGACGACGTCGCGGTGGCGCAGCCAGGTGGAGGGGTCGAGGGGCATACCGAGGTGTAGGCACCACGACCGATGGAGTTCGCTGCGTTCGGTTCCCATGTTTCCCCGGCCCCGAGACGAGGTTCACGTCACGAGCTCCTCTTGGCGGTCCGCAGGATGCGGGCCAGGAACGCGGCGGGTTCCTTGTGTTTGGCAAGCTTCTCGGCGAACGCGAGCCACTGCTGTTTCACGCGGTCGGGGACGTAGTGGATCGAATCTTCGGTGAACAGCGGCGGGCGCAGGTCGGGATGGAGCAGCACGGCGGCGAACTTCGCGTCGAGCGAAGCGTTCGCGTCGTGATCAGCGGGCAACTCCACGCGAACACCGGCCTCGTGCAGCATCTCGCTGATGTCCACGCCGTAGAGGTCGGCCATCTGGCTCAACCGGCCGACGCTCGGTGGACGGGCGGATCCGCCGGTCTCCAGCCGCGCGAGCCACGAGTAGGACATGCCGAGGGCGGCGGCGACGTCGCGCAGGGAGACGCCGGCGTTGCTGCGGACCTGGCGCAGGTACGCGGGGAAGCCGGGGTTCGGCGACCAGACGAAGGAGGCGTCGACGGGTTCGAGATCCTCGTCGTCGACGTTGTCCCGGAACTCCATGTCCTTCGGTGAGACGACCTTCGGAGGCGGTGAACGCGCCGGGGCTCTTGACGTCGATCTCGCGGCCGCGGCGATGCACCTCGATCGGGAGGTGACGGGCGTCGTCGGTCCAGTCACGGTGCGCGATCGCGTTCGTGATCAGCTCGGCCACTACCTCGGCGCACGGCCCCGCGGGCAGGAGCTGTTGCGCGACGCGGCCGGGGAGCTGGCGTGCGTTGCCGACGACCCAGCGCGCCCCACCGTCGCGGACGAGCACGCGCATGCCGGGAACGTGCCGCCACGGCTCCAGTCCGAGGGCGACGAGCCCGGCGACGGTGGGCGCGGAGTCCTCGTCGACCACGACTGCCGCGCGGGCGTCGAGCAGGAGGCGCTGATCGGGAGTCCACACGTCCATGAAGTCGTCCTCGCGGCTCCGCGCAAACGGGCGAAGCGCATCGATGGCGGCGGGATCGAGATCGTGGAGGCCCGCGCCCGCGATGGCGTCGAGTTCACCACTCACGCCCCGCACCGCCGCGATGTGCCTAAGCTGGAACGCGATCGCGAGGCCCTCGATCAAAGGGACTGCGCTCACGTCGATCACGGCGCCCGGCGCGCTGCTTTCGAGCTGTCGAACTGCAGCTGTCTGGGCTCCGGCCACGTCTGCGTTGCCGCCGCGGATCAGGGCGATCAGGATGCCGCCGTCCGGCATGGCGACCAGCTTGGCGGCCGTGTTGGCAAGTTGTCGATCGGGACGGGCATGGCTGAACATCGACGCCCGCCAGTCGACGACTTCAGTGGGCATGTCGCCCAACATGGCGGCGAGATGATCGCGGAACGACGCGAGATTCAGGTCCGACATGAAATGCTCCGGGTTGTGGACATGACATGTGCACGACATGACATGGCGGCGTTTCAACCTGTGTTCGATGCGGTTCGCAACATGGCGGTCCGATGCGGACGCCGAACGGACGCCGTGTCGCCACGGGAGTCGGTCTGACGCATCGACACGCACTGCCTCGGCGGCGGCGGCATTTTGAGAAATGGGAGGTCGCCGAATTCGCCATCCTCGTTGTGGTCCGCAAAGCCGGCTAGTACGCCGGATCGTAAGTGTGTCGCCAGTTTCGGCGGCCCCGCCGGTCGTCGGCGAGTCGCGGCGGCCACAAGTCGGAGGAAGGTCGACCATGGTCGCCGTTGTGGCCGTGTTCGCGGCCACAACGCGGGGGATGGTGGGACCATCGGGGCGACTCTGGCCGGATCGGTGGTCCGGATGGGTCTCTTCGCGGCCACAAGTCGGAGGAAGGTCGACCATGGTCGCCGTTGTGGCCGCGCCAGGCCCGGCAAGTTTCGGCGGCCGATCAGTAGTCGTCGAGCCGGCCGAGGCTGAGCGCGGCGTCGATCAACTCGTCGATGTCGCCCGTGAAGGGCGTCTGCTCCCACTTGCCCGTGTGGTGGTGGACGTCGAGGCGCCACGTTCTCCCGGAGACGTGGGTCATACGAACGTCAGCATCGTCGTGGTCGATGAGGAGCGTCAGGGCTTTGCCTCGCTTCGTGACGGTGACGTGCGAGAGACCGCGCTCAGCGAGGGCGCTCTCGGTCGTGCGCACCTCTTTGTCCATGTCGATCGCCATGCCGAACCCGACTGTCGGCCGAGGGTTCAAGCGGCCGACCGGGCCAGTTCTAGCGGGAATCCGCGGAACTTCCAACGGTACGGCTTGCGCTCGCGTGCGTTCCAATGCGCGATGTAGCCGAGAACCTCGGTCGTGAGGTGCTGCACGCTGCTGAAGCTCGCGTGCCGCAGGACGCGGCGCTCGACGCGGCTGAAGAAGAGCTCGACCTGGTTCAACCAGGACGCGTGGATCGGCGTGTAGTGAAAATGGAAGCGGTTGTCGTGCCGGCGGTTGAAGCGCGTCCACCGCTCGTCGGCGCCGTCGTAGTGGATGTTGAGGTTGTCCCAAACGACGTGCACGTCGCCACTCGGGTATTGGCGTGCGACCGATTCCATGAAGGCCATCAGATCCGCGGCCTTCCGCTTCTTCCGCACCTCCCCGTACACTCGACCGCTTCCGACCTCGAACGCGGCGAACAGCGTCGCGGTGCCGTGGCGCTTGTACTCGAACTCGCGCCGGCCCCACTGACCGACGGTCGGCCATTTCGTCGCGAAGCGCCTGGACAGGGCCTGCATGCCGGTCTTCTCGTCGATGCACAACGTGACTCCCGCTGGCGGCCGAAGGTACAACCCGCAGATCGCGTTGGCCTTCACGCGGAAATCGGGGTCGGGGCTGTGCATCCAGACCTGCATTCGGTGCGGTCGAAGGTCGGTACCGTTCAGGATTCGCAGCACGCTGGTGCGGCTCATGGGCACGCTGGGGTGCTGCGTCTTGAAGGTCGCGTGCAGATCATCCGT